>JBJEFM010000051.1:4686-129869 GCA_051874035.1 Bacillus sp. (in: firmicutes)
CAAGCGTCCTTCTGTTTCGGCAGCTTTCCTCGTCTTTGTTGGGTTATTTCTTTTTTGTTTGTCGGATGGAAACAATATGATTTTTAGATATAATTTTACATCTATATATTTCTTATAATTCAATTTTCTGATATATTTAGATAAATACAGAAAAAGTTATTATGATAGACTATGAGAATAGAAATGTATTCTAACTCATTATTTAATTAGCATATAAAGGGGGCAACTAAAGAAAGAGAAGGGAATTGAAAGGTTTTGCAACATATCAATTGTGAATATAAAATTCTGAAACTTCAGATAAAGAGGTGTAACTATGAAATTATATATGTCGGTCGATATGGAAGGAATCACCGGGTTGGCGGATTATACCCATGTATTTTCGAACCAGCACAACTATGAACGCAGCCGCAGAATCATGACGGATGAGGCGAATGCCATAGCTGCAGCCGCATTCGCGGAAGGCTGCACGGAAGTCGTCGTCAACGATAGCCATTCGAAGATGAATAATCTCCTGATTGAACAGATGCATCCGGATGTGCGGCTGATCACCGGAGACGTGAAGCCGTTCTCCATGGTGCAGGGCTTGGACAGTTCCTATAAGGGCGCTATCTTCGCCGGCTATCATGCCAGGGCATCGGCACGGGGTGTCATGGCGCACACGATGGTGTTCGCCGTCAAAAAAATGTACATAAATGAAGTTGAAATCGGGGAATTGGGCTTTAATGCCTATGTGGCAGGCCATTTCGGCGTACCGCTGCTCATGGTGGCAGGCGATGACGGGGCGGCGCGCGAAGCGGAAGACCTTGTTCCCAATATTGTAACAGCAGTCGTGAAAGAAACAACATCCAGATCTTCAAGCATCTCCTTAACTCCTAAGAAAGCAGCGGAACTGCTGCGTGAAAAAACAGCGCAAGCATTAGCGGACCGCCACTTGATCAAGCCATTGACACCACCAAAGAATCCACTTCTAACGATTGAATTCACAAACTATGGGCAAGCAGAATGGGCTCATCTCATGCCCGGAACACAATTGATTGAAGGCACTACTTCTGTGACCTTCCAAGCCAAAGATATTCTTGAAGCGTACCAAGCTATGCTTGTCATGACTGAATTAGCGTCCAATACCACTTTTTGCTAGGAAGTGATCGAACTTGAGGAATTACTTATTGAAACGATTTCTTGCCATGATTGCGACACTCTGGCTCATCGCGACGCTAACCTTCTTCTTGATGCATGCCATCCCGGGCTCCCCGTTCAACCAGGAGCGCGGAACAAGCGAAGCAATCCAGAAGAACTTGGAGGCCTTCTATCACTTGGATGAGCCGTTATTTGTTCAATATGCATATTATTTGAAATCGCTCGTCACATTGGATTTCGGCCCTTCGATTGTAAAGGCGACACAAGATGTGAACAGCATGCTTTCCGGCGGGTTTCCGGTTTCATTCGAGCTTGGGGCGATTACATTGGTTGTCGCCACCATTTCCGGCATCGCACTCGGCGTGATTGCCGCTCTTCGCCATAATGGGCTGGTCGATTATGCGGCGATGACAATAGCCGTACTTGGGATTTCGATTCCGAACTTCGTACTTGCGACGTTATTGATCCAGCAATTCGCTGTCAACTTACAATGGCTCCCGGCTGCCACTTGGACAAGCCCGGCCCATATGGTGCTGCCGACACTTGCCTTGGCTACAGGGCCGATGGCGATTATCGCGCGGCTGACCAGGTCGAGCATGTTGGAAGTGCTTACGCAAGAATATATCAAAACGGCGAAAGCGAAAGGATTGTCGCCGGTGAAGATTGTCTTGAAGCATGCTTTAAAGAATGCGCTGTTGCCTGTCGTGACGGTTCTTGGAACATTGGCGGCAAGCATTTTGACAGGAACATTCGTCATCGAGAAGATTTTCGCCATCCCGGGCATGGGAAAATATTTCGTGGAGAGCATCAATACGCGGGATTATCCGGTTATTATGGCGACCACCGTATTCTACGGGGCCATCCTGATTGCCATGCTGTTCATTGTGGATATCGTATACGGGCTGCTGGACCCGCGGATCAAGTTTCATAAAAAGGAGGGGAGATAATGGCAATCAAGAACAATCAGACAACCATTCCCGATGAATGGTTTGCTCCCTCAAAGACGGACGACAATCAGCTTGAAGCAGTTGTAAGGCCGAGCCAATCGTATTGGCAGGATTCCTGGCGTAGACTGCGTAAAAACAAGTTGGCGATGGCAGGTTTGATTTGCCTTATCCTTCTATTCATTATGGCGGTAATCGGCCCGCTCATTTCTCCCCATACGATGGACCGCCAAGTGCTGGCCGACCAGAACCTGCCTCCTTCTTCGGAGCATTGGTTCGGTACGGACGAACTTGGAAGAGATGTCTTCACGCGGACATGGTACGGAGCAAGGATTTCCTTATTTGTCGGTGTGGTGGCCGCGCTTATCGATTTTATCATCGGTGTGATTTATGGGGGGATCGCCGGCTATAAGGGCGGCAGGACAGATGCGGTCATGATGCGGATTGTGGAAGTGCTGTATGGCCTTCCGTATTTATTGGTTGTTATTCTCTTGATGGTTGTAATGGGCCCGGGCCTCGGTACGATCATCCTCGCTTTGACCTTTACAGGCTGGGTGGGGATGGCTAGGATCGTCAGGGGACAAGTTCTGCAAATCAAGAATTATGAGTTTGTCATGGCTTCCAAAACGTTCGGAACGAGCACGGGACGGATTATCCGGAAAGACCTTGTGCCGAATACGATGGGGCTCATTATCGTGCAAATGACGCTGACCGTTCCATCGGCTATTTTCGCGGAAGCTTTCTTGAGCTTTCTGGGCCTGGGGATACAATCTCCTTTAGCTAGTTGGGGGTCGATGGCGAATGATGCCTTGCCTGTCATTTTATCGGGGCATTGGTGGCGTTTATTCTTCCCGGCCTTCTTCATCTCACTCACGATGTTTTCATTCAATGTTCTAGGTGACGGCCTGCAAGACGCGCTCGATCCTAAGCTAAGGAGGTAAATTCGTATGGCAAAGATTTTGCAGGTAGAAGATCTGCACGTCCGTTTTAAAACGTATGGCGGGGAAGTGCAAGCTGTGCGCGGCGTGACCTTTGACCTTCATAAAGGCGAAACGCTCGCCATCGTCGGGGAATCCGGCTGTGGAAAAAGCGTCACCTCGCAAAGCATCATGCGCTTGATCCCCACACCGGCAGGACGCATCCATCAAGGGCGCATCCTGTTTGACAATAAAGATTTGACGAAACTGTCGGACAAGGAAATGCGGGCGATCCGGGGCGTGGATATCTCAATGATTTTCCAAGATCCGATGACTGCCCTGAATCCGACGTTAACAATCGGGGAGCAAATGACAGAAGGCATCCGCCATCATACGAGCATCCCCAAGCAAGCCGCTAAGCAAAAGGCGCTGGAGATGATGAAGCTCGTCGGCATCCCAAGCCCTGAAATCCGGATGAAGCAGTATCCGCATGAATTCTCGGGAGGGATGCGTCAGCGGATTGTAATCGCGATGGCACTTGTGTGCGAACCTCATGTCCTGATTGCCGATGAGCCGACGACAGCGCTTGATGTAACGATACAAGCGCAGATCCTCGATTTGTTTAAAGATATACAGAAGCGTACAAGTGTAAGCATCATCTTGATTACGCATGATTTAGGCGTGGTCGCATCCGTCGCCGACCGCGTCGCTGTCATGTATGGCGGAAAAATCGTCGAATTCGGTTCGCGCAGGGATATCTTCTATGAGCCGAAGCATCCGTATACGAAAGGCTTGCTTTATTCGGTGCCGCGGCTCGATACGACAGGCAAGGAACTGACACCGATTCCCGGTTCGCCTCCGGACTTGTTCTCGCCGCCTGCCGGATGCGCGTTCGCGGCAAGATGTCCGCATTCGATGGTTGTCTGCGAGAAACTCCAGCCGGCCCACATGAGAATCAACGAACAGCATTACGTCGATTGCTGGCTGATGGATGAAAGGGCTAAAGGGTAATCTGATTTACCATATAAACGAAGAAAGTGAGAAGGGGGTCTTTGCAAGATGAAGAAGGTTTGGTCATTGATTTTGGTCGCTATGCTGGTGTTTGTCATGGCGGCTTGTACAGCCAAAGAAAGCACAGGCACGAAAGAGAATGAAGGCAGCGCGGAGAACAAGTCGGAAGAGAAGAAGGTCCTGAATTTGAACAACGGGGATGTGCCGACATCCTTCGACCCGCCAAAAGGGTTTGACGGTGTATCATACAACGCTCTGAACAACTTGATGGAAGGTTTGTTGCGTTTGGATGAAAAGCATGAGCCGGAAGCGGCCATGGCCGAGAAATGGGAGGTTTCAGATGACGGCAAAGTGTATACATTCCATCTGCGTGATGCGAAATGGTCGAATGGGGACACTGTCACAGCAGGGGACTTCGCATACGCATGGAAGCGGATCTTAAAGCCGGAAGCGGCTTATCCGACAGCATTCCTTGCCTATTTTATTGAAGGCGCCGAAGCATATAACTCAGGCAAAGGCAAGATTGAGGAGGTAGCGGTCAAAGCAATCGATGAAAAAACATTAGAAGTGAAATTGGTTCAACCGCAAGCGTATTTCTTGAATGTCATCACGAATCCTGCATTCTTCCCGGTCAATGAGAAGGTCGACAAGGAGAATCCCGAATGGTTCAACAAAGCGGAGACTTTCGTATCCAACGGGCCTTTCATATTGACGGAATGGGACCAAGCGAGCCACTTTAAATATGAGAAGAATAAAGACTACTGGGATGCCGGCACAGTGAAGCTGGACGAAGTGAATTGGGCAATCGTCAACGACAAGAATACGGAATATCAAATGTTCCAAAACGGCGAGCTTGATAAAACGGACGTCCCGGCCGAGCTTTCTGAGCAATTATATAAAGAAGGAAAAGTGAAAGTCGATGAGCAAGGCGGCCTTTACTTCTATCGTCTGAATGTCGGCCAAGAGCCGTTCCAAAACAAAAATATCCGTAAAGCATTCGCCATGGCAATCAACCAGCAAGAAATCGTCGATTATGTAGCCAAGAATAAAGAAAAGCCTGCATATGGCTTCGTATCCTACGGCTTGAAAGATAATGAGGGGAAAGATTTCCGTGAAACAAACGGCGATCTTTTAAAGACAGATATTGAAGAAGCGAAGAAATTATTGAAAAAAGGCATGGAAGAAGAAGGGTATAAAACACTTCCGCCTGTTACATTAACATACAGCACAAGCCCGGTGCATCAGAAATATGCGGAAACCGTACAACAAATGCTGAAGCAGAACTTAGGGGTGGACGTGAAACTGGCGAACATGGAAGGGAATGTATTCTCCGAACAGCAGAAAGCATTGAAATTCCAATTCTCCAGAAGCTCTTTCTTAATGGATTATGCAGATCCGGTCAATGCACTTGAAAGCTTCCAAACAGGCCATTCGATGAACCGTACAGGCTGGAGCAACGCAAAATACGATGAATTGATCAAAAACGCGAAGCTTGAAGGCGACGAAGCGAAACGTTTCGCAATGCTGTACGAAGCAGAGAAAATCCTGATGGATGAAGCGCCGATCATCCCAATCAATTTCTACAACCTGCCGTATATTCTTGCGGACGGTGTGACAGGAATCTTGTACCATCCTGTGGGCTATTTAGAGTTGAAGTGGGCTGACAAGAAGTAAAGGCCGATTCCGCTTTTCTTGATCCAGCTGCATCGGCCAGCTCCTCCGGGATATAAGCCATCCACATTCGGAAATGGGGGCATTTCCCGAAGAGTCTGTCTTAGACCCTGCGGAGCTAGCGCGGTCGATTCCACTTTTCAAGGGATGTTCTGACATATGAACATCCCTTGTTCTCATACAATGGATTATTCGTTTGAAGGGGGTTCTGTGATGTTGGTGAAACCACGAATGTTGAAGAAAGGCGATGTTGTCGGCGTTATTGCTCCGGCAAGCCCGCCGGACCAAGAGTCATTGCAGCGGGCTCTTGGATATATAGAGAATTTAGGCTTGCAGGTGAAGCTGGGCGAACATGTTTTCAGCGAATACGGCTATTTGGCCGGCAAAGATGAAGAACGCCTGTCCGACTTGCATGCCATGTTCGCCGATTGTGAAGTGAAGGCGATTATAAGCGCCTGCGGAGGCTATGGCACAGGGCGCATCGCTTCTTATATCGATTATGGATTGATCCGCTGCAATCCCAAGATTTTTTGGGGCTACAGCGATTTGACATTTTTGCATACAGCAATTCGGCAATGCAGCGGCTTAGTGACGTTCCACGGTCCGATGCTTGCCTCGGATTTCGGGAAGCCGGACTTTCAGGAAATCACATCCCGCTATTTCCAGCAGCTCTTCCACAACCATGACATTATATATGACGAAAGCATTTCACCGATTGAAACACCGGTCGCAGGAAGGGCGGAAGGGCAGCTGGTGGGCGGCAATTTATGCTTATTGACTTCCACATTAGGCACGCGGTTTGAAATTGAGACGGACGGTAAAATCCTTTTCATTGAAGATGTGAACGAGGAGCCGAGGTCGGTCGACCGGATGCTGAACCAATTATATATGGCAGGTAAATTGAACAATATCGAAGGGCTGGTGATTGGCGATTTTCAAAATTGCGTCCCAGGAAATCGCACTCAAACATTGACATTGGATGAAGTCCTCGGGCATTATGCCGCACTGATTAACAAGCCGACACTGAAGGGGCTGAAAATGGGGCATTGTTCGCCGCATATTTCTGTCCCGTTAGGCACGAACGCCGTATTATGCACTGAGCATAAGCATTTAATTGTGGAAAGCGGCTTGTCTGAATGATTGCTTTGGGAGGTAAATAATGATCATCAAGGATATTGAAACATTTCAATTGGCGGTTCCTTTGACGAAGCCGTTTAAAACAGCGCTCCGGACCGTGGTGACAGCGGAAAGCGTTATAGTGAAAGTCACATGCGACAGCGGCATCATCGGCTTCGGGGAGGCGCCGCCGACGCATGTGATTACCGGCGATAGCCTGGCGGGCATTCAAGGCGCCATCGAAACGGTTTTCAAACCCTATTTGCTTGGCAAGAATCTGATAAACTATGAAGCTGTCTTTCAAGGATTGCATGCTGCACTAATCGGCAACAGCAGTGCAAAAGCCGCTGTCGATATGGCTTTGTACGACTGTTTGGCGCAATACAGCGGTCTGCCCTTGTATCAATATTTAGGCGGTTATAAAGACCGCATCGAAACGGATTTCACAGTCAGTGTCAACAGCCCGGAAGAAATGGGCGAAGATGCTAAACGCTATATAGCGGATGGCTTCCGGGTGCTGAAAGTGAAGGTCGGCAAAGGCGATGTGGAGAAAGACTTGGCGAGAATACGGGCGATCCGCGAAGCGGCCGGCCCCGATGTCAAGCTGCGCCTCGATGCGAACCAGGGCTGGAGTGTAAAAGAAGCGGTCGCTATCATCCGGAAGATGGAGGATATGCAGCTAGGCATCGAATTGATCGAGCAGCCCGTCCACCATGCGGATATCCGCGGGATGAAGGCTGTCACGGATGCGGTGGACACACTGATTATGGCGGATGAAAGTGTCTTCTCGCCGGCGGATGCCTTCGAGGTATTGCGTACAAGAAGCGCCGACTTGATCAATATTAAATTGATGAAGGCAGGAGGAATCTATCAAGCATTAATTATTAATCGAATGGCGGAGGCTTGCGGCGTGGAATGCATGGTCGGAAGCATGATCGAGACGAGGCTGGGCATTACGGCCGCCGCCCATTTCGCCGCCGGCCAGAAGAATATTACCCGTTTCGACTTTGATGCGCCGCTGATGCTGGCGAAAGACCCGGTTCAAGGCGGCATCCGGTATGAAGGCAGGCATATTTCTTTTCCGGAAACGTCGGGTTTGGGCATTTCTGCCATTATTTCATAAGAGAGGAAGGAAATCATATGAGTGAAGTTTATATCGTAAATGTTCCTGTAGCAACCGTCTGGACATCTCCTGCTAGCCCAAGAGAGATTGATGCGCCTATGCTTTCCGCTTCATGTCGCGCTGATGAATGGCTCCGTCGGTTGGATGATGCCGCACTGCTTGATTTGTGTGAAAGCAATCGCGTGCAAACCCAAGTGCTGTATGGAGAGGAAGTACTGTTGGTTGAGCAGAAGGATGGCTGGTCGCGTGTCGTCATTCCGAACCAGCCATCCTCGAAGCATAATCAAGGCTACCCGGGCTGGATTCCTACTTGCCAATTGACGAGGAAGCAGGAGAACAGGGCTTATGGGCAATTGGCGATGGTGACAAGCAGGAAGGCCGCATTGAAAACAGAGAAGGAACAGGAGGAAATCGTATTGAGCTTCGCGACGCTTCTGCCTGTTCATCGCTTGGAGGGCGATTGGGCGATCGTCCAGACACCGACAGGCTACGGGTCGGTCGCGGCAAGTGATGTGAAGATCTATCAAGGCTGTGAAACGGGAAGCAATGCCGATTTCATCAAAAGCGGCGAGCAGTTCATCGGCCTTCCTTACTTGTGGGGCGGCATGAGCAGCTTCGGCTATGATTGCTCCGGCTTTGTCTATAATATGTGCCGCGCGAACGGCTACCGAATCCCGCGTGATGCCTCGGAGCAAGCTTTTGACGGGAAAGAAGTGGCGCTTTCGGAGCTGAAGCCGGGTGATTTGCTGTTCTTCGCCTATGAACAGGGCAAGGGAGAGATTCATCATGTAGGCTTCTATTATGGTGATGGAAAAATGCTGCACTCGCCGAAAACAGGACGCCCTATTGAAATAATCGATTTGAATGGCACTCTGTATGAACAGGAATTATGCGCTGCCAGAAGATACGGTGCGGAGGAAACGATATGAGAGAACCGATTTTGACTATTAAGAATGTGAAGAAGTATTTTGAAATGGATGCCAAGTCCACGCTCAAAGCTGTTGATGATGTAAGCATCGATATCTATAAAGGAGAGACGTTCGGGATTGTCGGTGAATCCGGCTGCGGTAAATCGACGCTTGGCAGGACGGTGATGGGCCTATATGATGCGACGGATGGCGAGGTGCTTTATAATGGCCGCGATATCCACAAGATGACGAAGAAGGAACGTTTCGCCTTCCACCGCCATATGCAGATGATTTTCCAGGATCCGTACGCTTCGCTAAATCCAAGGCTGACTGTGGCGGAGATTATCGCACAGCCGATGGAAGTCCATCATATCGGCACGAAGCAAACACGTTTGGAGCGGGTTTTCCAGCTGCTTGAAGATGTTGGCTTGAGCCGCGATCATGCGAGCAGGTATCCGCATGAGTTCAGCGGCGGGCAGCGCCAGCGGATCGGCATCGCCCGCGCGCTGTCGCTGGACCCGGAATTCATTATCGCTGACGAGCCGATCTCGGCCCTCGATGTATCTGTACAAGCCCAAGTCGTGAATTTATTGAAGAAGCTGCAAGATGAAAAAGGGCTTACCTATTTATTCATAGCCCATGACCTTTCTATGGTGAAGCAAATAAGCGATCGAATCGGTGTGATGTATTTAGGGCATCTGGTGGAGATGACAACAAGCAGCCAGCTGTATAGCGAGCCGCTGCACCCCTATACGCAGGCGCTGCTGTCGGCTATCCCGATACCTGACCCGGATGTGGAGGACAAGCGTGAACGCATTATCTTGGAAGGCGAACTGCCAAGTCCGATGAATCCGCCGAGCGGCTGTGTATTCCGGACGAGATGCCGCATGGCGACGAGTGTATGCGCGGAGGAAACACCCGCCTGGCAAGAAATCGGAGAGAATCATTATGTGAAATGCCACCTGTACCCGAATGAAGTGAAACAGAGCGGAGCTTCGGCCATGAAAGTGAACATCCAATGAGCGGCTTGCAAATCATGCATGAAAAAATCCGGCAAGAGATTAGAAAGCGCCCGGGAAAGTTTGCTTATATCATCAGTCATGGCGATGAACAGATTGCTTATAAGGAAGAAACAGTCCATTCGGCGGCAAGCACGATCAAAGTGCCGCTGCTCATTGAAGCTTTCCGGCGCCATGAAGCGGGGCTATTGGAGCTTGAGAAGATGATTGCCATCGGCGAGCAGGATATCGTCGGCGGCGCGGGCGTCCTGCAGGCTCTTTCCCTCCGTTCAGCCACCGTGAAAGATTTGTTAACATTGATGGTGATTGTCTCGGATAATACGGCTACTAATCTAGTAATCGATTTAATAGGTTTGGAAGAAATTAAAACCGGATATAATACATTAGGACTATATGCAACTTCCATTCATAGAAGAATGATGGACTTTGCAAGCTTGCAGCGCGGATATGACAACGTGATTAGTGCAAAAGATTTACATAGGTCATTGCGCCTCATCAATGAATCCGGCTTATTATCGGAAGCAAGCAGGGAGGCAATGCTTGAGATGCTCGGCAAGCAGCAATTCCGCGATAAATTGCCGTATGAGATGAATGAAGAGTCACTCTGGATCGGGAACAAGACAGGGGAGCTCCCCGGCATCGAGCATGATTGCGGTATCATTACATATGAAGGGAACACTGTCTATGCCGCCCTGCTGTGCAGTGAATTGGACAATCAGCAGGACGGCCAGCAACTGATCAGATATGTCGGCCGACTGATAAGCGAGTATATGGTCTCATTCACAGAGGAGGGGTTATCATGAGCTTAAATAGTGAGTTGAAGAAAGTGTTATTAGCAGGTATCGGGGCAATCGCAACAACAGCGGAGAAGTCAGAACAAATTGTTAATTCACTTATCTCTAAAGGAGAAATTACTGTTGAGCAAGGTAAAGTGCTGAATGAAGAATTGAAACGTACTGTGAAAGAAGCGGGTCAGAAAAAAACTGCAGAAGTGCCGCAGCAAGAAGTACAATCAAATCCCGCTCTTATCGATCAACTTGATCAAATGAGCGAAGAAGAAATTGCGCTACTTAAGATGAAATTAGCTGAAATGGAGAAATAAGCATATGGAGAAGCAGCAGGGAGACAATCGCAAATCAAAAGACAATAACAAAAACAGATTGAGAGAGATTGTGGTGGTGTTGAAGAAGCACGAAGTCATCCATGGCATCACACCTGAGAAGCTGCGACTCATTATAGAAGATCTCGGCCCTACTTATGTGAAATTGGGGCAGATCATGAGCATGCGCTCCGACTTGCTGCCGCAAAGTTACTGCGAAGAGCTGGTGAAGCTGCGCACTGATGTGAAGCCGGTCGATTTCGGGGAAGTAGTGGCGTTGATTGAACAAGAATACGGCGTTCCCATCCAAGAGGTTTTTCCGACAATTGAGGAAAAGCCTCTTGGTTCTGCAAGCATCGCACAAGTACATAGAGTGACGTTGAAGAATGGAAAGAAAGCGGTTGTAAAGGTGCAGCGGCCCGGCATCCAGGAAGTCATGGCAAAGGATATTGCGCTCATACGAAAAGCCGCCAAACTGTTGAAAATCATCGAAGGGCCTGCCGATGTCCTTGACTTCAACAAAATCATCGAAGAATTGTGGGTTGTATCGCAGCAAGAGATGGATTTCTTGCTTGAAGCAAGAAACTGCCGCGAATTGGCCGAATTGAACGAGCAGATCGTATACGTTGCTTTTCCGAATATCGAGCGCCATTTGACCACATCGCGGGTTCTGGTCATGGAATACATAGAAGGCATCCCGGTCGATGAAATGGAAACGCTGCGCCGATTGGGCTATGATATGGATGAAATCGGTGCGAAGCTGGCGGATAATTACGCAAAACAAATTCTCGATGACGGATACTTCCATGCCGACCCCCACCCGGGAAACATCTGGATTCGGGACGGGAAGATTGTCTGGCTGGATTTAGGCATGGTCGGCAAGTTGAATCAACGCGATAAAACGATCATTAAAAATGCGGTCATAGCTATTGCCGATAATGATATTTATCAACTGAAGGATGCAATCCTGACATTAGGCAAGGCGAAGAAAACTATCAACCATTCGCAATTGTACAGCGATATAGAATTATTGCTGTCGCGCTATGGTTCGCTCGATTTTGAAAGCATGAACATCGGGGAGATGGTACAGGAAATTTTGGAAGTGTGCCAGCAGCATGCCATCGCCATTCCTGCCAGCGTCACCATGCTTGCCAGGGGATTGATGACAATTGAGGGCGTACTGAAAGATTGCAGCCCGGAAGTGAACTTCATCGATATCGTTTCGGCCCATTTATCTGCCGGAATCATGGAGGATATCGATTTTTCAAAGGAATTCCGCCAAACGGGCAAGCAGCTCGTTTCGAAAACGCGCAAATTATTGGATGTGCCGAATCATTTGTCCGACTTCTTGCGGATGGCTGTTAAAGGCCAAGCGAAAATGAACTTGGATGTAACGGGGGCGGAAGAGCCGATTAAGCAAATCGGAAAGATGGTCGATAAGGTGATCATCTGCATCATCAGCGCGGCTTTGCTCATCGGCTCCAGTTTAATTAGCACCACGCAGATGCGGCCTCAAGTTTTGGATATCCCTCTCTTCGGCATTCTTGGTTTCTTGGGATCGACCATTTTAAGTACATGGCTATTATATGGCGTCATTAAGAACGGATGGAAGAAATAAGCGTTCCTCATTCATGGGGGGCGCTTGTTTTACTTTTTGAGTAAAAGATGGGATGATTATGTAAAAAATCCCGGGGTTATATAAAAAATGCTATATATCGGAATTATTATTGTAGTAGTCATAGCGGTTGCTAGTTTCCTAGCATTGGCGGGGAATCGGCCGGACGGGGAGAAAGTGCTGGCCTTCATTAAGGAAAATCCGGAAAAGGCATCGCTGAGTGCCATTTATAATGAAGAAGAACTGGCCGCTTACAATAGTGAGCGTCCGATGGCGACTGCGAGCGTCATGAAGATCCTGATTGCGATTGAATATGCGGAGCAAGCGGCGAAAGGGGTAATTAAGGAGGATGAAATGATTGGCCTCCCAGAGCTGGAGCGTTATTATTTGGAGAATTTGGATGGAGGAGCGCATCCCGAATGGCTGAAAAGCATGGAGGACAACGGGGTGATCAAACAGGACGCCGTTCCGCTTGAAGAAGTAGCCAAAGGAATGATCGTATTCAGCAGCAATGCCAATACGGAATATTTGATGGACCGCTTAGGATTGGACGCCATCAACAGACAAATCGAAAAGCTGGGGCTCATGCAGCACGAGCCGTTCGTCTACTTCAATGCCAGCTTGCTTATTCCTTATGAATTAATGCATACATATGATCAAAAGCTATCGAAAGAAGAAAAAATCAAAGCAGCCAAGAAAGAACTGCACGTTTTATCAGATAAACAGTATGCGACACTCGCCAATAAGATTCACGAGAAGATGGCAAGCAGCCGGGGCGGCGCCTATAAGCGGGAAGCGGATATTCATGATTGGTATGATGAAGACTTTGACCGGATCTTTGTCAGCCGTTCCGTTAAAGCATCCACAAACGACTATGCGACCGTTTTACGTAAAATCAACAGCAGGAGCTATTTCCCGGAAAATGTGCAAAAGCATCTGGAAGTTCTGATGGAAACGGCGATGCAAAGTGAAGGGAATCAAGAAGCCTACCGCCATGTGGGCATGAAAGGAGGTTCGTTCGCGAGTGTTCTCAATATGGCGATTTATATAGAAGATAAGCAGGAAAATACAGTGGAAATCACCATATTCCTGAATGGTCTGGAGCAGAAAGAGTTCACGAAGCTCAGTAAGCATTTGAACGATTTCTTTGTCAAGGTCGCGAATGACAAGGATTTCAGGGATGAAGTGAAAGATTTGCGATAGAAATAGGGAAGGAGATTGCGAGCTGCAATCTCCTTCCCTATTTCTATATTTATTCGTTCCAACAAGTCCCTGTAACAATCCGATTGGTTCATCTGTTGATAAGTGGAGATCAAGAAGCTCCCCGCTCATCAAAGATTCACTTTATACCCAGCCGAAGCCTTTGGCGATTGTGGCAACGAGGAAGGTTACACCGACTGCGATGCCGGTCGGGATGGCAAAAGCCATGAAGGTCCATTTCGGGCTCTTCGTTTCTTTGTAAATATTGAACAGCGTCGTACCGCACGGATAATGCAGCAATGAGAACAACATCATATTCAGGGCGGTCAGCCATGTCCAGCCTTGGTCGAGCAGGATTTGCTTCAGCTCCGACGTTTCGGCGACCTCCGTCAATGCCCCGGTCGATAGATAGGCCATCAGCAGGACAGGGATGACGATTTCATTGGCAGGCAAGCCGATGATGAATGCTGCCAGTATATACCCATCCATCCCGAGAGCCCGGCCGAACGGATCAAGGAAGGAAACGAAGTGTGCCAGAATGCTGGCATCGCCAACATAGATGTTAGCGAGAATCCAGGTCAGCACCGCGGCAGGAGCGGCCACAACAATTGCCCGTTTCAATACAAGCCATGTTTTATCGAGGCTTGCCCGCAGGATAGTATCGAAATATTTCGGGCGTCGATAAGGCGGCAGTTCCAATGTATAATGCGTCGGCACACCTTTTAAGGCCGTTTTTGACAATATCCATGATACAGTCAGCGTCACCGCTACACCGACCAGGACGAAGCCAATCAAGATGGCGGATGTGACAAAGGTTGCTTCTATTCCTGTGAAGCTTGCCGCCATGAATAAGGAAGCGAGCAAAATCAAGGTCGGCCAGCGCCCATTGCAAGGAATGAAATTATTCGTCAGAATCGCCAGCATGCGCTCGCGCGGAGATTCGATGATGCGCGTGCTCATAATGGCGGCCGCATTGCAGCCGAATCCCATTGCCATCGTCAATGACTGCTTGCCATGCGCCCCCGCGCTTTTGAACAGGCGATCCATGTTGAAGGCGACGCGCGGCAGATAACCATAGTTTTCTAAAAGGGCGAACATCGGGAAGAAAATGGCCATGGGCGGCAGCATGACGCTGACGACCCAGCCTGTTCCGCGGAATAAGCCCAGCACAAGAACGCCGTGAAGCCATTCAGGGGCATTTATCTTATTGAATCCACTCGTCAAATATCCTTCGGCGGTATTGAACAAATCAGCGAGCATCGAGGAAGGGACATTGGCTCCGGCGATTGTGATCCACAGCACTGTACCGAGCATGAGGAACATGATCGGGAAGCCCCAAAGCTTCGATGTCAGGATTTTATCGATTTTTTCCGTTTTGATATCCCGTTCGCTTTTGGCGCTGACGGCCGCTTGCGAAATACGGTGGGATTGCCGGTAGATGCCTCCGACAATCTCTTCACGGATATTGCTTTGGGCAAGTGTTTTTGCTTGTGCTTCCAGCTGTTTGATTGCATCGGTTTTCCTCATGCCAGAACCCTCTCTTTCTGCTCCAATCTGGCAGTAAGGGACTGCATCAATGCCGCATCCCCGTCAAGCAGCCGGAGAGCGAGCCAACGGGTAGGGAAGCGGTCGCCGAACAAGTCGCGGATGCTTGGCGTGAGCGCTTCAATCTGCTTTTCAAGCTCTTTGGAATATGGAACGGCGAACGGTTTCACAGCAATCTTGCCCGAAACCATTTCTTCCACCGTCTGTAATAGGCGGCCGATGCCGTCTTTATTCCGGGCGGACATCGTCACGACAGGAATGCCTAGTTCTTGCGCCAGCAATTCTTTATTGATGGTGATGCCTTTCTTCTGTGCCTCATCTATTAAATTCACGCAAAGGATGACTGATTCCGTCATCTCAAGCACTTGGAGCGCCAAGTTAAGATTGCGCTCAAGACTGGTTGCGTCCACGACGACGAGTGTGACGTCTGGTTTTTCAAATATAATATAATCACGCGCCACCTCTTCATCGGCAGAATTCGAGTAAAGAGAATACGTACCGGGCAGATCCACAATTTCATAGGTGTCTCCGTGATAGGTGTAAGAGCCGACGGCCTGCTCCACCGTTTTGCCCGGCCAGTTGCCGGTATGTTGGTTCATGCCCGTCAATGCATTGAATAAAGTGCTTTTTCCGGTGTTGGGATTGCCGGCTAAAGCGATTCGATATTGTTTATCCATGATTATTCACTCTTTTCCCGAATATATGTGAAGATTCTTCCTTACGAAGGGCGATCGTTGTTCCGCTCACCCTGAATGCTTTCGGGTCGCCGAGCGGGCTGGATTGGACCATTTCCACCGTGAAGCCGGGTACAAACCCCAAATCCAATAATCGTCTTCGCATCGCGCCATCCAACTCTAAAGAAGTGACCATCATTTTCTCACCAGGAGATAATTCAGACAGTGAAATGAAATTTTTCATTTTTTGTGCATCTCCTTTATTCTTTCGTTTCTATAAAAAAGTTTCCTTTATGCAACTTTATGTTAATTATAGCGCATTGTTTTAAAAAATGAAATAGTAGTAGTTTTACAAAATAAAACAATGAAGCGGGAGTAATTCATAGTATGTGAGCCTAAGATGATTGTGAAATTATTTGAATAGAATATTTTTTATTCCCCCGTGCATACAGGAAAGACTTTATGAAAGGAATATAGAAGAGAGTTAAGATACTTTTAGAGTTTAAAGCGATATTGTTTTATTGTGGGAAAATAGTTAAAATCGTTTATTTTTTTCAGAATTTTGAAGGAATTTATAATTTTTGGTCGAATAATATTTCTTGTGTTCAATTATAAGGAGAAGGAGGTAGACAGGCGAAGGGGTTTTTTATAATCGGGACGTTTTTATAGGTACATAAGTAAGATGTGAATCTGTAATCACCGAATAATAGCCGCCCGCAATGAATATTTTTTAGGAAGGCTTATAATCTTGGCCTTTGTCATTATTGTAAAAAGATAAGGGGGAACAAAATGTGAAGAAGTCTAAAGTATCCATCATTTCTCTTTTTTTAGTACTTTTGCTTGTAATAACGGGATGCAGCACGACAACCGGATCTAAGGAAGGGAAAGAAAAAGACGGGGAAGAGACTAAAGGACCGAAAGTATTGACCTTGAACAATACTTCGGAACCGGGTTCATTGCATCCGGCTACAGGACAAGGAACACATGATTCCTGGATTCTGGAACATGCATTTGAAGGGTTGACGAAGAAGAGCCCGGATGGCGAAATCGTACCTGGCGTAGCCAAAGATTGGAAAGTCAGTGAAGATGGACTGACATATACATTTAATCTTCAAGAAGGCACCAAATGGTCCAATGGCGATCCGGTAACGGCGAATGATTTCGAATATGCTTGGAAGCATGTGCTGAACCCTGAGACAGCAGCCGACTATGCGTATCAAATGTACTACCTCAAAGGCGGAAAAGAATATAACGAAGGCAAAGGCACTGCCGATCAAGTAGGTGTCAAAGCCTTGGATGATAAAACGCTGGAAGTGACACTTGCAGCCCCAACACCATATTTCATCGATTTAGCTTCATTCTATACGTATTTGCCGATCAACCAAAAAGTCCAGGAAGCAAATCCTAAATGGGCGACAGAAGCCGGCGACAGCTATGTATCCAACGGACCATTCAAGTTGACAGAATGGAAGCATAAAGAAAGTATGAAGTTGGAAAAAAATGAAAACTATTATGACAAGGATAAAATTAAGCTGGATCAAGTCAATTTTGTAATGATTGAAGACGAGAATACGTCTTGGCAAATGTATCAAAACAAAGAGTTGGATTTAGTTTATCCGCTTCCGCAGGACGTTCAAGGGCAGTTGGTAGAAAGCAAGCCTGCTGATTTCAATAACGCTCCTGACCTGGCTGTATACTATTATAATTTCAATTCGAAGAAGAAACCTTTCAATAATGTGAAAGTGCGTAAAGCGTTAGCGATGGCAATCGACCGCAAGACGATTACAGAAGGAGTTGCGCAAGGCGGACAGCCGCCGGCATTCGGTATCATCCCTCCAGGCATCCCTGATGCTGAAGGAGACTTCCAAGAAAGCACTGGTGATTTATTTAAAGAAGATGTAGAAGAAGCGAAGAAACTTCTTACGGAAGGATTGAAAGAAGAAGGCATGGATAAAATGCCAGAGTTCTCGATTCTTTTCAATACATCAGAAGGGCATAAGAAAATCGCTGAAGCAGTGCAAGAAATGTGGCGCAAGAATCTGGATGTGAATGTAAAGCTTGAAAGCGTTGAATTCCAAGTGAAGCTGGACCGTGAAAAAGCAGGGGAATTTGATGTATCCCGTGCCGGCTGGGTCGGTGATTACGTAGATCCGATGACATTCGCCGATCTATGGTTGACTGGCGGTTCCTACAACGACGCGAAATATTCCAACCCTCAATATGACAAGTTGATTAATGCTGCAAAAGTGAATACGGATGTGAAGAAGAGAAGCGAGCAATTGCATGAGGCGGAGAAGCTAATGGTTTCTGAAATGCCGGTCATGCCGATTTACTTCTATACAAGACCATTCGTGCTGAATGAGAAAGTAACAGGTGTATTCACACCAATCAATAGATATCCTCAGTTCATGTACGCTGATATTAAATAATAACTGTATATCATTATTTTGCCGGACAGTTTAAGTAAAGATGGAGGCATGCCTTTTGCGGGCATGCCCCCTTTTCAAGTTAAAGTATCCCCTGAATAAGGCTAATACTGACTCAAAAATAATAATACGGACTGGGGTGATCATGGAATGTGGAAATATATATTGAACCGGTTCATGTGGGCGGTCATTACATTATGGGCGACCATAACCATCACATTCATCATCATGCATACAATTCCCGGCGATCCTTTTGCCAAAGAAGGAACGATGCCGGAAGCTGTATATGAGAATTTAAGAGCCCATTATAATTTGGACCAACCGCTTGTAGTTCAATATTTCGAATATTTGAAGTCGTTGCTGATGTTTGATTTCGGCCCGTCGTTGAAGTCGCAGAACATTACAGTGAATGACTATATCGTCAACGGTGTGCCGATTTCCTTCCATTTAGGCGCACAGTCGATGCTGATCGCCATTTTCTTCGGTTTGATCCTGGGTGTGGTGGCTTCATTGAACCGCAATCGTTGGCCGGATTATCTATCGATGGTCATTGCGATTGTCGGCATTTCGGTACCGAGTTTTATATTGGCAACGCTGCTCATTAATTTCTTGGCAGTTGAATGGAAACTGTTCCCCGTTGCAACATGGGCGACTTGGAAGCATACGATATTGCCTTCGATTGCACTGGCGATGATGCCGCTTGCGTTTATCGCGCGCCTTATGCGGACAAGTATGATTGAAGTAATGAATCAGGATTATATCTTAACGGCTAAGGCAAAAGGATTGAAGCGAAGTGCCATCGTCATCAAACATGCGATTCGGAACGCCTTATTACCGGTGGTCAGCGTGCTCGGCATCCTGACGGCCAATCTCGTGACAGGCAGCTTTATCGTGGAAAGCATCTTCGGCATCCCGGGGATGGGGGAGATGTTCGTCAAAGGGATATTCAATCGGGATTATCCGGTCATACTGGGTTCCACGGTGTTCTATAGCGCTGTTTTGATCTTTTTTATTTTTCTCGTCGATATCGCATATACACTCATTGATCCAAGAATTAAAGTGGCGGGAGGTAAGAGTAAATAATGGCGAATAAAGTAGAATTTCATAAAGATTTATTTTTGCCGGCGGAGGATAACAAAGTTGAAGCGGAGAAAATCTCGCGCCCTTCCCTGTCCTATTGGCGGGATGTCTGGAGAAGGCTGCGGAAGAATAAGTTGGCAATGGTGGGTCTTATCTTGATTACGATCTTGATTATCATGGCGATCATCGGCCCTCATTTGAACGGCTACAATTATCACGAACAAGATTTTACGAAAAAGAACCTGAAGCCGAATTCCGAGCATTGGTTCGGGACGGACTCGTCCGGCCGCGACTTGTTTACCCGTGCCTGGTACGGTGCGCGTGTTTCCTTGTTCATTGGAATCATGGCGGCGCTCATCGATTTGATCATCGGCGTCATATATGGAGGGATAGCGGGGCTGAAAGGCGGACGTGTTGATAACGCCATGATGCGCATCGCGGAAGTACTGTATTCCATTCCTTATTTATTGATGGTTATTCTGATGATGGTTGTTCTTAAACCAGGCATCCTGCCGATCATCCTCGCCCTTACGATTACAGGATGGGTGCAGATGTCACGGCTCGTGCGCGGGCAGGTGCTGCAATTGAAGGAATATGAGTTCGTTCACGCGGCCGAGGCGGCGGGGGCGAAGACAGCCTGGACACTGCGCAAGCATCTGGTGCCTAATTCGATGGGACCGATCATTGTCAATATGACATTGACCGTTCCGACTGCGATTTTCGCTGAAGCCACGCTGAGCTTTCTCGGCCTTGGCATCCAGCCTCCGCAAGCAAGCTGGGGATCGCTCGCAAGTGACGCATTAGGAAGTATACTGATCGGGAATTTCTATCAACTTGGTATTCCTGCACTATTAATTTCACTGACAATGTTCGCATTCAATGTTCTTGGAGATGGACTGCAAGATGCATTAGATCCTAAATTACGTGATTAATAGAATGTCGTTCATAGGAACGTGAAGAAGGAGGAACAACATATGGGTATGGATACTTTATTGGAAGTGAATGATTTACAAATCGACTTCCGCACGTATGGAGGGGAAGTGCATGCTGTCCGCGGCGTCAACTTCGAGGTCCGGGCGGGAGAAACGCTTGGGATTGTCGGAGAGTCGGGATGCGGCAAGAGTGTAACAGCCAAATCGATTATGAAGCTTCTGGCCGAGCCGCCTGCATCCTATAAGAATGGTTCGATCCGGTTTCTGGGGAAGGACTTGGTGAAAGCATCGGAGCAGGAGATGGAAAGGATTCGCGGGAATGATATCAGCATGATCTTCCAAGACCCCATGACATCATTGAACCCCACTTCCCGCATCGGCTATCAGATTATGGAAACGCTTCTTAAGCATCAACGGTTATCGCGCAGCGAAGCGCATGCGAAGGCATTGGAGATGCTGAAGCTTGTCGGCATTCCGCAGCCGGAGAAGCGGATGAACCAGTATCCGCATGAATTCTCAGGAGGGATGCGCCAGCGGGCGATGATCGCGATGGCGCTTGTGTGCAATCCTAAGCTGATTATTGCGGACGAACCGACAACGGCGCTTGATGTAACCATCCAGGCGCAAATCTTGGAATTGATGAAGGATATCCAAAGCAAGTCGAACACAGCGATTATCTTGATCACGCATGACCTTGGGGTAGTGGCGGAGATGTGCGACCGCGTTGTCGTCATGTATGCCGGAAAGGTTGTGGAGACGGGGAACGTCGCCGATATTTTCCAAAAGCCGCAGCACCCCTATACACAGGGCTTGCTGAAATCGGTGCCGCGCTTTGACATGGACCGCAACGTCGCGCTTTCACCAATCATCGGTTCGCCGCCGGATTTGTTTTCGCCGCCGAAGGGATGTTCCTTCTACGCAAGATGCGATTATGCGATGAGAATTTGTAAAGATCACAATCCGGAATTGGAAAGTATAGGCAATGGTCAGACGTCTGCCTGTTGGCTGAATCACCCAATGGCAAAAGAGCGTAATAAAAAAGCGCCATTGAACGTATAAAGGAGGAGATTTTCGTGAGTACCACTACTAACCGGCTGCAAAAAAATAAACATTCGACCAAAAATGCTCCTCTTGTACAAGTGAAGAATTTAAGCAAATATTTTTCTGTCGGCAAACAACAATTAAAAGCTGTAGATGGCTTGGATTTTGATATATATACAGGGGAGACGGTAGGATTGGTGGGCGAATCCGGCTGTGGCAAATCGACAGCGGGCCGCACAATCATCCGCTTGTATGAGCCGACGGACGGGGAAGTCCTGTTTGAAGGCAAGAATATTTATAGCAATTCCGCCCGTGAAATGGCCGGACTGCGCAAGGACATCCAATTGATTTTCCAAGATCCATATGCATCCTTGAATCCAAGGATGACGATTGAAGAGGTCATTTCGGAGCCGCTCACCATCCATGGTATATCCAAAGGGACCGAGAAGCGGAAGCGTGTCGAAGAATTGCTGGAGCTGGTCGGTTTGAGCACGGACCATATCAACCGTTTCCCGCATGAGTTCAGCGGCGGGCAGCGCCAGCGTGTCGGGATTGCGCGCGCCTTGGCGCTGAACCCGAAGTTCATCGTGTGCGATGAGCCGATTTCAGCGCTCGATGTTTCCATCCAGGCGCAGGTTGTGAATCTGCTCAAGGAACTGCAGCAGGAAATGGGTTTGACGTATCTGTTTGTCGCCCATGATTTATCGATGGTGAAGTATATTTCAGACCGTATTCTTGTGATGTATTTAGGGAAGATGATGGAACTCGCCGATAGTGAGACGCTATGCAACGAGCCGCTTCATCCTTATACGCAAGCATTGCTGTCGGCTGTGCCGATACCCGACCCGACAATCAAGCGCGAGCGCATCATCCTAAAAGGCGATGTGCCGAGCCCAATCAATCCGCCAAGCGGCTGCGTGTTCCGCACCCGCTGCCCGAAAGCGATGGATATATGCGCATCGGCCGTTCCGGAATGGATCGAGCACAAACCGGGGCATCATGTGGCTTGTCATTTATATTGAGCATGCTTATTGAATGAAAGCATATAATAAGTATAGAAATGCACTTCATGCTACCGTTGGATGGAGTGCATTTTATCTGCAAAAATTTCTTAGCACTTCAAAGATGCAATGTTACAATAGTAAGGAAGATTTAGAAAAAGGAGAATTAATATGAGCAACTTCCAACACAATTTAGAGAAATACGCCGAACTTGCCGTAAAAGTCGGTGTGAATATCCAAAAAGGGCAGACGCTCGTCGTAAACAGCATGCTTGAGGGTGCAGAGCTTGTCCGCCTGATTACGAAAAAAGCGTATGAAGCCGGTGCATACAACGTTATTGTGAATTTCAGCGACGATACAATCAACCGTTTGAAATACGAATATGCCGATGATGAAGTGTTCAAGACATATCCAAAGCATCGCGCCAATGAACAGAATGAACTTGCGGAGCAAGGGGCGGCTTATTTATCCGTCATTTCCTCTTCACCAGGCCTGCTTAAAGGCATCAATCCGGAGCGCATCGCCAATAATCAGAAAGCGTCCGGGCAAGCATTGCAGAAATTCCGTGCGATTATCCAAAGCGATAAAACAGCTTGGAGCATTGTAGCGGTTCCGTCCCAATCCTGGGCTGATATGGTATTCCCTGATGCGAAGGAAGAAGAGCGGATAGCTTTATTATGGGAGGCGATCTTCAAAGCGACGCGCATCGACCAAGAAGACCCGGTAGCCGCTTGGAAGCAGCATAATGATAATCTCCATACGAAAGTGGATTATCTGAACGCGAAGCATTATAAGAAGCTTCACTATAAAGCGCCGGGTACGGATCTTACAATCGAGCTTCCGGACAAGCATGTTTGGTGCGGGGCGAGCAGCGTGAGTGAAGCGGGCGTGGATTTCATGGCGAATATGCCGACGGAAGAAGTCTTCTCTATGCCTTTAAAAACAGGGGTGGACGGTGTAGTATCCAGCACGAAGCCACTAAGCTACGGCGGAAACATCATCGACCGATTCTCGCTTACATTTAAGGAAGGCCGTATTGTCGACGTGAAAGCGGAAGTGGGTGAAGAAATCCTGAAGAATCTGATTGAAACGGATGAGGGCTCGCATTATTTAGGGGAAGTGGCGCTAGTGCCGCATCATTCACCGATTTCAGAATCCAATATTTTATACTACAATACTTTATTCGATGAAAACGCGTCGAACCACTTGGCGATCGGCAGTGCGTATGCTTTCAATTTGGAAGGCGGCAAAACGATGTCACGCGAGGAATTGAATGATAACGGAGCGAATGACAGCATCACGCATGTGGACTTCATGATTGGCTCCGATCAAATGGATATCGATGGCATCACGGAAGATGGCGTCGCTGAGCCAATCTTCCGTAATGGCAATTGGGCATTTTGATCTTTTTTTGGATGAAAAACAACAATAGCATGACAACTCCTGATCTGTGGAGTAGAATGGAAAAGAATAGATGAAACTACAATTACATATTTCTTAAAGAGTGCCTTATTGAATAAGGGTAATAGGGAAACTGGTGCAAATCCAGTACAGCCCCCGCTACTGTGAGCGCCGTGCATTACGAGTGTGCGATGCGAAGTCAGGAAACCTGCTTTTTAATGAATTCATTTGCTTTTCCCGTTGTTTGATGAGGAGAAGCAAGCCACAAGCTTATATTTCGGTGGGAAGTATAGGCCAAGATTTGTCATGCGACAGTAATGGATACCTTGGCCTTTTTGGCCAAGGTATTTTTTATCATATAAGGGGGAATGGAATATGGAAAGGCAAACAGAAACAACAGGCAAGATCCTTGTCTACACAGGAAATGGAAAAGGCAAGACAACAGCAGCATTTGGGCTTGCGGCGCGGGCGCTTGGAAGGGATATGAAGGTAGTGGTTCTGCAATTCATCAAGTCGCCTGAACGTACATACGGCGAGCAAATTGCGCTTGAGAAATTAGGGGCAGAGGTGATGCAGCTCGGAATCGGCTTTACATGGCTCAAGACCCCGGAAGAACATCGCGCAGCCTTCAAGAAAGCATGGGAAATAGCCAAAGAGAAGCTTTCTGGCGGCGCGTATGATGTAGTGGTCCTAGATGAGCTGAATAACGCGTTGAGTATTGATTCATTTCCCATCGACGATGTCTTGCCGCTTGCGGAAGTGGTGGAAGCCTTGAAGAATAAACCGGCTGCGACACACGTCGTGGTCACAGGGCGCGATGCGAAACCGGAAGTGAAGGCGGTTGCTGACCTCGTATCAGTCATCAATGAGGAGAAGCATTACTATCAAGATGGTGTCGATGCGATTTACGGCATTGAATATTAACACATTATGTACATAACTAGAGGAGGAAGAATGAAGTGCAGCAATGGAAAAAATATTTTAGTGGATTGGCCTTATTATTCCTATTGACATTCGGTGTGCTGGCAGGTTGCGGCTCCACGTCGGAAGAATCGAAACAAGAAGAAACGAAAACAGAACAAGGCGAAACGAAGCAAGGGGCGTTTCCGGTTACGATCAAAGACAGTACAGGCAAGGATATAACGATTGAAGAGAAACCGGAGAAAATTGTATCGCTGCTGCCAAGCTTGACGGAAATCCTTTTCGCCCTTGGCTTGGACGAAGAGATTGTCGGCGTATCCGATTATGATAATTATCCAGAAGCGACAGCGGATAAAGAAAAAGTGGGCTCCCAGGATATGAACTTGGAGAAAATCCTGGCTCTTCAACCGGATGTAGCCTTCTTGCAGGAATATCATGTACAGAATCATGCGAATGCGATTAAACAGCTGGAAGATGCCGGCATCACAGTCATTGTCCCTGAAGGAGACCAGAAATCGTTCGAAGATGCTTATGACGTTATGCGATTAATCGCTAAAGCGACAGGAACAGAGAAAGAAGCGGACGCAATCATTGCCGATATGGAAGAAAGAGTAGCGGCGATTAAAGAGAAAGCAAAGAATGTGAAAGAAAAGAAAACAGTATGGGTGGAAGTATCCCCGCAGCCTGATATTTTCACGACAGGCAAAGATACGTTCATGAATGAGATGCTGGGGATGATCGGCGCGGAGAATGCGGCGAAAGACCAAGTCGGCTGGGTGAAAATGAGCGAAGAAGAAGCGGTCAAGCTGAATCCGGATGTCATCATTACAACGTATGGTTATTATGTGGAGGATGCCGCCGAACAGGTGCTTAACAGAAAAGGCTGGGCGGAAATTCCGGCAGTGAAGAATAAACAAGTCTTCGATGTGGACAGCGATACGGTGACAAGACCGGGTCCGCGCTTAGTGGACGGAGTGGAAGAGCTTGCGAAAGTCATTTATCCAGATATTTTCCAATAAGAAAATCATACTGCTAACAGTGTTCGCACTGCTGTTTGCAGGCGCTGCGATGATAGCGGGTGTATTTGTCGGGGCGGTTTCGATAACCGTCCCTGATATTATCAGAATCATAGCGGGAAAGCTGACGGGTTTGTCTTTTTACGGGGGCGATAAGTCGACAGAGATGATCATTTGGGAAATCCGCTTCTCCCGGGTGGTGCTCGCTTTCATGGTGGGCGCTTCTTTATCGCTTGCGGGTGCGGCGTTCCAAGGCTTGCTGCGCAATACGCTGGCGGATCCTTATACGATCGGCGTATCTTCCGGTGCGACGCTCGGTGCGGTGCTGGTGCTGTTTTTCCAGGTTCCCGCTACGTTCATTTTAGGCTACACACAGCCAATCATGGCAATCCTATTCGGAATGGGGACGCTGCTCATTGTGCTGCTCGTAACGAATTATGCATCGGGCAAGCTGTCCAATGAAACGATTATTCTGGCGGGAATCATCCTTTCGTCATTTATGGGAGCGATTGTTTCACTATTGATTGCCCTAACTCCCCGCGAGGATATCAGCAATATTCTCTATTGGACGATGGGAAGCGTGGCGATGAGAGGCTGGGGGCATGTGCAGCTATTGCTGCCGTTCTTCCTTGCCGGTTCGTTCATGATCTTGATCCATTATCGTGAAATGAATAATATGGCGCTTGGTGAGCAAGCGGCCCAATTCTCCGGGATGGATGTGAAGAAGAAAAAGAAAATCATCTTGGCCGGCGCTTCGATTTTGACCGGGGCATCTGTTGCCGTATCCGGCTCCATCGGTTTCGTCGGCCTTGTTATTCCCCATTTGGTTCGTTTGCTGACTGGGGCGAATCATCGTTATGTACTGCCGTTCTCCATGGTGATTGGGGGCGCGTATCTGGTGCTGGCGGACCTGTTGGCAAGAACCGTCATCGCGCCGGCGGAGCTTCCAATCGGAGTGGTCACAGCGCTGATCGGTACGCCGATTTTTACGGTTTTATTGATTCAACAGCGATATAGGAAGAAACGATAATACGGAGGAATGAAGGATGCTCACAGTACAAAATGTAACAGGTGGATATAATGCGTCAACTGCCATTGTGCATAATCTTTCTTTTACCGTAGAGAAAGGCCGTTTCTTTGCGCTATTGGGGCCGAACGGCAGCGGGAAAACGACCATTATCCGATTAATCATGGGGGCATTGGCCCTGCATAACGGAGAAATCTTGATCGATGGGTGCCCTGTTTCAAGGTATAAACCGAGGGAATTGGCGAAGAAAGCAGCGGTTATGACGCAGGAGAATGAGGTCGGTCTGGATTTCACCGTGGAAGAAATCGTGCATCTTGGCCGTTATCCGTACCAGAGGTCGTTTTTCTTCAAGGAAAGCACAGCTAAGGACGCGGAAGTGACCGAAAGGGTGATGAAGCAGACGAAGGTATGGGATTTCCGGCACAAGCCGTTCAATGCCCTGAGTGGCGGCGAGAAGCAGCGCGTGCTGTTGGCGAAAGCGTTGGCGCAGGAGCCCGACTTGCTGCTTCTTGATGAGCCGACTAACCACTTGGATGTCCGTCATACGATGGAGCTGTTGGATTTATTGAAGCAATTGCAGCTGCAGACGGATTTGACGATTGTCGCCATTCTCCATGATCTGAATTTAGCTTCGCTATATGCCGACCAGATTGCATTGTTATGTGGCGGCGAGCTTCATGGAATCTAT
Organism: Bacillus sp. (in: firmicutes); assembly: GCA_051874035.1. Classification (GTDB taxonomy): domain Bacteria; phylum Bacillota; class Bacilli; order Bacillales; family DSM-1321; genus Bacillus_AD. The sequence goes on from JBJEFM010000051.1 coordinate 32,199, forward strand.
AATGGCTTTTTGGAGGAGCATTCGCAAGACTTCAGTGATGTGTACGAAGTGAATATGCAGATTTCGACCCATCCCCAAGTAGCGAAGAATATGATTTTCGTATCGCCTTCTTTCCTTCATGGACCGCAGGAGACCATGCCATTGTTGACGATTCAAGACGGGAGGAACGGAATGAAGTTGACGTTCGCCAAACCTTTGCGCACTCTTTCGGTTGGTGCGGAAGGCAAGGGATTATCATGGGAGAAAGGATGGAGCTTATCGGCGGAAGAAACCGGAGAAGCCGATGTGTCCTATTTTTCTTTTACCGGTGAAACCGTTATGTATACGTATCATGCGGAAACGAATCAGTATAAGAGATGGAAAGGCGGGCAGCCTGCGGAAACGGCATGTTCCGCTATGCTGGTCATTTCGATGAATGACAGCTCTTATCAGATAGGAGCCATGGCAACGGCTCCCCTTGATGACCTGGCAGTGATGAATCTGTCGATGAAATGCACAGCGCTGTTTACGGAGCTGCAGCTGACGACGAATGCAGTCGCCAATCATCATAAGTCATTGTCGCTGCTTGCCATCAGTTCATGGGGCCATGAAGGAAGCGAAAGGCAAGACGATGGGCGGATGGAAGCGGTGGTTCTGCAGTTGCTGCGCCATGCGTGGGCAGATCTCAGCCACCGGTGGAAAGCGAAGAGGAAGACAGGGACGAATTAATTGATAGATGGGGGCGGTATGGCATTGTGCTGTATCGCTTCTTTTTTTAAAAAAATTAATCCTTCTTCATAGAATTTTAATAATTATTGTTTATACTTAACTAAGCAAGAGTAATTTCCGGGAATAAAAGGGGGAGAGAATGGATGAAATTTGATTTGAAATCATTTCTTGCAGGCATGTTTTTAAGCTGGGTGCTTACCGTATCCGTTTTTCAATTATTCAATTAATCAGCTATCATACTTTTACTGACTATTTTATTATATATAGAAATGCCGGTTAGATGTGGAAGCGGCTTTAGAGGGGAATTTGATTTTTATTCTGAAAAATCAAATTCCTCTTTTTGTTTGGGTATTTTTAAGAAATATTGTAAATTAATAGATTTTATAAAGTGTTTTTGTTACAATATATTTGCTTTTCAAGAAAATACTAGAAAATCGTAGTTCATACTATATAGGACGATACGACGTCCGGGGGAAGAGGCGCAAGGGAGAATGACAGCACGTGTTAAGGCAATAGTGGCAGGGATTGTAGTAGTGTTTGTGTTTGGTTTTGTTTTTATCCAGAAAAATGATGCCGCAGGTGAACAGTACGTCCAAATAACGAAGACGGCGGGTCTGTTCGATGTGATTGACGGGAAGGAAATCCGCGTCGGGAATGCCAATGCGAAGCAAACGTTTGTTTTACATAGCAGCGACGAGAAGTACTATTATATTAAATTCGGTAATAATATCGTTTATTTTGATAACAGAAACGGAAAGACCGTTTCCAGAATGTCTGCATTCATCAAAAGGTCAGACAAGGGCGCTCTTAAGAAAGTGGTCATCACGAAGGAAAGGGCCTCTATTTACGATAGTACAGGGTGGAAGAAGAAGCTGCTGGCGACAGTGACAATCAATATGCGCTATCCTGTATTGGAAAAGGTCAAGGGCTGGTATAAGGTCGATATCGGCAAGCGAGTGGGCTATATCCCGGCGAATGCAGTGACGGAAGATCCGGGCGTTCCGGTATTGATGTATCATCATATGCTGCCCAATCCTGAGCGTACGCCATTTGCCGCTAATCCAATGGTGGTTCGCGTATCGGCGTTCAAGGAACAGATGGATTATCTGAAAAAGGACGGATGGCGGACGATTACGCTGGCTGAGCTGGAGCGCTATATAGAGGGCAAGCAGAATCTGACGGGAAGGGCGGTTGTCATCACTTTCGATGACGGCAATATGTCCACCATCCACCATGCTTATCCGATTTTGAAGCGCAACAAACAGAAAGCGGCGCAGTTTGTCATCGGCGGACGTGTGAAAGACCAAGCAAAGCCGTATGATGAAATGACGTATCAATATGTAGGGCATAAAGAGATGAAGACATCGACCGATGTTTATGATTATCAGCTTCATTCTTTCAGCATGCACCTGCGGGATGGGGTTACCTATGAACCATATTTGGTCAAGAAAGGCTATGATGATGTTCTGAAAGATACAACAAAGGGAATCGAGCATGTCAGCTTGTTCGACCAACAACCTGAACGCATCAAGTATTATGCCTATCCTTTCGGCCAATATGATCAAGAAGCGATCGAGGCGATATCGGCAGCGGGCATTACAATGGCGTTCACAACAGCCAAGGGGAATGTCCAGATTGGGGACGATCCGTATACATTGAAGCGCCAAGGCGTTTCTCCTAAGCATACGATGAAAGATTTCGTGGACAAGCTGTATGGGACATATAAAGGCAGATAGCATACAGGTAAAAGAGAAAGCGGCTGGAATATAGGTAATATTCCAGCCGCTTTTTGGGCGTTTTCTTTCATTCCCCGCCTACCATTAGATGAACCATTCAGGGTAATCGGTTATGATGCCGTCAGGCCGGACCGCCAAGGCCTTTTTCATTTGCTGCGGCGTACGGACTGTCCAAATGAAACATTTTGTTTGGTAATGATGAATGGTGGTAAGAAGCTGTGCGCTCGCATTCGTTATTTTCGGATTGATATAGGAAGCGCAGGCTGCAAGCTCCTTCACGCGGGCAGGGCCGATGCCATGCAATTGATGCTTCAGCAATATGCCTACAGCGATATCGGGCAGATAGGCATGGAAGGCTTTGATGAAGTCTTGATTGAAGCTCTGGATGATCACCTTCTCCCGGTCAATCGCCTCATCTTGCAGAAAGGAAGCAAGTAGTGCAGCGACTTTCCCCGGCTCCTTTATATGCTTTACTTCAATAAGCATATGCACCTGTCCGTTATAGCATGCGAACATATCTGAAAGCTCCGGTATTCTTTCGCCCTCAAAAGCGGGATCCTTCCATGAACCGGCATCTAATTGCTGCAATTCTTCCATTGTCCGTTCTCTGACCAATCCTGTTCCGTCAGTCGTGCGATCAAGCGTTTCGTCATGGATGACAGCGAACTTTTCATCTTTCGTCAATTGGATATCATACTCAATCATATCGACTGTAAGGTCCAGGGCCGCCCGGAAAGCGGCATGTGTGTTCTCCGGATAGTTTCCCGCTGCGCCGCGATGGGCGATAATCAGCGGTTTTAACGAAGCGGTTGTTTGTGCTTTCTGCTTCGCGATGATATAAATCAATACTGCGAGTAGAGCGATGATGCTTACTGTGATTGCGGCCATATGCAATGATCCTCCTAATTATTTTCAACTATCCGCTACTTTTTCCCTACTACTATATATAACAAAAGGGAAGGGAGGTGAAAAGTATGGCGATTGAAACATTGGTATCGAAGCAACTGCGTTTGACGTTCCAAACAGGCATAGACGGGAACGGCAAGCCGGTGCTTGTAAGAAAGTCATTCTCCAATATCGATCCGCTTGCAAGCGCGGACCAGCTGCTTGCGAGCGCAAAAGCAATTGCGAGCCTTCAAATGCATGCGGTGTTTGCCATCGAGCAGCAAGAAGTGCAAAGCATTGAAGAGTAAGCGTTTTGGATTTTTTTTAGAAAGGAGGGGATTATATGAGCAAAATATTGGAATTGGTCTTCACAACCGATGGAGGGAAAACAACAACGTTGGCGGTCGATAAGCCGAAGGGGCCGCTTGATGTGGCTGCAGTCAAAGCAGTGATGGATACATTGATCGCCCAATCGGTCTTCACTTCATCTTCAGGCAAAGTAGCCGCCAAGAAAGCTATCCGTGTAGTGGACCGCACGGTGCAGGAATATGAAATGTAGTTGGTGGGCCGGCGGCAGATAGCAGCCGCCGGCTTTGCAGCCTCTGCGCGAATGGGAAGGGATGATGATCGTGGAGAATATGATTCCGTTCATCAGCGACGTGGGCTTTCCGATTGTAGTGACGCTTTATTTATTGCATCGCATTGAGAATAAATTAAATGTGCTGATCGAAACAATCCAAGGCCTTCCGGGACAGTTGAAGAACGAAGCGGATTCCCCTATATAAAGTGAATCTTTGATAGGCGGGGGCTTCATCTCCGCCTATCATTATCTGTTAAACGGTATTAAGACCGGGAAACGGCCCGCTCCCTAAAAGCTGCATGCGCCTTTAGGGGAGCGGGTCGTTTTTTATCAAACAAAAAGACGTTACTATATAAAATAGTAACGTCTCAATAAACGTAAGTGAAAGTTTAAATTAAAGTTTTACTACGTTCTTAGCTTGTGGTCCACGGCTGCCGTCTTCGATTTCGAATTCTACTTCTTGACCTTCATCAAGAGTTTTGTAGCCTTCGCCTTGGATTGCAGAAAAGTGAACGAATACATCGTTTCCGCCTGGTACTTCGATGAAGCCAAAACCTTTTTCGCCATTAAACCATTTTACTTTACCTGTTACTGTCATACGATAAATCCTCCTAAAAGTTAAACAAAAATTAATATGCTACTTTATTACTTCCCACTAGAGATAATAAAATTCACACATTATCAAACAACAAACGGTTTCACTTTTTGGTGCTTGATAATAAGCAAATTTTATACCCTTCCGATAAAATATATTATACATGAATATATCTTAAATAACAAGTTTATTAATGAAAAATATCAGAAACTTAAAAAGATAGCTAATCCTTCACCAATATGGCAAGAGAAGGATATACACACGCTTTCACCCCGTTTAACAGGTGCTAAGGACCCGCTCAGGCACGGAAGTGAGAACGCAGATGTGCAAAAGTGCCTGTAACAACCCGATTGGTTCATCTTTGACAGGCGGAGGGAAGGAACCTCCACCCGCTAAAGATTCACTTTATAGCGGCAGGGTTTTCTCGAAGCAATCTACTAGATTCTCTTTCACTTCGCTCTGCCCATAGATGGAATAGCCGAGTCGCTCCCAGAATGTATGCGCTCTTTGGTTGTTGCGAAGAACGGCTAAACGCAGCGTCCCGGTGCTTTCTTTCGCGATCATTTCTTCAAAGCTCAGGTATGCCATCGTCCCATAGCAGAAGCCATGATAGTCCTGGTGGATCATGAATAAACCGATCCACGTCAGCCCGTCCTTGGGGTTTCGCAGCAAGTAGTCGGCAACCCCGATATAAGTATCATCCGCTTTAATGAAAACGCTTGTGCTTTTTCCGTTCAGAAATTCCTCTCTTATTTCCGTGTCGGACCGTTCGGCCTTTCCGTTCTCCAGGAGATTATACTCCTTGTTGGAATTCACGATTTCTTTTGCGATATATAATGTTTCTTCTGTAATCGGTTCGAATGTAATCATTGCGAATGCTCCTTGTTTCGTATAAGTTCGCTTCTATTCTATCTTATTTGGCGGGGAAAGTAATCTCTTAAATGAAGGGGGCTTTTTGACGCAATAAGGCCATTTGCTATCATCTGTATGATAGAACCGGAAGCCTGTATGGCTGCATTCAACTGTACAGGCTTTTTTTGCTGCTTTTCGCAAACAGCTATGCATGTTTACTACTGAATCTACGGTGGTAATGTAAGGAAAAAAGGAGGGCTTCACAATGAGCACAAGAAATAAAATGATCAAGAAAGTGGCCGTCGCTGTTTTACCTTTCGTATTAGAGGGTCTGAAGAATTATTGGAAGAACAGAAAACGCAGAAAATAATGGTTGGCGAAATGAAAAATATGATGGGCGAGTTGTTTTCTTTTTGATTATTTCATATCCTAAAAAGATAGCCAATGATATTGGAATTATGTTATATTCGATTAGCTAAGGCTTTGAAACGGCTAGATTTTTTAAAGATAAGGATGTAGAAAATGAACTCATCACTTCAAAAAGAAGTCCAATCAAGAAAAACATTCGCCATCATCTCTCACCCGGATGCTGGTAAAACAACTATTACAGAAAAACTATTATTATTCGGTGGCGCTATTCGCGACGCGGGTACAGTCAAGGCCCGCAAAACGGGTAAATATGCCACTTCGGACTGGATGGATATCGAGAAGCAAAGAGGAATCTCTGTTACGTCTTCTGTTATGCAGTTCGAATATAAAGATTGCAAAGTAAATATCGTGGATACACCCGGCCACCAAGACTTCAGTGAAGACACATACCGTACATTGACGGCTGTCGACAGCGCCGTCATGGTTGTCGATGCGGCAAAAGGGATCGAGGACCAAACGATGAAGCTATTCAAGGTTTGCCGCATGCGCGGTATTCCGATCTTCACATTCATCAATAAGATGGACCGCCAAGGTAAAGAGCCGCTGGAGCTTCTTGCGGAATTGGAAGAAGTGCTTGGAATCGAGTCCTATCCAATGAACTGGCCGATCGGCATGGGCAAGGATTTCGAAGGGATTTACGACCGTTACAACAATCGCATTGAATTATTCAAAACAGACAGCGAGGACCGCTATCTGGCTTTGAATGAAGATGGAGAGCTGGAGGGCGACCATGCTTTGAAGGATTCGCCGCTCTATGAGCAGACATTGGATGAAATTCTATTGCTGAATGAAGCGGGCAATGAGTACAGCGTCGACCGCATCGCAGAGGGTGAACTGACACCTGTATTCTTCGGAAGCGCCTTGACAACATTCGGTGTGCAAACCTTCTTGGATGCTTTCTTGGAATTCGCTCCATCTCCGCAGCCACGCAACTCGTCAATCGGCGAAATTGACCCGGTCAGCGAAGATTTCTCTGGTTTCATTTTCAAAATCCAAGCGAATATGAACCCGAAACACCGAGACCGCATTGCATTCCTGCGCATTTGTTCAGGCAAATTTGAAAGGGGTATGAATGTCAATTTAAGCCGAACAGGCAAAAGCATCAACCTTTCATCATCGACCCAGTTCATGGCCGATGAACGTGCGACAGTCAATACAGCGGTCAGCGGCGATATTATCGGGCTGTATGATACAGGAAACTATCAAATCGGCGATACGCTGACAACAAGCCGCGATATGTTCCAATTCGAGAAGCTGCCGCAATTCACGCCGGAAATCTTCATGAAGGTATCGGCGAAAAACGTACTCAAGCAAAAGCATTTCCATAAAGGAATCAACCAGCTTGTCCAAGAAGGAGCGATCCAGCTCTTCAAGACGGTCACAATGGAAGAGTACTTATTGGGAGCGGTAGGACAACTGCAATTCGAAGTATTCGAGAATCGCATGAAGAATGAATATAACACAGATGTGATCATGGAACGCGTCGGCAACAAGCTGGCCCGTTGGGTTGAAGGCAATGAAGTCGACGAGAAATTGAACAGCTCGCGCAGCATCCTTGTAAAAGACCGTTACGATCAATATGCGTTCCTATTCGAAAATGAATTCGCACTTCGCTGGTTCCAAGATAAGAATCCGGATGTGAAATTATATAACCCGATGGACGGGAAAGAGTCATAAAATAAGATAAAAGCACAGCTTGCAAGCTACAATAGAAGGGCCGGCAGACAATCATATTGTTTGCCGGTCTTTTTGTTATGGTGGAGAATAAATTCTTTTATATAGGGTTGTTTCCAGATAAAGGTTGTTGTTCCGTGTGGTTTATATTTGCTATAAATAGTGTAGAATAATACATATCTATGATATTTCTGATTATTTACTCAATTTTAAATTATTAATTATTTTATTGACATACTTTTTTCGTTGACAAAAAGGAAGGAATTGCGTAAATTATACATATGCTTTAATACCTAAAAGCGTTTAAGTGAAAAAGAATAACTGTCGGCAGTTTCAAGTAGTTTGGCCAGGGGGCAGCAAATAGAGACCGGATGAGTGGTGGAAATCCGGGCCAGGGCAAAATGAAATACACCTGCGGGCGTTTGGGCAGTTATAAATGGAGTGGGCAGGCAGAATCCTGCCAAATAGGGTGGTACCGCGAAGCATCTTCGTCCCTATGTGGAGAAGGGGCTTTTTTTGTGTTTTCTTTTATAACTTTATAATACGGGGGAATGTATGTATATGTTGCAATCTGCGAAGTTGAAGCTGCCTGTATGGGAGGCGGCGACCGTATTGGTTATCATTCTGGGAATGGTCAGCTACGGCATTATTTATTTAGGGATTACACCGCATTTGCCGATGATTTTGGCGATGGTCCTTTTAATGGCATACGGCGTAATCAAGAAAGTGGCTATTGCCGATATTGAGAAAGGCATTATTAACGGAGCTGCTTCCGGTCTCGGAGCGGTGTACATCTTCTTCTTCATCGGCATGCTGATCAGCAGCTGGATGGCGAGCGGGACGATTCCGACATTGATGTATTACGGCTTTGAATTATTTTCCGGGATGCCGTTATATTTCGCCGCTTTTGTTGTGTGTGCGATTGTGGGGCTGTGCATCGGCAGCGCCTTTACGACTTCCGCCACAATCGGCGTGGCGTTTCTCGGCATGGCGATGGCGATGGATGCATCGCTTGCGATTACAGCAGGGGCAATCGTATCGGGAGCATATTTGGGCGATAAGATGTCGCCGCTTTCGGATACGACAAACTTGGCATCCGAAACGCTTGGTGTGCCGATATTCGAGCATATTAAGAATATGATGTGGACGACTGTGCCGGGCTTTATTATTTCCGCCATTCTTTTCTTCATTCTATCTCCCGGAAGCAGAGGCGGCAGCGAGGATATCACGACATTCTTGCAGGCGTTGGAGAAGCACAGCTACATCAGCATAGCGGCGCTAATTCCATTTATCATTGTCGGTGTGATGGCGCTCTGCCGCATATCGGCAATACCGACATTGTCGGCAGGGATTGTCAGCAGTGCCATCATCGCATTTATATTTGATAGTTCAATGACATTCCAGAAAATGGCCGATATTCTGTTTTCCGGATTTGTGATGGAAAGCAATGTGGAACAGTTGAATTCCATCCTTTCGCGCGGGGGCATTGAAAGTATGATGTCCTCCATCTCGCTTGTGCTGCTGGCGCTGGGCATGGGAGGATTGCTGTTTCTGCTGGGCATCATTCCTTCGATCCTGCAAGCGATTGAGAAGGCATTGACGAGTGCGCTTCGCCTGATTTTGGCGACAGCTTTCACAGCAATCGGAATCAACTTCTTTGTCGGTGAACAATACTTATCGATTCTGTTGACAGGCAAGACGTACGAAGGCCAATATGAGAAGCTCGGATACGATAAGAAGACGCTGGCGCGTGCGGTTGAAGATACAGGCACGGTCATCAACCCGCTTGTCCCATGGGGCGTATCGGGGGTATTCCTTACAGGTGTATTGGGCGTTTCTACAATTGAATATGTTCCGTTCGCTTTCTTCTGCCTGTTGTGTCCAATCTTGACAATATTCAGCGGCTTAACGCAAATCGGGCTGGCGAAGCGCCGGCATTAAGAGGAGAAACGCTGCCATTGCATCACTATAGATGGGATGGCGGCGTTTTTTTTCTTGCTTAAAGGGGTACTTTCTCAACATGGAAATGTCGCTTGCCTTTATTGTAATCAACAGTGGTGTCAGTTATAGTTGATTTATAGAATATTTCCGGCAAAAAAACTGAACGAGAAAGAGGAATCATCATTATGAAATTAAGTGCGTTTTCCATCAGAAGGCCAATCTTTACATTGGTTACCATGGTTTTCGTATTAGTATTAGGAACCGTTTCCTTATTGAATATTCCTTTGAAATTGATTCCTGATATTAATCCTCCTGTTGCGGTGGTTGCGACAACGTATGAAGGAGCAAGCCCGACAGAGGTTTCTGAAAAGGTTTCACGGCCGCTGGAGGCTAATTTATCAACATTGCCCGGTTTAAAGACGATGACATCATCATCCCAGGAAGGAGCCAACCTGACACTCCTTGAGTTCTCGTGGACAACGAAATTGGAAGAAGTAGAGAATGATGTGCTTCAGCGCATTGACAGCACAACGCTTCCGGACGATGCAGGCAAGCCGCGTTTCATGAAGTTCGACCCATCCCAGTTTCCGGTCATCCAACTGACACTAAGCTCCGACACAGAGCCGGAGACGCTTCGCAAACTGGCGGATGAATTGAAATTAGAATTGATGAAGGTGGACGGCGTAGCCAACGTGAATTTATCGGGGACATTGGTGAAGCAGGTCACAATCGAGCTGGATGAGGACAAGCTCAAAGCCTATAAGCTTTCCCAAAACGACGTGGTCGGCGTAATTGGGGCCAACAATGTAAGCATGCCCGGCGAGAAGGTGCTGACAGAAGGGAAGCAGCTAACCACACGGATTATCAGCAGCTTGCAATCGGTTGATGAAATCAAAAATCTGACGTTGACTGTCAATCCGAAAACCGGCAAGAAGGTCACGGTGGCGGATGTGGGGAAAGTGGCGCTTGTGAATCAAAGCGACGAGACGATCACAAGGACGAATGAGGTGCCTTCGGTGCTGCTCAGCGTCCTGCAACAGTCGGATGCCAATACTGCCGAGGTATCGGATGAATTCCAGCAAGCGGTAGACGACATATTGCAGCAAGAGAAATATAAAGGGATCGAAAGCGATGTTTTATTCGATCAAGGTGATTACATAGCTTTAGCAATCGGAAATATTTCATCATCTTTGGTGATCGGCGGAGTGCTCGCGATGCTCATTCTTATCATGTTTCTCCGAAGCATCAAGAGTCCGATCATCATCGGGATTGCGATTCCATATTCGGTCATTGTAACATTTGTACTGATGTATTTTTCCAACTTCACCCTTAATATCATGACGCTCGGAGGACTGGCGCTTGGAATCGGGATGCTCGTCGATAACTCGATTGTAGTCATTGAGAATATCTACCGCCACTTATCGATGGGGAAAGATCCGAAGACAGCAGCCAATGAGGGAGCCAAAGAGGTCGGCGCGGCCATTACAGCTTCTACACTGACAACTGTGGTCGTATTCCTGCCGGTAGCATTCATTTCCGGCATTATCGGCGATCTGTTCCTGGAATTTGCACTTACCATTTCCTTTAGCTTGTTTGCTTCTCTGTATGTGGCCCTATCGGTTGTGCCGATGATGGCGAGCCGCTGGCTAAAAGCGCCGCCAACCAATATGGAGGAAAGAAGGAAAGCATCCCGTCCGATGGTGTGGTTGAAAAACAGTATAAAATGGTCGCTGCGGCATCGGATGTTTGTCCTTCTCATTACGGTTCTGCTGCTTTTGACAGGCGGGTATGGCATTACGACGGTGGGAACGCAGTTTTTACCGAGCACTGATGAAGGATATTTCTCGATGCGCGTGAAATTGGCGAACGGATCGGCGCTCTCTGAAACCGAGAAAGTCGTAGCGAATATCGAGAAAGAACTTAAGCAGGTAGATGAGGTCGATGTATATGTAAGCTATGTCGGCTCTACGCAGGAAGGTTCCTTCAGAGGCAATGCAGAAGGAAATATAGCGGAAATTTACGTGAAGCTTGCGGATTTAGAGAATCGCGATCGTTCCGTCTTTCAAGTTATCGATGCTATGAAGAAAGATGTGGAAGAAGCAGCCAAGAAGGGGAACGATACGGCGAAAGTGGCGTTCATGCAGCAATCATCCAGCGGATCAGCGCCTCATACGCTCACTTTCAACTTGCGCGATACAGATAAGCAGCGCCTCCTAGAAGGCGTCGAGAAGCTACAGCAAGAATTGCAGGAAGCAAAAGGCATTTCCCAAGTAGAAACCGATATAAGCGATACCATTCAAGAAGTGCAAATCAAAGTGAAGAGAGATCAAGCATTGCAGCACGGATTCACCCCCGCTCAAATCGCATCGATCACAAACGATGCAACACGGGGAGCGTTCGCGACGCAAATAGTGAGCGAACAGGGAGATGTCCAATCGGTTTATGTGCAATACGAGCAAGATGTTGTGGAGAACATCGACCGCTTAAAGAATCTGGCTATCAAGAAGACAGATGGCACGTTCATCGCGCTCAAGGAAGTGGCGGACTTCATCATCGGTGAAAGCCCAGTGAAAATCCAGCGCATCAATAACCAGGATGCTGTCCAATTTACGGTGAAATATAAAGCGGACGCCACTTTGAGCGATATTACCGAAAAAGTGGAGCAGGCGGTCGAGGATATTGATTTGGCTGATGAAACGGAGATCGTCTATAGCGGTGATAAAGAGCTGTTGGATACAGCGATGGACCAAATGTCCATGGCGTTCATTCTGGCGATTGTCTTCATCTATTTGGTGATGGCGGCGCAGTTCGAATCGCTGAAATATCCGTTCGTCATCATGTTCAGCGTGCCGCTGATTGTCATCGGGGTTTCCATCGCGCTTACGGCCACCAATACGCCGGTCGGCATCACGGCCATCATCGGCCTCATCGTGCTGGCGGGCATCGTGGTGAACAACGCGATTGTGATTGTCGATTATATCAATCAGCGGAAAGCGGAAGGGATGTCTTCCTATGATGCAATCGTGGCATCCGTGCTTGATCGGGCGCGTCCAATCCTGATGACGTCGTTGACGACAATCCTGGGGCTCCTGCCGGTTGCGCTCGGCATCGGGGAAGGAACGGAAATCAACCGGCCTATGGGCATCACGGTGATTGGGGGATTGATCAGCAGCACCTTCCTGACCTTGTTTATCATACCAATCATTTACAGCTTTTTCGATAAGGAGACACGCAGGAAGAAATCACTGCGGAAAGCGGCGCGCATGCCAAGCTATGAAGAAAAGGGCGATGCCGGGCGGGAAGCGGCCAAAATCCGCGAGCTGCGGGCAATATTGAAGGATAATCATCCTATCGAATAAAGAATCAGAAAGCGAGTGGGAAAATGATAAAGACGAAGAAAGCGTGGGAAGTGTATTCGCCGTCGACCGGTGAACATATCCATACAATGGAGGAAACCGATGTGGCCGAAGTACCGGCAATGGCTGACTTATCGAAGGAAGCATTCAAAAGCTGGAGCAAGATGCCGATCGAGGACAGGCTCTTCTTCTTCGCAGAGCTTCGAAATGTGCTGTTGAGGGAGCTTGATGAAACAACTGATGCCATCGCCAAAGATGCGGGGAAAGTGCCGCTTGATGCGCTTGTCGCGGATATCATGCCTGTACTGGACTTTCTAGCGTATTTGGAAAGCAGTGCAGAAAGCATCTTGCGGCGCCAAAAGGTGAAAACACCCATTGTGTTTATTGGAAAGAAATCGTATGTCGATTATATGCCAAGGGGGACCGTGCTTGTCATTTCCCCTTGGAATTATCCGTTTCAACTTTCCATGGTTCCAATTTTGAGCGCTTTGGCAGCAGGCAATACGGTAATCGCCAAGCCTTCGGAAGTTACGCCGTATGTAGGTCGCTATATGGAAGGGTTGTTCGAGAAGGCAGGCTTTCCGAAGGGCGTCATCCAGTTCGCCCATGGCGGCAAGGAGCTGGGCGGAGCGTTTGTCGAAGCGAAACCGGACTATATCTTTTTTACGGGCTCTGTGGCAACAGGGCGCATCATCGCCAAGCAAGCGGCTGAACACCTGATACCTGTCACGCTTGAACTCGGCGGGAAAGACCCGATGATCGTCTGCCGCGACGCCAATATTGAACGAGCGGCAAAAGGGGCGGCATGGGGCGCTTTCACGAATAGCGGGCAAGTGTGCATGAGCGTAGAACGGCTGTATGTCGATGAGGCGATCTACGAGCCATTTCTTGCCGCCATTAAGCGAGAAACGGCCGCTTTAACGCAAGGAGCGACAAAAGAAGCCGATATCGGAAGCATGACGTATAAAACGCAAGTCGGCATCGTGAAAGACCATGTAACAGACGCGCTTGCAAAAGGGGCAATCCTTGAAACAGGGCAGGCGCCGGATGAATGGGAAGATTCCATGTACTTGCAGCCGATGGTGCTGTCATCTGTCACGGACGATATGAAGATTGTCCGCGAAGAAACATTCGGGCCCGTCCTGCCGATTATTCCATTCACGGATGAACAGGAAGCTATCCGTCTGGCGAATGACAGTGAATACGGACTGAATGCGAGTGTCTGGTCCGGCGACCTGGAACGGGCGGACCGGATCGCCGCCGAGCTTGTGTCCGGTGCGGTCATGATTAATGACGTCATCATTTCAGTAGCCAATCATCATCTCCCCTTCGGCGGGGCGAAGAACAGCGGCATCGGCAGATATCACAGCGAGCAAGGCCTGCGCATGTTCTGCCATGAAAAAGCGGTCATGGTCGATGCCGGCAAGAAGCGGAATGAAATCCAGTGGTATCCGTATAAAGGGAAGTACGGGGATTTCAAGGCGCTGCTCGAAGCTTTCTATGGCGAGCGCAAGAAATGGGGAACGTTCCTGCGGAGCTATTTGCGCTTGTTGAAGAAGAGCAAATGATTCTGTTATTCTCAAACAATCATTCTATATTTTACTATTAAAAGGTTGCAAAATGTTTTTTGGTGAAATATAATAAGGATACAAATTAATAAGTGTTCCTTTTCAAAGGGGAGTAGCGTTAGGGTTCGCCCTAAAACAAAGTCGTCAATTCGTAGAATGTATTTTCTTCCGGCTTTGTTGGCATTAATTAATTGACAATTATGCTCAGCAAGACCTTTGCCATTGTACCGTTATATGTACAGGCAAAGGTCTTTTTTGTTTGTCATTGACCATGTTTTGGGATCGTACATTGGGGAAAAAAGAAGAACACTACTAAATGGAGGTTGAAAAATGGAGGCAACAATTTTATTGGAATATGGCTGGGTTCTTCTTGTCTTGATCGGGCTTGAAGGTATCCTTGCCGCCGACAATGCGGTTGTATTGGCGGTCATGGTCAAGCACCTGCCGCCTGAACAAAGAAGAAAGGCTCTGTTCTATGGCTTAATCGGCGCGTTTGTATTCCGTATTGGTAGTTTATTCATCATTTCGTATTTGGTGAATGTATGGCAGGTGCAGGCAATCGGTGCGGCATACCTTCTGTTCATCGCAATGCATCATTTATATAAGAAATTTGCCCATAAAGATCAATTGTATGAGCCGCAGCAGCAAGGCAAGAAAGGCTCCGGCTTCTGGATGACTGTGGTGAAAGTGGAATTTGCCGACATCGCATTCGCAATCGATTCTATGCTGGCGGCGGTTGTGCTGGCAAAAACATTGCCGGCTACAGGATGGTTTACAGTCGGAGATATCGACGGCGGACAATTCATCGTCATGTTCCTTGGCGGATTCATCGGGGTAGTGATCATGAGATTCGCCGCTCACCTATTCGTCGACTTGCTTCATAAAAAACCGAGCCTGGAAACAGCGGCATTCTTCATTGTCGGCTGGGTAGGCGTAAAACTTACTGTCTTAACTTTGGCGCACCCGGCACTTGCCATTATCCCGCACGGTTTCCCTGAGTCCACAACATGGAAGCTCATCTTCTGGGGCGTATTGCTTGGAATTGTTGCAATCGGCTTCTTCACTTCACGGGAAAAAGAGCCGAAACCGGAACAAAAAAGCTTAATGTAACAAAAATAAAAGAGAAGGCTGGCGCCGGCGCAATTGCCGAAGCCAGCCTTCTTTTTGTATGTTTCGGAAAGCGGTTGCTTGCGGATGAAAGGATATGGACAGAAGTTGATGAAAGAAGGTAAAATGTTTAGTGAATCGAAATAATTCATAATTCAGAGAAAAGGTAGGGAGCATATGATCTCGAATCGCAATGTATGGATATTAATGATGGGAGAATTCATTGCCAATATGGGGTTGTGGCTCGGTACAATCGGAAACCTTGAGTTCTTGCAAAATCTAGTGCCGTCCGATCTGCATAAGTCCCTTATCCTGCTTGTGGGGATGCTTGCGGGTGTGCTTTTCGCTCCGCTTGCCGGCAAGGTCATCGACCAGACATCCAAGAAGAAGGTAATGATTTATTCGAGCCTTTTACGAATCGGATCGGTGCTATTCATGTTCATTGCCATTTCACAAAGCAGCATCATATGGATGTGTGTATATATGGTATTGATCGGTATAGCGAATGCTTTTTATTTACCCGCGCTGCAATCGACGATACCGTTGATTGTCGAGGAGCATCAGCTTATGGGCATCAACGGGCTCCATATGAATGTGGGTACGATCGCCAGAATCATGGGGACAGCGCTTGCCGGCATCTTGCTATTATACTTGACGTTATTTCAAATTTATTTTCTCTCTATGGTCGCGTATGCATTCATTCTTATATGCACCTTCATGCTTACGATTAAGGATGATGCTCCCCGTAAGGCTGCACGGAAAGAGGGGAAAGCTTCATCCGGCGGATTCAAGGAAGTATGGTCCGTCATTACTTCGACGCCGGTTGTGCTCATGGGGTTGATTTTGCTGTTGATTCCAACCCTTTTCTTGGGCAGCTTTAACTTAATGGTATTGAAGATCAGTGAAATGCAAGCAGACCCGGCTATCAAAAGCTGGCTTTATACGGCTGAAGGTGTATGCTTCATGATTGGCGCTTTCCTTGCCCGGAAGGCGACGGACGATAAGAATCCGATCAATGTGATGCTGTTTGCCGCCTTCTTGATGGCTGGCACGCATTTATCGCTGTACTTCGCCGACCTGCAGATTCCGGCCATTATTTCATTCGGGATATTCGGTTTTGCGGCGGGGATTTTCTTCCCGATTTCAGCTACGTTGTTCCAGAAGGCGGTCCAGAGGGAAATGCATGGCCGTTTCTTCTCGTTCAAGGGGATGGCGGACCGGCTTTTGTTCCAAGCAATCCTCGTCTCGGCAGGATTGTTCCTGGATACAATCGGCTTCAAGTCTATGGTACTTATATTCGGCGTGATCTCAATGGTTATAGTGATCTTGTTCGCTATTAATCGAATGAAAGCAGGCTATATAGATGAAAGGGCGAATATAGCAGAGAAGAGGCTGTCGTAAAGACAGCCTCTTCTTTAATTGACCGTCGTTCAAATGAACGTTTCCTTTTTATTCCTCATTTGTGAATAATGAAGAAAGGCTGCCGGAAATGACAGCCTTTCAAAGCCATATATGAAGTTGTCTTATTTGGTGCCGCTTAATTGAGATTGCGCTTGCTGTACAAGGCGCTTTGTGATTTCGCCTCCGACAGACCCGTTCGCGCGTGCTGTTGTGTCGGAGCCTAATGTTACTCCGAATTCCTGTGCAATTTCGTATTTATATTGATTTAACATTTGCTCGACGCCCGGTACAAGCAATTTATTCGTATTTGCCATATGAACCACTCCTTTATTTGTTTTACAGAGGTTGTCTCTGTAAGCTTAGTATGGTTTCTGCGCAAGTGAATATGTTGTTTTGTTGATGGAAAACGTACCTTTAAATGCGAACCCCGAAAAAAAATAACATTGTCTCCTTCTGGAAGTTTGCATGCATGGAAAGACAGGGAATAATAAAGAAAAACAAAAATGAAGGTGGATACGTTGGATTTAGCCAATGGAAGAACATATTGGAATACAACATTTGAAGGATATGAATATCCGGTGTTAGAAGAGGATGTGGAATGCGATGTGCTGATTATAGGAAGCGGCTCGTCAGGCGCGCATTGCGCCTATTTTTTGAGTGAAACCGATCTGTCGGTCGTGCTTGTCGATAAGCGCGGTATTTGCCGCGGCAGCACAATCGCCAATACGGGGCTTCTGCAATACAGCAATGACAAAACATTGACCTCCACCATCCATTCATTCGGGGAGCGGGCGGCTGTGCACCATTATCAGCTTTGCCTCGATGCGATCCGGACACTGAAGGAGCAGGTGGTGCCCTCATTAGGCAATTGTTCGGAATTCGCTGTCCGAAAGAGTTTATATTTCGCTTCAACAGAATCGGATGCAGCGATATTGAAAGAGGAATACAATACATTGAATAAATATGGCTTTCCGGCGGAATACTGGACGCGGGAAAGAATCGAGGCACATTTCGGTTTCTCTAAACCGGCCGCAATCGTAACAGGCGGCGATGCAGAAATCAATCCGTTTAAGCATGCACAGAGTTTGGTCCATTATGCGTATAAGAAAGGGGTGCGCGTATACGCCCATACGACAATCAACAGGAAGGAGCATAGCGGAGACGTCAGTCTTCTGCACACAGACCAAGGCCGCAGCATTAAGGCGAAATACGTGGTCTATGCGACAGGTTATGAAGCGCAGGAGGAAGTGCGCGACCCGAACGGCGTGATTATGAGTTCGTACGCGCTCGCGACTAATCCGGTGGGGGAAATGGAGAAATGGTATGGCGACATGATGATTTGGGAAACAGCGCGGCCGTATATATATGCGCGCCGTACAATGGATGGCCGCGTCGTATTCGGGGGATTGGATGAACCGACGACGCGCGTTGAGAAGCGTGATTCCATGCTGGTACATAAACGGGATGAACTGATGGACAAGTTGCTTCAACTGTTTCCTGAGCTTTCAGGAAAGGTGAAGGCAGAATACTATTGGGGGGCTTTCTTTGGCGAGACGCATGATGGGCTGCCGACAATCGGCATATACGATGAATATCCAAACAGCTATTTCTTGAGAGGATACGGCGGTAACGGAACGGTCTACAGCATCATCCTGTCGCAAATCATCCGGGATCTTATTGTGAAAGGCGGCCATGAGGATTTGCACCTTTATTTGAAGGAAAGACCGCAGGCGTTAGAAGATATTATATAAGAATAGACAAACAGCTGGAAAACCGACTACAATAAGAGGGTTATTTATTGTATATGATTTTCTGAAAGGATTATATGAATGGAAAAATTGAAGAAGGATATACTAAATAAATTGACTCCCGCGCAGCTTATTGTTGTCTATTATTTCCTGGCGGTGACGGTTTCCACCTTGCTGCTCAAGTTGCCGGTCGCTTTGCGGCCGGGTGTCGAGCTTGCTTTCGAGGACGCTTTATTTGTTGCGGCAAGCGCTGTAAGCGTAACGGGTCTTACACCGGTTGATATATCGCAAACTTTCAGCCTGACGGGATATTGTATTCTCATATTCGTACTGCAATTCGGCGGAATCGGTATTATGGCACTCGGTACGTTTATGTGGCTGATTTTCAAGAAGCGGATCGGCCTCAAGGAAAGACGGCTTATTATGACCGACCAGAATCTTTACTCATTGGCGGGGCTTGTGGCGCTGCTGCGCCAAGTGCTGTTCTTGATTATTATTATCGAAGCGGTCGGGACACTCATACTGGGCGTATATTTGATGAGGTATTACGCCAATCCGTATGAAGCGTTTTTCAATGGACTATTTATGGCGGTGAGCGCCACGACCAACGGCGGCCTTGATATCACGGGTGCGTCGCTTACCCCGTATGCCACTGATTATTTCGTCCAGTTCATCAATATCGTTTTGATCATTTTGGGTGCAATCGGCTTTCCGGTATTGGTGGAAGTGAAGAATTTCCTGTTCAATCATAACAGTTTGGCGAAGTTTCAATTCACTCTATTCACCAAACTGACGACCTTCACATTCTTTGGGCTGGTTATCTTTGGCACACTGCTTATCATTATATTGGAGTATAAATCGTTTTTTGCGGGCAAGAGCTGGCATGAAAGTTTATTCTATGCATTCTTCCAGTCCGTTTCCACACGGAGCGGCGGGCTTTCTACGATGGATGTGAGCCAGTTCAGCGAACCGACGTTGCTTGCATTAAGCGCCTTGATGTTTATAGGGGCATCGCCAAGTTCTGTAGGGGGAGGGGTCCGGACGACTACATTCGCTTTGAATGTTTTATTTCTGTACCATTTCGCGAAAGGGAATAAGCGGATTAAAGTATTTAAACGGGAAATCAGCGAGGTCGATGTACGAAAGGCGCTTGTTGTATCATTGACGGCTTTCTTCATCTGTTCCTGTGCGATCTTCTTGCTGACTATTTCAGAATCTTTCACGCTGACGGAGATTTTGTTCGAGGTATGCTCCGCTTTCGGAACGACAGGACTTTCGATGGGAATTACATCCGAACTTTCGACATTCGGTAAATTCATCATAATCTTACTCATGTTTATCGGAAGGGTAGGGATTGTGACGTTCATCTTCATGATTGGCGGTAAAGAGAAAAAAGTGAATTACCGTTATCCGGAAGAGCGCATTATTATCGGTTGATAGGAAGAGAGGGGCATCCTATCTGGGGATGCCCCGGTCACTTTTACGGAAAACAACAAAAAACAGGCGGGGAAAAACTATTGTTTTTCCCCGCCTGTTTTTGTTGAGGGGCTTATGGGACAGCCCCTTCTTTATAAGGCTAGATTACCAGTCCCAAACCATTACGAACAGTGAACCGATAATAGTAACTAAACCAACGAATACTGCATAGGCGATATTGAGATAAAGGTCTTTCTTATCTTCGGACTCACCGATATGCATGAATAAGAATAATTGTAAGCTTGCTTGCAAAATCGCTGTAACAAGCAGGATAGCCATCTCAGCGCTATAGGAAAGATCTAGAACAACCACTGAGAAAGCAGCCAGCGTTAAGACGATTGAAGACAAGAAGCCGATTACGTGAGCCTTCGGAAATAACTTAGCCATTTTACATCAGTCCTTTCAGATAGATAAAGCTGAAGATGAAGATCCATACTACGTCAAGGAAATGCCAGTATAGAGAGAAGATAAATGACTTATTAGCCGTACGGGCTGTAATGCCATGTTTCTTCACTTGCAACAGAATAGAGATTCCCCAGAATAGACCGAACGTTACGTGAGCCCCGTGAGTGCCGAGCGTTGTCAATAAGCTTGAAGTGAATCCGCTTGTTTGCAGCGTAGCACCTTCATGCACATAGTGGAAGAACTCGTAAACTTCAATGCCGACGAACGCCGCACCAAGAGCAAGTGTGATGCCAAGCATTGTCATCATCGCTTTCTTCATGCCCATGCGCATCGCATGGATTGCGATACCGATTGTGAAACTACTTGTCAATAGGATGAATGTTTCGGCAAGGACACCGTTAAGAGCGAAAATCTCTTTTCCGGAAGGTCCGCTGCCGATCCGGTTTTCCATAATGAAATATACCGTAAACAGGGTGGCGAAAAGAACAATTTCCGCACCAAGGAAAATCCAAAATCCGAAAATCTTCAATCGATTTTCTTCCGTACTATATTCTAGAGGTAGAGAGGCATCTACTTTCATTATTTGTCACCTCGCAATAAGTTGCTTTCGATTTCTTCGATTTCTTTAACCTTCACATGGAATCCATGGTCTTTGCTGAATGAACGGTTGAATAGAGCCCAGACAATCGGAATAGCGAAGATAATCGCCGGAATCCACCAACTGAATACCATACAGAAGCCTAATCCAAGGAAAGACATAGCCATGATGAATGGCACGAAGCTATTGCTTGGCATATGAATTTCTTCATATGGCCCTTCTTTGAACAATTTCGCTTTGCCTTTTTTATGGTCCCACCAAGCTTCAACGCTTGAAACAGTCGGTTCTTTGGCGAAGTTGTAGAAAGGAACCGGCATGCTTGTCGACCATTCAAGTGTTCTGGCATCCCATGGATCCGCTTTTGTTAAGCGCGGTTCGTAGCGGATGCTCCAATAGATACCGTATACAAGGATGACGAAACCGATTGTTAATCCCAATGCACCGATTGCAGAAACCAATTGCAATGGACCGAAGCCTGTTTCCGCTGAGTAAGTGCTCATACGGCGTGTCGCACCATTTAATCCTAAGAAGAATAATGGTAAGAATGTGACATTAAAGAAAATTGCGATAAACCAGAATGCAATTTTTCCAAGTTTTTCGTTCAGTTTGAATCCGAATAGCATTGGCCACCAGTAATAGAATCCTGCAAGAACAGCGAATACTGTACCCGGAATCAATACGTAGTGGAAGTGGGCCACTAGGAATAACGTATTATGGTATTGATAATCGGCACTGGCCATTGCAAGCATAACCCCAGTTACTCCACCAAATGTGAAGATTGGAATGAATGCCAGTGAATACATCATCGGCGTCGTGAATTCGATTCGGCCTCGATGCAACGTAGATAGCCAGTTGAATATCTTAACCCCGGTCGGAACCGCAATCAGCATTGTTGTAATCGAGAAGAATGAGTTAGCCAACGCTCCTTGACCCATTGTATAGAAATGGTGAACCCATACAGTGAATGATAGAAGGGAGATGGCAACCATACTGAATACCATTGATTTGTAACCGTAAAGATTTCTCTTAGAGAACGTAGAGATAACTTCACTGAATATACCGAATGCAGGCAGGATAACGATATATACTTCAGGATGTCCCCAAACCCAGAACAGGTTGGCCCAGAGCATATCCATACCGCCGTCTGTCATCGTAAAGAATTGAGATCCGAATAAACGGTCGAACATCATCAATGCAAGTGCAACTGTTAATACAGGGAATGCGAATACGATGATGATACAAGTGATTAATACAGACCATGTGAACATTGGCATTTTCATAAGTGTCATGCCAGGCGCTCTCATTTTAATAATTGTTGCGATGAAGTTGACCCCTGTCATCAAAGTACCGATACCCGATATTTGCAGAGATAAACTGTAATAGTTCGTTCCGACTGTCGGACTATACTCCTCACTCGCCAGCGGGAAGTAAGAAGTCCAACCGGCATCCGGCGATCCGCCGAATACGAATGAAATATTTAATAGCATCGCCCCGGCAAAGAATAACCAGAAGCTTACTGCGTTCAAGTATGGGAACGCAACGTCGCGCGCACCGATTTGCAATGGAACCGCGATATTCATTAAACCGATTACAAACGGCATCGCCATGAAGAGAATCATGATTAAACCGTGTGTTGTAAAGATTTCATTATAATGTTGAGGCGCTAATAATCCATTCTCAGGAATGGCTGTCTGCGCTCTCATGAGCACTGCGTCCACCCCTCCGCGGAATAGCATGACTAATGCGGCCAGGATGTACATGATACCAATTTTTTTATGATCAACGGTTGTAAGCCATTCGTCTTTCAACCAGCGCCATTTCTTAAAATATGTGAGTCCTACTACAATTGCTATGGAAGCAAGCACGATAGAAACCGTCGCTCCAATAATCATCGGATCACCGTGTAAAAAAAGAAAATAATCTTCCCATTTCACGTCCACAATGAGTAGCTCCTTTCTTAAAAAGCTGTATTTTCAAGCTTTATGTTAGATTAATGATTCTCATGTTCTGAATGATCTTCTTCTGTGTCGCCAGCAGGCATGTCGGCATCTTCATCATCACCATGGTTATGTCCAGCTTCGCTTCCTTCTGGAGGAGGGCTGAATTCTAAGTGAGTGGATGAGTAAGATTGTCTTCCGGAGAAGTCCATTTCCAGTAATTCATCAAATTTCTTTTCAGTCAATTTAGGTTCGTTCGCTTTTACGTCTTCGACCCATTGATCGAAATCCTGAGGTGTCATTGATAATGCTTCGAATTGCATTTCAGCGAAGCCTTTACCTGAGAAGTTTGAGTTCTTGCCTTCCATTGACATCGGTACATCCGCTACATAGCGAACTTTCGTTACCATGTCGCTCATACCGTATTTCTGGCCGCCAAGCTGCGGAATCCATAAACTTGAAATCGGTCCAAACGAATAGACGCGGAATTCAATTACGCGGTCTGTTGGAATATTTACATAGTTAACGGTTTCAATGCCTTCTTCAGGATAGCTGAAGTGCCATTTCCAGTCGGAAGAAGCTGCATAAATAACAAGCGGCTTTTGGTCTTCATATCCTTTAGGAACACTTTCCGCTTGATAAGTTGTTTTGACTGTAACAACAGATAGAATAATAACAATCACGATTGGAATAGCAGTCCAAGTGATTTCCAATGCTTTACTTCCCTCGATATGCGGAGGTTCGTAATCTTTCGGAGCTTTAGAAGCTCTGTACTTAATGAGCATGTAGGCAAATATTGCGTATACAACAGCAAGTATCAGTAACATGATCAATGCACTGAAATTGATTGTATTAGCCAACATTTCGGCAACAGGACCATTCGGTCTGAATACTACTGCTCTCTCACAACCGGATAAAACAACGGTGGCGAGGAGAAAAGAACTGATGAGTGCCAATTTTGTTTTCATGCTTTTACCCCTTTCTTACGTAATAAGTAGTGTGTAAGTATGTTAGAAACAAGATGATATAGTAGTATGATAAGTGTTTTGCCAATCCAGCAAACCATCAAAAAATCATCTTATTTGTAACTATGTAGGTATAGTGTTTTGAAATTCACATAACCTTGCCTTTACTATAATTATTGTATTCGAAAAATACAAACAAAAAAACCTCGCCTAATCCGGCATAAGGGTGTAAATGGATTAACAGTAAAATAATGTAAGCATTATTCTAATGTTATTAAGTTATTTTTAGTTTTTTAAGTTATCTTGATATAATAATTAATTTTAAACTAAAACAAAGAAATGTTCAAAAAAATAATTCTAGTTATACTATTAAAACAAAAAAAGACCGTCAAATAACGTATGACGGTCTTTTTTTTATAGGCGCGCTGTGAACAATTGACTGCCTTTTCCGGCGGGATCGAAATATGCTAGTAAAATTTCACAATCGCTAAGAACATTTTTGTCTAATTTTTGAACGCGATTAGATTTTTTTTCGAGCATCGTATGCTTATATAACTCTTTCTGGGTCAATTGTAAGTCCCGGAACTCTTCACCGAAAAGCATGGGCTCATCCAAAATCCTTTGATAGAAATGAGAACGCTCTTCTTTGGACAGAGTAGGCTCCCACCATGGTTTCCTAGGCTTGTATCTTGAATGGAGCAGATAGTCCTGTTTCATTAAATCGGTGATATGGCCGATATCCTTAACAGCTGTCTTCTCTAGGAATAAAGACAGGCGCTTGAACAGATCTTCAAGCTGATGCCCGATTCTGGACCACCCTTGCGTTTCCCAGAATGTGCCGAATTCCTGGAAAAAGTCAAATGGCGTAGGGAACGCTTCTCTCGTTAAATAATCGATTGTTCGGTCCATGCGATGGTCGTTCCAATATTTCTCCAATACATCTTCTACTTGTTTGATCCGGATGATGTCATCGAATGTCAGGACATTATTCGCTACGATTTCATAAGGTGCATAATCGCTGTATACATATCCGTATTCTTCGGCGCGTATCCGAAGCCCCGTTCCGCGGAGCATTTTCAGAAAACCTAGCTGCAGCTCCTCCGGTTCAAGCGCGAATACATCATTGAACGTCTTCTTGAAAGAATCGTAATTCTCTTCGGGAAGCCCGGCAATCAAGTCGAGATGCTGGTCGATTTTGCCGCCTTCTTTTACCATCGTGACGGTGCGTGTGAGTTTTTCGAAGTTTTGTTTGCGCATGACAAGCTCATTCGTATAATCGTTCGTTGATTGAACGCCGATTTCAAAGCGGAACAAGCCGGCAGGAGCGTTGTCGTTCAAGAACTGGATTACTTCAGGCCGCATAATGTCGGCTGTGATTTCGAATTGAAAAACCGTTCCCGGCAGGTGTTCATCAATCAGGAATTGGAACATATCCATGGCGTACCTGCGGCTGATGTTGAACGTACGGTCGACGAACTTGATTGTCCGTGCGCCGTTTTCCATCAGATAGCGGATATCTTCTTTGATTTTTTCACGGTCGAAATAACGGACGCCCACTTCGATGGAAGAGAGGCAGAACTGGCAGCTGAATGGGCAGCCGCGGCTTGTTTCCATATAGACGACGCGCTTTCCGAGTTCGGCGCGGTCTCCTTCTAAGCGATAGGGAGAGGGAACTTCTTTTAAATTCAATTTTTCTTGTTGAAGTTTAATGACGTTCTTATTGCCATCCTTATAGGCGATGCCGTGGACATTCGCTATTTCTTCTTTACCCTCTAGACAAGCAAGCAGTCGCTTGAATGTCGCCTCGCCTTCCCCGAGGACGAAGTAATCGACATCATGCAGCCGCTCCAGCCATTCCTCGACATCATATGTAACTTCCGGCCCCCCGAATACAATTGTGAGGTCCGGATTGATTTTCTTTAATAAATGGACAACCTTAATGGTTTCCTCGATATTCCAAATGTAGCAACTGAAGCCGATGACATCGGGTTTCTTTGCGTGCAAGTCGCTGACAATATTAATGACAGGGTCTTTGATTGTATATTCAGCAAGTTCTATATTATATTCCGGAGCCGCATACGCTTTTAAATAACGGATGGATAAGCTCGTATGAATATATTTAGCATTTAGAGTAGCCGCAATTACTTTCATGTTGAAATGAATGCTCCTTTCTGATCAAAGTATGTATGTATTCTATCATAGATAGCATAGCCAAGTTTATCTCATTTAACAGGCACTAAGATAAAACTTGCATTCCGGCACGGCAGTGAAAGCGCAGAGGTGCAAGTGGGAGATCAAGTAACCTGTAACAACTAAAGGTGGTTTATCTACTGATAGGCGGAGAAGAAGGAAACCCTGCCTATCAAAGATTCACTTTATAGAAACTGATTACAAGTAGACGTTACTTGGCGGAATTCTGGATTGGAAGAGAAAAATGATGCAAAGATACTATGGGTTAAACTGAAATTCTGGATTGAAAGCCTTACGGAGTAGGTGTGATGAATAGGTATAATGGTCGTTATTTTTTGAGTCTGATAGTTTTTTTGTTTTAGTTATAGAGATATATGGATTTTTGGTGAATTATGAATCGAATGGATATTGTGGCGAAGAAAAAGGAGTATATAAGGAAAAAAAGGGGAAGAAACAAGCAAAAAATAGGAATTATCAAAAAATGGAAATATATTATAACAAATAATAGCGAAATGTAAAGAGCGGGGAATAATGGAAAAGTGGCAAAAAGGAGATTGTTTAGTTGAGTAAAAAAATTCTAATTAAGTAATTTACAACCAAAAAATTAAATTGCATAATTATGACTAAAGGAGTAGTGATGAAAGATGTCGGATATAGGAATTGTATCGCAGATTTCCGGAGAATCTTATCGGCAATTCGGGAAAGAAATTTTGATTACCCAGATGCCATTTTCGATGTTGGAAGCGATATTCGAAGTAGATTCCGAGGTGCAAAGAAAGCTTGACCCGAATAGGAGATTGCAGATACGGGAGTTTATCATTCAATCATTGGAAACAAATTTTGAATTTATGTTTTCCTCCTTTGTGTTTTCATCAAGAGGGGCGATCAAGCAGAAGGAAGCCGGCGAATGGGAACTCGTTCCTGGCAGCAAGCTTTATATCATTGATGGCCAGCATCGCTGCGCCGCTTTAATATCGGCTTTTAGCCACCTGCGGGCACATAAGGAAATTTATGAGGAGTCGGGGCAATATGAACGCGCCGAGCAACAACAGCGGTTGATGGATAAATTGAGAAAATATCCGGTAGCGATGCAAATATATTTGGATTTGGACAAGCGGAGCGAACGGCTGTTGTTTACCGATTTGAATACAGAAAGAAGGGAAGCGCATGTTGGCTTAATCATGCAATACGACCAAAGGGATGCCTATGCTTCTATGGCAAGGCAGATTGCTGGGAGGCTGGATCATTTGTTCGAGATTGAGCACAGGTTATCACGCATTTCCCATTATAGCCCTGCGCTTACATCTTTATCGATTATGAAGAAATGCATGCTTGCTCTTTTTGAAGGGATTTTAACAGTGAAGAAAGGCCAGCCGAGTTCCCTGTACATAGCCGTTGAAGAAATGGAATCCGTCGGTTTGCGCTTCTTCTCGATGTGGAACGATCTGTTTCCTAAGAAAAAAGTGAACCGGCAGCTATACGTTTGCGGCCTTACCGGCATTCAAATGGCGCTTGCCTATACTATTTTCCTCATGCGCAGAAGCTACAATCAAACATATGAAGAAGCCCTGGGGCATGCAATGTCTTTAAAGAGCATCTGTACGTGGAAGCATGATGACCCGTGTTTTGCCCATCTATACGACAAAGGAGCAAAAAAAATCAAATATCATTCCAGCACACCTAATATCCAGCAAACCGCCCATAACTTTTTGGATGCGATGAGTAAGAAAGGAATTCTCTCCTGATGATTATTCAGAATATTTTTTCAAAGGAGCAGCGAATGATTTCTTTACCTTTAAAGAAGCTGATTGAGTCAGTGAATCAAGGGACGATTACAATAAGAGAAACGAATCAGGCGCATGTCCGCAGAATTAAAGATTATATACTAGAGAATGCAGCAGATGACGATATTTACTTCCCTCCTATGGTAGCCACTTTGTCCGATTCTGAAATCAAGCTTGAAAACCCGGTCCATTTCACCATCATCGACGGATCGCACCGTGTGAAAGCCATCGTGCAGCTAGAAGATGTCATCCAAAAAGCCATAAAAAATGAACAACCGGATACCATCAAGAAAGGGTACAAGCTATCGCATATCATCGATCATACGAGCATTGCGATTCAATTGATCGGAGGGCTATGTACGGAAGAAATCAATCAGTTGTATATTGATTTGAACACAAAAGGGAAGAAAGTGCCTTTATCGAAGCGTATTTCCTATGATTCCAGAAGCATCTTGAACCGGATTACGAACGTTATTCTCGCATCCAACGAGAAATTGAAGATAGCCGGCGTGGAAATGGAGAAACGTTCGATGATCCGTCCGGCCAATCGCAAGCTGTTGTCGTTATCTCAATTGCGCCAGCTTGTGGATTTCTTCGTGTACGGAGGCATGGTGCAGAATCAGCAGAGGGCGCAAGCTTTTCGCAGGTTGGAAGAGAGTGAGTATATCGAGTTGGTGAATGCGTGGCTGGACGCATTATTCGCGATGCATCCGGCAGAAAGCATCGGCAACGATCATGAATCCATTTTCGCAAATTTTCCGGTGTTGATGGCCATGGCTTTATATGTGAATAATAATCAATTGCAAGAACCTTTTAATAGAAGAAAAGCGGAGCTGCTCATCCGGATGAAAGAAATTGAGCATATTGATTGGAACCGCAATCATGAGATGTGGATGCGCTTCGAAGGCGGTAGAAGAGGAAAACAGCAATACTATTACATATCCAACAAGAAGCCGGTATTGAAGGAGATTGTAGCTTGGCTGGAATCGGAAAGGAGGTGAGGCGGGATGTGACATCATCCATAAAAAAATCCCATAAGCAAGTCTTGGAGGACAGTGTGCTTATGGGCTAAAGAGAGTGGGGGTATGATGCCCAGCTCATAGTCTAGTATACCCCTTTTACATGTAATTGAAAATATTGGATTACTACGAAGGAGGTTTGAAACCATGAAAGAATATGCGAGTTATCTTATTGTGCAGACGACAATTGTGCTTATTCCGTGGTTCGCTGCGCACGGCGAGTTATTCTCGATTATTATTGAAGGTGAATTGAAGTTCATGGTGCGGAAAAGTCCAAGAAAGATTATTGAAGAATCATTGTTGTCGTATGGAAGTGAATGGAAGGGTGCTCTTAAAGCGGCTAAACATAATCTGGGGGACCATTATATGCCGCCGATCAAGATAAGCGGGCTGCATGGTCTATATTTCATTCCGGATCAGTCCCCTTATAATCCCGGATGCTCCTTTATCTCCCTTCACCATGTGGTCGGCACACAAGCGGCAGAAAAAAGCACATCCATTTTATTGCAGGGAGGCCATCGAATAACCATTAAAATGAAGGAGAAATCATTCCGTGAAAAATGGAATCGGGCAAAGGAATATAAGCAGAAGATGGAGCAAAAACGGGAGGGGCAGCAAGAAGTGCAGGAAACAATACCCGGCTTTTCGATTGTGAAGGAGGACGGGGCGTTGAATTATCGAATATTTGATGAATAAGCAAAGGAGGGGCTTGGATTTATTCAAGCCCCTCCTTTAACAGGTACTAAGACTCCCGCTCTGGCAAGGCGGTGAAAGCGCTGATGTGTAAGCGGGAGATCAAGTACCTGTAACAATTAAGGTTGGTTCATCTACTGATAGGCGGGGGGATGAAGCATTCTCCCGCCTATCAAAGTTTAGTTAATCGGGTCATTCTTTTTGATAAAAAAGAAGGCGATCAGCGCTTTTAGCCGAATGAGGAGCATTGAAAACCTCGATGTTCCCAATTCGATAAAAGGCTGGGCAAGCGAGCATACAAATTGGCTCGAAAGCGTGAAAGTAAGCAGTAGCGCTATCCCGACTAGCAATAAATAATTTTCCATGTCCGTAAAGTAATCCGCTAAATGATATTGGCGGAAAAACTGTATGAAGAAGCCGTGAAGTAAATAGACATACAGCGTCCGTCTTCCCAATACGGTGAAAAAGTATTGGCCCCTAGGAACAAGTGATAGAAAACTAATGATGACTATAAAACTTAATATATAGTAACCAAGACGCGTGAACATAGCCGTCAGCGGCAAGGAAATCAGTTCGGAATAAGGCTTGGAGCCCAATAGCCATTCGTGGTTGAAATCAGGATAAAGATAGAAGCCTATAAAAACAATAGTAAATATAAATAGAGCCCCGATGCGCACTTTAAAAGAAAATAGTTTATTCAGTTGGGATAAATCCAAATAGTAGCCTAGTAAAAACATAGGAAAGAAAACAAAAGTGCGCGACAAACTAAGGAAATTAGAGATTTCATCAAGATAACCGACCAATAGGCCGACTGAAATGGCGATTGCCATGCCGATGACTTTTTTCTGTTTCACGAAAATAACAATCATTATATTCCAGAAAAATAAGCTGACCAAAAACCAAAGGGACCAATGCGGTTCGAAAGGATCGAGTATGATAGCCGGCTCCGCATCCAAATAATAATAGTAAAGAGAATAGGCCCCTTGAAAAATGAAATAGGGCAAAATAAGTTTTTTGGCTAATTGAATAATATAGGCTTTATTGAAAATGCCTTTGGCGAAAAAACCTGAAATCAATACAAAGGCGGGCATATGAAAGGCATAAATGGTTTTATAGATGGCAAGAATGACTTCACTATCATTGATGAATGATCGAAGCAAGTGGCCGAATACAACGAAAAAAATCAATATAAACTTTGCATTATCAAAAAAAAAGCTTCTTTGTTTCATGGTGTCCTCCAAAATAACTCAACATAGTATACATGCTTTTATATATGTACAGTATAGCAAGCCACGCACTAAAATGATCTTTACATTTAGCTATCTTTTCGGTTACATAAAGTACCTGTTGTTATATGTGTTATTATCTGTTATATATGAATATAACCCTTATTTTTAAAGGGGAATTCATTAAAACACAAACTGTATTATAAAATTTTCGATATTTTAAGAATTATCGTAGGCTATTATTTGCCTTTCTTATAAAATAGATTGAAAGATTTGTCTTCGCATTGATATGTGAAGTTTTTATTATAAATAGAAATAAAGGGAGGTAGTTATATGGTTTCATTGCCGCAAAAAAATGAATTAGGCTTCTTTGAAATCCGTTTGGAGTCCATCGGCGGGCTAGGCGCCAACTTGGCCGGGAAAATGTTAGCCGAGGCAGGCGTTTTAGGATTGGGCTTAAATGGATGCAATTTCTCTTCTTATGGTTCAGAGAAGAAAGGATCGCCGGTGAAAAGCTTTATCCGGTTCTGTGACCAAGATGTGGAAATCAGGGATCATAGCCCGGTGGAAGAGCCGCATATAATCGGTGTGTTCCATGAAGCGTTATATAAGATGGTGGACGTCGTGAAAGGCTTGCGGCCAAACGGTGTAGTGCTTGTCAATTCCACGCGCGATTTCGATAGTGTACAGCGCGACCTTGGCATGGAAGCCGGAACGCTCGCGATTGTTGACGCGCTCGGAATCGCCGTTGAAGAAAGAACAAAAGTAAATACGGCGATGCTGGGAGCTTTGTTCAGAATATGCGATTTCCTGGATCCGGAATCGATGCGTTCCGTTATCAGAAAGACATTCGAGAAGAAATATCCTCATTTAGTAGAACCGAATATTAGAACCTTCGACAGAGGCTATGAAGGTGTAGTCTTCAAAACAGTACAACAAGATGTAACAGCTCCTAATCATTTGCTCAAACAATCACAACCGACATTGGGGTATGATACACAACTGATGGGCGGTGTTATTGCTGCACAGGGCAATAGTTTGCTTAAGGACCTCAGCGGTTCACGCCAAGGCTTTCTTCCTTCATTCAATCAAGAGACATGTATCCATTGCGCAGCTTGCGATAATGTATGCCCCGATCTGTGCTTCGTATGGAAAGAAGGCGAAGATAAGCGCGGCCGTCAGCAAATGTTCCTGCAAGGCATCGATTATCAATACTGCAAAGGGTGCTTGAAATGCGTGGAAGCGTGCCCGACGAACAGTCTGACAGAAATGCGGGAATCGTTGGATTATGCGAAAGAGCATACTGTAAAGCATGATTTCCCATATGTGATAGGAGGGGTGAAGTAATGATGACAATCTCACCGGAAATAAAGAAACCATCACAAGTGGTGACATTCGAATCAGGAAATGAAATGGCCGCGCTTGCCGCAGCCCAGATCAATTATCATATCATGGGTTATTACCCGATTACTCCTTCAACGGAGATCGCTCAGTTATTGGATGTCATGAAAGCGAAAGGGCAGCATGATATTAAACTGATAGCCGCGGACGGGGAGCACGGCTCAGCGGGGATCTGTTACGGTGCCGCTGTCACGGGAGCCCGTGTATTCAATGCAACAAGCGCGAACGGCTTGATGTATATGATTGAGCAGCTGCCTGTCCAATCAGGGACTCGTTTTCCGATGGTAATGAACTTGGTGACTCGTTCAATCAGCGGCCCGCTGGATATCCGCGGCGATCATTCAGATCTATACTTCGCTTTGAATACAGGATGGGTCATCTTGACGGCAAGCACGCCGCAAGCTGTATATGATATGAATATTATGGCCTTGAAAATCGCCGAGCATGCAAAAGTCCGCCTGCCGGTTATCGTGGCGTATGATGGTTTCTTCACATCGCATCAGAAGCGTAAAGTCCAATACTTCGAGGATCGCGCTGTCGTTCAGCAATTCGTGGGAGAATGCCCGGAAGACTATCCTTTCGCCCGTGATCCGAAGCGCCCTGTCACAATCGGAGCGCATATGAATGGCGATGATTTGATCAACAACCATTATCAGCAATCAAATGCCATGTACGCGGCCTATGAAGTGTACAAAGAAGTGGCGAAGGAGTATGCGGAGATTTCAGGCCGGGATTACACCGTTCTGAATGCGTATCGGATGGAAGATGCGGAAGTCGCGCTGTTCCTATTGAACTCCGCCGGTGAAACTGCGAAGGACGCGGTTGATGCCCTGCGCGAAAAAGGCATTAAAGCGGGCGTGTTCGGCACAAATATGATCCGTCCGTTTCCGTCTCAGGAAATCCGCGATTTATGTAAGAATGTAAAAGTATTGTTAGTGGGAGAACGCGCTGATTCATACGGTGCCAATGGCGCGAACCTAACGCATGAAATCAAAGCGGCGCTGCAGGCCGATCCAGAGAATGGGACAATGGTGTTGAGCCGCATATTTGGTTTGGGAGGAAAAGACTTCTATACACAAGATGCGCATGCGTTCTTTGAATTGGCGCTGCAGGCCATGGAGGACCGTTCCAGCGTCAAAGAATTTGATTATTACGGCGTTAAGCCGGGGGACGGAACGGATGTGATACAGCCTGTGGTCGAGCCGGTACATGGCGATGCTTATAAGACCGGCTTAATTAAAGTGGAGCAGCAGGAAGATGGCAAGCTCAAAGTGAGAATACCGCCGCTCAGAGCATTAACGGCGAAGCCCAAGCGTTTTGCCCCTGGGCATGGAGCTTGTCCGGGATGCGGAATCTTCTCGGGTCTTGAGCTGTTCTTTAAAGGAATTGAAGGAGATATTGTCGTGCTTTTCCAAACAGGGTGCGCTTATGTTGTGACGACCGCTTATCCGCATTCTTCCCATAAGCAGACGATGATCCATAATTTATTCCAAAATGGGGCTGCGACGCTGTCGGGCACTGTGGAGGCTTTCTTCGAGCTCAAGCGCCGCGGTGAAATCGACGTTGCCGATGATGTGACATTCGTGATGGTCACAGGCGACGGCGGCATGGATATCGGCATGGGCTCGGCGATTGGAACAGCGCTCCGCAATCATAAAGTGATCATGCTCGAATATGATAATGAGGGCTATATGAACACAGGGTCGCAAATGAGCTATTCCACTCCTTTCGGACATATGACGAGCACAACAAGCGTAGGGAAGACACAGTACGGTAAGACATTCCATCATAAAGATACGCCGCAGATCATGGCTGCGACAAATATTCCTTATGTGTTCACCGGGTCGGAAGCATTCCCGCAAGATTTGATTAAGAAGGCGGCCAAAGCGCAATGGTATGCCCAGAACGTCGGAGCGGTCTACGGCAAAATCCTGATCGCATGCCCGCTGAACTGGAAATCGGAAGACCGATACGGCAACACCATTATGGAAGCGGCGGTGAACTCTTGCTTCTTCCCGCTGTATGAGGTGGAACAAGGTGAAACGGCAATCACCTATAATCCTGAAGCGAGAAAGAAACGGATTCCATTGGAAGACTGGCTTAAATATATGGGGAAATCCAAGCATTTACTGAAGCCGGAGAATAAGCCCCTTCTTGATGAATTCGAAAGAGAAGTCGAAAGAAGATGGCAGATATTGATGGCTAAGCACGAAACACCATTCCTATAGGCCGGGATGCAAGTAAGAAGAGATTGTTCGAATACGCATATTCGAACAGTCTCTTTTTTGTTTTCTTCTTTAAAATGCTTTTTTATTCGAGAAATAATAGGAAATAGCATTTATAATGTAGAATAATATTCTATTGTAATAGTAACTCTACGTAATAAGGGGAGAAAAAAGTGCTGAAAAATGAAGAGGGTTTATTACAGGGGACAAATCAAGATGAAATGGATATTTTTTCATATCGAACTTTCTTTCAGGATTCCAAACAGGCGCAAATCATAACGAATGAGAAGCTGAAGATCATCGAGATCAATAAGAGGGCTGCCCATATCCTAAAAAGCGATATCAATCAATGTATAGGAAAGTCCATGAAGGATTTTCTGGAGAAGGTCCCTGAAGGAGTGCTGCGCTATCAAATGGTTTTATTGAAGAAAGAAGGGAGTTATAGGGACGAATGGCTGTTGAATGATCTGAACGGCAATTATTCACATATGGAATTCGAAGGAGTCTGTAATGGCAAGCATTATTGCTTCAGCTTACGAGATGTCACTTCGTATAAAAAAAATGAGAAAGACTTTATGATCGCTACGGATATGTTCCAAGATCTATTTACACGCATAACAGACGGCATTCTTATTTTCGACGCCCATGGAAAGCTTATTGAAGTAAATGGAGCGTTCCTTTCTATTGTCGAAATGGACAAAGAAGAAGTGATCGGCGAGAACTTCTGGAAATTCCTCACACCCCAGTCCAAAGAGAAATGGGCAAAGGAATGGCATATTTTGTTTGATACGGGTAAAATTGTGAGTACAACCGAACTATATTGCAATGGAAGATACTATTTCTTCGAATATAGCGTTCATATGAACGTGTATAACCAGCAATTCATCAGCGTCTTTAAAGATGCGACAGAAAAGAAGTTAATCGAGCTGCAATTGCAGGAAAGCAAAGAATTATTTGCCCATATTTTTAATCAAGCTATAGATGCCATCGTCTTAATGGATGAACGCGGCTATGTTTTTGAAATGAATGAGGTTGCATGCCGAATCTTCGAGGCGGAGAAAGGTGTATTGATAGGGGCGCATATTGAAGACTTCGTTATGAAGAAAGATAAGAAGTATTGCAATGCCGTGACTGAATTTTCATACAAGGGCGAACTGCGGGAGGAGCTATTCTATCTGATGCCGAACGGGCAAAGGAAGCTGCTTGAATTCACAGCGAAGAAGATGGACAATACCAATACGATTGTCACAATCTTCCGCAATGTAAGCGAACGGTACGAAATGGAAGTGAAACTTCGGAAAAGTGAAAAGCGATTCCGGAAAATATTCGATGGGATGCTTGACGGTTTGATTTTATGGAGCGGCGATCAGCTGGTCGACATCAATGAAGCGGGAATGAAAATCTTGAATCTGCCTAAAGAAAAAATCATCTCTATGACAAAGTGCGATTTGATTCATATTTTGCCGAATCAGCATAAAGCCATTAATAACATGATGAAGAAATTGGAGACCTACCATAGTGTGGAAGAGGTAGTGTCATTCACATTGAGGAACGGGAAAAAGATGCATTTCGAGTTTTCCAGCAAGAAGAATTTGGTTTCGGGCCTGAACTTGACGGTCTTTAAAGATGTAACGGAAAAGTTAGAGATGCAGGAACAATTGAGAAAATCGGATACATTATCGGTGGTAGGCGAGCTTGCGGCAGGCATCGCCCATGAAATCCGCAATCCGATGACGGCAATCAAGGGATTCATCCAGCTGATGCAAGCGAGCCTGCAGGAAAACTTTTCTGATTATTTCGGTATTATAACCTCCGAGCTGCAGCGGATTGATTCCATCATTACGGAATTTCTGATTCTTGCTAAACCGCAGGCGGTACAGTACGAAGAGCAGGACATCAATCTGATAGTGAAAGACACGCTTGCGCTATTGAGGGCGGAATCCATGCTCCATAGCATCGTTTTCACCGAGCGGCTGTTCGAGGGAGGATTGCGCGTATACTGTGAAGCGAATCAATTGAAGCAAGTGCTGATCAATATCATCAAGAACGCCATCGAGTCCATGCAGACAGGCGGAACAATTATGATTGAGACCGAAAAGCACGATAATGAAACAGTAAAGATTTCTGTGGCTGACGAAGGATGCGGCATACCTGAAGAGAAAATCAAAAAGTTAGGCGAGCCTTTTTATACGACGAAGGACCGTGGAACAGGGCTGGGAATGATGGTCAGCTATAAAATTATCGAAGAGCATAACGGCTGGATCGATGTAGAGAGCAAAGTGGGGGAGGGGACAGTTTTTTCCATATTTCTGCCTGTCCATTCAAAAAAAGAAAGCATAGGATAAAAAACATCAAAAAACAACATGCAAGAAAGAACATCCGGCTTTTCTCGAAAATACGTAAATATTGTCGAAGGAATAAGAAAAATCAGTAGGAGAAATAGGAAATAATATATTATTTTGTCTATAATTGCGAAGGTGTTTACATTTTTTCCGGAGTTTGCCATAATCCTTACATAAACACAGTCAATAGGAGAGGGAGTTAGCACAGACATGAAAGATGAATCTTTTGATGCTTTGATTGTTGCTATTCAACGAACCAGGGTAGAGATGGTCGAAGCAGCAAATAAGTTTGGTTATACGCATAATCGAACAGTAGAAATTAGTCAAAAATTGGATGTTCTTTTGAATGAATACCATATGCGTGTGTGCCATCCTAAAAGAAAAGTATATATTTATCGAAAAGTGAAGGGTACCTATTCCAAGGCTTTCAATAAGTCATGTCAACTTCAACTTTTCAGTTGACTTTCTTTTTTGCTCATTATGCAGTCTTTAAGAGATTTCGATATGTAGAAGCCATAATTGTTGAGAGTGAAGGGTGCTGTTCCTGATTCTTAAACCCCTAGCAAGAGAATCATTACCAAAAGACCGGCAATAAATGAATGGGTCGCCGCCCTTTCGTTTCCATCTCCATGGCTTTCAGGGATTAATTCTTTATAGATGATATACAGCATCGCACCGGCTGCGAATGCCAGCCCGAAAGGGACAAGATTTTCTACATACGATGTTAAATAGAAGCCAAGGAGGGCTGTTATCACTTCAACGGAGCCAGTGAGCGTGGCAATCATAAAAGCCTTCCATTTGGATACTCTTTGATTCAGGAGAAAAAGAGCCACAAGAAATCCTTCAGGAGCGTTTTGCAGACCGATTGCAAAAGCAATCAGATTTCCGGTGTCATCATCTATCGAGGCCGCATAACTGACACCCACGGATAAACCTTCAGGGATGTTATGCAAGGTGATGGCAGAGATGATCAACAAGGCCTTTGAATCGAATTGGATGTCTCGTGGGGCATGTCCTAAATCAATATGAGGGATGCTTTGTTCTAGTGCCGTCAACGTAACGACACCGCAGTATATGCCAATGCATAAAGGCAAATAGCCTCCTTGGGCCAAAGCTTCGGGAATCAGCCCCAGCATCGAAGCGGCCATCATAATCCCCGCCGTAAAAGCCAGCAGCATATCTTTCAAGCGATGAGTAAGCGAATTTGAGACAAATAAGATGATGAATGCGCCTATTCCTGTCGATAAAGCGGATAACATACTACCCAGTAACATATTGGCCATATCTTTCTCCATTTCTGTGAGTCATATAGCAGCTTGTACCAATCGGGATACAAACCGTATATGAATAGTCTATTTCAGAGGACAGGAAAATATGTTATTTCCGGAGAAAGGCTGCCCGAATCATTGATTCCGTTCAACAGGCACTAAGCCCCTTCAGCACGGCAGTGAAAATCGGGATGTGCAAGCGGAAGGCCAAGTATGTGTAGCAACTAAGGTTGGTTCATCTACTGACAGGCGGGGGATGAAGCACTCCCCGCCTATCAAAGGTTTACTTGATCCCCCTTATTCTGTTTTCTGTAAAGGCCGATCGGAAGGGAGCAGGGCGCTCAAGAGCCCTAATAGAGGAAGCAAGCCCATCAGTTTGATTGTGGCGGCCAGTCCGACCGTGTCCGCCATGCTTCCGATCGCAATGGAGCCGATGGCACCCATCCCGAACGCCAATCCCACCGTCAATCCCGCCATTGTGCCGATTTTCCCCGGAACAAGCTCCTGGGCGTATACGACAGTAACGGAAAAGCTGGACATCAGAACAAATCCAATCACAAACAATAAGATAAGAGCCCATTCAGGCTGTACAAACGGCAACAAGACCGCCAAAGGCGCAGACAGCAGCATGGACAGCAAGATAATGGTTTTCTTGCCGAAACGGTCTGCCAGCGGCCCCCCGAAGAAAGTCCCTCCAGCGCCTGCGGCCAAAAAGGCGAATATGTACATTTGGGCCATTTCAATACTGAATCCGTATTGTTCGATAATATAGAAGGCGTAAAAGTTGGTCATCGCCGATATGTACCAAGACCTTGCAAAAATAAGGAATAGGATAATGGCTAAAGCAGCCCATATTTTCTTAGGAAGCTTGCTGTCTTTTCCGCCTTGTTTCTTCTTGACGGGAAAAAAGGCGATTTGTTTTGTGTACCAACGCGCGATATAGAATAATAATAGGCTGGCTATGAAAGCCAATGGCGCGAACGTCAATCCGCCCAATTGGCCGAGCGGAATAATGACAAAGGCTGTAATGAGCGGTGCAAGTGCCTGGCCCGCATTCCCGCCCACTTGATAAATGGATTGGGCAAGCCCCCTTTTTGTACCGGCTGCCATATAAGCTACGCGCGAGCCTTCGGGATGGAAGATGGCTGAACCGAGTCCGATGAATAACACAGACACAATGATCATCGGATAGGACGGGGCGACCGCCAATAGAATCATCCCGGCCATCGTGCTCATCATAGCAATAGGAAGAGCATAAGGCATCGGTTTGCGGTCGGTATACCAACCCACGACTGGCTGCATGATGGAAGAGACCATATTCAAGGCGAAAGCAATCAGGCCGAGCTGTGTGTAAGTAAGCAGCAGCTCCCGCTCGAGGATGGGGAACATGGCGGGTACAACCGCCTGCAATGTATCGTTTAATAAGTGGCAAAAGCCTATAATGAATAAAAATTTATAGGCGGTTTGGTTTTGCCGGCCGGCGTCGGCCGGCTGTTCTTTGCATAAGGAGCTACCCATTCATATTTTACCCCGCTTTCATTTTTCTTTTATCCCGTTTAACAGGTACTAAGACTCCCACTTCAACACAGCAGTGAAAGCGCAGATGTGTAAGTGGGAGACCAAGTACCTGTAACAACTAAGGTTGGTTCATCTAATGATAGGTGGGGGGTGAAGGACCCCCCCACCTATCAAAGATTCACTTTATATAGTTACAGTATAGTAGCTATCCAGCGCAATTCACTGCTTCTGTGCATCACTTTGGATAAGCGGTAAAACAATTGTGAATGTTGTCCCCGTATACTTGCTGCTTTTTACACTAATAGTCCCTTTGTAGTTAGCGATGATTTTCTGGCAAATGTATAATCCTAACCCTGTTCCATAGTTCTTCGTTGTATAGAAAGGTTCGAAAATGCGCTTTAATGTACTCTTGGACATGCCCGGGCCATTGTCTTCGATTGTGATGACGGCGGATGAATGTTTAGCGGCCACATAGATGGACACTTGGTCGCCGAGCTCACATGCTTCGAAGCTATTTTTTGTAATATTTAAAATGACTTGTTTGATCTGATCCTTCAAGCATAGCACCAGCAATGCCTGTTCGCTGTTTTCGATATAAAGCGTCGTGCCTTTAGTGCAGGATTCCGCCTCCAACATCGGCAGCATTTCATTTATGACAGCTGCAATATCGACGGTTTCAAGAGGGTGGATGCTTGGTTTTCCTAGTATAAGGAATTCGTTGACAATTTCATTGATCCTTGTGATTTCTTGTTGGATGACAGAGAAATACATCTGATCTTCCGAGTCATTGTATTTTTCGCTCAATAGCTGCACAAGCCCTTTGATTCCGGTTAAAGGGTTTTTTATTTCGTGCGCTGTGGTGGCCGCGAGTGTGCCGAGTATTTTGAGCTTTTGGCTTTCATGCATTTTCTTCTGTTTATCCGATTCCCGCTGCAATAGGACGAATTGGACGACAAGAAAGGCCAGATGTGCCACCATCAAGAAGACGACCGTGAATTTCAGAAGGGCGTTCGCATTAATATCCACATCTTGGTCCGGATGATTTAAATGGAGCGTCCATGGTATATCATCGAAAGGGATGCTTTGCTGGAAGTCGCCTTCTTGCAGTCCCTTATTGATTGTCAGGATCTCCTCGCCCTTCTGGTCCGTAATTTTGACAGCGATTTGCGGCGTCAGCAGTTCGAGCACATTTTGGATGTAGCCGAGCTTCAGCTGGACCAGAATAAAGCTGGAAATGCTTTCATGCTCATCGAGGACCGGCTTGCAGATGGAAACATAATCCTGCGCATTATCTTCCTTCAGAACGGATATCTGTGCTGTCTTCAAAGCGGTGCACGATTTTATATAGCCCTCCCTTACTTTTTTCCCATTGTATCGGTCGACGGTTCCGGTAATAATGACGCCCTCTTTGTCCGCCAAATAAATTTCGCCATATCGTTTATCCGTTTTTTTTGTTTGTTCGAGCAGTGTGGTCACATCTTCTGTATCCTGCATGAAATCCTGGATGACGATGGAAAGCACATCCAGGCTTTTGACTGTTTCTTTCACCAGCGTTTGAATATATTGTTGATGCAGTTCGCCTGATTTCAGTGTGTCTTGCTCCAGATTCCGCTGCTCTTTCACCTCTAAATATTGCTTGAATGATAGAACCGCTAGAATAGTAGGAATAATGATAATGACGGTATAGAGAAATATGTTCTTTTTTATTATGCTCAATGTTGACACTCTTTCTATTTAAGAATA
Source organism: Bacillus sp. (in: firmicutes) (assembly GCA_051874035.1). Classification (GTDB taxonomy): domain Bacteria; phylum Bacillota; class Bacilli; order Bacillales; family DSM-1321; genus Bacillus_AD. Next base: position 73,569 of record JBJEFM010000051.1, read on the forward strand.
TGTAGCTGAATCTTTATATAAAGAAGTAAGTTCATAAGTACAATTTAGTAGTAGAGGAAAAAACTACATATTGTATTATATCAAAAAACATACTTTAACCATATAAAATCCATTTGTAATTAGGTAGATATCTGCTTTCGGCAATTGAGATTAGCTTGTCTATTTTCCTGCCTAGCTTCATACAATGAAGCTAAGGAGGGGCTTAGCATGCGTTATCGATTGTCAGGTGCGTGGCAGATTGCGGCGGTTTACGTGGGAACAGTGGTGGGGGCAGGGTTTGCGACAGGGAGGGAAATCGTTGAGTTCTTCACCCAATACGGCTTTTGGGGATTGTTGGGGATTTTAGTGGCCGGATATCTATTTATTGCGTTAGGCACCAAGACGATGCTGCTTGCTGTGAAGATTGGGGCAGGCACCTATGAAGAAGTGAATGAATATTTATTCGGCAAGCGCTGGAGCCCCTTTATCAATATTCTTTTTTTTATTATGTTATTTGGCGTTACGGCTGTGATGCTATCCGGAGCGGGCGCCGTATTCGAAGAACAGGCGGGCATCCCGAAAATGCTGGGCGTGGCCATTACGGCAATCGTGGCATTATGGGTTTTACATAACGGCATTAAAGGTTTGTTTATTGTCAATATGCTTGTGGTGCCATCCATGATTCTGTTCAGCCTATTATTATTCACGCAAGTGATCGGCGATCCGTTGTACATGGAGCATCTGTTCCGTACGCCCCATGAAATGAATGGTCTGAAGGGAATCATATCACCGTTTCTTTACAGCGCATTCAATTTGGCGCTTGCCCAAGCGGTGCTTGTTCCGGTCGCCCATGAAATCAAAGAACCTTCCATCATCAGGAGCGGCGGGGTGCTAGGGGGCATCTGCTTGACGCTTATTTTATTGACGAGCCATTTATCATTGATTACATTGCCGAATATAGCGATATATGACATTCCGAGTGCGGAGCTGATGAAGAATGTCGCCAGGCCGCTTTATTGGATTTTTATCTTTGTGATTTATGGGGAAATTTTCACTTCCCTGGTAGGCAATGTTTTCGGTTTGGAGAAGCAGTTGAAGAGATACGCGAGCCTGCCGAGCATGCTTATATTCATCGTTATTCTACTAGCGGCCTATACGGTAAGCTTGATTCAATACCGGACATTGCTGTCTGTCCTATATCCTTTATTCGGATATATTAGTTTGTTGTTTCTATGGCTTCTGTACCGTGCTTCCCGCAAGCAGAAGTTATAAAGTGAATCTTTGGCAGGCAGGTGTGAAGCCCCCCGCCTGTCAGTAGATGAACCAATCTTAATTGTTACAGGCACGTGGCTTCCTGTTTACATATCGGTGCTTTCGCTACTGGGCGGAAGGGGGAGCTATAGTACCTGTTAAACGGGATAGAGGGGAAGCTCTATAGAAAAAAGCCGACTGCATTAGCCGGCTTTTTTCATGGTTAGCTATTATTTGGACGTGATGGTTTTTGCCATTTCAACAAAAGCGGAGCGATAGTCCTCTTTCTCGGTTGTGAAAATGGTCAATTTCATCGGCTGCTCGACGTTCTTCACTAAATAAATTGTTACGCGGTCTTGTCCATTGCTTGCTTCGTAGATGGAAGCGCCCGGAACTTGCAGCTCGGGTTCTGTAGGATTCGTAACCGTTTGATTCGTATCTTGCAATTCCGTCGGGATATTTGCTTCATATGTAGCCCAATCCGGATTCTCAGACAATAATTCAATACGCATTGAAATATGATCCGAGTCTTTTAAGTATAAAACATCTTTCCGCGGTTCCTCGCCTGTTAGTTCATATCCTGGGAGTACGTACATGGAATATTGTTGATTGTCGCTTTCCATCAGCTTAGCTGTTTCTTCTTTTGTTTGGCCTTGCAATTGGTATTGAAGCGTTTTTTCAGCTGCAGCCTCTGTTTGCTCTTTATCCCCATCGGTTTCTGATGCAGGTTGTTTTTCGGTAGTTGAATCAGTTGTTTCTTCTTTTGCGGCATCATCCGATTCTTTTTCAGTTTCCGGCGTTGCTTCTGATTCTTTTTCAGTTTCAGTTTCTGTCTCTGTTTCTTTTTCAGTTTCTGTACTTGTTTCATTCTCTGTTGCAACATCATCGGCTGGCTTTTTGTCGTTCTCGTTTGATACGTCAGTCTCTGGTGCAGGATCTTTCACTTTCTCAGATGAAGAGTCATTGCCGCATCCGGCTAAAGCAAGCAGAGAGACAAGGGAGATCACTACAGGTAGTTTCTTCATGTTCATTCCTCCAAAAATAGTAAACTTCTTATTTATCATACCAAGTATTTCTTATGTATAAACTAATTTTATTTCAAATATTTGAAAAATCAGTCGAAACACGAGAATAAGTAAGCCTTTTGATTCATTTTTATAAATCATCCCTTCTGTGCAAAAGGGATGATTTATGGACTTATTAGCTTTTTCCTTACTTGAACGGTAAAAGAACCAGCAATAGATAGTCGAAAATCAAGTGGGACATAATGACCAACGGCAAGCTTTTCTTCCATTGATATAATGCTGCCCACACGGCACCTGCTGCGATGCCGGCAATGATTAGCGCAAGGTTCTGTGAGTAAATCAGCGGCAGGGCATAAAGCAGGGCCGAAGCGATGATGGTTGCTTTGTTCGAGATATACTGCCCGATACGCTTCTGGATGAAGCCCCTCCAAAATATTTCCTCCGCAGGAATGATGACTAGAAACAACACAAGGAAGTGCCAAGCATCCACAGGGCTGAATTTCTTGTATAGCTGTGCCACGTCTTTCGATAGTGTGGAAATATCCAGCCACTGAATGAGAGCATTGCCAAGTGCGAATAGTGCATAAACGAGTATGCCTGAGAGTAGTCCGTATATGATGTTTTTAGCTAAAGACGATTCGTTGTCTTTGCTTTTCTCTGATGCCATCGCGATGCTGACACAAAATAACATACTGGCTGTGTATAGATACCAGAATACGCTAGTATTGTGATAAGTGATATATAAAAGGATATGTGCGCTAATTAATCCGAGAAGCAATCGTCCATCTTTGGCACATGATTTCATGTATTGTTTTTCCCTCCTAAAGAAGTTCAAGTAAAATATAACAGTTGTTATTGTATTTTATTAGAGCGCATAATACAACACCATATATGAAAAGGAAGAAAAACTAACGAAAAATATGTGTACAAATAAAGGCTAAATCACTGAATGAATGAAGCTTGGGACATCGGCAGGCGGAAATGGAAGAAGGGGGCCATATCACATGGCCCCCTTCAAAAAACTCTTTGTTATGCGAGGAAATGCAAGCGCTTGCTTGCTTATTTGTTAACTTGTTAAATTGATAATCTTGTAGTTTTTATGGTTTACTACAGTCTTTTGTTCCAATTCCAGATCCCGATAATTATCCATGTATGTTAAATCAACAATTACGGAATTTTCATTTACTTTTTCTACAATGCCCTGTAATCCGCCTTTAAACTCGATTAAATTTCCTATTTCTGCTATCTTCATCATAATCACACCTTTAGCATTCTATTTTTCTTTATTAGTACAACAGTTTGCTCGTATGAATTTCCATGACATAAAGAATATTGCTATTTGAAAATATACTTAATAGTTTGCACTATTTGAAACAAAAGGTAAAGTGTTTTTTATGTTTATTCAAAAAAATGTAAAAATAACTATTTGCGAGAAAGCAGGCGATCTTCTATCCATCTATAAAAGCGCGGATTTCACGAATCTGTTTGCTGCATACAAAACCAGACATGCAAAGGAAAATGATATAGTATGATGTAACAGGGCGTCTATGGAAGAAGCCTTGCTTGTCGTTTAATCAAATAAGAGGTGATTGATATGAATCATGAGTTAGCGGAAGAATTATTGGAAAAGTTAAAGGTGGGAGAGCTGTCCGAAGTCGTTGTATCGAAGGAGGACTTTCTGACGTTCCGGGAGAATCTTGTGAAGCGGCCGGACTTCAAGCATTTCCACGGGAACGCTCAGCACGGCGGCGTCATTATCTATACATATTTGCAGGAAGCGAGAAGCTGATCTGTAACATCGGCACATTCGGCAAATATTGTTCGAGCCCTCTTATCTAATGTAAGAGGGTATTTTTTATTAGGAGGGGGCCATCATCCCCTCCTATCTATCAGTAGGTGAACCAACCTTAGTTGTTATAGGCGCTTGCTCTCCCGCTTGCATATTTCTGTTTTCACTGCTGTGCTGGAGGAGGGCGGCGGCTTTCTCTTCTGCTCGATCATTGTTGATGGCATTTCTTTAACTTCGCCAGGGCGCCCCGCCTCCACGATTTGACGGCGCTTATTGTCACATGGCAGCTGGCGGCGATTTCCGGCAGTGTTTTATTGTGGATGAATGTATCGATTACCCAGCGCTCTTGGTAAGGTGTCAAATCTGTGCAATAGCATAGGATGGTTTCCCGCTCCAAATAAACATCAGGCTGTGAAACCGGGGCGTCGGCATCGGGGTCGTTGGAAAGAGCATGGCGCTGATCCCATTTATTCTCCTTGTGCAGTTCGTTCAATATTCTTCCTTTGATGAGGTGGTAGGCGACGGTGATGAAGGAAGCGGAGGTGCCGTCGAACTTGATGCTTGCCTCCCATAGAGCCTGTAGGCCGATACTGTAGTAATGATCAATTTCTTTATAAATTTGCAGGCGGTGGATGATTCTGTAGATGAGCGGCGTATATTGCCGGGCTAGATTATCGAAAGATTCCATATTTGCTCGTTTCCGAAAAACATGTTTTCCTTATTTTCCTAGGTAGCCTTACTATAGGAGAGAAAGAGGAATAGTGCCAAAACCGGAAAGTGATGAATAATGATGGAAATGGCAAAAAAATAGGGTGAATTGCCGGAAAAGAAACAATTTATAGATGAATGGAGAGATTGCGCTTCTTTTCCCATCAATTGGCGCTTTCCTCTATAAAGTCCTGCGTGCTATCCAGAACAATATTTTTGCTTACCATTATTCGGAATATAAATTTCCTTAATTTTTCTTGTTATTATTGTGAAAAAATGATTGTATCATTTCTTTTGTAATGCTATTATTTTTTAGGAAAAGAGGTCTGTGGTCTTATTTTCTATTCTCCATTACATAATGGTTGAAAAAGAATTATTGCGGAGAGAGTTAATTAACAAACATATATTTTGTATATGTGGGTAAAATTAAACAGTAGAATTCGTAAGAAAAGACGTAAGATCGATCATCAAAAAGAATTTTTTCTCAAAAGGAGTCTGAAATAATATGGTACAACAAACTTTTAAAGTAATCGCTGATTCAGGAATCCACGCACGTCCTGCTACACTACTTGTGCAAGCGGCTGGAAAATTCGATTCAGAGATCAACCTTGAATACAAAGAAAAGAAAGTAAACCTTAAATCTATCATGGGCGTTATGAGCCTTGGAATCGGCCAAGGAGCTGAAATCACAATCAGTGCTGAAGGTTCTGACGAGCAAGAAGCTCTTAATGCTTTAGCTGAAACATTGAAAAATGAAGGACTGGCTGAATAATGGCGGCGATGTTAAACGGGATTGCGGCATCTAATGGAATTGCGATCGCTAAGGCATATCGTTTAATCGAACCTGACCTTTCAGTCAGCAAAAAAAGCATTACATCGACAGAAGAAGAAGTAGCTCGCTTTCAAGACGCTCTGCAAACTTCCAAAACGGAACTTCAAGCGATAAGAGACCGTGCGGAAACAGAACTTGGCGCTGATAAAGCGGCTATATTCGATGCACATCTGCTTGTACTTAGCGATCCTGAGTTAATCGGCCAGATTGAAGAGAAAATTAAGAGCGAGAGCGTAAACGCAGAAGCAGCTCTTAAAGAAGTTGCGGATATGTTCGTATCGATGTTCGAGTCAATGGATAATGAATACATGAAGGAAAGAGCGGCTGATATCCGCGATGTAACAAAACGTGTGCTTGCTCATCTTCTTGGTGTACAAATCCCGAATCCGAGCATGGTGACGGAAGAAGTGATTGTTGTAGCGGAGGATTTAACGCCTTCTGATACAGCCCAGCTGAACCGTACATATGTAAAAGCCTTTACAACAGATATCGGCGGACGTACATCCCACTCGGCAATTATGGCGCGTTCTATGGAAATTCCGGCGGTTGTAGGTACAAAAACAGCTACTGCAACTATTGAAAACGGTGACATTATTATTGTCGACGGGTTAAGTGGACAAGTGCATATTAACCCTACACAAGAATTGATTGCGGAATATGAGCAAAAAGCTAAAGCATATGAAGAGCAAAAAGCTGAATGGGCGAAGCTTGTAAACGAAGCGACAGTTTCAAAAGACGGCCATCATGTTGAGCTTGTAGCGAATATCGGTACGCCTAAAGATGTGAAAGGCGTTATTGACAACGGCGGAGAAGGCGTAGGGCTTTATCGTACAGAGTTCCTATACATGGGACGCGATAACTTCCCTACAGAAGAAGAGCAATTCGAAGCTTATAAAGCAGTATTAGAAGGCTTGAACGGTAAACCTGTCGTTGTTCGTACACTTGATATCGGCGGCGATAAGGAACTTCCATACTTGAGCTTGCCTCATGAGATGAATCCGTTCCTTGGCTATCGTGCTATCCGCTTATGCCTGGATCGTCAAGACATGTTCCGTACGCAGCTGCGTGCCCTGCTTCGTGCAAGCGCATACGGCAACTTAAAAATCATGTTCCCGATGATTGCAACGTTGGACGAATTCCGCCAAGCGAAGGCAATTCTTCTAGAAGAGAAAGCCAAGCTGCAAGCGGAAGGCGTACAGGTTAGCGAAACAATTGAAGTGGGAATCATGGTTGAAATCCCATCGACAGCTGTCATGGCTGATTTGTTTGCGACAGAAGTTGATTTCTTCTCAATCGGAACAAACGACCTGATTCAATACACAATGGCTGCCGACCGTATGAATGAAAGAATTTCATACTTGTATCAGCCTTATAACCCGGCTATTTTACGCTTAGTGAAGCAAGTAATTGAAGCTGCGCACAAAGAAGGCAAGTGGGCTGGCATGTGCGGAGAAATGGCTGGCGATGAAATCGCTATTCCTCTTCTTTTAGGTTTAGGATTGGATGAATTCTCTATGAGTGCAACATCCATCCTGAAAGCACGCTCGTTGATCAAGAACCTGTCCAAAGCGGATATGGAAGAATTAGCGGCGAAAGCGTTGCAAATGAAAACAAATGAAGAAGTATATGAAGCAGTCAAAGCGGCTGTACAAGCTTGATTGAAGGCTATCCCGGCAAAGGGATAGCCTTTTTGCTATAAATTATTTTAAAATAATCTTATTTTATTATGATGGATTCCAAAAAAACTTTTTCCCGTTTAATGAATAATAAGATTCCCGCTTCCATGCAACGGTGAAAACGCAGATGTATAAGTGGAATGTCAAGTATTTGTAACAACCCGATTGGTTCCTTCCTTTGTTGAATAAGAAAAAGATGTGCTATCCCCTATATGGATGGGCTAAAAATTCTGTTTTTTTGAATTAGTTTGATATAATAATTATGAAGGGTGATGAAAAATCTGAAGGAGGATTTGAAAACAATGGGCAGATTAGAGGGGAAAGTAGCTATTATTACAGGTGCTGGCGCTGGGTTAGGGAAAGCGATTACAGTATTGTACGCAAAAGAAGGCGCTAAAGTTGTAATCGCCGATATGAACATGGAAGCGGCAGAAGAAACAGTGAAAGAAATCACAGAAGCAGGCGGACAAGCAGTAGCTGTCAAAACAAACGTTACAATCGAAGAGGATATTCAAGCGATGATCAAGACAGCTGTAGATCAATTCGGGACAGTGGACATCTTGGTGAATAATGCGGGAATCGGCGATAATATGTATGCGGCGGCAAATGTACCGGATGATGTCTGGGAACGTGTTCTTTCCATTAATACAACAGGAGCGATGCGTTCGATGCGTGCCGTGCTTCGGTTATTCGAAGAGAAGAAAGGCGGCGTTATTGTAAACATGGCATCGCTTGCAGGTGTGCAAGGCGGCCGCGGAGGCCTGGCATATACAGCTTCTAAGTTCGCAGTAGTAGGGATGACGAAGAATGTGGCGTCGCATTATAATAACCAAGGCATTCGCTGTAATGCAATCGCACCAAGCTCGGTGCCTACTAATTTAACGAAAGCGTTAACGCAGCCCGATCCTTATGGAATGGAACATTCGATTGCGGGGATCAATATGATGCCACGTGCCGGAACAACAGAAGAAATCGCGAATATCGCCCTATTCCTAGGTTCGGATGAATCTTCATTCGTAAACGGTGTAGTCGTTACTGCCGATGCCGGATGGTCGGCTTATTAATAGTCCTATACGGAAAAAAGGGATGCCCCAAAAGGGTGATTTAACCTGAAACGAATAAAAAGTGAAAGGCGGAAATGTTGTTAAATCAACGTTTCCGCCTTCTTCTTTTTACGTCCGAAAAACGGCTAGGACAATCTTTTTGTTTTATATCTTCCATTATAAAAGTAGAATTCAAGATGCTGCGGATTAAACATATGTTATAACTCCTGTAATTTGGTTTGATTTAATTAGGCTTATATTTTTTCACCATTCGAAAGAAGTGTATGAGAGAAATTTCAAACATGCTTCTGAAGTTTAAAGAAAAACAATAATCAAGTTAAGCAGGGCCTTTTAAAAAAATGCAAAAAAATTATTTTTTATGTTTGATATAGTGTTAACGGGGTATTTATAAATTAAGTGTAGTTGTTAGTCTCTCAGTACAGCTAACATTTTTGTTTTCCCCCCTTCCTCTAGAACCGGCGTATGCCGGTTCTTTTTTTGTCTGGATTTCCCCCATGGAACGCCCGGGCGGTATGCTATAATGAAAAGAGCAGTAAGACATGGTGTGACTATAGAAAAAAAGAGGTGGCAGTGTGGGAGAAGTAACGAAAGAAACAATAGTTGGTTTTATTGGTACTGGTGTGATGGGGAAAAGCATGGCGCATCACATTATGAAGCAGGGCTATCCGCTTGTTGTTTACACACGTACGAAAGAAAAGGCGGAAGAACTGTTGGCGCATGGGGCGAACTGGGCGGATTCACCGAAAGAATTGGCGGGCAAAGCGGATGTGATCATCTCTATTGTCGGCTATCCAAGCGACGTGGAAGAGATTTATCTAGGTGAAGATGGCGTGATTCCGAATGGGCGGCCGGGAACATATCTTATTGATATGACGACATCTAAGCCGTCGCTTGCCAAAAAGATTTACATAGAAGCGAAGAAAAAAGGCATGAAAGCTTTGGATGCGCCCGTATCGGGAGGGGATATAGGAGCGAAGGAAGCGCAGCTGGCCATCATGGTAGGCGGAGATGAAGAGGATTTCCTGCATGTGAAGCCAATCTTTGAAGCGATGGGAACAAACATTGTGTATCAAGGCGCACCTGGCAGCGGGCAGCACACGAAAATGTGCAATCAAATCGTAATCGCCTCCAATATGATCGGGGTCTGCGAAGCGATTGTATATGCGGAGAAAGCAGGATTACAGCCGAACCGTGTCCTGGAGAGCATTTCAACGGGAGCGGCGGCAAGCTGGAGCTTATCGAATCTGGCTCCGCGTATTTTGGAGGAAGATTACTCTCCGGGCTTTTTCGTCAAGCATTTCATTAAAGACATGCAGATTGCTTTGGAAGAAGCGGATGCGATGGATATGGAAACACCGGGCTTGAAGTTAAGCAAACGGATGTATGAAGAAATCGAAAAAAAGGGCGAAGCGGACAGTGGTACACAAGCGCTGCGTAAATATTGGGATCAATAATCCCAAGTGCCTGAGGCATAGCTTCCTAAAAAAGACCTTTTCTCGTCATGGGAAAAGGTCTTTTTCTGGGGAAATTGTTTTCTAATCAAGCTGGAACGATTTTGTCTGTAAAATATTGAACTTTCTAGTGAGAACAGCATATGTACTGACTTTTGGAGAGCTTTCAGCACATATGCAAATGAAATGATGAAAATGGAATTATGGAGACAGAGCCTTTTAAATAGCTCTGTTAAGCTGTTTTGAAGAAATGAGATAATGGTCTATTATCAACATGTAAATGTAGTATAGTTATTGGAATAGAAAAATGCCGTCCGTCCCCCGGCTTCCGCCTTGCATATTCCGGGCTCGATAGGCATATATGTGAGGAGGGAAGGGGGGGAAGGAAGCATGGGCATATTCGATGATCTTGAAGAGAAATTTCTGGAATTGCCGGATGGCCGTTATATAGCAAAAGTCGAAGGGTATTCGCGGGAGAAGACGATTCATGGAGCGCGGCCATTAAAGTGGCAGCTGAAGCTTATGGGTGAAGAAAGCGCTCAGCTGCCGACGAAATTCAGCCACATTGAAACCAACGCCGGCTTTCATATCCTGCTTCGGGAATTGAAGGAGCTGGGATACAACAAGCCCGGCAATGCCGAAGAATTGGAGCACATCCTGCAGTCTTTGGCCGGCTCTTTGGTCGAGGTCCAGATAAGGACTACGAACAAAGAGGAAGGCTATCGCGATGTGAAGCTTCTTCGTAAACTTTATTAAGCGCGGTGCTTCTTAAGGAAAGCTTCAATCCGATTCAATCCTTCAGCCAATCTTTCCATGGAGTAGGCATATGAAATGCGAAAGAAGCCTTCTCCTTCTTGTGAAAAGGCGCTGCCCGGGACGACCGCTACATTGTTTTCCTGCACAAGCTGGAGGGCGAAATCGAATGATGAGGCGAATCCGTCCGGCATCCTGACTAGGAAGTAGAAGGCGCCGTCCGGTTTAACGACATCCAGGCCCATTTTCTGTAATCGTTCGTACACATAGTCGCGTCTCTTCTTATATTCTTCTTTCATCGCAATCGGATCATCTTTGCCGGCTGTCAAAGCGCTGATCGCCGCCATCTGCGAAATGGAGGAAGCGCAAGTGACATTATATTGGTGCACTTTCAGGATTTGCCCGCATAGCGGCTCGGGGGCATAAAGAAAGCCGATGCGCCAGCCTGTCATCGAATGCGATTTTGACAATCCGTTGATGATGATTGTCTGTTCCCGTAAGAAAGCGGCGATGCTTGTATGCTCTTCGTCAAACACGAGCTCGCTGTAAATTTCATCGGCCAGGACCAATATATCCTTTCCTTTCAGCAGCCGGGCGATATCCTCCAGTTCCCTGCTTGTTAATGTAACGCCGGTCGGGTTGGAAGGGTAGGGAAGGATCACGCAGCGAGTCCGGTCTGTTATATGCGGAGCCAGCAATTCCGCCGTCAACTTGAAGCCGTTGTTCGTCACATCCACGTGGACTGGCTTGGCCCCGCATAGTTTAATGATCGGTTCGTAGCCTGGATAAACAGGTCCCGGCAGAATGACTTCACAGCCTTCTGTAAGAATGGTCCGAAGAGAGACGTCGATTGCCTCGCTGGCTCCGGCCGTGACAATCACTTCCGTCTCCGGATTGTAGGACACACTGTATTTCTCCTTCATATATTCGCTGCATGCGCGCCGCAGTTCGATGAATCCTGCATTATGCGTGTAGACCGTATAGTCGTCATCGATCGCTCTTTTTGCCGCTTCTTTGATATGTAACGGTGTCGGGAAGTCGGGTTGTCCGATAGTAAGGGAAATCGCGTCTTTGTAGGGCGCCACCATATTGGAGAACTTCCGTATTCCTGAAATTTCGATGTCTTTAACACGTTGATTAATAAGATTCACTACATTTACCTCCTTGCGATGATATGATAAGTGTACCATCTTTTTTTGCCTTCTTCATAAGAGAGTTTGCGGCGATTGAAAGAGAAGGCCTCTTTTTGAAAAAATATATCAACTATCTCTATGGAAAATGGTAAAATATATAAAAGTGCATATAAAAAGGATAGGAAAAGATGCTATATTTCGAACAAGTGTTATTACTTATTTTCATAATCATCAGTCCAATCATCTTCTTCAATATCTATTGCAATGATGAAGAATATTTTCCGTCGCATTGGAAACGGCATTATATATTTTTCGTTCTGATGTGCTGCTCTTCTTTTTTGCTTTTGCATTTTTCAAGTTTTCAAGTATGGAATCATTCTATTAGTTTCTATTCTCTCGTTGTGCTGTATACCATCCTTTATGGCAGCAGGAAGCAAGGCTGCTTACTTTTATTAGTTGTATTGATATATAACGCCTTATTGTTTGATTTTCATTTCCCGTTATTGTTTTTGCTGGCTCCTTTAGCCTTCTTGATTCCACTATTATGCCAATCTAATTGGAAACGGTATTCGAAACGCGTTAAGCTGCGTTGTTCGTTCTTCTACAGCCTATCTGTTTTTCTGGGCTTTTGTCTGATTATGCTGGTGGATATATGGCTGAAAGAGGAGAACTTCGAAGCGTATCCGGAAGCTGCCGGTCTGTTTCTGTTCATAGGCATCAGCTATGTGTGCGTGTTCTATATCATGGTCTTTCTGACAGAATTCCTGATTGAGAACCGTTTGCTGAAACAGAGGGCGCAGGAATCGGAGAAAATGCTGGTTGTTAGTGAATTGGCAGCGAGCGTGGCCCATGAAGTAAGGAACCCTTTAACGGTCATCAAAGGGTTTGTCGAGTTGGTGGAACAGGAAACGCAAGAGAAGAACAAGACCTATTTGAAGATTGTATTGTCAGAGATCAATAGGGCGGAAGCAATCATAACGGATTATTTGCAATTGGCCAAGAAAACAAATAAGACGAAGGGGATTTTTTCTGTTTCCGAAATGGCGGAGACGGTTTATTCGGTCATGAGCACCTACACGCATACAAAAGGCACCGAATTATTTTTAAAGAAAGAAGAAGACTTATACATATACGGGGATATTAGCCAGGTTAAGCAGGTTTGCTATAATCTGATTAAGAATTCGGTGGAAGCTATTCCGCATTCGAACGGCAAGATTGAGATGTCTTGTTATGCTGAGAAGAACAACGTGATAATCGTAATTAAAGACAATGGGACCGGCATGGAACAGCATGAATTGATGAGAGTGGGAGAACCTTTCTATACGAACAAGGAGAATGGGACAGGGCTTGGAATTATGGTTACAAAGGGTATCGTGCAAGAGCATAATGGAACGATTTGCTTCGAAAGCAAAAAAGGCGCCGGAACAAAAGTTATACTGAAATTTCCCAAACAAACAGGCGGGAAAGATTTATGAAAAGACAAAAAGTTCAATTAATGGCCGTGGTTGTTGAATGATATTGCCATATTTAGCAGCAATCCGTCTATGGGGAAGGTTGAATAAATAATGGAAAACAAAAAAGGGATTTTATTGGAAAGCGGAACAAATGAATTGGAGATTGTCGGCTTCGGGATAGGAACGAATAAATTCGGCATCAATGTAATCAAAGTAAAGGAAATTATTAACCCTGTGCCTGTAACGATCGTGCCGCAAGCCCACAAGAATGTAGAAGGGATCATCGAGCTGAGGGGAGAGGTCCTTCCTGTCGTCAACGTTGCGGAAGCACTTGGCTTTCCACCGTCGGAGGATGAGACGCAGGATAAATTCATCGTTGCGGAATTCAACAAGCAGAAAGTGGTATTCCACGTTCATAGCGTTACACAGATCCATCGCATCTCTTGGGGGCAGATCGAGAAGCCGTCAGAGATGTACCAAGGAATCGAAAGCCAAATCATCGGTGTGGTCAAGCTTCATTCAGAAATGATTCTTCTGCTTGATTTCGAGAAGATGGTAGTGGAAATAAATCCGGATTTAGGCATTAATGTGCAGCAAGTACAGAAGCTCGGAAAGCGTGAGCGTTCCGATAAACGGATTGTGGCCGTGGAAGATTCGCCGCTGCTCAGGAAATTATTGCATGATACATTGGCGGAAGCCGGTTTCGAATATGTGGAATTCTTCGAGAATGGACGGGATGCGCTCGATTATTTAGAAGGATTGGTAAAAGAAGGCAAGGAGTTATCCGAGCATGTGGATATCGTCATTACGGATATCGAAATGCCGCAGATGGATGGGCATCATCTGACAAAGCGCATCAAAGCGCATAAGGAACTAGGCAAGTTGCCGGTCATCATCTTCTCATCTCTTATTACGAATGATTTAAGGCATAAAGGCAAAATTGTCGGTGCCGATGAGCAAGTGAGCAAGCCGGAGATCGCGGAGCTTATCACATTGATCGATAAATATGCCATGCAATGAAAGAAAAGCGGACTGATGAAAGTAGACAACTAATCAGCAAAGTGATTGATGATTAGTTGTGCTTAATCATCATTGACAGAGAAAAAATCCAATAAACCTGTTGAATTAATAAAAATCTTTTCCTAGAAAAGATGAAGTGAAGATATGGGAAGACTTTTTACGTCTTGGTCTGTGATAGGAATGGCCAGCATATGAAACATTCTCTTTCTTAGGATCGTGTACGCCGATATAATTATAGACAATCGCTTTAGCTTTGGATAAAGACATCTGCGCTTTAGGGTTTCGCTTGTTCGGAACCCTGCTTCCCAGATGGGGCAATGTTTTGATGTCTTCTTTCGAAGGAGGCAAATGAAAAATATAATCCCCGCATTCAATGATTACATCCGACTGCTGCTGGGCGTTCCTGGGATTGTTCGAGAAATGTAAGCCGAGCTTTGTCGCTTTGCCTTCTTTGATCATCTTGTGGATGGCAGATTGCTTTAAATCGTATAATGATTTAGGCTGCAGCGCTGCCTTGGCATGCTTGTTGATAATAAAGATTGCTTGCGGCAGTTCCTGTACTGATTGGTGTTTTCCGTCCTTGTGTTCCATCTTGAAACTCCTTTCTATGTACAGAATTTTCATTAGTCATTATAACACTACGCTAGATTAAAGTGATAGAAACGTCTAAATATTCTTCTTTTTTTAAGATTTGTTTCATACATTTTTCATTATATTGAGCGGATAGAAGGAAATAGTATGGGGACTATACTATAACATATCTATCTTAGTATATGTTATTCTTTTACATTATAAACGCAAGCAAAAAAGCTGCTTAGACAGAGATGCTCTGTCGGCAGCTTTTTTCCGTTATTTCGTATAGATGTTGACGTTTTCTGTGATGCCTCCGTATACGGGGGTCGTGGCCTGCTGGGTTTGATTGAGCGATGCCATTTGGTAAGGCGGTGGATAAGCGGGTGCGGCCGGATATGCTTGAGGGTATGGGTACGGGGCGGGATAAGGCGGCGGGCAGCACGGCGGCCGATTATTAAAACCATTGAATAATAATGGCCCAATAACAAGTCCAGCCGCAAATGGGAGCAGCCCGAACAGGGGAAAGAAGCGTTGATCTTCCGGATTTACTTCATAATATTCGCTTTGATTTCTCCCATCGGGAATATAAAGGAATCCATCATGGTGCATGGTGGATGTCATTTGATAAGGATAGTAATAAGAATAGTACATTTTTAATGCCTCCGTTTCTTTTTTTCTATATAGTGTATGGCTATAATATAGAATTGAGCCTGTACATGACAGGAGCGATGAACATTCTCAGTGATAGAAGGGATATTAGTTATGATGAGAAATGCTTTGTTTGTCGGGGCGGGAGGGGCGCTTGGAGCCGTTTTGCGCAGCTCCATCAGCTTATGGATCCCTGTTTCTATGCCAATCCCGACATTACTTGCGAATATAGTAGGCAGCTTTCTGTTAGGATATGCGACTATACTTGTGCAAAAGGAGAAGTTATCCCCGGAGCGGATGCTTCTGCTCGGGACAGGCTTTTGTGGCGGGCTGACGACGATTTCTACCTTTTCGATGGAAACGGTCCATCTTTGGCAGCAATTTGCGCCATATGCCTACTTATACATAATCCTTACAGGCTTGATGGGGCTGGGAGCAGCTCTATTCGGCATGAAGATTGCTAGAGGGAAATGGAGCGGTGCGGATCGATGACTATTCTATTAGTTGGCGCAGGAGGTTTTTGCGGGGCGTTTTTGCGCTATATGTGCAGCATATATCTTGCTAAATATGGGCCTGCATCTACATTTCCATGGGTTATTCTATGCATTAATTGCATGGGGGCAGGCCTTTTGGGCGCTTTCTCTACTATGGCTCTTACCGATTCGTTATCTGCCTTGCTGTTTACCGGCTGCTTGGGGGCGTTCACGACCTTTTCCACATTCAGTGTAGAAGCGGCTCAGCTATGGGAACGGCGTGCCTATAGGCAGCTGGGCTTGTATGTCATACTAACGTTAGCCGGCTGCCCGTTGCTGTTTGGGATGGGTTTTATGCTGATGAACGCTTTTTGAAAAGGCACATTGATTCGCAATAAGAGAAAAAAGTTATCCTGACATAGGTTGGGATAACTTTTTTAGGTGGATTGTAATGTGAATACCGTTATTTCTGGCCTGGCCAAGAATCGCAAGGGCATGCGGGTAGTGCCTAATCCCCTATTCACGTATAACTGCATGTCGGTTAATTGATACATGCCTTCACTGTATTTCTTGGCAAAGGGCGGGGTTATGAGGGCGCCAATGAAAGGAATCCTTATTTGTCCGCCATGGCTGTGCCCGCTCAATTGCAAAGAGAATCCTTCATCTTTGGCACGGTCGGCTAAATCCGGAGCGTGCGAGAGAAGGATGGAATAGGCTTCTTTCGGAATGGAAGCGGTGGAATCTTCCCAATTCACAGTGCCGAGCATGGGTTCGTCGATGCCGGCGATGTAAATGGACTCCTCATCGGCGTTGGTGATGACGGCGTTGGCATTCCGTAAGACGGTAAAGCCGCTGTCTTCCATGGTCTTCTGGTAAAGGCTTGTACCATTTCCGCCGTGGTCATGGTTGCCGAATACACAGAACTTGCCGAGCGGCGCCCGGATTTCACGCAGTAGCGGGATGAGGCGGCCGGCACTTTCATAATGGTCCGGCTTATCGACTAGATCACCTGTGAAAACTACGATATCAGGAGCAAGTCCGTTGATTGCAGTGATGGTTTTTTGTAAATCTTTCAGTTGATATTGAAAGCCTAGATGAGTATCACTGAACTGAACCAAGGTAGTCCCCGAGAATCTGTTTGGAATATGGCTGTCGGTAATGGTATGATTAATAATATCAACCCAATACGGTTCAATGCGCTCAGCATAGAAGCGGCTGCCGATTCCGGCGCCTGCGAGTGCCAACAGAGAGGCCGAGGCCTTTTTCAAAAAGGATCTTCGTGTCATTTTTTTTGTCATTTATATCATACCTGTCCTGTATTCTGAAAAATTGTTGATAATGTGATTACATATTGCGCGTTTACTGAATTTATAAGTATACATGAGAATTACTACAAATATTTTAAAAGTATATTATTTTTTATTTACACTAATACATGTAAAATCTATATAGCACACTAGTGGGGGTCCTTTATGATTATACTTCCTATGATCATCACTTTTTTCATATTAATAATTGTGGCAGCATTGTTTCTGCAAGGTAAATATAGATCGGATTTGATTGCCGTTGGTTCTTTATTGGTATTTGTTGTACTAGGAATCCTAACTCCTGAAGAAGCATTGCAGGGGTTCGCCAATCCAGTAGTTATTATGGTTATAGGTTTGTTTATTGTCGGAGCGGGTATTTTTGACTCCGGTTTAGCGAAAAGCATGGGCCATTCATTGTTGCGGCTCGCGGGCAACAGCGAACGCAAGCTGCTCTTCATCCTTATTGCGACTGTCGCTTTGCTCAGCGGTGTATTAAGCGGTACAGGGACCGTCGCTGTTCTTTTGCCGGTGATTATGAGCATTGCGTTCGAACTGAATGTCAGCCCATCGCGTTTCCTTCTGCCTTTGGCGTTCGCCGGCAGTTTAGGCGGTTTATTGACGATCATTGGTACACCTTCCAATCTGCTGGTCAGCAATGCATTGGCCAAGGCGGAATTTGAGCAGCTTCATTTCTTTGATATCACTGGCATCGGCATAGTCGCCTTGGCGGCTGGATTGATCTTTATGACAACATTCGGGAGAAAGCTGCTGCCGGACCCGGAAGCGACGCCTTCTTCAATCGGGAAGAGCCTCTCGGGCGGTGAATTGGCAGGCTTATATAAAGTATATGATCGATTGCATTTTGTATATGTCCCGGAAGCTTCAGATATTGTCGGGGAAAGATTGGCCGATTTGAAGCTGCCTTCACATTTTGAAATAACAGTTATTGAGATTGAAAGAAGAATGAAAGAGAAGTTGGGGCTGATCTCGTCGAAACAATCGATTGTAGCCCGCGCGAATGAAATCATCCATCCGCATGATCTATTATTGGTATTTGGCGGGGAAGAGGAGGTTTCGCACTTTATCAGGCATTATGAATTAGAAGAGAAATCTTTTGATTTAGCGGATATTAAAGCACATTTCCTCGGTAAATCATACGGCATGACTGAAATATTGATAGCGCCTCATTCGAGTCTTGAAGATCAGACAATCGCCGATATCCATTTCCGGGAGAAATATTCCTGCAACGTGCTGGCCATCAACCGCAAGGGCGAGTATATCCAAACGGATTTAGCCAAGGAAAAGTTGAAATTGGGAGATGCGCTGCTTGTCCACGGGAAATGGGAAAATATCGAGATGCTCTCATACGAGAAGCAGGATGTGGTCGTCCTTGGTACGATTTCTGAAGAAGCGAATGTGGTATATGCAAGCGGAAAAGCGCCGATTGCGGCCGCCATTATGGCATCCATGCTTGTCTTGCTGATGTTTGAATGGTTTTCTCCGGTTGTGAGCATAAGCCTTGCTGCCTTTCTAATGATTGCCACAGGGTGCATCCGTTCTATGGAAATGGCCTATCAAAAAATCAATTGGGAATCTGTCCTTGTGATTGCGGCTATGTTGCCGATCGCGACGGCCCTTGAGAAAACGGGCGGCGTGCAATTCATCAGCAACAGCCTATTGGAAACACTTGGAGGATTCGGGCCTTATGGCATTCTTATCAGTTTCTATATCATAACATCGTTGCTTTCGCAATTTATCAATAATATGGTGACAGCCATTATCCTCGCGCCAATCGCCATTACTGCAGCAATCGGGATGGGCATCAGCCCCTATCCGCTTGTTGTATGCGTGACGGCAGCGGCAAGCATGTCGTTCTCTACGCCTGCCGCATCACCTTCTAATGCGCTGATCATGACAGCCGGAGGCTATAAGTCTAGTGATTTTGTTAAAGTCGGTGTGCCGTTGCAGATATTTGTCGGCGTTTTTGTATTATTTGCGATACCTGTTTTCTTTCCATTTTAAGAATAAAGCGAAGATGTCTCTCCTAGAGGGGCATCTTCTTTTTGATTCCGCCTATCAAAGATCCACTCTATGGCTTCCGGTTATTAAAATTCGCAATTTCCGGGATATATAATGTGCAATACCGAATGGCGATTCGTTATTATAAAGTGAATCTTTGATAGGTGGGAGTTTTCCTTCATCCCCCACCTATCATTAGATGAACCAACCTTAGTTGTTACAGGTACTTGATCTTCCACTTACACATCTGCGCTTTCACTGCTGTGTTGAAGTGGGAGTCTTAGTACCTGTTAAACGGGATAAAGGGTGGAGCCGAATAGGCCGCTTTCATGATGGCGGAAGCGGCCTATTTAAACCAGCATGGATTTTAAGTAGGATGGCACAGTGCATTACACTACAACCTGTTTTACAATAATGGTATAATTTAGCTACTAAGAAAAATGTTCGGAGGATACAACATGGATGCTATGGAAGTGTTGACAAATCTTGAACATCTGCAACCTTTTTTCCAACCCATCTTCAGCGCGGATGATCATGTAGTCGTCGGGTATGAGATATTGGGGAGATATGTAAATGATTCAGTTGTAGAGAGTTTAGGGCCTTTTTTTCAAGATGAATCAGTGCCGGAAGAGTATAGGGTGGAAGTGGATAATCATATACTTAAGCTGGCGCTCGCAAAGATGAAAGATTTCGATGATGAATATTTGATTTTCATCAACCGCGATCCGAATTTATTAATGATCGACCATGGTGAAGGATTCCTTGAAATCGTGAAGGAATTTATAAGCGAGGATAAGATGTCCTGCATTGTCATTGAATTGTCCGAGAAGAAATTCAATGGCGATATGGAGAGCCTGCACCATCTATTGACGTATTATAAAACATACGGCATCAAAATTGCGATTGACCATTTAGGCGCGGATAGCCATCTGGATCGCATTTCGAAGCTGTCTCCGCAAATTCTCAAGGTCAACCTGGAGCAACTGAAATACCAAGCGTGGGATACGCATGAAGATGTCATCGCTTCAATCGGGGTGCTCGCACGCAAAATCGGCGCGACGTTATTGTTCGAAAGCATCGAAACGGTGTACCAGCTGCAGTTCGCATGGAGGCACAGCGGCAGATATTATCAAGGCTTTTATTTAGCCGAACCCAATGTCGCATTTCTCGATAAAGAGCAATTGAAAGAGCGCTTCAAGAAAGAGTGCCATAGTTTCATATTGACGGAGAAAAGAAGCCTGGAACGCAAATACGATACGAAGAAGAAGCTTCGGGAAGATATTTGCTCCATCATTCAAAAGACGAGGGTGGCAAGCCAGGATGCAGACCAGTTGCTGGCATTGGCGAAAGCGTTGGAAAGCTTCTCGTTCCGGTTGTATGTATGCGATGAAGACGGATTCCAGACGTCGCCCAATATCCTGAAACAAAATGGAAAATGGCTTGTACAATGGGAGTATCAGAATAAGAATTGGAGCTGGCGGCCCTATTTCTTGAAAACAATCATCAAGATGAGAAACGACAAAAAAGGGGAATTGTCCGACTCGTATAGCGATATTGAGACAGGGCAGACGACCCGCACCTTCTCCATTCCGCTGAATGAGCATGAATATTTATTTATTGATTTATCGTATGATTTTTTATATGAGAATGATATTTTCTGATGCTTGCATTTCATAGGAAAAAGAGATTGCTTGAATGCTTTTCGTTCGGCAATCTCTTTTTGTGTTAGAGCGACAATAGTTTCTCGATCCGTTCTTGATCGAAGCCAATCAGCGCTTCTCCGTCAATCACGATAACGGGTGTGGAATAGGCATCGTATTTAACCATCATTTCCTTCTTCGCTTTCGCGTCCCTGGCTATATTCTTCTCTGTGAACGGAATGTCGTGGTTCTTTAAATATAATTTCGTGAATTCACACGGCGGGCAATTCGGCTGTGTGTATACAATGATATTCTTCATGGAATCCTCCTATCATTCTAAAGCTGTATTGTACCACGCTTTCTCTTTAAGCGGAAATGACTCCTTTTGTAATTGAATCGATAATGCCTTGTGCGGAAATATCGGCATCAAGCTTCAATATTTCATAAACGGCATGGCCGTCCGGAAGGCCGTACGGCGCCAAATGTTCGGAAACCTTCTCTTGGACCAGCTTGCTTGCAATCTGTGCGCTTTCGTTTTGATCTGCGGCTTCCGCGATGGCTTGCCGTCCGCAATCTATGAAGATTGGCAACCAGTGGCGCAATTGGCGGAATACCTCGGACGGGTTATTGCAATAGCCGTAGTGTCCGAAGTAGAGGCCGTCCGGTTTGAGGCTTTCGAATAATGCCCATGATTCCTGCATCGCTTCCGGATTGAATTGGCTCGGGGAAGTGGAAGGCAGGAACAAATCAACAGGATGATTGTCCAGCTCGCGGTAAGAGATGCCCGCTGTGTCCCCTGTGAAAATGCCGTTCGTTCCGGAATCGTGGATGGCGATGTGATGATAGGCATGCCCCGGTGAATGATAGAATGTGAGGGTGCGGTTCCTTAATTCAATCTGTTCCCCATGTTCGACTGTGTGGATGCGGTCCATCGGGATAGGGACAATCGGGTCGAACAGGCGGTCGAAAGCCTCGCCGTAAACCGCTCTGGCGCCTGCTGCAAGCCGGCTTGGATCGTTTAAATGCTTTGCGCCTTTAGGATGTACGATAATGGTTGCGTTCGGGCATTTTTGCAGAAGCAGCCCGGCGCCGCCTGCGTGGTCCAAATGGATATGCGTAAGGATTATATAATCGATGTCAGCTAGATTTATCTGCAGCTCTTCTAGCCCTTTTAGTATGTACGGGATGGACGGACTGGCGGAAGTTTCAATCAGAGTGGTCTTTGTTCCTTTTAAAATATAGCATCCTGTTCTTTTTTCGCGCTCTAAATCGTGACAATCAATACAATAAATAGTACTATTAATTTGTTCAACTGTTGTCAAAATATTGCCCCCTTATTGTTATAATATATACATTTTAAAAGGAATAGGGGATAAAGTAAATGGTGATTGAAAATTCAGAATATACTTAGGCGTGGCAAGTGGATAATAATTTATGTTATAGTGAAAACTATCGGAAAGAATTACGCTACATATTGAAAGGAGATGCACTATGTCCCAATTACATGGCATCATTACGAGACTTAATAACTTACAAGAACAAGCAAAGGAAACAGAAACAGCGCAGCGCTTTTTTGAAATAGATGGTGTGAAGAAATGCCAAGTAACATACTATAATAAAACGGCTATGTTCGAACTTGAAGTATATGATGAGAAAGGGAAATCTTCCAAGTATCAATTCGATAACATCGATATGATCACGATTGAGATTTTCGACTTATTGCAAGCGTAAGAGCCCATTATGGGCTCTTTTTTTTATTTATTGAAGCAGGGGTGTGTTATAATACCATTAATATGGTTATAAGGTGGTAATGGGCTTGTGGACAATCTTACTGGTTATCTTGTTGTTTATCATCTTGTTGATGCTCGCGGAATTAATGACAATGAAGAAAGAATTAATCGCCATTCGTAAGTTGCTTGAGCGCAAGGAGCATAGAAAATAACGAAATTTAAAAGCAAACCAGAAGAATGCAGCCATGATTATATGTTAAAATAAGTAAAAACAATTCTTTGTTGTAAAGTAGGGATTATATTTATGATAATAAGTAATAATACGGAGTTGCTATCTTCTCCAATCGAACCGTATGTTATTTCCGCTGAAAGGGTAGCCCACGTTCAATTCGAGAATAATCTGGAGCACGGCTTGTTGGTCTTGACCAAAAGCGGCTATACGGCGATTCCTGTATTAGATTCGCATTTTAAATTACACGGTCTAATCAGTTCGCCGCTGATTCTTGATTCCATCTTGGGATTGCAGCGAATTGAGTTTGAGAAGTTGGAAGAATTGAAGGTCAGCGATGTCATGAATACGGATATTCCCAGATTGCGTTTGAATGATACACTGGAACGCGGCTTTGAATTATTGATTGATCATCCGTTTGTTTGTGTAGAGGATGAAGATGGTACATTTGAAGGCATATTGACAAGAAGGGCAATTTTGAAGGAAATCCAGAAACAAATGCTGTAAGAGCCTCCTGAGTTCGAGCCGGCACCTTGAAAGGTGCCGGTTTTCCTTGTGGTAAGGGATATGAAGAGCGGATGGAAGCAATCGCGGTGGAATATTGGTAAAATGATATAGTTATAAGAAATAGCGATAAAGAGGGTCGTATATGAACTTTTCAGAATATCAATTATTATCGGTGTTAGCGCAGGAAATGAATATGCGTAAAGCGGCCGAGCGCCTATTCGTTTCACAGCCTGCCTTATCGCAGCGCCTGCAGACCATCGAGAAAGCATGGGAAACAAAAATCTTCATCCGCTCCCAGAAAGGCTTGACGCTGACGCCTGCCGGGGAAGAGGTGGTGAAGCTTGCGAATACTGTCTTAGAGCAAGAAGAGAAAGTGCGCGAAGAAATCCAGGCGATGGACCAGAAGGTGTATGGCACATTAAAGATCGCTTGCGCCACAATTGTCGGGCAAAACTGGCTGCCGAAAGTATTGAAAAGCTATGTCAATAAATATCCGCATGCCAAGATTTCCTTGATTACGGGATGGAGCAGCGAAATATTGAAAGCGCTGCATGATGATACGGTGCATATCGGCATCATCCGGGGCACGCCCGATTGGAAGGGAGTCAAGCAGCATCTTTTTAAAGACCAGCTCTACTTGGTGGATACGGAGATGGAGAGGCTTGAACAAGTGCTGGAAACCAAGCGTCCTTTTATCCAATTCAAGAGCGATTCGAATTATTATCAAGAAATGCAAGACTGGTGGCACCGCCACTTTCAAACAACCCCCAAGCGCACGATTGTGGTGGACCAGATTGAAACATGCAAGCAAATGGCGCTGAACGGGATCGGCTATGCGATTTTACCGGCTATCACGATTCAAAATCATGAAAATAATATTTACAAAATTCCTTTATTGGATGAATCGAATGAGCATCTTGAACGAGATACATGGCTGCTCGGCTATGAGAAGGCTTTTCAGCTTCAGCAAGTGCAGGCATTCGTGGAAGTGGTGCAAGAATATATCAAACAATCGAATTATTAATTAATTTGTTGAATTGACGCGCAATTGCTTGTTTTACATCCTGCTGTTTGATAAAGTATGAATTAGTTTATTTGGTTTGTATAGGAGGAATTCGTAATGAAAATGTTAGATGCACGTGAGATTATTTCTTATATTGCAAATGCAAAAAAATCCACACCGGTAAAAGTATACATAAAAGGTGATTTAGAAGGCATTAACTTCGGTGAAGCGGCGAAAGCGTTCATCACTGGAAATACTGGCGTAATCTTTGGCGAATGGGCGGAAATCAATGAAGCGATCCAAGCCAATGCTGATAAAATTGAAGATTATGTGGTGGAAAACGACCGCAGAAACTCAGCAATCCCAATGTTGGATCTAAAAGATATCAAGGCGCGCATCGAGCCGGGCGCAATTATCCGCGACCAAGTGGAAATCGGCGACAATGCTGTTATCATGATGGGAGCTTCCATTAATATCGGGGCGGTGATCGGAGAAGGCACCATGATCGATATGAATGTGGTATTAGGCGGAAGAGCAACTGTAGGGAACAACTGCCATATCGGAGCAGGTGCTGTTCTGGCAGGCGTTATTGAGCCACCTTCAGCACAGCCTGTCATCATTGAAGATGATGTTCTGATCGGTGCCAATGCGGTTGTCCTTGAAGGCGTAAAAGTCGGCAAAGGATCTGTCGTTGCAGCGGGTGCAATCGTAACGGAAGATATCCCTGCTTATTCTGTAGCAGTGGGCGCTCCGGCACGAGTAATTAAGCAAATCGATGACAAAACAAAATCAAAAACAGAAATTATGCAGGAACTGCGTCAACTATAATTCTGTTTAAATAGCGGCCGGGCCTGTGCGCTTCTTCAAGTGTGCGTGCTGAGGCCGCTTTTTTTACACTTTACGTTCTGAAGAATGGGAAATTACAATGTTATACATAGCTGTTTTAGTGAAATGAAAATGATGGAGGAGGTTGGCACAGATGGATGATTTGTCAACATTTATTGAAATGCGCCGTAAACTGCATACAATGCCAGAGCTCGGCTTTCAAGAATTTAAAACGCAGGCCTTTCTGCTGGAGTATATCCGTTCGCTTCCTCAAGAGCGATTAGAAGTGGAAACATGGAGGACGGGCATATTTGTGAAAGTAAAGGGGCTGAAACCGTCGAAGACAATCGGTTACCGCGCTGATATCGACGGTCTGCCGATTGTCGAGCAAACCGGCCTTTCGTTCGCTTCGGAGCATGAAGGGCAGATGCATGCATGCGGGCATGACTTTCATATGAGCATTGCGCTCGGCGTTCTGACGCAACTTGTACAGCACCCGATCAATGATGATGTGCTGTTTGTATTCCAGCCGGCGGAAGAAGGGCCGGGCGGAGCGCTTCCGATGATGGAGTCCGAGCAGATGAAGAGGTCTATGCCGGATATGATGATTGGCTTGCATATCGCACCGGAATACCCGGTCGGGACAATAGCCACGAAACCGGGTCTATTATTCGCCAATACCTCGGAGCTATTTATTGATTTGCGGGGAAAAGGCGGCCATGCGGCTTACCCTCACCATACGAATGATATGGTGGTCGCGGCTTGCCAACTTGTCGGCCAGCTGCAAACCATTATTGCGAGAAATGTGGACCCATTGGATTCCGCTGTGATTACTGTAGGGAAGATTACAGGAGGAACGGTGCAGAATGTGATCGCTGAAACAGCCCGTTTAGAAGGGACAATCCGTACGCTGTCGGCAGAAAGCATGCAGAAAGTTAAATCGCGTATAGAAGCCCTGGTAGAAGGCCTCAAGGCCGGGTTCGAATGCGAGGCGGCGATTGATTACGGCGCGATGTATTATCAGGTGGATAATGAAGAGAAACTAACGCGGGAATTCATGGAATACGCAAGAAGCGTGCATGTGGATGTCCATGAGTGCGCAGAAGCGATGACAGGCGAGGATTTCGGCTATATGCTCAAAGATATTCCGGGCTTCATGTTCTGGCTTGGCGTGGATTCCGACTATGGGCTCCATCATGCCAAGTTGAATCCGGATGAGGGAGCGATTGAAACAGCGATTAACTTGCTTAGTTCATATATCACATGGAAAGGCAATCAGTGAGGGGCTTAAAGCGGAGCGTTTTAAGCGGAAAAGCTTGATTCCGGAAATGAAGTAAATCTTTGATAGGCGGAGGTCTTTCTTCGTTTCCCGCCTATCAGTAGATGAACCAACTTTAGTTGATACAGGCACTTGACACCCCGCTTGCACATCTGTGTTTTTACTGGGGAGTCTTAGTACCTGTTAAACGGGGTAAACAATCGTATTCCGAAGGAGGATTATGGATGAAATTGCATGCTGAAATGCCGGAGTTGATAGGAGAGACAATGTGGCTGAATGGCCTAGCCTCAAAGGGACAATTGGTGGGGGAGAAGCCGACCCTCATTCATTTCTGGTCGATTTCTTGCCATATATGCAAAGAGACCATGCCAAATGTGAATGAATTGCGCGATAGGTACAGCGGCCGATTGAATGTAATAGCCGTCCATATGCCGCGTTCCGAGAAAGATTTGGATATAGACGAGATTAAAGCGGCGGCGCATAAATATGGCATCACCCAGCCGATCTTCATCGATGGCCGCCTCAAGCTGAGTAAAGCATTCGATAATCGCTTTGTGCCTGCCTATTATGTATTCGATAAGACCGGGCGGCTCCGTCATTTTCAAGCGGGGGGAAGCGGTGTGAAAATGATTGAAAAACGGATCGAACGTGTATTGGATGAACCAATCCAAACAGAATAGCAAGGAATCAGCTGCGCTTCTTTATCCATGGAGAAGCCTTTATGAATTTACATGGTGCGCTTCGTTTCTATATGTTAGAATATGAGCAGATGAAAGTATGACTATCATGGAGGGAATACCGTGAAGAAGGAATTTGCAGTAATTGGATTAGGCCGTTTTGGCGGCAGCATATGCCGCGAGCTGATTAAACAAGGAATGGAAGTATTGGCCATCGACCAGGATGAGGACCGGGTAAATGAATTCGCGTCCATAGCTTCACACGCTGTGATAGGAGATACAACAGATGAATCTGTACTGAAAAGCCTTGGCATCCGCAACTTTGATCATGTTATCGTTGCCATCGGCGATAATATCCAAGCGAGCATATTGACTACGTTAATGCTTAAAGAACTCGGCGTGAAAGATATTACGGTAAAGGCGACCAACGATTATCATGAGAAAGTATTAAGCAAAATCGGCGCTGATCATGTCGTGCATCCGGAGCGGGATATGGGCAGACGAATCGCCCATAAGGTAGCGTCCAATAATGTGTTGGACTACTTGGAGCTGTCGGATGAGCACTCCATCGTGGAGATTGTAGCCAGCAAGAAGCTGGACGGCAAGAGCTTGATTGATTTAGATATCCGGGCACGCTATGGCATTAATATAGTGGCTTTTAAGCGGGGCAGTGAAATTCTTGTTTCCCCGTCCGCGAACGAGATGATCCAGGAAGGGGATATTCTGATTGTAATCGGGGCCGACCAGGATATATCGCGCTTTGAAAAGAAGGTACTGGACCAGAGTTGATTTTATAGAATGGAATTACCGCCTCCGCTCAATAAAAGAGTAGGGGCTTTTTGAGTTATGTAACGAATGTTCCTTAATAGAAAAAGATCATCTTCACTCGAAGATGATCTTTTTTATTATTGCCCTTTGTTGCTGTCCACTTCCATAATGATTGGAAGAATCATAGGGCGCCGTTTTGTTTTTTCATAAAGGAAAGGAGCTAATGTATCTGTAATTTCGTTCTTGATTTCAGACCATTGGCTTGTTCTTCTTTCCATTACTTTGTTCAGGTGCTTTCTGATCAAGTTTTGGGCATCGTTGATTAAATCGCCTGATTCGCGCATATATACGAATCCTCTGGAAATGATGTCCGGACCGGCGGAAATCTTGAATTCCTTCATATTGATGCTTACAACGACAACGACCAAGCCTTCTTCCGACAGGATGCGGCGGTCGCGCAATACGATGTTGCCGATGTCGCCGACACCATTACCGTCAATGTAGACGGAACCGGCTTGGATTTTTCCGGCTACCTGTGCTGTATTGCTGCTTAATGCCAATACTTCGCCGTTCTCCATCAAGAAGCAGTTGCTCTCAGGCACACCGCAATCGATCGCATGCTGTGCGTGCAGCTTCTGCATGCGGAATTCACCGTGGATCGGCATAAAGAATTTCGGTCTTATTAAACGGAGCATTAATTTCTGTTCTTCTTCTCCGCCGTGGCCGGAAGTGTGAATATTATTCAATGCGCCATGAATTACATCTGCACCGGCTTTAAATAACATGTTGATTGTACGCGCAACGCTGACTGTATTCCCCGGAATAGGTGAAGAAGAGAATACAACTGTATCTCCAGGGATGATCTGGATTTGGCGGTGCGTTCCGTTTGCGATTCTGGATAAAGCCGCCATCGGTTCCCCTTGGCTTCCTGTGCAAAGAATCGTTACTTTGTTGGCAGGAAGGCGATTGATCTGCTGCGGTTCGATAAATGTATCTTTCGGGCAACGGATGTAGCCTAATTCCTGGCCGATTTCAATTGCAGCTTCCATGCTTCTGCCGAAAACAGCGATTTTGCGGCCGTTCTCTACCGCTGCTTCTGTTACTTGCTGCAGGCGGTGGATATTAGATGCGAAAGTTGCGAAAATCACGCGTCCTTCAACTTTGCGGAAAATATCCTGGATGCTTTCACCGACGCGGCGTTCACTCATTGTAAAGTGCGGCACTTCACTGTTTGTGCTGTCGGACAGCAGGCACAGAACGCCTTCTTTGCCGATTTCGGCCATCTTCGTCAAGTTCGCCGGTTCTCCAACTGGTGTGAAATCGAATTTGAAGTCTCCGGTATGCACAATTTGTCCAGGAGGTGTTTTTACAACAATACCGTAAGAATCAGGGATGCTGTGTGTTGTTCGGAAAAACGTAACGGACGTCTTTCTGAATTTGATCACATCGTCTTCCTGGATCTCAATCATTTTCGTTTGACGTAATAATCCGTGCTCCTCAAGTTTGTTTTTAATCAGTCCCAGCGCTAATTTCCCGCCGTAAATCGGCACGTTGATCTGTTTTAAAAGGTAAGGGATGCCGCCGATATGGTCTTCATGGCCATGTGTTATGAAGAGCCCTTTGATTTTATCTTCGTTTTTTACTAAGTACGCGTAATCCGGGATTACATAATCAATGCCCAATAGTTCGTCTTCAGGGAACTTGATCCCTGCATCAATCAGGATGATTTCGTCTTGGAATTGAACGGCGTACGTATTTTTACCGATTTCACCAAGACCGCCAAGGGCAAAAACGGCAGTTTGGTCATTTTTAACAAATTTCATATATTATAGCTCCAATACTTTATAGTCTTCGTTTAGTTCCTCGTATGCTAAATAAGCTTCTTCGACTTGAGTCACGAACTCGATGTTGTATCCTCTGTCTTTCAGTTTATTTCGTACGTCGCGAACCGAATCCGCTTCAATGTACATTGTTTTTGTTTTTTCGCGTACTGGCACTTCAGCCGCATTTTCTTGATAGTAGACTTTGTAAATCATGATAATCGCTCCTTAATACTTTGTTTGCTTATTTCATTATATATAAAAACAGCATTATTTTCATGTATTACAACATGATGCTAATATAATCATTCTTTATTTTTCTTGCATAATAAGAGCCTAAAAGCTGCTATTAGTGTATGGAGAAATCGCCTAAAGATGCACAGCTGGCGCCTTTGTATAATCTTCATCATAACTGACAAAAGCGCAGAATACAATTTATGAAATAAAGTCTTTTGCATATGGCGTTTTCTGTTGTGTGCATGTGTTGCGAGAGGAATGATATTTTCTTACGAGAAGAATGGGTTGTGTATATATGTAAATTCAATCATAACCGACTCAGGAAGACAAAACAATTTGTAAGTATGTCTTTTTGTACAAACGTTGTCATAAAGTATTTTAGAAAACTTTGCATAAAAGAACAAGCCCTCCATAGGCGGAGAAGGGCCATTAAATGAAAAAATTATGCGATTGTTTTCTTTCTAAGCAGCTCTTTCCATCTTTTTAGCAGTTTTTTCCGCAGCTTTTTAAGCATGGCAGATCACTTCCTTACTATTATTTTATACCAAAGAAATAGAATGTAAATATGACTTTGTCCTGTATTTAAGGTTTTTTCTATTAATTTAAAAAGTTTCAGCGGTTGCCCATTTGCTTGTCAGTATGCGGAACGGCAGGTTTTCTACGTTTTTTAGGGAGGATTTCCTTTTCTGCGTAAGCGTTTGTAAAATTTTTTCGCTGGAGCGATCTTGTGAATTGCTTAACAAAGATAGTCTTGACTTTATTGCCGGTAAACTATTTAATGAAGAAGAATCAGAAAAAACAAACAGAAATGCAGGGATGATTATGAAGAAAATTGTGTTTTTTGACATAGATGGCACTTTGTTGGACCATGATAAGAAGCTGCCTGATTCTACTAAGCGGGCGGTTAAGCAATTGCAGGAGAACGGCGTGTACGTGGCGATTGCAACAGGACGGGCTCCGTTTATGTTTGCGGATTTGCGCAAAGAGCTGGGAATCGATTCTTTCGTCAGCTTCAATGGCCAATATGTCGTGTTCGAAAATGAATTAATCTATCATAATCCTTTAGATAAGAAAGCGCTTCAGGGAGTATACGAGCAGGCGAAAGAGAATGGGACGCCGCTTGTATATATGAACGATACGACGCTTAAAGGGACAGTGGAGTATTCGAAGCATGTGGAAGTGACATTGGCTACATTTACATTGTCCCATCCGGAGTATGATGAATATTTCTTTAAAGAAAATGATGTGTATCAGACATTGCTGTATTGTACAGAAACGGAGGAGCAAGATTATATCGGCCGCCATAATGATGTCCGTTTTATACGCTGGCATCCTGTATGTATGGATGTGGTCCCTGTCGGAGGGTCAAAAGCGCTTGGAATCCAAAGATTTATTGAACGAGCGGGCTTCGACCTTGGGGATGTGTATGCCTTTGGGGACGGCTTGAATGATATTGAAATGCTCGAGGCGGTGGGAACCGGCATAGCGATGGGCAATGCAGAGAAGGAATTGCTGCCTCACGCCGATATAGTGACGACAGCGGTGGATGATGATGGCGTTTATAACGGGCTAGTGAAGGTCGGATTATTATAAGATAAAAGCGGCTCGCGCAAATATATGTTGCGCGAGCCGCTTTTTTTATCCCGTTTAACAGACCCCTCTTTCACCACTGTGCTAAAAGAGGGGGGCAAGTGCCTGTAACAACTAAGGTTGGTTCATCTACTGATAGGAGGGGGTGAAGGTCCCCGCCTATCAAAGAGCCACTTTATCTGTCGATCGCAATCGCATCGGGAATAGGTGCGAATGGATCTTTTTGATTTATATGATCATAGAACAGGATGCCGTTGATATGATCGATCTCATGCTGGAAGCATATAGCCGGCAATCCTTTTAAACGAAGCTTGACTTCTTCGCCGTCGACGGTCGTTCCTTTGACTGTCACCCGCGAATGGCGCGGCACATATCCGGGAACGGCGCGGTCGACCGATAAGCATCCTTCACCGGAAGTTAAGTAAGCCTTCTCGACAGAATGGCTGATTATTTTAGGGTTAAATAAGGCGTAACTATATAAGTTTCCTTTTTCATCTGTTAGGTGAACAGCGATAATCCGCTTGGAAATATTTACTTGGGGAGCGGCGAGTCCGATCCCCGGTCTTAATCCGTATTCCTTGGCTATTTCAGGATCTTGGCTGTTTTTTACATACTCGAGAAGTTTGCGTGCAATTTCTTTGTCTTCTTCGGTAGCAGGCAAAGAAACCTCTTCTGCTACTTTACGTAAAACAGGATGCCCCTCCAGCACAATATCTTTCATTGTAATCATAATTGTCCCACCTGACCTTTAGGTAAAAAATAAATAATATAATTGGTACCATTAGCATCTTATCGTAATTCGCGGATGATGTAAATTAGGGAAGGGGGGCAAAAGGCCTCCGCTCTCTCCATGGTCTTCTCTCTATTTTATTTGTTCCGGCAAAATCCGTGCCGTGCAGTTAAAAAGAAAAATGATAAACAGAAAATATTTCAGAATAATGTAAAGTGAGAAAAATAGATAGAGAGACCGGTGTAGGCCTTTATAGAAAGCGTGATGTATATAACACCGGAATGTAAGCATTTACATGGTCTTTTAAGTGATCTTCACAAAAAAATCTTTTTTTGTAATACAGATTGGTTTTTTATTATATAACAGAACTAATTAATTATCGTTTAATAGATAAACGAGCCATGTGTGGAAAATATTTGAACAAAAGAAAACATTACTGTTGACGAGCTTGGTTCCTGTGATGTAAACTTTGGGATAGAAAGCACAGTTGTTACATTGTTGTTGTTGTTTCAAATAGTACAGGTAGGAATACAACCGCAAAAATCAATGAATATCATATTTGGACGTAGAGTTGGCAGTAATTAACGTTGACTTTATTAGAATGGGATATTCGTGTTTTTATATTGTTTAAATGGGATATAGTGATAATAATTACCTTTTTAATAGAAGAAAGGATTGGTGACAGAATGGCTGCAAAAAAAGCAAAAACAGCATTAGTTGATGCAAATAAACAATTCGACGCAGTAGAAGCGCAATTTAAAACGATTCAAATTTTGAACGAAGAAGGAGAAGTTGTTAATAAGGATTTAATGCCTGATCTTTCTGATGAGCAATTGAAAGAATTAATGACAAGAATGGTTTACACACGCGTATTGGACCAACGTTCAATCTCATTAAACCGTCAAGGCCGCTTAGGATTCTATGCACCGACTGCCGGACAAGAAGCTTCACAGCTTGGTTCACAATTTGCATTGGAAAAAGAAGATTTCATTTTACCGGGTTATCGTGATGTCCCTCAAATGGTATGGCACGGTTTACCCTTATATCAAGCGTTCCTATTCTCACGCGGACACTATGTAGGAAATCAAATTCCTGAAGGTGTAAACGTAATCTCTCCGCAAATCATCATTGGCGCCCAGTACATTCAATGTGCGGGTGTGGCGCTTGGAATGAAGAAAAACGGAGCTGAATCAGTAGCCATTACATATACAGGCGATGGCGGAGCTTCGCAAGGGGACTTCTATGAAGGAATCAACTTTGCGGGAGCATTCAAAGCCCCGGCAATCTTCATTGTCCAAAATAACCGCTATGCGATTTCAACACCAGTAGAGAAGCAATCCGCTGCAAGAACAATCGCTCAGAAAGCGTTAGCGGCCGGAATCCCGGGCGTGCAAGTAGACGGAATGGATGTACTGGCTGTTTATGCGGCTGTTCGTGAAGCACGCGAGCGCGCAGTTGCGGGTGAAGGCCCTACTCTAATCGAAACATTAACATACCGTTATGGTCCGCATACAATGGCGGGTGACGATCCGACTCGCTACCGTACAAGCGAAACTGACAACGAGTGGGAAAAGAAAGATCCATTAGTCCGTTTCCGCAAGTTCCTTGAAGCGAAAGGTCTATGGAGTGAAGAAGAGGAAGCGGCTGTTATTGAAAGAGCGAAAGAAGAAATTAAGGAAGCAATCAAACAAGCAGATGCTACTCCAAAACAAAAAGTAACAGATTTAATGGACATTATGTATGAAGAAATGC
The DNA here is from genome assembly GCA_051874035.1 of Bacillus sp. (in: firmicutes). Classification (GTDB taxonomy): domain Bacteria; phylum Bacillota; class Bacilli; order Bacillales; family DSM-1321; genus Bacillus_AD. The sequence goes on from JBJEFM010000051.1 coordinate 107,511, forward strand.
CGGCGAACCTTAAAGAACAGTACGAAATCTACAAAGAAAAGGAGTCGAAGTAAACAATGGCTCAAATGACAATGATTCAAGCAATTACAGATGCGCTTCGCGTCGAAATGAAAAACGATGAAAAAATCCTTGTGTTTGGTGAAGATGTTGGTAAAAACGGCGGGGTTTTCCGTGCGACCGAAGGATTGCAAGCTGAATTCGGGGAAGACCGTGTATTCGATACGCCGCTGGCGGAATCAGGTATCGGCGGTTTAGCGATTGGTTTAGGTCTTCAAGGTTTCCGTCCAGTGCCGGAAATTCAATTCTTTGGTTTCGTTTATGAAGTAATTGATAGCATCAGCGGCCAAATGGCACGTATGCGCTACCGTTCTGGCGGAAGATACCATTCTCCGGTAACAATTCGTTCTCCGTTCGGCGGAGGCGTTCATACGCCTGAAATGCACGCGGACAGCTTAGAAGGCTTAATGGCTCAGCAACCGGGTGTGAAAGTGGTTATCCCTTCAACACCTTACGATGCAAAAGGATTATTAATCTCTTCTATCCGTGACAACGATCCGGTTATCTTCCTTGAGCACATGAAATTATACCGCTCTTTCCGTCAAGAAGTGCCGGAAGGAGAATACACAATTCCACTAGGCAAAGCCGATGTGAAGCGTGAAGGAACGGATATCACATTAATCGCTTACGGTGCAATGGTCCATGAATGCTTAAAAGCGGCTGAAGAACTAGAAAAAGCGGGTAAATCAGCTGAGGTAATCGATCTTCGTACAGTCAGCCCTCTTGATGTGGATACAATCATCGCATCAGTTGAGAAAACAGGACGGGCTGTCGTTGTGCAAGAAGCGCAGAAATCAGCAGGTATTGCAGCGAATGTAGTAGCGGAAATCAATGACCGTGCAATCCTTAGCTTAGAAGCTCCGGTACTTCGGGTAACTGCGCCGGATACAGTATTCCCATTCTCGCAAGCGGAAACAGTTTGGTTGCCGAACTATAAAGATATCCTTGAAACAGCTAATAAAGTATTGAACTTTTAATACTTTTATATGTTCGTAAATAAAGTTTGGTTTAGTCATAAATAGGAAATAGTCCATTAAGCTGAACCTTCTATATATAGTAGAGGGTTCGGCTTCAATAACAGGAGGTCGATTTAATTGTCTTTTAAATTTAAATTACCGGACATTGGTGAAGGGATTCACGAAGGTGAAATCGTAAAATGGTTTATTAAACCGGGCGATAAAGTAGAAGAAGACGATGTGCTTTGTGAAGTACAGAACGATAAATCAGTAGTAGAAATTCCTTCCCCGGTAGCTGGTACGGTTGAAGAAGTGCTAGTGGAAGAAGGAACAGTTGCGGTTGTCGGCGACGTGTTAGTAACATTCGACGCGCCGGGCTATGAAAACTTGTCTTTCAAAGGCGATGAGCATGCCGGCGAAAGCGAAACAGAAGCGCAAGTTCAAGCGGGAACTGGCGAAGCTGGCCAAGAGATCGATAAGAAAGAAGCGGATAAAGGGCCGGCTAAAGAAGAAGGAGTAGCGCCACAAGGTGAAGCGGAGCAAGGACACGCTTCTAAACGTGTGATTGCGATGCCGTCTGTTCGCAAATTCGCACGTGAGCAAGGTATAGATATCACTCTTGTTAAAGGCAGCGGTGAACATGGCCGTGTAATGAAAGAAGATATTCTTGCATTTGCAAAAGGTGAGACAACTGAATCTGGAGCTGAAACAGAAGAAACAGCTGTTCAAGCGGAACAAACATCTTCTCAAGAAGAAACTTCTGTAAAAGCGCCGGTTATTCCTGAAGGCGAATTCCCGGAAACTCGCGAAAAAATGAGCGCCATCCGTAAGGCTATCGCTAAAGCTATGGTAAACTCTAAAAGTACCGCTCCGCATGTTACATTAATGGATGAAATCGATGTGACTAAATTAGTGGCTCATCGCAAGAAATTCAAAGAGATCGCAGCGGAAAAAGGTATCAAACTTACGTTCTTGCCGTATGTAGTTAAAGCGTTAACAAGCGCGTTACGCGAATATCCAGTTCTTAATACTTCAATTGATGACAGCACTAATGAAATTATTCATAAACATTATTACAACATCGGGATCGCAGCTGATACTGAAAAAGGCTTATTGGTGCCGGTTGTAAAAAATGCGGATCGTAAATCTGTCTTCGCTATTTCAAATGAAATCAATGAGCTTGCAGGCAAAGCGCGTGAAGGCAAATTGGCTTCTGCTGAAATGAAAGGCGCATCTTGCACGATTACAAACATCGGAAGCGCTGGCGGACAATGGTTCACACCGGTTATCAACCATCCTGAAGTAGCTATTCTTGGAATTGGTAGAATTGCTGAAAAAGCAATCGTTCGCGATGGTGAAATCGTTGCTGCACCAGTATTGGCACTTTCATTAAGCTTCGACCACCGCATCATTGATGGCGCAACAGCTCAAAATGCTTTAAACCACATTAAACGTTTATTGAACGATCCAGAATTACTATTAATGGAGGCGTAAAAAGATGGTAGTAGGAGATTTCCCAATTGAAACAGATACTCTTGTCATAGGTGCAGGCCCTGGCGGCTATGTTGCAGCAATCCGCGCAGCGCAATTAGGGCAAAAAGTAACAGTAGTAGAAAAAGGTACAGTAGGCGGCGTATGCTTAAACGTAGGTTGTATCCCATCAAAAGCATTGATTTCAGCAGGCCATCGTTATGACCATGCGAAAAACTCAGCTGATATGGGTATCACGGCTGAAAACGTACAAGTCGATTTCTCAAAAGTACAAGAATTCAAAAGCTCTGTTGTTAAGAAATTAACTGGCGGCGTAGCGTCTTTACTGAAAGGGAACAAAATCGAAACTGTATATGGCGAAGCTTACTTCGTTGACGAAAACAGCGTACGTGTAATGGATGAAAAGTCAGCCCAAACATATACATTTAAACATGCGATCATTGCGACAGGTTCGACTCCTATTGAAATTCCGGGATTCAAATATAGCAAACGTATAATTGATTCAACTGGCGCATTGAACTTACAGGAACTGCCGAAATCAATTGTTGTTATAGGCGGCGGAGTAATCGGTACAGAGTTAGGCGGAGCGTATGCTAACTTTGGCACTAAAATCACAATCCTTGAGGGCGGCCCTGAAATCATCCCAGGTTTTGAAAAACAGATGTCAACGCTTGTAAAACGCAACTTGGCTAATAAAGGCGCTACAATCGTAACAAATGCTTTAGCTAAAGGCGTTGAAGAGTTTGAAGATAAAGTGATCGTTACTTATGAAGCGAAAGGTCAAGAAGAAAAGATCGAAGCGGATTATGTATTAGTTACGGTTGGTAGAAAACCAAATACTCGTGAAATGGGTTTAGAAGAAATCGGGATAAAACTAACTGATCGTGGATTGATTGAAACTGATAAACAATGCCGAACAAGTGTAAGTAACATCTTTGCGATTGGAGACATCATCTCTGGTCCTCAACTTGCTCATAAAGCTTCTTATGAAGGTAAAATTGCAGCGGAAGTAATTGCTGGTCATCCATCAGAAATCGATTACTTAGCAATCCCGGCTGTAGTATTCTCTGAGCCTGAGCTTGCTTCTGTAGGTTATTCAGAAAAACAAGCGAAAGAAGAAGGCCTTGACATTGTTGCTGCCAAATTCCCATTTGCAGCCAACGGCCGTGCGTTATCATTGAATGATTCAGAAGGATTCATGAAGATCGTCACAAGAAAAGAAGACGGCCTTGTGATCGGTGCTCAAATCGCAGGTCCGGGGGCATCCGACATGATCGCTGAATTAGGATTGGCAATCGAAGCCGGAATGACAGCGGAAGATATCGCTATGACAATCCACGCTCATCCGACATTAGGTGAAATCACAATGGAAGCGGCGGAAGTTGTTTTAGGAAGCCCGATCCATATTGTAAAATAAACCATTTTTTCAGAAGAACCGGGATAGGCATCCGCCTGACCCGGTTCTTTTTTTGTTCCATTTAAGACTTCATGGACAAGTTATATTACAAGTGTTCTCCGCATATATGTGTTAGTACAACCATTCTATTATAGGAGCCGTAGTACATGGGAAGAGCGGAGATGAGAGTGTGAAAGGGTATGCAGTATTTCTGATTCAATGGATGGTATGGAGCAGCTATACACTAGCCGAATGGTTATCGAAGCATGATCGCGTGATTTATAAAGCGCTCATGTTCATCGTGTTTTTGCAGATAGCGGTGTATATCAGCCAGTCAATATTGCGCTCGCCTGCCAAGACGGGCATTATTACAGCTGTCAGTTTATTATCATATGGCTTGCTTCATTTTTTATTGCAGCATTTCATTATAATTACATAATGAAGAAGGCGGTTATCCGGTTGATTGGATAACCGCCTTCTATTATTTGCGGGAGTTATAATAGATGATCCGCTTGTTGAATAAGTGCAGCTCGCCTTGCAGTTTTTTGGAGAGGAATTTGCAGAATTCATTTGCTTTGGACTTGTCGCCGAATGTAGCCGTCTCCGGGAGTGTCACTTGAATATAGGTTTGAATCCGTTCACTGCCGCCTTCTTTTACCTTTTCTTGGTCGACCCCGATAATGATGGCGTGATAGCGCTCTTCATCGGAAGATAAATAGAACCAGCGTCCCTGGCTTTCTTGTGTTTCTTTTATGCGATAAGGAAAAGCGTGGTTGCTGTAATCCCAATCCACTTGTATGCCTGTTTTGGCGGTAATCTCTTTATAGTACGAAAATAAATCCTTTAGTTCTTCAATCGTGATGGTTTGTGTGGAAGAAGAGGGGGTGAGCTTGATATAAGCGTTCGTGTTAGCCGGCATGAATCAACATCCTTTCTTTAGTAGGAAGTATATAACGATTCTAACATGTACCATATAGTTTAAAAAGCGGACGAAGAAGCCGTTTTTTATTCAGCGGAATCGTCCGGCGTCCCTCTGGTCCAGATCGTTATTCTATTACGTTCACTTTGTGGAAAAAAGTATAATTTTTTAAATGTTACATACAATACATCTTGATTTTTTAAATGTGTTATATTATTATGGAGTCAAGGGAAAATTAAGCGGTTACATTTCATAAACAAAGGGGTTATTAATAAATGGGAACTATCATTTGTCAATCGTGCAATAACACAATCGAGTCTTATGAAAATGAAAAAGTAAGCGTTTTATACGCTACATGTGATTGCTGCAAGAAATCTAAATAATATAACGGCAAAAATTTATATAGGCATCAAGAAAAGGGGTGGGCGATTCTTCAATTGTCCATCCTTTTCTTATGATTCTTATTCTTATAACTGGGAAAATATGATACGATTACGTTCGAAGGGCAATGCGGTGAACAGGGGGTTTTGCAATGAAATGGGAAACGAGAGCCACGCAATTGTTGGGCATTGAATATCCGATTATTCAAGGCGGGCTGGCTCATTTGGCGTATTCAGATTTAGCATCCGCAGTTTCTAATGCGGGGGGATTGGGACAAGTGACAGCGATGAGCTTGGAAAGTCCGGAAGCGCTGAAAGAAGAAATGCGCAGAGTCAAAAGCCTGACGGATAAACCGTTTGGGGTGAACTTCGCAATCGGCCAGCATAACGACAGGTTCGAGCCTTTTGTAGAGGCGGCTTTAGAAGAGGGGATGGAAGTGGCGACCATCACAGGGGGCAATCCGAAAGCCATTTTCGACCTGTTGGAAGGCACAAAGGTAAAGAAGCTGGTCCTTGTGGCGGCTAAACGTCAAGCGGTAAAGGCGGAAGAGCTTGGCGCCGATGCGGTCATGGTTGTCGGCCAAGAAGGCGGCGGACATCTTGGAAGGGATGATGTAGGCACAATGGTATTGGTGCCGCAAGTGGTGGACGCTGTTTCGATTCCTGTCATCGCCTCTGGCGGGATCGGCGATGGCAGAGGACTAATGGCTGCTTTAAGCTTAGGCGCCGAGGGTGTGGAGATGGGAACACGCTTCATCGCTACACAAGAGTGCGTACACGCCCATGAGGCATATAAGCGCGCTTTAGTCGAAGGATCAGAGAAAGATACTGTCATTATCAAGCGGTCCTTAGGAGCTCCGGCGCGCGCCATTGCGAATGCGTGGACCGATAAAATCTTGGAACTGGAGCAGGAAGATGCCGGTTATGAAGGGCTCAAGGAGTACATAAGCGGCCGCACTAACAGGAAATATATACACGATGGCCGCATAGACCAAGGGTACGCATGGGCGGGCCAAGTATTAGGCATGATAAAGGATGTTCCGTCCGTTGAATCCTTATTTACGACAATAATTGCAACAGCTGAAGATATTAGAAGCAAGTGGCAGCAATAGATTAGACAGAAAGAGTGATAAGTATGGATTACCAATATCCGATCGACCTTGACTGGTCGACTGAAGAAATCGTCGATGTGATTTCCTTTTTCGAGGCAGTGGAGCGCGTTTATGAAAAGGGAATGGAACGCGATGAATTTATGGCGAAGTACCGCCGCTTCAAAGAAATCGTACCAAGCATAGCGGGTGAGAAAAAGCTGGATAAAGAGTTCCAGGAAGTAAGCGGGTACTCTACGTACCGAGCTGTCCAGGCGGCAAAAAAAGCCGAATCGGGAGCGCGCATTGCGCTGTAAAGTGAAAAAGCAGCCTCTATTCTGTTCAGATGCAGAGTAAGAGGCTGCTTTTTTGTTATGCATTTATCCCGTTTAACAGGTACTGAGACTCCCGCTTTCAGCACAGCAGCGGAAGCGCAGATGCATAAGCGGAAGATCAAAGCACCTGTAACAACTAAGGTTATTCCATCTACTGATAGGCGGGAATGAAAAAAACGCTTATCAAAGATTCACTTTATCCCTTCACGACCACTTTTGGGTTTTCCCTTTCTTCGTAGGTTTAATCCAATTTATACAGGGGTATTAACTGAGTAAAGACATCATCAATTGTTTGCATGAGGTTGTCGCCTGACATATTGACTGCTTCTTCACGAGGGATTTCAATTCCGCATAGCAGCTCGGCTTTCTTAACCGTCTGCAGTCTTTTGAACATAGCTTCCAAATCATCGGTAGCGAGTTCCTTGTGAGGAGTGCTGACCGGTTTCATATGATCGGTCGCCCAGACAAAATGAGCAGGCACCTGCTCTTGGATAAATGGTAGGTTTTCTTGGAATTTCTTGCCGATTTCGGATTTTGACGGAGCTTCATAAATGACAGCGAACCAGATAAAGAGATGCGTTTCCCATAGTCCGATTTGGAAATGCGGCAGCATTTTATAACCTCTTTTATTAGCGGCGAAAGCAACCCATGTATCGTTTGGGGGATTGATGGTCCGCCTTGCATGCTTTGCGACATGCGGAAAGATTTCTTCTCCAAGTTGGATTGATAGCTGTTGGGAGAATTGTTCTCCCAGATAAGTGAGTTTAGGGCGTATGCGCTCTTGCAGAGCTGCCATCCGCGCTTCTAATCCATCTATTTTAAAGACGTTGAAGTCAGCGGCGGTAAAGCCTTGGAAGTTGTTCATATGGTCCTCCTTAAGACAAGGTGTAAGTACTTTTATTTTATCATAGCTCATAGAGAAACTGAACGGATGTGCCTATTTTATGCACTTTCATAGGCATTGACCTATTTTTTAGTTACACAAAAGGATTATTCACATAAACTACTGAAAATACTATTTTTCTTGATTAGCTGAAAGGGGTGTACGTTTATGAAACGAGTTATAAATTCTACAATGAAAGAAAAGCAAATCGAGAGTCGTCGTATAGGGATTTTGCGTCTAGAGTTGGACTACGAATTAGCGACACTTCACGAAGCTATTAGAGACGAAGATAAAGAGATGCAGAAAGAAGCTTTGCATAAGCTGGAGAAAATCCGTAAAGAATTAATTAAACTGGATGCGTTATAACGCATGTCAACGCATGAAACGCAAAAACTGGATAACGGGTTGGGATGGATAGATAGGGCTCTTTCATAATGAGAGCTCTTTTTATTTCTTTATAACTTTCTGCGTTATTTAAGAGCTAACAGTATGTATTTTAGCGCTTATTCCATATAATGAATATAAGCAGGAACGAAATGTTAAAGAGGGAGGTGCGGTAGTGGAACCGTTATGGACTGACATACAAGCGCATGCAAAAGAATGGATGAAGGAAGCGAAGGAAATTATTCTGGCTTCTTTTCAATCTACATTACATATACAAGAGAAATCAGGTCGGACAGACTTGGTGACAAATATCGATCGTGAAGTGGAGGCGTTCTTCCTCGGGAAGATCAAAAGCGCTTATCCCGCCCACCACATACTTGGAGAAGAAGGAACAGGGCATGACCTGGCTACTTTGCAGGGGATTGTCTGGATTATCGATCCTATTGACGGCACGTTGAACTTTATTCATCAGCATCGCAACTTCGCCATTTCGATAGGTGTGTATCAGGACGGCATCGGAGAATTGGGGATGATTTACGATGTAATGGCTGACGAGTTATATTGCGCCATTAGAGGGCAAGGCGCCTATCTGAACGGTGAGCGCCTAAAGCCGCTTGAAGCGGTCAGCCTCAGTGACAGCATGATTTCATTGAATGCCTCTTGGCTGCTTCCCAACCACCTTGTTGAAAGGGAACAAGCAATCAGTCTTGTGCGGGCGGTGCGCGGAACAAGGTCCATCGGTTCAGCGGCCCTCGCCATCACAAATGTTGTATCCGGAATAATGGATGCTTACCTGTCCATGAGACTGGCTCCCTGGGACTTCGCGGGAGGGCTGATACTAATCCGCGAGGTAGGGGCTGAAATAGCGGACATCGAAGGGAATCCGATTGCGTTCCCTATGGACAGTTCACTTATTGTCGCAAAGCCCGGGCTCATCGCGCAAATCACCGATATCATTAAGAAAAACCCCTGATTCTTGTTTCAGAACCGGGGGTTTTCCCTGTTTTTTTTATCCCGTTTAACAGGTACTAAGATTGGTTCATCTAATGATAGGTGGGAGATGAAGGAAAACTCCCACCTATCAAAGATTCACTTTATAATTTCCCTGCGGTGCGCAGTTTAGCTTTTGTTGAAAAGCCCATCCCCATGACAAGGATTAATGCAATTATGCAAAGAATAATACCGATGATGCTTCGATATGCCACACTGATCCCGACCCCTGCCATACAACTCGCGGCTAAGAGAGCAAGAAATAAGAAAAGCAGTTTATATTTCATTATTTTCACCTCTTAATGTATTATTGTACATAAAGTATTTGCTTTTTTCCACTGTGAGTGTGATATAATATTACAGTTAATCTAAAAATTTTAGGAGTGAAAATGCTTGGAACTTCGTAACGATATACGCAATATAGCAATTATAGCCCACGTTGACCATGGTAAAACAACTTTGGTCGACCAATTATTGAAACAATCCGGAACATTCCGTGAGAATGAACATGTGGAAGAAAGAGCGATGGATTCAAATGATATCGAGAGAGAGCGCGGAATCACAATCCTTGCCAAAAACACAGCTGTTCAATATAAAGGTACAAAAATCAATATCTTGGATACGCCAGGCCACGCTGACTTCGGCGGTGAAGTAGAACGTATTATGAAAATGGTCGATGGCGTAGTCCTTGTGGTAGACGCTTATGAAGGATGCATGCCGCAAACGCGTTTCGTTCTGAAAAAAGCGCTAGAGCAAAAAATCACTCCAATCGTTGTTGTGAATAAAATTGACCGAGACGCAGCAAGACCGGAAGAAGTAGTGGATGAAGTAATCGACTTGTTCATCGAGCTGGACGCTTCTGAAGATCAATTGGAATTCCCGGTTGTGTACGCTTCAGGGATCAATGGTACAGCTTCACTGAGCCCGAATCCTGCCGATCAAGAAGAGAATATGGAAGCATTGTTCGAATCAATCGTTGAGCATATTCCGGCTCCTGCAGACAACCGTGAAGAGCCACTTCAATTCCAAATCGCCTTACTTGACTACAATGATTATGTAGGACGTATCGGAATTGGACGTGTATTCCGCGGAACGATGAAAGTAGGCCAGCAAGTTGCCCTTATGAAATTGGATGGGTCGGTCAAACAATTCCGTGTAACGAAAATCTTCGGTTTCTCCGGATTGAAACGTGTGGAAATCGATGAAGCATACGCAGGGGATTTAGTGGCGGTATCCGGAATGGAAGACATTAACGTAGGTGAAACGGTCTGCCCGGCTGAACATCAAGAAGCGCTTCCGGTACTTCGCATCGACGAGCCGACACTGCAAATGACTTTCCTAGTGAACAATTCCCCATTCGCCGGCCGTGAAGGTAAATGGGTGACAGCCCGTAAGATTGAAGAGCGTCTTCAACTGCAGCTGCAAACAGACGTAAGTCTTCGCGTCGATCCTACAGATTCTCCGGACGCTTGGATTATCTCAGGGCGCGGGGAGCTTCACTTATCAATCCTGATCGAGAACATGAGACGTGAAGGATTCGAGCTTCAAGTATCCAAACCGGAAGTTATCGTCCGTACAATCGATGGCGTTCGTTGCGAGCCTGTAGAGCGCGTGCAGATTGATGTTCCTGAAGAGCACACTGGCGCTATTATGGAATCATTAGGTGCGCGTAAAGGTGAAATGCAAGATATGATCAATAACGGCAACGGTCAAGTACGCCTGCAGTTCTTAGTGCCTGCCCGCGGATTGATCGGTTATTCTACAGAATTCCTGACATTGACTCGCGGATTCGGTATCCTGAACCATACATTCGATAGCTACCAGCCGATGGCTACAGGCCAAGTGGGCGGACGCCGCCAAGGCGTTCTTGTTTCCATGGAAACGGGTAAAGCGACTCAATACGGCATCATGGGTGTTGAAGACCGCGGCGTGATCTTCGTTGAGCCAGGTACAGAAATTTACGAAGGTATGATTGTAGGGGAACATAACCGTGAAAACGACCTTACTGTTAACATCGTAAAAGCGAAACAAATGACTAATATGCGTTCTGCGAACAAAGACCAAACAACAACTATGAAGAAACCGCGCATCATGTCTCTTGAGGAAGCTCTTGAGTACCTAAATGACGATGAGTATTGTGAAGTTACACCGGAAAGCATTCGTCTACGCAAGAAAATCCTTGATAAAGGCGAGCGTGAAAGAGCAGCTAAAAAGAAAAAATATGCAGAAACAAATTAATCGGCCATTGGTTGAACGGTTGATTTTTTCCTGAATAGAAGAAGCGTAAGGCGTTCCTATCTGCGGGTAGGAGCGGCTTGCGTTCCTTGATATAAAACAGTCCGTCGCCAATATACTGAATTTTTTTACTGTTTCTTGAATAAGCTAGGGGGAGAATAGAAATGGATATTACCGAGCGTTTATCGTTTTTTGCCTCTTTGTTTGAAGTGGACCAGAATCCCGAGACGGGTGTGCCATATTTATATATAACCGTTTTGGTATTATGCGCATTAGTATATCATTTAGGTTTTGCCAAGAAATTAACCATCCTCCAGAATATCATCATCTATGTTTGCCTCATCTTGGGATGTACCATCCTTACACTTTTCGCTTTATTTCTTCCGATGGCAGAGGTTCTTACTGTCACAGCACTATTTCTCGCTATATACAGATTTCGTTTGCACCTACATAGAAAAGCGCAGAACACAGGGCAGGGGCACTGATGCGCGCGTAGCTATATGCTATAGATTTCGAAGGGGGATCCGTTCATTGAAATCATTACAAGATGCGTTGTATAATTGGCTGTCTATTAAAGTTGTCCTTGATGCCCGTCCCGATGATTTGGCGGCAAAGGAAACAACAGACATGTTCCGATCGATTTTAGAAGAAGACCATGGTGTTTCGGCACTTGAGGTGCGTAAAGAAGAAGGGATCTATTTTGTTGCGTATGAGGCGGAGGGCGCCTGCTATACGAAGCGTTTTTCCGCTGACGTGACCGATTGCATCTTGACAGGGATTAATGAGAATCCGGAACGTTACCGGAACTATGAATAGCATATAAGAGGAAAGGCACGGACCACGTTCAGTGCCTTTTCTTATACGCTCGTGTCTGTAGGAGCGGGGAGCCTACCAATCCTGCTCCTTGGCGATCGGTTTGCGAAAAACAAAATTGCCTGTCTCAAGGCGTGCGTTTGTTTTTTCGGTGATTCTCTCGTAGCAGGTTTGGCATGTGAATGTATGGATCGGCCGGTTGCGCAATTTCTTTGCTAGCGGAGAGTCGTTCGGTATCGTTTCAATTGTATCGCAAATTACACATTTTACTTTCATAAGTACACCTCTAGCTTGTTTTCTATTACCAGTATATCACGTTTGCAGGGTCAGGAATATTTGAAAGTCGCCTATGCTTGTCATATACTTGCAGTAGCTAGTTCATTATAAAAGTAAAGGAGCTTGAAGCGGATGGCGAATATAGTGGAGAATGTTTTGATTGAACCGCTTTTCGAACAATTGCAGAAGCAGTGTTTTGTGGTTTTGACAACCATTGACCCCGGCACAGGCGCACCGAATATGAATGCTATTTCCTGGACGCTGGCGAAAGACGAAACAACCATTGTGTTTTCTGTGGCTAACCGCTCGAAGATTGTGGAGAATATCCGCCGGAACAAGCATGCTGTCATCACATTGATTGCGAATGAATCAACGTATGCCATCAGTGGGGAAGCCGTTGTGAAGCAAGAACGCCTGGAAGGTGTCAATTTGAAATTATCGTTAATCGAACTGCGCATTAAAGAAGTGCGCGATGTGATGTTCTACGGCGCGAGGATTACTGCTGAGCCCCGGTATGAATTTACATATGATAAAGATGCTGCCGAAAGCTTGGACATTCAAGTTATGGAGGCAATGAAGAAAGCTTAGTCCGAGGACTAAGCTTTTTTAACGTGAACGTTGATGGCTGGGTTCGTTGTTTTGTTCGCGGTCTAAGCGATTGTCTTCTTGGGCAGGCACGTCCTTGCCATCATTGGTGTTTTGCGTAGATTGTCCATTCCCGGGGATTTCAGGGATAATGCGGCCTGCGATATCCGCCAATTCGTTCAATATTCCTTGAATCGGCTTCCCGGCTTCAATATCAGCTCCTACTTCCTTAAGGCGGGCGATGATGTCCGGGTCTGCTACAATGACGGCTCTTTTGCCGTAAGGGTCGTTTTGGAGCCGTTCGGCTACCGAGAATTTTATAGTGCCGATTTGGGAGCGTTCTACCTCATCGTTTACATCTATAGCTAAAAAAACATAATCGCCGAGCACAACCGCGTTTGCCGATTCGACATGCGGCACTTCCAATGCCGCTTTTTCTAAACGGGCGGATACTTCCTGATTATCTTGTGAATTGATTTTGTCATAGGCTTCCCGGCGTATTTCCGGGTCGTCTAAATCGGTATTATTGTCCGCGCCGCGATTTGCCATTTGGCAACCGCCTGCTATAAGCAGCAGGGAAAGAAACATAAGTCTGAATTTGATCATAGTGCATCCTCCCGTTCTTGTTTTGTGACTTACAGTTCTTATTTTGGTGTAGCTCTTCTAACTTTATTCTCTTGGACATATATTTTTAGCAAGACGGTCCATCCATTCATATAATGTTATTACAAAAATTTTCATATGTAGGCAGCATCTATAATTCTTTCTGGCAGGAGGCATTATATTGAGTAAAATATATGTGTTAGATACAAATGTGCTATTGCAAGATCCATATTCCATTTATTCATTCGAGGAAAATGAGGTGGTCATCCCGGCAGTTGTATTGGAAGAAGTCGACTCTAAGAAACGAAATTTAGATGAGGTGGGCAGGAACGCGAGGCAAGTTTCGAAGCTGATTGACCATTTGCGTCAATCAGGCAAGCTGCACGAAAAAATAGCCCTTCACAATGGCGGTTCATTGCGGATTGAATTGAATCATAAGTCATTTCAGCAATTGCAGGAAATCTTTGTCGAGAAAACGAATGATAATAGGATATTGGCCGTCGCGAAGAACCTGTTTTTAGAAGAAGAAGCGAAGGAAAACGGCAAGCAGGTCATCCTTGTGAGCAAAGATACGCTTGTGCGCGTGAAGGCGGACGCACTCGGATTGATCGCCGAAGACTTCCTGAGTGACCGGGTGGTGGAAATCGACCATATATACAGCGGTTTCTTGGAAGTGTATATTTCGAAAGAAGCGATGGATCAATATTATGAAAAAGGGGAACTGCCAGTTGCCGAAATCGTCAATCATCCTTTTTATCCGAATCAATTCCTTCTCATGAAAGATGCATTGGGAGGCAAGGCATCGGCGCTCGGTATCGTGGATCCGGAAGGGAAGAAGGTCAAGCGCCTCGTCTTTGAGCAAGAGCGGGTGTGGGGGGTCAAAGCGAGAAATGTCCAGCAGAGGATGGCGTTGGAATTGCTGCTGCACGAGGACGTGCCTTTCGTGACGATGATCGGTAAAGCCGGCACAGGCAAGACGCTGCTGGCGCTTGCGGCGGCCCTCATGCAAACAGAAGACCTCGGCAGATACAAGAAGCTGTTCGTGGCAAGGCCTATTGTGCCGGTTGGAAAAGATATCGGTTTCCTGCCGGGGGAGAAAGAAGAGAAGTTAAGGCCGTGGATGCAGCCTATATATGATAATCTGGAGTTTCTGTTCAATACGAAGAAGCCGGGGGAATTGGATGCCATCTTGGCGGGAATCAGTTCAATTGAAGTCGAAGCTCTTACGTATATAAGAGGAAGAAGCATACCCGAACAATTCATCATCATCGATGAGGCCCAGAACTTGACAAAGCATGAAGTAAAAACAATACTGACGCGTGTGGGCGAACGAAGTAAGATTGTCTTGATGGGCGACCCCGAACAAATCGATCATCCGTACCTTGATGAGCATAACAACGGTCTGACCTATGCTATTGAGCGGTTTAAAGACCAGAGCATCAGCGGTCATGTGAAATTGATAAAAGGGGAAAGGTCAGCGCTTGCGCAACTGGCGGCGAATATATTGTAGATAAATAATCAAAGGCTGATGCACAGCCTTTGATTACTTCATTATATGATGTTAAAGGCCGTTACATTCTTGATAACTTGATCTTCGTTTTGTCCGTAATATACATAAAGAGGTCCATCTTCGGCCAGCGGTTTGCCTTTATCAGAGAAGCAAAGCACAAAGCGGTCCGCTTCTTCGAGCGAGAATGTTTTATTGCCATCCGATGATTCGACGACCACCTCTTTCGCATCCTCGCGGGGTTCGCTGTTTTTTAGGAAGTGGCGGAAGTGAATGGCATATGTTTCCGTTGTTAATTCTTCTTTGATATATTTCTTTCTCTTAGGTTTTTCCTGAGGCTTGGGAGCTTCGTTTCCTTCGATGATTTCTTTATCCCAATGCTTGGAAATGGACTTGGTATATTCTTCGAGCTCATTGGCGGCTTCTTCTTGCCCCTTGAAAAATTCGGCCAGTTTCTTCTTTCTGTCATCGAAGATCCAGACGCTCGGATCAAGTGTGATAGAGTATTTTACATTGCCTTTAATAGGTACGATCAATTCCATAATAGTCCCCTCATTCTCTTAATTGTATTCTCTGTCTTCTAGTATATAGAAGCGGGAATAGTATGAACAACAGAAAGTCTTATTTTAATGGAAAACGACAGATTTTATGGGAAGTCTCTTAATATTACCTTGCATTTTTATCGTAGAAAGGTTAGAATTTATAGATAGATTAGTTAGTTAATCGCTCTGAAACGGGGGATTTGTGAATGGCGTCAGAAATGCTTGTTGATCATCGTGAAAAGGCATTGGCTTTGCTGAAAGCAGATGCTGATAAAATATTAAAGTTAATCAAGGTGCAGATGGATAACCTGACTATGCCTCAATGCCCGCTTTACGAAGAAGTTCTAGATACACAAATGTTCGGACTTTCAAGAGAAATCGACTTTGCTGTTCGTTTAGGGCTGATAGAAGGAGCGGAAGGCAGGGAGCTTCTGGATCAGCTTGAGAGAGAGCTGTCAGTATTGCATGAAGCATCCACGAAAAAATAACAAGGTTCTAAAAACTCAAACAATTCATATTAATTGTTTGAGTTTTTTTGAATAGTTTAAGAAATGGAATAAATGAGAATAAAGTAATGCCGTACATATGAGTTATGTCTGTTGAAATTCAGAGCGATCATTTTCTTAGTACGAGTAAAATGTGTTATCGGATAAAATGAATAGTATACAACATTTGTCGATTGTGCTACTCTAATAGAGCTCTTTCCTTTTATTCGTTAATGCTGGCAGATAAGGACGATGAAAATGTTTAAAAAAATAATTAGGTCATATGATTATAGTTTAATAATCACGCTTATTGCATTATGCTTATTTGGATTGGTCATGGTATACAGCGCCAGTATGATTATCGGGCCTGCCAAATATGATGTGGAAAGCAACTATTTCTTTTTGAAGCAAATGAAGCATTTGGTATTGGCGGGGATTGTGTTTGCTTTTTTCGCTATTGTGCCATACAAATTGTACATGCATAAGTATGTGTTGGTAACGATTGTGTTCGGTTCGCTCGGACTGCTGCTTTTGCTGGATGTTTTCGGACATACATCCAACAATGCGCAAAGTTGGCTTAAATTAGGCGGATTCACCCTCCAGCCTTCCGAATTTATCAAGGTCGGAATGATTGTTTATCTTTCTGCCATCTATGCCAAAAAGCAAAAATACATAAATAACTTCAATGCGGGCGTCATGCCGCCGCTGATCTTTCTTGGAGCCATCAGTGCATTGGTCTTCTTTCAGCCGGACTTCGGAACAGCGCTCATTATCTTCTTGATCGGCCTTTCGATTGTTGTATCATCAGGCATGAGCTTCAAGTCAATCATGAAGTTGGCGGGGATTGTTCTGGTCGCCTTAATGGTTGTGCTGCCGTTCGTGTTCCTTTTGAAAGATCAGATTTTTACAGAAAATCGGATGGGACGGATCTATAGCTTCGTCGAACCGTTCGAATATGAAGATAAAGAAGGCTACCAACTGGTCAACTCCTACCTAGCGATCGGCACCGGAGGATTGAGCGGGACGGGGCTCGGGAACAGCATCCAGAAATACGGATATTTGCCTGAGCCACATACGGATTTCATCATGTCGGTTGTCTCCGAAGAGCTCGGGGCGAAAGGCGTATTGTTCGTTCTTGCCGGCCTCGCCTTCATTGTATTGAAGGGTTACCGGATTGCACGGAGATGCAGGGATCCTTTTGGCAGTTTACTTGTGATTGGTGTATCAAGTATGATTGGGATACAATCGTTCATTAATCTTGGCGGCGTGACGGGCTTGATTCCGATCACCGGGGTAACCCTCCCGTTTGTGAGCTACGGCGGGTCGTCGGTGATTGTCCTCGCCATAGCGATGGGCATATTGGTGAATGTTTCTATGTTTACGAACTACGAAAATAAATATAAAGCCGGCAAGGCACAAAGCGTGCCTGTAACAGGCGGCGAAATGGCATCACAATAGGGGGATATAAAAGGGTCGCACACAGCCTTTTTTATCATAAATAATTTACGAAAAGCAGGTGTTAAGATTGGGAAAACGTATTGAAAAAGTTCTGGTTGCCAACCGTGGTGAAATTGCAATCCGGGTATTTCGGGCATGTACAGAATTAAATATTCGGACAGTCGCTATTTATTCGAAGGAAGATTCCGTATCTTACCACCGATTTAAAGCTGATGAAGCCTATCTTGTTGGAGAAGGGAAAAAGCCGATTGACGCCTACCTGGATATCGATGGAATTATCGAGATTGCTAAAACAGCCAAGGTAGATGCCATCCATCCCGGATATGGCTTCTTATCCGAGAACATCCATTTTGCAAGAAGATGTGAAGAAGAAGGAATTATTTTCATCGGGCCGAAATCCAAGCACTTAGATATGTTCGGGGATAAAGTCAAAGCCCGCACACAAGCCGAGCTTGCTGAAATTCCTGTTATCCCGGGCAGTGACGGACCGGTGTCGAGCCTTCAAGAAGTGAAGGATTTCGGAAATGAACACGGCTTTCCAATCATCATCAAAGCATCATTGGGCGGCGGGGGGCGCGGCATGCGCATCGTGAAAAACCCCGATGAAGTAGAAGAGGCATATAATCGCGCTAAATCGGAAGCGAAGGCGGCTTTCGGCAATGATGAAGTGTATGTCGAGAAATTCGTCCAAAATCCAAAGCATATCGAGGTGCAGATCCTGGGCGACCATGCCGGTAATATCGTGCATCTATACGAGCGCGATTGCTCGGTTCAAAGACGCCATCAGAAAGTGGTGGAAATCGCTCCATCTGTCTCTTTAAGCGATGAATTGCGCCAAGACATCTGTGAGGCGGCCGTCAAGCTGATGCGAAATGTAGATTATTTGAATGCCGGTACAGTTGAATTCCTTGTAGCCGATCATAAGTTTTATTTTATTGAAGTAAACCCGCGCGTACAGGTTGAGCATACAGTTACGGAAATGATTACAGGAATCGACATTGTTCAATCGCAAATCTTAATCGCGGAAGGTTATGAATTACATAGTGAGAAAGTAGGCATCCCGAACCAAGAGGATATTCCATTATTCGGTTATGCCATCCAATCCCGCATTACAACAGAAGACCCGCAGAATAATTTCATGCCGGATACGGGGAAAATCATGGCTTATCGTTCTGCCAGCGGCTTTGGCGTGCGCCTTGATGCGGGGAACGCTTATCAAGGGGCTGTGATTACGCCTTATTATGACTCCCTCCTTGTAAAAGTATCTACGTGGGCGTTATCGTTTGAGCAAGCCTGCAACAGAATGGCAAGAAACCTGAAAGAATTCCGTGTCCGCGGCATTAAAACGAATATTCCATTCTTGGAGAATGTTATTAAGCACCAGAAATTCCGCACAGGCGCATTCGATACTTCATTCATCGACGTAACGCCTGAGCTGTTTGTATTCCCTGCGAGTAAAGACCGGGGCACGAAGATGCTGTCTTATATCGCAAATGTGACAGTCAATGGCTTCCCGGGCGTCGAGAAGAAGAAGAAACCGGTCTTTGAAAAGCCGCGTTCCATTATCTTGCCTGCTGATATGGGATATGCAGAAGGCACAAAGCAAATCTTGGACAAGCAAGGTGCAGATGGACTTGTGAAATGGGTGAAGGAGCAGAAGGAAGTGCTGATTACAGACACCACTTTCCGTGATGCCCATCAATCATTACTTGCCACTCGTGTACGTACAACAGACATGATGCAGATCGCGGAGCCGACGGCTAAATTGCTGCCGAACCTATTCTCTGCAGAGATGTGGGGAGGAGCGACTTTCGATGTGGCATACCGCTTCTTAAAAGAAGATCCATGGGAAAGATTGATCCATTTACGGGAGAAAATGCCGAATATCCTATTCCAAATGCTCCTTCGCGGCGCGAATGCGGTAGGATATAAGAATTACCCTGATAATGTCATCCATGAATTTGTGAAACAGTCGGCTCAAGCGGGCATCGACGTCTTCCGTATATTCGACAGCCTGAACTGGGTGAAGGGCATGGAAGTGGCAATCGATGCTGTAAGGCAAAGCGGCAAAATCGCCGAAGCGGCCATTTGCTACACAGGCGATATCAATGACCCGACACGTACGAAATTCGATATTGACTATTATAAAAAATTTGCCAAAGAATTGGAAAATCAAGGCGCCCATATCCTGGCCATCAAAGATATGGCCGGACTCTTAAAACCGGATGCAGCATACCGCTTGATTTCTGAGCTTAAGAGCACGGTCGATCTGCCGATTCATCTGCATACACATGATACAAGCGGCAACGGCATCCTGACTTATACAAGAGCGGTTGAAGCGGGCGTCGATATTGTCGATACGGCTTTAAGCACGGTCGCCGGCATGACGTCGCAGCCGAGCGCGAACACGCTTTATTATGCATTGGAAGGTTCCGAACGCAAGCCGAAAGTGGATATTGATTCTTTAGAGCAGCTTTCTTGCTACTGGGAAGATGTCCGCAAATACTACCAGGATTTCGAAAGCGGCATGATTGCGCCTCATACGGAAGTGTATAAGCATGAAATGCCGGGCGGACAATACAGCAATCTTCAGCAGCAAGCTAAAGCTGTAGGCCTTGGCGAGCGCTGGGACGAAGTGAAAGATATGTACAGCCGCGTTAATTTGATGTTCGGCGATATTGTAAAAGTAACACCGTCATCTAAAGTAGTCGGCGATATGGCGCTATTCATGGTCCAAAATAACTTGGATGAAGAAGCGGTCCTGGCCAAAGGCGAAACTTTGGACTTCCCGGATTCCGTTGTGGAATTATTCGAAGGAATGCTGGGCCAGCCGACCGGAGGATTCCCGAAAGAGCTTCAAAGAGTGATCTTAAAAGGCAAGCCGGCAATTACGGAAAGACCAGGCGAGCTATTGGAAGATGTAGATTTCAAAGCGTTGGAAGAAGAACTTTTCAACAAAATTAAGCGTCCGGTTTCCAGCTTCGACTTAATCGCCTATGCCCTTTATCCGAAAGTATTCTTGGAATATGTCCAAACGGTGGAGAAATTCGGCGGGGTGTCTACGCTGGATACACCTACATTCTTGTACGGAATGCGCAGGGGAGAAGAAATCGAGGTAGACATCGAGACTGGTAAAACATTAATTGTGAAGCTGATTTCCGTAGGCGATGCCCACGCTGATGGCACGAGAAATATTTCCTTTGAATTAAACGGCCAACAACGTGAAATAGTTGTGAAAGATGAAAGTGTAAAATCAACTGTTGCGGCAAGAATGAAAGCAGATCCGTCCAATGCCGACCATATTGGCGCTACAATGCCTGGAACGATTCTGAAGGTATTAGTGGAAAAAGGAGAAAAAGTGAAGAAAGGCGACCACTTGATCATTACAGAAGCGATGAAGATGGAAACGACTGTTCAAGCTCCTTACACCGGCATCATTAAAGATATTCATGTATCGAATGGTGAAGCAATCCTGACGGGCGACTTATTGATTGAAATAGCGAAGAGCTAAAAAAATCCCCCCTTTACTCCTTTTTAGGTAAAGGGGGGATTTTTTATGGAGTTCTATGTAGCGATAATCAGGATGCGGATTGGCCGCCGACATCCGCAGCTTTGCCCTTGTTGTCCGAAGCTGCGTTTTTCCTGCTTCTGCTTGCCAACAAGAGCAGATAGCTTAAGACGCCGAATAAACAAGAAATGAATAAAGCGTGTGATAATGCCACGTATAAATTCAATCGAGTGAAAACAATGAGTGCGCCGGCGACCACTTGAAGCGCTGATAGTGCGAATGCGGCAATCCAGCTCCAATAGACAACCTTTTGATGCCTGTAATACCGGATGGCCAAGTAAGCGGCATAAGCAATCCAGACAAAGGAAAGCCCGGCCACCGCTCTGTGCCCCATCTGTACCCATTCGTACAGGTTCGCAGGCAGCAGGAATTCATCGTTCCGGCAGAGCGGCCAATCTGTGCAAGCAAGGCTTGCTTTTGTGTGGCGGACAAGTGCGCCTGTATACACAACGAAATAAATATACAATAGAATGCCCACTGTATGGAAGGTGATTCGTTTGTCCATTACAACGGTCTCCGCTTTGAATTTCTTATCGATTTCAAAAATTAATAGCGTCAATAAGAAGACTGCCGAGAAAGAAATCAAGGAAATGCCGAAGTGCAGGGCGAGTACGAAGTCCGATTGCCCCCACATGACGGCGGCGGCCCCAATCAAGCCTTGCAGGACTAGAAACGAGAACGAAAGTATGGACAGGAATTTCGTTTCGCGAATATGGCCGATGCTCTTCCAGCTCCAAATGGAGAGAATCAGCACCATGATGCCTACTCCTCCGGAAATCACACGATGCGAAAGTTCAATGATCAATTCCGGTGTGATTTCAGATGGTATTAATTCGCCGTTGCAAAGCGGCCACGATCTGCCGCAACCCATCCCTGCGTCTTTTTTAGTGACTAGCGCTCCGCCAAGCAGGACTAAGAGCATGCCTATAGTAGTGAGGACAGCCAACCATTTCAAAGCTCGATGCACAGAATATTCACCTTCTTCTTCATAGATATAAGAATCACAAATGATGCGGGAAAGGTTCTATGTAGTAAATGGATATACCATTTTTTGTATTCCCATCTCTTATCATAAAGAAAATAATCATTTGTTTCAAAGGGATATTTGCATATATTTTGTCAAATAAGTTAAAGTTTAATAATAAATCCAACTTTAGTTAAATGATTTCCGCTCTTATGATTGATATTTAAGGCTCTTTGAGCTTTTTATAGTAAAAAATTAATTTTGTAAAAATAGTGAAAACGGTTGAAAGGTTTGGTTTAATTTGTTAGAAATAAAAGGGCGATATTCCTTTCTTTGTAAAACACTTTCCGGCGATTGCATGAAAAATCGGGAAGCAACGAAATCAGAAAAATAAAGTGAATCTTTGATAGGTGGGGTTTTCCTTCATCCCCCACCTATCATTAG
>JBJEFM010000052.1:0-16015 GCA_051874035.1 Bacillus sp. (in: firmicutes)
GGACGTTGCCAGGCAACATAGGAAGACCAGCCGATTAGAGCTGGTCTTTTTTTGTATTCACATAAGGAGATAAATAAAGCTTTTGAAAAAAGGATAAGCTGGCTGATGAATGGACATACACGAAAAGCTGGAGACCTACATACACTTAAATAACTTGTCGCCAGAAAGTTTATTCGGAAAATTGTATACAAAAATAGATTGCGGGAATACTAGAAATAGGGAGGTGGAGCTATGGATGCAGCAACTAAACTTTCAATCGGGGAAACGTGCATTGTGTGTGAAGAAGTAAAGAATGAAGGCATGTATGTATATTTATCTTTTGTTTGCCGGTCCTGTGAAGAGGATATCGTTAAGACTGAAACTTCAGACCCAAAGTATCAATATTACTTGCAGCAATTGCGGAAAGTAAATGAATCTACTAAGCAATCATGAAAGAGCTTCTGCATAGAGGTTCTTTTTTTTGAACGCTTTTTGTTACACTAGAAGGAATCAAGATAAAAAAGAGGATGAAAGAAGATGAATGGTTTACATAAACAAACACCCTTATATGATGCTTTAATGGCGTATCGGCAAGGCAATCCTGTTTCTTGCCATGTACCCGGCCATAAGAATGGAACAGTCTTTCCTGAAAAGGCCAAACATGTCTATGGGTCTTTATTGCAAATAGATGCAACCGAAGTAGAAGGACTGGATGATCTCCATGCCCCTGAAGGAGCCATACATGAAGCGGAATGTCTATTGTCTAAGCTGTATGATACGCAAAAAAGCTATCTACTTGTAAATGGATCGACCTGTGGAAACTTAGCGATGATTTTGGGGAACTGCCAAGAAGGGGATGTGGTGCTCGTCCAAAGAAACTGTCATAAATCCGTTCTCCATGCGTTAATGTTGGCCAAGGCTACACCGATCTTTTTACGGACAAAGATCAACCTGGACTGGGGGACTTCCGAAGGGATAACAAAAGAGACTGTTAGCCAAGCTATCCGGGCATATCCAGAAGCTAAAGCGCTCATTCTTACTTATCCAAGCTATTATGGCGTCGGTGAAAATCTGAAGGAGATTATTGCTTTAGCGCATCATCATCAGATAATGGTTCTTGTAGATGAGGCCCATGGTGCGCACTTTATTGGAAGAGGACCGTTCTTGCGAAGCAGCTTAAGCTATGGCGCCGATTATGTAGTCCAGTCTGCACATAAGACATTGCCTGCTATGACGATGGGATCGTACTTACATGTTAATCACTCTGTAAAGAATTATGAAGAAATAGAAATGTATCTTCAAATGCTGCAATCAAGCAGCCCTTCATACCCGATTATGGCCTCGCTCGATTTGGCGCGCTCCTATCTGGGAACTTTAACGGATGGAGATTTGCGATATACAGAAGCAGCGATAGAAGCATTTAAGCATGAAGTCCAAAAGATTGAGGGGATACATATTTTATGCCATGAGGATGAGCCCTGTGATTTATTGAAAGTAACAATTCAAACAGATGGCTCATTCACAGGTTATCAACTGCAGGAAGCCTTACAAAAGGAATGCATATACAGTGAATTGGCCGATCCCAAAAATATTTTATTGGTTTTACCAATTCTTAAGAATGGGCAGGCTTCTCCCTATGATAAAATGATTGCCGGTTTCAAAAAGGCGGTGGCTATTTTACAGAATGATGCAAAGAGCATGCCTTGCCCTTCTATAGATATTCAAGAAATAGATGCAGTCAGCAAATTGGAACTGTCGTTTGCTGAAATGAAATCGCGAGCATGGATGACCGTGCCATTCGCCGAAGCAATCGATTGCATTTCGGCGGAAACAATTGTCCCCTACCCTCCTGGGATTCCTTATTTGATAAAAGGGGAAAAAATAACGGCCAAAAAAGTAGAAGGACTTAGCCAATTAGCGGAGCACGGCGCGAGATTTCATTGCAGGAGCAGTATAGAGAAGAAGGAAATCAGGGTATATATATAAACGTCCATAAAACATGTATACTAAGTGATAGATAGAATTATTGGAGGTACATCCATGAAACACGGATTATTTATAACAGTAGAGGGTCCTGAGGGAGCGGGCAAGACAACCATCCTCAACCTCTTGCACAATCATTTGAAGAAGGAGGGCTATAATCTTCTATTAACGAGAGAGCCGGGCGGAATCGCCATATCAGAACAAATACGGCATATACTACTGAATAAAGATAATACAATGATGGATGAACGTACAGAAGCATTATTGTATGCGGCGGCCAGAAGACAGCATTTAGTAGAGAAGGTGGAACCGGCGCTTCGGGCGGGGGCTATTGTCCTTTGTGACAGGTTCATCGATAGTTCGCTTGCTTATCAAGGTTATGCACGAGGTCTTGGCGTCAAGGAAGTGTATAGAATCAATGAGTTTGCTATCGAGAAGACCATGCCTGACTTAACACTGTATTTCGATATTAAGCCGGAAGAAGGGTTGAAGCGTATACAAGCGAATCAGGGACGCGAAGTAAACCGACTGGACATGGAGGCCCTTTCCTTCCATGAGAAAGTGCGTGAAGGCTACTTGTCATTGGTTGAACAATTTCCGGAGCGGATTAAAGTCGTAGACGCTTCTGATGATATTGAAGTTGTATTCGGAAATGCTTTGGGAATTATTGAACCATTTATTAAAAGTAGAAATAATTAAAATAAACATAAGTATAATTAAGGAAAAATAAGAAATAATTTTCAATGCTTGCTATAATAGAAATATGTGTAACATAAGAAATAACACAAAAGGGGAGATATATGCCATGAAAATGATTATTGCTGTAGTACAAGATAAAGACAGTAACAGATTATCATCAGCCTTAATAGAGCATAATTTTCGGGCAACAAAGCTTGCAACAACAGGTGGATTTCTTAAATCAGGAAATACAACTTTTATGATCGGTACAGAGGACGTCCGTGTTAATAAGGCACTTCAGATTATAAAAGAAAACTGTCAAACACGCGAGCAGATTGTCTCTCCCATTTCACCTATGGGCGGCAATGCGGATTCATATATGCCCTATCCAGTTGATGTGCAGGTAGGAGGAGCAACCGTATTCGTTCTGCCTATTCAACAGTTTCATCAATTTTGATGGCGTAAAGAGGCGGATAGATGAAAATTAATCAAGAACTTCCTATTAAATTAGATAAAATGACAAAGGATGCAAAAGCGAATAATCAGGGAAATCTACGCTTTTCAACGGTTATTCACAAACAGGACCAGAAGATGCAGTTCGATGCACTCACTAAACTTCTGGCGAATATAGAGGGAGCGGGAGACCGTTTGGCACGCTCCCGGACGTTTAAAGATTTAGCGAAGTACAAAACACTTGTTAAACAATTCGTTAAAGAAGCCGTCCATTTCGGAATGGAATTAAAGCAATCGCAAAGCTGGAACCAATATGGGCAGACGAGGCAGCTTAAGACGGTGAATATGATTGATGGAAAATTGGTGGAATTAACGGAACAAGTGATGTCCAATGAGAAAGAATCCATCTCCATTCTGGGACAAATAGGAGAAATCAAAGGATTACTGATTAACTTATATACTTAAGGTAGTGAATAAGAAATGATGAATACTTGGAACGAGCTGAAAGAGGTACAGCCGCTCGTTTGCCAAATGCTGTTGAACAGCATCCGGAAGAAGCGAGTGGCGCATGCTTACTTATTCGAAGGAGAGCGTGGAGCGGGCAAGAAAGAAGCTGGGCTCCTGCTAGCTAAGAGTTTGTATTGTGAACACCCCGATGAGAATAACCATCCTTGCAATCAATGTGCCAATTGCCGAAGAATTTCAAGTGGGAATCATCCGGATGTCCATCTAATTGAGCCGGATGGATTATCGATTAAGAAAGAGCAAATATATCACTTGCAGGATGAGTTCTCAAAAAAAGGCGTAGAATCAGAACGCAAAGTATATATACTTTCAGCCGCAGATAAGATGACAGTGCAAGCGGCTAATAGTTTATTGAAATTTTTAGAGGAACCAAGCTCTGAAACAACGGCGATCCTCATCACAGAGCAATCACAGAGAATATTGCCGACCATCCTTTCCAGATGCCAAATGATCACCTTCCAGCCTTTATCTACAGAGCAAGTGAAGACACGCTTATTAAACGAGGGAATAGACGTTCAAACAGCCTCCCTTGCCAGTCAATTGACAAACCGATATGAAGAAGCAAGACAAATAAGTTTTGACGATTGGTTTGCACAAGCTCAAAGAAAAGTGTTAAAATTATATGAAGTGCTCAGCCAAGACTATATGAAGGCATTGATTTACCTTCAAGAAGACTGGTTTGATCATTTCAAAGATAAAGAACAGCTCGATCGTGGGTTAGACTTATTACTTCTTATATATAAAGATTTATTATATATTCAGTTGGATCAACAAGATTCTATTGTGTTTCAGCGAATGAAAACAGAACTAGAGCAATCGGCCCTTCGTTATAGCCAAGTAGGGCTTGCAAAGCATATGGAAGCCATCCTGGAAGCGAAGAGAAGGCTGATGGCCAATACAAATCCACAGCTAGTCATGGAGCAGTTAGTGTTGAATTTGCAGGAGGGATCATCCTTTGTATGATGTAGTGGGAGTCCGCTTTAAGAAAGCGGGTAAAATATACTACTTCGACCCGGGCGATTTCGATATTCCAAAGGATGAGTTTGTCATAGTAGAGACAGCACGTGGAGTGGAATTCGGAAGAGTAGTCATCGCTCGGAAACAAGTAGAAGAAAATGATGTTGTACTGCCATTGAAGAAAGTGCTGCGAATAGCTGATGCCAAAGATCGACTAATTGTTAATGAGAATAAAAAAGCGGCTAAGGAAGCTTATGAAGTATGCGGTCAGAAGGTGGAAGAGCATGAATTAGATATGAAGCTGATTGATGTAGAGTATACATTCGACCGAAATAAAGTAATCTTCTATTTTACAGCGGATGGTAGAGTGGATTTTAGAGAGCTTGTCAAAGATTTAGCTGCGATCTTTAGAACAAGGATTGAATTGCGTCAAATAGGAGTGCGTGATGAAGCAAAGATGCTTGGTGGTATAGGTCCTTGTGGAAGAATGCTTTGTTGTTCGACTTACTTAGGTGACTTTGAACCAGTATCTATTAAGATGGCAAAAGACCAGAATCTATCATTGAATCCAACAAAGATTTCAGGGCTTTGTGGTAGATTAATGTGCTGTTTGAAATATGAGAATGATGAATATGAAACCGCAAAAGAACAGCTTCCTGATCTTGGAGACACGGTTACAACTCCAAATGGAACAGGCAAGGTAGTGGGGCTTAATATTCTAGAAAGAGTACTTCAAGTGGAACTAGTAGAGCATGGAAGAGTATTAGAATTCACATTGGAAGAAATTCTAAATGAGGGAGCCGTTTCTATTCAAGCCACAGATTACTAAGGTGGTGAGCACATGGAAAAGAAAGAGATCTTCGATTCGGTCAGCAGCATGGAAAAACAGATCGGGCATTTATATAAGCAACTTGGGGAATTGAAATATCATGTTGCTGAGATATTAGAAGAGAATAACATGCTCACAATCGAAAATGAGCATTTAAGACGTAGATTAGATCAACAAGTACAGAAAAAGAAACAAGAAGACAATCCAAAGAAAAAAGTAAAACAAGAAACAAAAAAGCAAAAAGGCTTCGATATCGGCGAGGGCTATGACAATCTTGCTAGGCTTTATCAAGAAGGTTTCCATATATGCAATCTGCATTTTGGAAGCCCCCGAAAAGAAGGCGATTGCTTGTTCTGTTTATCTTTCTTAAATAAAAAATAAAGAGCCTTCCCTTCACACGGAAGGTTTTTTTATGTTAAAAAGAAAAGAGAATATAACATGTTCTACATGTAAGTAAGCTGAAACAGAAATGCTACTATATAAATGAGGTGCACGAATAAATATATGTTAAAAGCAGATGAAAGACTAGACTATCTTCTTGCAGAAGAATTACGGATCATTCAAAGCCCTTCTGTATTTTCCTTTTCTCTGGATGCGGTACTATTGGCACGATTCGTTTCTGTGCCGATTGTAAAAGGACGGCTTGTCGATCTTTGCTCCGGCAATGGCGTCATTCCATTGCTGCTGAGCAGAAGAACGCGCGGAAACATTTTAGGCGTCGAAATTCAAGAGCGTTTATATGATATGGCGATCAGAAGTATCGAGTACAACCAATTAAGCCATCAATTACAAATGGTACATCGTGATTTAAAAGGAATCCCGAAAGAAATCGGATATTCCAAATACGATGTCGTCACATGCAATCCACCTTATTTTCCGACGCCGTCAGCTGAAGAAATTAATAAGAATGAACACTTTGCGATTGCCCGCCATGAAATCATGTGTTCCCTGGAAGATGTTATTCAAACAAGCAGCCAGTTGCTGAAGCAAGGCGGCAAAGCGGCATTTGTCCACCGTCCAGGAAGGTTAATGGATATTCTAACATTGATGAGGAAGTATCGAATTGAACCGAAACGAATTCAGTTTGTCCATCCGATGAGGGGAAAAGAAGCGAATACATTATTAATAGAAGGAATCAAAGACGGCAATCCGGATTTGAAAATTCTTCCGCCATTTACTGTATATGATGAGAATAATGAATATACAGCTGAAGCAAGAAGGGTCCTTTATGGAGAATAATCATTATATGTATGTGCTTGAATGCTGTGACGGGACATACTATACAGGTTATACGAACCGGTTGGAAGAGCGGATACAAGCGCATAATAG
This sequence comes from Bacillus sp. (in: firmicutes), assembly GCA_051874035.1. Lineage (GTDB taxonomy): Bacteria > Bacillota > Bacilli > Bacillales > DSM-1321 > Bacillus_AD. The sequence continues at coordinate 6,734 of JBJEFM010000052.1, forward strand.
TGGAAAAGGTGCGAAATATACACGCGGCAGAATACCGGTTTCCCTTATCTACGCGGAATGTTATGCGACGAAAGAAGCGGCGATGAAGCGCGAGTATCAATTTAAACAATTAACAAGAAAACAAAAAGAAAGTTATATGAAAGCGAATGCAGGAATAAAACGAGATTAAGAAGAGGAAGGGGTCGAAGTTGATATGTGGCAACAACACAGCTTTGCAAACGAAGAGGAAAGAGCGGCTCTATACTTGGTACCTACTCCTATCGGAAATTTAGAGGATATGAGCTTCAGGGCGATACGAATTTTAAAAGAAGCGGATGTAATTGCGGCGGAAGATACAAGAAATACAAAGAAACTATGCAACTACTTTGAGATTGAAACACCTGTAATCAGTTATCATGAGCATAACAAAGCCGTCAGCGGAAAACAGGTCGTGGAAAGGTTGCAAGCAGGGCAAACGGTAGCATTAGTAAGCGACGCCGGCATGCCCACCATTTCGGACCCGGGTTATGAATTAGTTCAATCCGCCTTAGCGGAGCGAATTCCGGTGGTTCCACTGCCGGGTGCCAATGCGGCGCTAACAGCTTTGATTGCTTCGGGCCTTGCGCCTCAACCTTTCTATTTCTATGGCTTCTTGGAACGCGGTGCAAGAAATAAGAAGAAAGAATTGGAGCAATTGAAATATGTGACATCTACATTTGTGCTATACGAATCTCCGCACCGGCTGAAAGAAACCTTGCAGGCGATGCAGAACATATTAGGAAACCGCCAGATCGTCCTATGCCGCGAACTAACAAAGAAATTCGAAGAGTTCATCAGGGGAGATATTGAAGGAGCTATTCGGTGGACGGAGGAAAATGAAATTCGCGGTGAGTTCTGTTTGATTGTAGAGGGTGGTAAAGAAGAAGATATCCCAAATACGGAACAATGGTGGGAAACATTAACGATTATTGAACATGTGGACTCCTATATGCAAGATCAAGGGTTATCAAACAAAGAGGCCATTAAGCAAACAGCCAAGGACCGCAATGCAAATAAGCGGGATATTTATCGCGCTTATCATGTCGAATGATAAAGTGAATCTTTGATAGGCGGGGGTTTTCCTTCATCCCCCACCTATCATTAGATGAACCAACCTTAGTACCTGTTAAACGGGATAAAAGAAAAGAACAGGCTGCCGAATAGGCAGCCTGTTCTTTGTGCAGTATGACAATTTATTTAGTTGGCTCAAGGTAGTTATTGATTTCTTTAAGAAGTTGCTCAGCGCCTTCTTTACTTAGAATCAATTTACCATCAGCAAGTGATAAATTGTTGTCTGAAACTTCGCCAGTGATTTGGCAAGTCATATTTGGTTTGTATTTTTTCAAAATGATGCGCTCATCATCAACGTAGATTTCTAGTGCATCCTTTTCAGCGATTCCTAGAGTACGGCGAAGTTCAATAGGAATAACAACTCGGCCTAATTCATCAACTTTACGGACAATACCTGTAGATTTCATATGTATCTGCCCCTCTCGTATTTTTTTGAATGGGTAAAATTTAATTAATTTTCGTCATTATTCGACAAAGTTCTTATAATGATTTAATAATACCAGCCATTCCCATATACGTCAATCTTTTTGTTATAAGACTTAAAAACCCAGTAAAATGTTGATATATCAAGTTTTATAAAGGAAAAAAGGTCTTTATTTACTGAAAAAAATAAAAATTTTTTAAAAAAGTAGAGGTCTAAAATAGTTCCAATTTCGTCATTATTCGACAATTGTCCTATTTTAAAGAAAAAGAAGCGGATTATTGGAAAATAGAGGATATGTTGTGATGTCTATCCATTATTATACTATTCAGTACATATAATGTAAAAAATTCTAACTTCACTATTAATTATGCAAACTTTCCCCCATACAAGGTATAAAGTATAGAACGAAAAGGAAATGCTGTCATTATAAATGCTTGGATTATATTTTGTAGGAGGCCGCAATCTTTTTGGGGATGAAATGTCTTGTTTTCTTGCTATAATGAAAGAAGTATTTTTTATACAGAGAAACAGATTGAATGGCAAATCCTTAGTCTTAGACAGAATTGAAATATTCAATGATGATCGCAACATTGGCCATATCTAAGTCGATTGTAAAATAAACAAAATAGTAGGAGGAAAACATGAAGAATCAAAAAACATTCTACATTACAACACCGATTTATTATCCAAGCGGTAAACTACATATAGGACATGCATACACCACGGTAGCCGGTGATGCAATGGCACGCTATAAGCGCCTGCGCGGATTCGACGTTATGTACCTGACAGGGACAGATGAGCATGGCCAGAAAATCCAACGTAAAGCAGAAGAAGGCGGCATTACGCCACAGGCATATGTTGATGAAATCGTCGCTGGCATTAAAGATTTGTGGAAGAAGCTTGATATTTCCTACGATGATTTCATCCGTACGACAGAGGATCGCCATAAAGAGGTTGTAGCAAAAATCTTTCAACGCTTAGTAGACCAAGGCGATATTTATTTGGACCAATATGAAGGATGGTACTGTACGCCTTGTGAATCTTTCTTTACGGACCGACAAGTAGAAGAAAGCGGCGGCAATTGCCCGGACTGCGGAAGACCTGTAGAGAAGGTAAAAGAAGAATCGTATTTCTTTAAAATGAGCAAGTATGTTGATCGCTTATTGCAGTTCTACGAAGAAAATCCACATTTCATTCAACCGGAATCGCGCAAGAATGAAATGATCAATAATTTTATCAAACCTGGATTGGAAGATTTAGCCGTTTCGCGGACAACGTTTGATTGGGGAATCAAGGTGCCGGGCAATCCTAAGCATGTCGTGTATGTTTGGATCGATGCATTAACAAATTATATTACAGCGCTTGGCTATGGTTCTGATAATGAAGAGAAGTACAATAAATATTGGCCGGCTGATGTACATCTTGTCGGCAAGGAAATTGTTCGTTTCCACACCATTTATTGGCCGATTATGCTAATGGCGTTGGATTTACCATTGCCTAAGAAAGTATTCGCGCACGGCTGGTTATTGATGAAAGACGGCAAAATGTCCAAATCAAAAGGAAATGTGGTCGACCCAGTAACCTTGATTGATCGCTATGGCTTGGATGCCCTACGCTATTACCTGCTTCGTGAAGTGCCATTTGGTTCAGATGGCGTATTCACGCCGGAAGGATTCGTGGAAAGAATCAATTTTGATTTAGCGAATGATTTAGGAAACTTATTGAATCGTACAGTTGCAATGATTCAGAAATATTTCGGAGGAAAGATTCCGGCATATAAAGGGTCAAATAATGAATTTGAAGCACAGCTTCTTGAAACAAGCAAAGAAGTAGCGGCGAAGTACGAAGAAGCAATGGAAGCGATGGAATTCTCTGTGGCGCTATCTAGCATTTGGCAGCTAGTTAGCCGTACGAATAAATTCATTGATGAGACAGCTCCTTGGGTTTTAGCCAAAGAAGAGAAACAAGAGGAATTGGCCAGTGTAATGGCTCACCTGGTAGAGTCGTTACGACGAACAGCTATCTTATTAAAGCCATTCTTAACAAAAACACCAGGAAAAATCTTCGATCAATTAAATATTCAAGATGAAGCATTGCAATCATGGGAAAGTTTAGCTCAGTTTGGTGTTACTCCGGAAGGAACAACAGTAAGCAAAGGCGAACCAATCTTCCCGCGCCTTGAAGTAGAGCAAGAAGTCGCTTATATCAAAGAAAAAATGCAAGGATCCAGCGCGCCGAAAGAGGAGATACAAGAGGAGAAGAAGCAAGAGCAGCCAGTTGAACAAGCAGAAGAGATTACGATTGATGACTTTATGAAAGTAGAGTTAAGAGTAGCAGAAGTGATTCAAGCCGAGCCTGTGAAGAAAGCGGATAAATTGCTTAAATTACAGCTGGATTTAGGTTTCGAAAAACGCCAAGTTGTATCAGGAATTGCACAGCACTATAAACCGGAAGAATTAGTTGGAAGAAAAGTCATTTGCGTAACAAACTTAAAACCGGTCAAATTAAGAGGCGAACTTTCTCAAGGTATGATCCTAGCTGGAAGCCAAGATGGAAAGCTAGCTCTTGCATCGCTTGCAGAATCGTTACCAAATGGTGCTAAAGTAAAATAATAATCAATTATATGTTTAGAAAGTGGAAAAATGAGTATTATAGTATATATATTTACACATCCACTTGATAAAAGGGTCTTTAATAAATATGTGTAAAAGGAATGTTTCACGTGAAACATTCCTTTTCACTTTAAAAAGTTGAAAAGAAAAAATATTCATTTACCTTGCGAGGAATTCGAAATAAATTGTTGAATATAAAGTATTTTCATGTTGATACATGGATTTTTATGTCGGAAAAAGGTACAAAGTCATACTTATTTAGCATAAAAATCCTGTTTTATAACAAAAAATAAGTCCAAAGACTTTCTTTTGTAATGTGATTGTTACATAAATGTGAGACATGAAATCTACATTTCATAATAAACTAGATGCTAGAGAGGGAGATTGAACAATGCTTTTTGATACACATGCACATTTAAATGCAGAACAATATGAAGAAGATTTAGAAGCAGTCATTGAAAGAGCACAAGCAGCAGGCGTCAAAAATATGGTTGTAGTAGGATTTGACAAACCAACTATTACAAAAGCGATGGAATTGGCTGATGCGTATCCTTTTATATATGCTAGCGTAGGATGGCATCCAGTAGACGCAATCGACATGACGGATGAGGATCTCATATGGATCGAAGAGCTGGCCGCACATCCGAAAGTGGTGGCTCTTGGTGAAATGGGGTTGGATTATCATTGGGATAAGTCTCCGAAAGAAATTCAAAAGGAGGTTTTCAGAAAGCAAATCGCATTAGCGAAGCGCGTGAAACTGCCAATCATCATTCATAATCGGGAAGCGACCCAGGATATTGTCAATATTCTCAAGGAAGAAGGAGCGGAGGAAGTCGGGGGAATCATGCATTGCTTCAGCGGCAGTGAAGAAATTGCCAAAGAATGCATGAAAATGAACTTCTATATTTCTTTTGGCGGTCCTGTCACTTTCAAGAACGCTAAAAATGTAAAAGAAGTTGCCGCACAAATCCCATTGGATCGATTATTGGTGGAAACGGACTGTCCTTATCTAACACCGCATCCTTATCGAGGCAAAAGAAATGAGCCGGCTCATGTCGCATTAGTAGCCAAAGAAATTGCGGAATTGAAAAATCTTTCTTTCGAAGAAATCGCTAGTATCACAACTGCAAATGCAAAGAAATTATTCGGCATAGATTGATAAATAAACGTGTCGAATAGTAAGAGGGACTGTCTTTTGGGATAGGTATTCTGAGCATTTCTACAAAAAAATGAACTTGGCAGCAATACGTATGTCGAGAGACTTCTCTTTTCAAAGTAATAGAGTCTATGCATAATAGTGTAATATGGCAAGCCAAAGAGAGATATTTGACAGCATGTTTTTGAGTCTATATAATCACCGGAGAGAAAGGAGTGCTTTTTTCATCGTGATAAAAACATTGAAAAAAAGTTTTACTAAGCCTTTCAAACGAAGGACAACGGTTATTTATATTACAAGTTTTATAGTTTTTCTCATAGCTACAAGTACCCTGTTATATCATGGGACAAAGAAGACCGTTGCTCTTACGTTAGATGGGAAAGAGAGAGTTGTATCAACTCATGCATCTACAATCGAGGACTTATTACAAGATTTAGAGATATCGGTTTCAAAGCAGGATTATTTGCACCCGGCAGGCAAGACGAAAATCATGGATCAAGCCGAGGTAGTCTGGAAGCCGGCTAAAGAAATAACAATTATAGATAATGCCTCCGAAAAGCAGGTATGGACAACAAAAGATACAGTTGGTGAATTCTTAGAGGAACAAAAGATACAATTGAGAAATGAAGATGAAGTTTCTCCGTCTGTAAACACCGCTTTAGAGGATGACACGAATGTGACGATAGAACGGGCATTCGAGGTCAAAGTGGTAGATGGAGGAAAGCCTAAAACGGTTTGGTCAACTTCGGCTACGGTCGCTGACTTTTTAAAACAGCAAAGAATTAATGTTCAACCATTAGACCGTGTAGAGCCATCGCTAAGTGATACGATTCAGCCAACTAGCGTTGTGAATGTTGTAAGAGTGCAAAAAGTCACCGATGTAGTGGAAGAACCAGTGAAATATGCAGTAGTATCTCAAAAAGACAGCACTCTTCCAAAAGGTAACGAGAAAGTTGTTACGGAAGGAAAAGAGGGCTTAGTATCTAATCAATATGAAGTCATCAAAGAAAATGGTAAAGAAGTAAAACGTACGTTGGTTTCTACAAAGACGGTGCGTGAAAAGCAAGATAAAGTCGTAGCTGTGGGAACGAAGGATACATCCAATGCAGTAACCGTCTCACGGGGAGAAGCAAGCACAAGCGACGGTCGAGAAATGTATGTGACTTCAACCGCTTATACAGCCTTTTGCAACGGATGCTCAGGTGTCACAGCAACTGGATTCGACTTGCGCAGTAATCCGAATGCCAAGATTATCGCAGTGGATCCAAGTGTCATCCCGCTTGGTACAAAAGTGTATGTGGAAGGCTACGGCTATGCCGTTGCAGCTGACACAGGAGGGGCGATCAAAGGAAACAAGATCGACATCTTCTTCTCCAATAAGTCACAGGCTTATCAATGGGGCCGGAAACAGGTCAAGATACGCATTCTGGATTAATATTTAATGAAAGTGGAGGAGACATCCTCCGCTTTTTTTGTTAATTTTATGAGAAGGAGTATAATATAAACGATACTCTAACCAGTAGACGATTAAACAGATAAAAAGTTTCAATCTTTCGGAGGGAAAATGAAAATAAAAGAAATTATTGTGGTCGAAGGCAAAGACGATACAACGGCCATTAAGCGAGCCCTTGACGCGGACACCATTGAAACCAATGGTTCGGCTATTGGAGATGCTGTCATTGAGCAGGTGCGTTTAGCCCAGGAAAAACGAGGCGTAATTATATTTACCGATCCGGATTATCCCGGCGAGCGCATACGCAGCATCATTTCTTCTAAGGTGGAAGGATGCAAGCATGCGTTTCTGCCTAAGTCGGAAGCAAGGCCCAAGAATGGCAAGGGCATCGGTGTCGAACATGCCGCGCCTGAAGCGATTCGCTTGGCCCTTAAAGAAGCTCAAGTGACAAAAGAAACATTCAAAGAAGAAATCTCTCCACAAGACCTTATGGATTGTGGTTTAATAGGCGGCACGGGCTCCAAAGCCCGGAGAGAAGCGCTAGGTATTAAACTGCGTATTGGCTATACCAATGGAAAACAACTCTATAATCGGCTGAATATGTTCCAAATACCTAAAGAGGATTTCATTAAAGCTATGCAAGAAATATTTCAGGAGGAACAAAATGCATAAAGATATTGCAACTCCCATTAGAACGAAAATGATTTTAGAGAAGTATGGTTTTTCTTTTAAGAAAAGCCTTGGTCAAAACTTCTTGATTGATACGAATATATTACATCGCATCATTGACTTTGCCCGCTTGGAAAAGGAAGAAAGCGGCGCTATTGAGATTGGACCCGGAATTGGCGCCTTAACGGAACAACTGGCGAAAAGCAGCAAGAAGGTCGTCGCATTCGAGATCGACCAACGTTTATTGCCGATTCTGCAGGATACGCTGTCTCCTTATGAGCATGTGAAGATCATTCACCAAGATGTATTGAAAGCGGATGTTGCAAGTGTGATCGACCAGGAATTCCAAGGCATCGATGATTTGATGGTGGTTGCGAATTTGCCGTATTACGTAACAACGCCAATCATCATGAAATTGTTGGAGGAAAGGCTGCCAATCAGAGGAATTGTCTGCATGCTTCAAAAAGAAGTAGCCGACCGTATCGCAGCGAAGCCGGGAACAAAGGAATATGGCTCGCTTTCGATTGCGATTCAATATTATACAGAAGCGGAAACAGTGATGATTGTCCCGAAAACGGTCTTCATTCCACAGCCTAATGTGGATTCCGCCGTTATTCGTTTGATAAAAAGAAAAAAACCGCTTGTTGAGGTTAAGGATGAGGACTTCTTCTTCAAGGTGACAAGAGCAAGCTTTGCGCAAAGAAGAAAAACGTTGCAGAACAATTTAACAAGCCAGCTGCCGAATGGGAAAGAAAAGAAAGAGAAGATCTTAGCAGCTCTAGAACGGGCGGAAATCGACCCGAAAAGGCGCGGAGAAACATTATCGATTGAAGAATTCGGCCGTTTAAGCGATGAATTGCTGGCGGATTTCGCGTAAATAAATCCCTTTCTGTGGACACTTCACAACTTCTTGGCAATATGCATACGTTATGAAGAAAGTAAAAGTGGCAAAGGAATGCAATCTTTGTCAAGAGGTGAAGACAATGAGTATAGGGATTCATGATATTGTAGGACGTGTAAGTTACGGATGCGATGTGTTATTCCGCGTTATTCAAATTAAGGAAGAGGATGGAAGGACCATCGCGGTTCTTTATGGCGAAGATATTCGGCTTGTCGCGCATGCTCCGTTGGATGATTTGGTAAAAGTGACTGAGAGTGAGAGAAGCGCCCGCAAGCAGAAGAATGAAGAAATGGTTCGTCATTCTTTGCATCTCTTTTCTCAAGACCGCGAGCTATTAGATCAGAAGCGTCGCTACGAAGTGAGCGATGGTTACAGGCAGCAAGGCGATTACTTTCAAATACCTGGTAAAGTACTGCATTTAGACGGAGATCCCTCCTATTTGAAGAAGTGCATGGATGTGTATGAGAAGATAGGTATACCTGTAAAAGGCCTCTATTGCAATGAGAAGGAGATGCCGAGCCGCATCACGGAGCTATTAGAAATGTATCGGCCGGATATTTTGGTAGTAACAGGGCATGATGCCTATTCGAAGTCCAAAGGAAAGATGATTGATATTAATGCTTATCGCCATTCCTGGCATTTCGTGCAAACGGTCAAAGAAGCCCGGAAGAAGATTCCGCAGCTTGATCAGCTCGTTATTTTTGCGGGGGCATGCCAATCTCATTTTGAATCGTTGATTGCGGCGGGAGCCAATTTCGCCAGTTCGCCTTCACGCGTCAATATTCATGCATTGGATCCGGTCTATATCGTTTCGAAGATCAGCTTCACGCCTTTTATGGAAAGAATTCATGTATGGGATATACTTCGCAACACATTGACAGGCGAGAAAGGGATTGGCGGCATCGAAACGAAGGGTGTGCTTCGAACAGGCATGCCTTATAAATCAATGGAGGAAGCATAAAACGAAAAAGCTGTTTT
>JBJEFM010000053.1:0-3068 GCA_051874035.1 Bacillus sp. (in: firmicutes)
GCCTTTATACCAGATTGACCAGCTAAGAAGAATTCATTCTGCGCTACAGGCTTTTTCTCGCAAAAAGCAAGGCGTGTAAATTCCTCCACTTCCTCCACTTGTCCAAGATCATCTTCGACAGTAACGACAACAGGGAAAAATAGAATATCATTTCCCATTGTAATCACCAGATAAAGTTAGATGTGTTTTCAACAGATTGTAAGACTGTTGGAATCGTTCCGCTTCGTTTCCATCCGTGAGAAAATTCGCTTTCACATAAGTGATTATTGCTCTTTTGATTAACGGATCCTTATCGTCCGTTGTCTTTTTAGCTAAGACACCCGACAGAGTTAAATCATGTCGGGCGGCTTCGATTAAATCAGAGATTTCACTATCTAAATATTCATGAGTGATTCTAAGGGCTAACTTTACGGCATCCAGCATATTAAGCACCCGCTGCCGCTGTTACCGTAACAACACAAGTGGCTGTTTTATTTCCGTCAGTTGTTTTTACAGTAATCGTCGCTTCCCCTGCCGCTACTCCAGTAACAAGTCCAGCATTCGTTACAGTCGCTTTGGCTGCATCGGAAGTGGAATATGTTACTGCTTTATTTGTCGCATTAGCCGGGGCAACTGTGGCCGTTAGCTGAACTGTTTTACCAGCTTCTACAGTTGCTGTTGTTTTATCTAAGGTTACACCTGTTACCGCTACAACCGGATCATTTATTGTCACAGTACAACTAGCTGATTTCGTGCTATCTGCCTTACTTTTCGCTGTGATTGTTGCACTGCCCGCTTTTACTGCAGTCACCTTGCCATTGGCATCCACCGTGGCATTAGCTGTAGCGCTGGACTCCCACGTAACGCCTTGATTGGCTGTTGCCGGGGCTACTGTGGCTGTTAACGTTTCATTGCCGCCTGTTGTGATTGTGGTTGTTGCTTTATTCACCGATACACCTGTAGGCGCACTGTATGGCGTTTTAACCGATAGTGGTTCGGATAAGGCACTTTCCCCAACATCATTGACCGCTGATACTTGATAGGAATAACTTGTATTCGGAGTTAGCCCGGTATCAGTGAATGTTGGTGCAGTAAGATCACCTTTTACTTTTGTTCCATTTCTATACACGTTATAAGTTGCCATTTATACCTTCCTTTCTCCCCTCTTAAGCGTTCCAGTCTAACTTAACGCTTTTATCAGTCAGACTAGAACTTCTTAGTCCTTGGGGTGCATTAGGGTTTAGCAGTTGGACTAAGGATTACAAAAGCTTTTGTATCGACTACATCGCCATCTACAATTGCATATCCCATGTAATCTGTTAGGCGTTCACGAACATGATCTTCACGGTACATTGTGATATCTTCGTTGATGTTCGCTACATATCCAGCATCCACATTAGCAATCATGATTTCTCCATCAGGCATACCAGCATCCGGCTTGATTGTTTTGCCGAAGATTCGACCAACACCGCCAGCTTGTACATCAGCAACAAATAATGGCCGTTTATTGCCATCCACAATGTTTGCAAGGATGTTCCAGATTGTTGAGTTGTTTGCATAGATAACAGCTCCATTAACGTAAGATGAATGGATACCCGCCATCATTCCAGTTAGATTCTTATAATCGATTTCGCCTGTGTACTCGTGTACTTGTGGCTTGTCTTTTTCAGCAGCAAGACGTGTTTTAATTCCGTAAGGCTCCGGTTTGAATGTTTGGCCTGATCCCGGCTTGCCTTTACCTTGATAAATGGCAGTTGAAAGTGAAATACCCATTCTATCCCCGATTTCACGGATGATATACGCTTCAAATTCAGGAAGGGCCATTTTCTTAAGTTTCCATGTTACTTGAATAGCTTTAGCAAGCTCACAGCCTGTCAATTCCAATGTGCCAAATCCTAGCTTGTCTGTATCTACTTTTTGGTCTTCGGTATACCAGCGAGCATCTACAGCATTGCCATCAGAACGCAGCATAGACAATGTACCAGTTACACGAAGTTTGCGAACATCTGCCCATAACGGATATTGTTCTTCAGCACGTCTCCAAATTCCAGCAGCAACAGTTTTCGGAATCAATACTTGGCTGTTTTCAGTTGTATGAGTGAATTCCCGGTATTCATCATTGATTTTGTTGAATAGATCACGTTCCTCTGAAGATAATGATTGTCCCATCATCTCTTTTGCCCATAGCGAACGGTATTCTTCTGTTTCAATGGCTTGATCCCATTTTAGGTTACGAACTTCAGGAGCATCTTTCTTTTGCTCTTTTGGCTTTTCAATTTCTCGGTGTTCTACTTGTCCAAGTTGGATGCCTTCAGCAATTTTACGCTTTTCAATGATTTTTGCTTCTTCTTCTTGCAGCTGACGAAGTTCATCTTGGATTTCCTTTACATTAACTTCTTGATCTCCTTCAAGCAAAGAACGGATTTCTTGCTTTCTCTCCATAATTTCTTGTAAACGATTCATTCATTTTTCCCCCTATAGGTAAGTTTGTAAGATTAATTGTTTTCTTAATTCTTGGTTCTTTTCTTCTTGATAAACCTTATATGGATCGTCGCTCCGAGCACTCACTTGGCTGTCCGGGTAAGCAGGGAAACCAACTGGACTAATTTCAAATAAATCAGCCTGTGTAATGGTTCTAGTAACGTTATCTAAATCTGCTTCATCCCATTCTTCCTTTTTCATTCTGAAACCAAAAGAAACACCGTCAACATCGCCACGCTTGATTGTTTCATAGGCATCTTTTCCGAGAGTGGTATTAGGTAAGTCCAACTCAAACCGCAATCCAATGTCATCTTCATACAATCGCAGAGTGCCGTTTTTAGTGCGGCCCAGAACCTGTGAAGTATCATGGGACCATAATGCTCTTTGGTCTTCTTTATTTAACGATTCAGCGAAAGCACCTTTTTTAAACTGCTCTCTAAACCTCGTAAAATAACCCATGGTGTGAGACTTCATTTCCCATTTAACCGCATAACCGGTAATGGTACGTTGGCCGTCTTCCGTTTCTCGTAGCTCAATCGTTGACTGCGGCAACTCACGTTTCTCCGTCAGTGGAAGATTCTTTTTCTTTGTCATCCGTCTCACCTCCT
>JBJEFM010000054.1:0-13543 GCA_051874035.1 Bacillus sp. (in: firmicutes)
TTTATCTTCCTCCGACTCATAGATATTCTCCACAAATAATGAATTCCATATTGCAATCTTATCGTCATCCCACAGATAGGAGAAGATTTCTTCGGCCGGCGCCTCGATTTCCTCCCTGACTTGGTACAGAAGCATTTCTTCCATGTTTTCTAATCCTCTATTCTTTCTTGGTTTGTATGAAGAAGTTCCATTTTAACAAATTACTATTTTTTATGAAAATAAAATCTATTTTTGCAAAAAAAGGATAATAATCATCGAATTATCGGTTTTGTGAAACTTTTCCTATTTTTGTGCGTAAATACTACTGTAGTCATAATTTTTAAATAATATTACAGAGAGGGGAGGTTCGCATGGCGCTTAGTTCGATTTTTCTCTATATTTTCATCGGTACGCTGGCTGTGCTGTTCATCAATCTGTTCCTCGGCGGATTGTTCGATTCGGCCTTGGGCTTGGACAGCGAAATCTTTAATCTGACGACCACATTATGCTTCACAGGCGTTGCCTCGGCGCTCGGTTATCTGCTGCTTGAGTTCACCTCATTTTCCACCTTTGCGGTTATTGCGATCGCAATCTTGCTTTCATTAGTCCTGACTTTTTTATTGAATATGTTCGTCTTTATACCTTTATCCAGGATGGAAAGCTCGACTGCTTTCAGAATTGAAGACATGCAAGGCGAGGTGGGGGAAGTGACGCTGCGCATACCGGAGGATTCCGTAGGCGAGGTCACGGTCAAGACGGCGCTCGGGGTCGTTTCCCGGACAGCGAGGAGCTACCACGAGCAAGAGATCGAGCAAGGGGAGCCCGCCCTTATTATCGAAGTAAGGGACAATATTTTCTATGTAGTGAAATATGATAAGGACTTCAATCATTTAGATTTTTTGGATACGGAAAGGATGTAGATGCTTATGTCAACAACAGCATGGATATTAATCGGATTGGCTGTGTTATTGGTAGGGCTTGTCTCTTTCATCATCAGCCGGTATACGACGGTAGGGTCGGAAGAAGCATTGATTGTGACAGGCAGTGTGCTGGGCTCCGGCGAGAATGTCTGCAATCTTGGGGGCGGAAGGAAGATCAAGGTTGTAAGTGGCGGCGGTACGCTCGTGCTGCCGTTCATCCAGCAATCGCAGCGCATGACATTGACTACATACGCCCTGACCGTGAAGGCGAATGAAGTATACACGAAGCAGAAGGTGCGCCTCGGTGCGATCAGCAACGCGGTCGTGAAGGTGGGCAGCGACTTGAACATGATCGCGACCGCTTCCGAGAACTTCATGGGCAAAAGCCATGAGCATGTGAGCGAGGAGATCACTTCGATCCTCGACGGCCATCTGCGTGCAATCCTTGGTTCGATGACGGTCGAGGATGCGTACAGCGACCGGGAGGCATTCTCAAGGCAAGTGAAGAATGTGGCCGAGCCGGATTTGAATAAGCTCGGTTTCGAGATCCGCTCATTCAATGTGAAGGATTATATCGATGTCGACCGCTATCTTGAATACCAATCGCGCCACCGCATCGCGGAAGTGCAGAAGGAAGCAGAAATCGCGGAATCAATCGCGCAGCGCCAAAGCCGTATCGAAACGGCGAAGAACGAGCAAGAAGCGAAGCGCGCGGAGCTTGAGCGCGACACGCAGGTAGCGGAAGCGAGCAAGTACAATCAGTTGAAGATGTCCGAGTTCAAGAAGGAGCAGGACAGCGCGAAAGCTGAAGCCGACATGGCATATGACTTGCAGAAGGCACGCATCGCCCAGCAAGTGAAGGAGCAGGAGATGCAGATCGAGATTGTGGAACGGATCAAGCAGATCGAGCTGCAGGAGAAAGAATCGGAACGCCGCCAGCGCCAGTACCAGGCCGATATCAACCTGAAGGCCGATTCCGATGCCTATGCGATGGAGAAATCGGCGGAAGCGCAGAAACGCAAGGCGGAGCTTGAAGCAGAAGCGCGCCAATATGAAGTGACGACACAAGCGAAGGCGCACGCCGAGAAAGTGAAGCTCGACGGTCTGGCGGAAGCGTCCGCAGCCGAGGCGAGAGGGAAGGCAGAGGCGATGGTCATCCGTGAAATCGGTATGGCCGAAGCCAACGCGCAGGAAGAGAAGGCGAAAGCGTTCGAACTGTACGGCGAAGCAGCGAAGCTTGAAATGATCTTGAATATCCTGCCGCAATACGCCGAGAAAGTGGCGGCGCCGCTCGGCAATGTCGACAGCATCAAGATTATCGATACAGGCGGCGGAAATGGCGTAGGGAGCATGGCCGGCTCCGTGACGAACATCATGTCCACATTGCAGGAGACGTTGAAGGAAACGACCGGGCTCGATCTGGTCGATGTGATTAACAACTACTCGGGCAAGCATAACCTGAAAGGGGAACTTGGGCAGATCGCCGACTCTGTTTCCCCAAAGGAAGCAAAAAGCAAGCGCGACGGTTATCGGTAAAGAAGAAGTGGTATAATCATATACATGTAAGATAAAGTCCCGAAGGCTCATAGCTTTCGGGGCTTGTTCGTGTGGAGCCGGACGCAGCCGTAATGCAACCTTTCTAAATTAATAAAGGGTTGAATTCATCACCGAGACCGTTGATGATAGCTGTGTTGACAATCTACATTTTCGGAAAAAATAGTATGCAATAATTTTTTTGCATAATCTTGTACACTTTTTACTTTCTTATTCGTTATATATGTGAAAGGAGGAGCAATGAAGATTGAAACCATAGAAGACTTCTATCGACAGAAATCTCAAATCATATTCAAGCATCTGATCAGCATTGGCTGTTCGAAAGAGAATGCCGAGGATATCGTGCAAAACACTTTCTATAAAGCCATCGAAAATATGGTTCATCTCGAAGTGGACAACCTTTCTGCCTGGTTATTCAAAGTTTCCATTCATCAATTTTATGATTTATGCAGGCGGAAACAGCGCTTTCCAAAAGTAAATATTGATGATCATGCATTTATTACTTATTTCATTCAAGAAGAGACCGGCGAGGATCTACTGTTGCTAAAAGAGTTTCATGGAGATATACGGCATATATTGGATGGGCTGAAACCCAGCTATAAGAACTTATTGCTTTTGAAATACGACCTTGGATTATCTTACGAAGAAATAGCAGCCATGCTCGATATGAAAGTGGAAACTGTTCGAACCACACTATATAGGGCCAGAAAAGAATTCAAAAAGAAGTGGAGTGAAAAAAATGAAAGAAGACCATGAAATCGATCGTTTTTTTGATCCGGCATTCAATGGTGAGGATTTAATAAAATCGGCAAAAAGAAAGAGTTATTTTCGTATTACCGGCGTTAGTCTTTTGGTTTCAATCTGTGTTTTCGCTTTATTGGTTCTATTGAAGATTCAACTAACTCCCTATTTAATGAACCAGAAGATGACAGCTAAAGAATTATATTATGAAATATACGGAGCCAATATTTATACAGGTGCCTGGACGGAGCGTTATAAATTGGTCGGCAGCTCGGCCGTTGCGCCGAAATACAAGCTCTTGAACGGCAAACCGGTCAATCTTGGCGAAGTTTCATTCGACACAACGGATCGAGAAATCACAATCGGAAATTCCGAGTTCGCGCAATTCTCTTATGAGGGGAATCGCATAATGAACTTCTTCCATCCTTCTTTGCAATATCCGAAATATGCGGATGACTTAAATGAATTAAACAAAGTGAATGAGGGTAAATGGATTGAAATGGCATTATCCTTCGACAAGGCTTATACCTATGATGAGGTTGTTTCTATGCTGCCTGAAGATGTATCCCTGCAATGGAACTGGGTAAATGTTTATTCGGCAGAAGAACTTGAAGCAATGCAAGGATCAAAAGGTGCGGATCCGGAAAATCCTACTGTTATTTTAAGAGAATATGAAGTTGCGGGCTTTCCATCGGTTTCAAAAGCCGGGGAAGAAATAAAGGATCCTGTCGATTCCTTTATCACCACTTTGGAACTGGCCTCACGTAAAGGCGGCTCTTACAAAGAAGACTTCGAATATATGCACCATGCACTAAAAGAAGGCCATGCCTCCCTTACCGAGGAAAACGTTGAAATCATCGGCGCAGTTGTAGTGGGGGATAAACAGCAATTACAATCGCTTATAGATAAAAAATATATTAAAGCATCCAGTTTCGGTGCTATTGTAGATCAGTATTAACCATGTAAAAAGGAGAGGGTACAACATGAAAAAAACAATGTATTGGATTATTTGGGGCCTGGCTTTAATCGCCATTAATATCGGAGCTGTTCCTATAGCGATGTTTTCACTATTCGGTACGGCGGAAGGGACAAGCATCTTCTCCATCGATTATTTAATCGCATTTTCCATTGTCGTATTAGCCAATCTTATATCGATTCAATTATTGATTGCTTTACGAAAACAAGACCAAAAAGGCTTTTTATTCGGTTTGGTTATCGCGATCATCGAAGTGTCTTCATTCGTACTCTTCATTAATAGTGTCGACTTCTCAATCTGTATTGCTTTGGCAGCCATCAGCGTTGTAGGGGCAATTATACTTCTGATTAAATCAATCATCCGATGAACATAAAAGAGCTTCGCAAAGTATGTTAACAACACTTTGCGAAGCTCTTTCGCTTATCCGCATAACAAGTCGGTAGGCACCATTCATTTATCCCGTTTAACAGGTACTAAGACTCCCACTTCAACGCAGCAGTGAAAGCGCAGATGTGTAAGTGGGAAATCAAGTACCTGTAACAACCCGATTGGTTCATCTAATGATAGATGGGGGATCCCCACCTATCAAAAATTCACTTTATTCCGTTTAACAGATAATGAGGTTGGTTTATGTACTGATAGGCGGGGGATAGCAGTTAGGCCTTTCTTGGCTTTAACTTAACTGGATATTGGGAAATATTCTTAAACTCCTCATAAATTTCAATCACATCTTTTAATATAATTTGGTCATCTATTCTAACGACATTAGTACTTTCGTTTTTAAGTTGCTTTATGATTTGATCATGATCTTCAGCACTGGATTTCATTATTTGATCAATATCCTCTATGATGAGCTTGGCAGTTATATTATCAATTTTGTTTCTTCGGATACGTAAAAATAGCTCGTAAATACCATTGTTCAGCTTCCTTTGCTTCTCTAAATAGGGTGCTGAATATTGTAACTCCATCGTTTCATTGTGTAAGAGTATACGATCTTCAATAAAAGATGTAAATGTAAATAGATGATTGATGCTATGTGAATGGGATTTATTCTCGAAATATTTATATACTTCTTCCATTAGCGTTTTGGATGTGTCTTTATACATTTGAACAAGGGTAGCTGTTCCCTTTTGAATACTATGCGGAAAGATTAAACGGTTAGCAATCATACCCAAAATTACTCCTGCTATTACATAAATAACCCTTTCCATCGTTACAATATTCGGATCACTAATCAAAGCTGCTGATCCTAGGGCGCAGACTGTAACTGTAATAATGGAAGTACGATATTGAACAGTGTAACCATTTAAATAACCAAAGAGCAAAATGAGCATAGATCGGCTTGTTGTATCAGTGAAAATACTGAATAAAACAGCAAAAATAACCGCACCGACCAATGTACCCACTATTCTTGCGGAAAATCTGGACTTCGCTTGTTCTGAGTACGGTTGTGTTACCGAAAATATAGTATATACAATCCATCTCCCTTGTTCTAACTCAAAGTAGTCCGAAATAAAGGTTGCAACTGTAATCATTATTCCTAATCGCATCGCATATGTGAAACTTACAGAATTTCGATTAAAGTTTTTAAAGTGCTGATATGATTTTTTGAAATGTAATGGAATATCCTCTATTTTTTCTGTTTTTTTCAATTGATTCTTTTCAGTAGCATTTACTTCTTCTAATAAATCAAATAGTAACTCAAATGAGTCAGCCAATTCATGAATATACATACTACTATTCTTCTTTGCCTTTATATTCTGCAGAACATGAAGCATTTCTGAATCAAGTTGTTCTTTATCGATAAATCGTTTCACACTTTCAAGCCCGCGCTTACATGCTATAATGACTTCTTCCTTATCTTCCGCTTCTTCAAATCGATTTAGCAGCATATACATTTTTTCTAAGCAAGCAGAAATTTTCAACATTAAGCTGCCTTCATTTGATAGGTAATAACCTTCGTATCGTCTAAAAAAGATAATTTTTCTCAATGCCTTTATTGATGTTTCAATAGATTGGTTATATTCTGCACTATCATGCTCATTCGAAATACTATCAAGTTTTTTAATCAACTTATCACAAATATCGTGCAAGTGTTTTCTTCCGGTTCTCGAAAGTTTATCCTTATTTGCGATTAGTTGAACAATCATCACTATACCTGCACCTGACGCTAATGCCAGAAGACGTAAAGGTAGATCACTCGTTGATACAGGAGTATTCAATATAAATAAGTATTGGAATCCGAAAATAACATAGAGAGATTCCTTTACATTAAAAGTGAAAAAATATCCAACGCAAAACATCGAAATAAAGTTGAGGGGTATTCCTAGCCAAAGGTTCATTGCTGATAAATGGCCAAAAATACCTTGAAGTAAATTAATACCCAACAGCATGAAGAAGTTTCTCCATGGATGTACTGTTAAGTCTCTGTCAAGATACGTTAGCATTGCAATTATAATCGCAACCCCTATCAAGGAATTTTCTTTACCAAATACACTTGTAAATCCCGAAATAAATAAGACTATAAATAAAAATAATAGTGTTTTGGAAATAATAAGCTTTTTCATATGTAACCTGCCTTCCATACAATCATCAAGAAAATTATATCTAGATAGTGTTGAGGAGTGTAACATATATCAACCTTCAAGAGAAGGGGGATTTTCTTTACCTTATAGATATTAGTGAATTGCATAGCACATTTTAGTATTAGAATGGATTTTTTAAAAATTCTCATACAATAAATTCGGTTAAGCTTTAGTTATACTAAAAAAGAAATCCCCCTCAATAAGTGAAGGGGATTTCTTACTATTCTGATCGCTTAAGTTTAAACCATTACATTTACTTCAGACACTGATACCACTTCTCGCTTTCGTTTAATTTGAATGAAAGATATTCCATATAGAATTTGGATGTATCTAAAAGAATCATCGATTGATCCCGTTTAACAGATGCTCCGCCATGGCAATGAAAAAGAAGAGGTGTAAGTGGGAGCTGCAATAATCTGACTGGTTCATCTGCTGATAGTAGGGGAGAAAGGCCCCGCTATCGAAGGTTAACGTTATAAAGTGTTTTTTAAGCCATGAATTTTCGGCGGGACTATGCCTATCCCGTAATCTGAGCCGATTCGAATTGCCCGTTACGATTTCCGCTAAATGTTACTTTGAAATAAAGTCGCGATGTTTGTAAAAAAGATACGATGTTTTGAATAAAGTTGTGATGTTTATAAAAATGTTGCGATGCTATTGCCTTAGATTATTTCTCTAGGTCTTGTTTTATTTAATCAGATAAAACTTGTGAATAAATACACTTAAACAAACGGCGCAGTTTAGTTGAAGAAGGTATTTGTTTTAATTATCCAGAATATATTCCCTTAACTATAAAAAAGAGGGGGAGTTATAATGAAAAAATTAATTATTGGTACTATAGTTTTGTTTGCACTTTTGGTATTACTCTCATTTTTTCTTCAAATCAGCATATCGTATTTGATTCCCAATGTAATCGAATGGGTTACCAAGTTCATTCTGCCTTGGATAATCTTGTACTGGTTCATTAGATTGGTTCAAATTTTCGAAAATAAATAAAGATGTCGCTTTGGGCATTGATCTAAGAAGGATTAATGCCCTTATATGTTGAACTCCTTATTGTAGAAACGGGCAAGTTAGTGTAACTGGGTTTTGGTTTTTATAGTAAAATCAAACACTGATATCAAGGGGGCTATCAAGTGATCAAAGTGATAAGGAGAGGAAGAATGTTACTGAAAAATATTCTGAATTTTTATAATTTATTATTGTCTTTAGGAGCTTGTTATTTGGGTGTGTCAATGCTTTTAGGAAGAGGAGTTTTCGATACATTTCCACCTGAGTGGATCGGTAAATTACCATTTAATAGTTGGGCGAGTCTAGCTTTATTTGGAATGATTATTTTTGGAAGTGGAAATGCCTTTGCTTCCATTTGGGGATTTATAAAGAAAGATATAAAAATATTTATAATGACCATCACTATGGGCGCTTTGTTTTTCTTCTGTACGGTTATATCAACTATGTTGGTGGGAGAATGGTACTTACCAACAGGACAATTTCTGATATTAAGCTCAATCCAAATATTACTTGGAGTAGTTGGCTTTGTTATTTCTTACTTCAATAACAGGATTTCGCTATGTATATTGAGGCAGTTTGGTGGGGAAAACAGGTAATTAATAAAGAGCAGAATATATTTAAGGTAAGTGAGTTTGTTGTTCTAAGTAGATGAAATTGATATGGGGGGTTCTTTTGAAAGTAGAAGAAAAAAACGTTCACTTCATGAAAGAGTATGTAGATATCGAAGGACATAGAAATGGATTATTCATTGAGTCAACAGATTTCAAAAATCCTGTTCTGCTGTTTTTGCATGGAGGACCGGGATTCCCGCAATATTCTATCATTAAAAAATCAGAACTTACGTGGGCAGACGACTTTACAGTTTGTTATTGGGAGCAACGAGGTACAGGTATGTCTTATAACGCTTCGACTCAAGGCAAAGTTACTTTAGAGAGATTGGTTTCTGATACATTAATAATAACAAGTTTTCTAAAGAAAAGGTTTAATAAACAGAAGATTTATATTTGCGGACACTCTTGGGGAACATTGCTCGGAAGTATCGTTGTTAGTCAATATCCGCAACATTATCTGGCATACATTGGAGTGGGACAGTTTGGAAGGCACTTTGAATCCAACAAGCACACTTATGAATTTTTATTGGAGACAGCGAATAGACGAGGGGAGAAAAGAGCAGAGAGAGACATTCGTTCTGTCACGTTCGATGTGGATTTTTATAAAAATCAAGGTTATCGTAGAATACTTGGAAGATATCTCAATAAATTCGGTGGTGGTACGAAAAGGGCGGGATATTCCAATTGGCAGAGTATGAAAGACCTTTTTACTTGTAATCAATATTCATGGAAAGAGCGTTTTAACATACCAAAGGGAATTTTTTTTAGTTATGATGCTTTATGTGAAAAAATGGCTAAAGCAGATGCTGCATTGTTTGCACCTCGTTTTGATGTTCCTGTTTTTATCATGCATGGTGTGTATGATTACCAAACATCTTACAAAGAGGCAAAGCGATTTTACGAAAAAATAGAAGCTCCATTGAAAAAACTCTATACATTTGAAAACTCTGCACATTCTCCATTTATAGAAGAGAAAGAGAGGTTTCTACAGATTCTAAGAACTGATGTACTCCATTCTTAGCGTTGACCCAATAAGAATTAACTCTAAACTAAAGGGTGCATTAGTTGATTAAAACAATACTTGCTGATAAAAGGACCGACTTTTGTAAGTTGGTCCTTCTTTGCGTGAATTATAAACCAATAAAAAGATAAATAGCCGTTCCCCATATAAAGAGGGCGGAGAATTTATTGAATATTTTCATTAAATTTCCTTGACTATCTAACTTCTTCACAAATGCTCCTGCTATCGTTAATCCAAAGAACCAAAGCCAAGATACTATAATACAAGTAACCATAAAGATAATTTGTTCTGCTCCAACGTATTTCAGTGCGCTTATCCCAATAACACCGACTATATCTAAGATGGCGTGAGGATTTAGAAAAGAAACTGATAAAGCAAAGATCACTTGTTGACGGATTGGCAATGCTTTATTCGTTCCATTTGCTGTTGGTTCTGACCTCCAGATTACATACCCCATATAAAGTAAAAACGAAATGCCAGTAATCATTAGGCTAATGCGCAGCCATTCAAATTGTAGGACAATCATTGATAAACCAAATACAGCTAATAAGATTAAAAGTGTATCACACATGGCAGCTGTAATGGTCGCCGGGAATGCCCGAGCTAATTTAGGTTGTGTTGCTCCTTGTGAAAATACAAAGACATTTTGTACTCCTAAAGGTAAAATAAGTCCGAATGCCAAGATAATTCCGTGTAGAATGGGTTCCATTTTATCAACTCTCTTTCAATCACTATCGTACTATGATACAACTAAAAGAAAACAACCAATTGGATGGTTTCTTATCCACCCAATTTAAGAGGGGATCATTTTGAAATGGAAACCAAGCAGTGATTCTCATTTGACCTTTCACGAACAAATTGTAGATTGGATAAAATCTCGTATAGAAATTGGAGACTGGACTGTTGGCACAAAGCTCCCAACACAGCGTCAACTAGCAACGCAATTTAATGTAAATCGGAGCACAGTTCAACTTGCACTTGATGAATTAAAGGCAGATGGTTTACTGCATTCAAAAATGGGATCAGGTGTATTTGTAGCTAATAACTCTTGGAATGTACTTTTGAATAAAGCTCAACCGAATTGGAAACAACATATTGAATCAAGCATCCACAGACCAAATTACCATACAATTCAACTCATCAATGAATACGAGCAATATAATCATATAATCCGTCTTGGAACAGGTGAACTATCACCAGAATTACTGCCAACAAAACAAATTGAACAGTCATTAAAAGAAATTTCCCTTGATGCAAAGTCAATCGGCTATTCATCACCACAAGGAAATGAAAAGCTTCGGGGAATATTATGCGAATATTTAAAGAGACGAAATATTCATTCTGAACCAGAGAACATTCTAATTGTTTCAGGCGCTCTTCAGGCACTTCAATTAATCGCAATTGGATTATTAGAAGAAGGCTCTGTGATCTTCCATGAACAGCCATCATATTTAAGCTCTATTCATCCCTTTCAATCCGCTGGAATGTGTATGCATTCAGTTATGCACAATAATGCAAAACTAGCTGACAATTTAAGGGCTTTCACGAGGAAAAAGCAATCGATATTTTACTGTGTTCCGACATTAAATAATCCTACGGGAGTTAATTGGTCATTAGAGGAAAAGAAAAATCTATATCATGTATGCAATGAGTTACAGATCCCTATTATTGAAGACGATGTATACCACGAATTATTATTTGATACTTCTTTACCTGCTATAAAGTCTTTAGATAAGTCTGGGCAAGTGCTTTATATTGGAAGTGTGTCTAAAACGTTAAGTCCAGGGTTGCGCATCGGTTGGATTGTCGCACCTTCACCTGTGATTGAAAGGCTGGCTGATATAAAAATGCAAACTGATTATGGTTCAAGTGCCTTTTCTCAAGAGATTGTCGCACACTGGATTTCGACTGGCTTATACGAAAAGCACTTGAATAACCTTCGTCAACAATTAAAGAGTAGAGCTACATTTGTTGAAAATATATTAGAACAGCAATTTAGAAAGATTGCTACGTGGAATAAGTCAGAGGGTGGTTTCTATATTTGGCTAAGATTTAATAAACCTATTGTAAATAAGGCGCTATTTTTAAACTTACTCAATCAAAATGTTTTAATCAACCCAGGTTATATCTACGATTCAAGCGATTTACATCATATACGTCTTTCCTATGCGTATGCTTCACCAGAAGAAATAAAAGCAGGCTTAAACACCTTACTAGCGCTCAGTGAGCAGTAAGGATTACCAAATAATCACTCATCTTTCTATTGAAATCTCTATAGGAGTCTTAGTACCTGTTAAACGGGATAAAACTGAATATTTTGACAAAAAGGCTCTTCGAGTGTAAAATTACACTATATGAGTGAAATGACTCATAATCGCATTCTAAAGGAGAATTACATATGAAAACCATATTTCGTCGCTTAAAAGTACCTTTACTAATTATTTTTTTATTGCTTGTAGTGTCTATATTTCTTTTTCCTGTAGGGGTAATTTATATTTTGAATAATGGTAATCCTTACACGAACTATCTTATCAATAAGTCTTTACCTCCTTATCTGGAACAGAAAGGTTACAGTGACGAAAATATTCTAGAACAACATACAGTAGGACCTAAGGACACCATTAACAAGTCTTATTATCATGACCGTTATATGGTGATTTTTAAGGATGAGCCTAATGTGTCTTATTATTACGGTATTAAGAAAAGAGGAAAATTGATAAAGCAATTTTGTGAAAAGGATGTTTTAGTGAAAGGATATACAACAATAAATACAGAACAAACAAAGCACAGTGAAGAGAAATGTGTAAGTATGTATGCGAATAGATAGCTAGTAAAAACAAATGAAGTTGTGAATCAATGTACTTAAATTATCAAGTGCATTAGCTATATAAGAATTAAATAACTTTACATGTCTATCAACTCTTTTTGTTTTTTTCATCCTTATCCGTTCCACTTCCCTAAAGCAAGCATTTACTAGAGTAAGGAGTGCTTGTCCTAAATGAAAAAGGAAAGTGGTGATTGATTTGGAATATAATGAGATTCTGTCGACCGGCGTATTGCGCAGGAATTCCAACACACTCTTTTTGACTGTGGAGGCCCTGAATGTCGATCCGGATGATAGCCGCGCGGTGAGTGTCCAGATGTTCAACTGGTCAACGGGCTCGCCTGTCGCATTGCCGTTAATTACTCCTGCCACACAAACCTTGCCGCCCAACCGGTATAGAACATTCATTTCGGCGGCTCTTCCTGCCGGGCTTTTCGCATATGAAGTAAGAGTCATTCATCCCTACGATAAGGATGTTGTGACCAATGTCTTCGGGCTTAGCTCTGATCCGTTTGATCTACGGGAAGGCAATAACGTTGTGCAGCATGATTTGGCGAAGTTGAAGCTGAATTAAGCTTTCGGAGAAGGATAGAAGAAGCGCAAGGAAATAAAATGAAAGAGTTCACGCCCTGCCGTCGGGGCGTTTTTTGATGAGGAAAAACTACCATTTTTCCTGAAAAGCCTTGGATGAGAAAGATAATATGCTACCGTAGTAGACGATTGATCAATTAATGAGGCGGTGTTCATATGGATCAATGGCAGAAGATGAAATTCCAGTTCGCCGGATACTTTGTGTTGGTGCCGTTCTCTTTCATCCTCAGCTCCTTTTTATGGAGGGCGGGAGTGAAGGGGAAAGCAATCGGCATTGTGGCTAACGATGCTTTGGCTATATCAGGCTTGTATTATATCATGATAAGCGTGCTGTTCATGCTGATTTATAGGAGAGATATCAAGTTTCTGCGATCATAGCGCTCTTTAAGAAGGGCGCCGGGCGGCTATCCGGCGCCCAGCTAAGATTGATAAGGGTTGTTCCGCCGGAGATTGCCGGGTTGCTGCTGGGCTTGCTGTTGCTGTTTGCGCGCTTTTGCCGCGAAGCCGTACGGGTCCCAGCACCATTTATACGGATTCGGAGGCTTTCGGTTAGGAGGCGGGCAGGGAGGACGGCCGGAGGGATTGGGAGCCATCGGCCGCTGGTTCTGATGCCACATAAGCACTCACTCCTTTTTTTCGATGTGATACAGCGTATGGGGAATCGAGCGAAATGAGCTTATCCAAGCGAAAAACAGGCATGTTCATGAAGCAGCAGAGGGATTCATGCAGA
>JBJEFM010000054.1:13643-15951 GCA_051874035.1 Bacillus sp. (in: firmicutes)
ATGCAGAGGATATTTTTTAGGGGATCATCACGGTTGTTTACAGATGGGAGGAAGCGAATATGAAGGTGAAGCGAATGGGCCTAATCCTCGGGATATTGCTTGGCAGTTTATATTTTACGGAGAAGAAGACAATGGCATATGAGAAGAAGATCCATTTCAGTGGGTATGAATGGGAAGTCAGGAACAATGAGTATTTGGAAGGGCCGGGGCCGAATTATTTCAGCGACAGCGATTCCAGTGTGTGGGTCGATTCCGAGGGGCAACTTCATCTGAAGCTGAGATACCAGGACGGCAAATGGTACGGCGTGGAGGTCATCAATACAAAAGCGCTCGGCTATGGAAAGTATACGTTCTATGTGGACCACAAAGTGGATGCGCTGGACCCTAACGTTATTCTGGGATTGTTTACGTATGATACGGATTCGCCAGATGCCAGCCTGAAGGCGCATCGGGAGATTGACATTGAATTTGCCGAATGGGGAAACAGCAGCTATCCGAACTCGCAGTATACAATCTGGGGCAGGGATGCTTACCGGGAATTCCGCAGGTTCAATGAGCTGGACCTTTCATCGGCGGACGGTACTTGGAAGGAATTCCATGTATTCGATATTTCGATGCCGCCTGGCACGTGGTCGACACATAGTTTCCACTGGAAGCCGCAAAAGCTGCATTTCGAATCATTGGGCGGCCATTACCCGGAAGCGCCGAGTGAAGATTTCGTCTGGCAAAGATGGGATTTCATAAGTGAGAAGGTGCCGGATGAAGGATTGGCCAAGGTGCATATGAACCTCTGGCTGTTCGAAGGGGATGCGCCTACAGACGGAGCCGAAGTGGAAGTGGTCATTTCGTCATTCACTTTCACACCCTATACAGAACCGGATGAGCTAAAGGAGTCTTTGAGCGTCAATGCGAGGCTCGACGGCTTCCTGAAGACGATAGGGCTGTATTGAACCGGATAGGGAGCCGTAATGCTTCCTTGAACCGAGAAGGCGCAGCCATGAGATGCATATAAGCCGCAGGGGTATGATTCCCCCCGCGGCTTTGCTGTATGGAGAAACGGAGGAGAGCGCTGATTTATTTAGTGGAATCTTGTTGTAAGCTCCCGTGAAATAGACAGCTGCAATGATCAAGCCATCACTTCTGTCCGTTTCTGAGGGCGTTGTTTTTCTAGGGAAAGCAGGCATAAGGACCGATTCACAGCCCTTTTGGCGATTCGCGGGTAAATACACCGATAATCATAATTAGAATGCCATTTATGAAGAATACAGAAGTATTAAGCAGACTAAAGAGACCTGTTCCGAATCCACCAGAATCAAAAGGACTTATGGATGCCAACGATACAAAAAAGACGATCGGCGTAATCAAGATCACCGCAAGGCCTGACCAAATCCGCCTCTTTCTGCTCTTGCCTGAAAGCTTAAACACAATGAAATTCGTCAGTGCTAAC
This sequence comes from Bacillus sp. (in: firmicutes), assembly GCA_051874035.1. Lineage (GTDB taxonomy): Bacteria > Bacillota > Bacilli > Bacillales > DSM-1321 > Bacillus_AD. Next base: position 15,091 of record JBJEFM010000054.1, read on the forward strand.
GCCAAGATAAGTATTAGTAGGAGAATCCATTCCATCACAACCACCCCCTTTCTCTATATTATTCAGCTGTTCCGGATTCATCATAATCAAAAGGTTCCGTCCGGTTGTGGGGAACAGCTAATGAAAGGTACCTCCCATTTTATTCCGAATCCCCGAATGACTTTTCAAGATGGGTTCTCTTTTGATTGCTCGCTGCCGGGCTGGGGGATGATTCTAAAGGTGTATGATTAGTGGAGGGGATGAATCAGATGATATACTTGGAGTGAAGGGGCTGTAAGCGTTTGCCGCGATAAAGCACAGACAGGGAGAAAAACAGCGAACAGGGGAGACAACCATGGATAACAAAATGATTTTGACCATTATCGGAGCTGCGCTGATCCTTATTGGATTATTCAAGTTCTTTACGCTCAATAAGGCGATCCGGACAGAAGTGAAGCAAGGGCAGCAAGACGCTTTGTCGGACGAGCTGAAGGGACGGATAGGCAAGGAGCTGTCGGCGATGATTGGGCTGGTGTTCCTGGGCATCATCCTAGTGGTGAGCTCGGTACTCTTTTTGTAAGAGTTGGACTGAATGAGCATAAATCGCTTCCCGGAGCTTTCGGATGAAAGCCGGGACAAGCTAGCCAAGATCCTTACCTTTAACGAGTGGGCGATAATAGGAGGCCGAGACTGTCATTTAGGCAGTCTTTTTTTAGGCTCTGTTCGTAGAGATTGGTGCTTAAGTTAATTTTTACAGACGGAGCAAAGAACTTTTTCAGCTTGTTTATAAAGAGCTGCATCAAGTGCACCGTATGGCATTTTAAAAGAACTTGGCATCCTAAGTTCAACTGAAAAGAGTTCATTTGCTTGAATAGGTTTATC
>JBJEFM010000055.1:0-3058 GCA_051874035.1 Bacillus sp. (in: firmicutes)
TAAAAGAAGACGAAAAAGCAGAAAATCTCGAAGAATAAACTTCGAGATTTTCTGCTTTATTTGCTCTTTGGCTGCTGTTCGTTTTTCATTTGCTTGATCTTGCGGTGGATACCGATAAAGCGAATACCGGATCCAATATCAAGCGTTGCCAGGATGACCAGGAAGTAAGTAAAGAAATCCCAGCCGCTCCTTGTTACATTTTGGACTGCGAAAAAGATAAACACAGCCCCCAGGATGAAATAAATCGTTGCCATATACAACGGTGATCGTCTCATAATAAACCTCCGATAAAACTTTGTGCCTTCTCCATCTCTTTGATTAAATCACCTGAATAGGTGGAAAGGAGGACAACAAGTGTATTCATGCTAACGTGCGCAATGATTGGCACAATAATTCTGCCTGTTTTGACATAGAGATAGGCGAATGTGAAGCCCATCGCTGAATAAAGCAAGGTATGCTCAGGCTCGCCGTGTGCAAGTGAAAAGATAACTGAGCTGATTAAAGCGCTAAGGAAGAACCCAAACCGCTTATATAATAGTGCCCCGAATAGAATCTTCCGGAACACGATTTCCTCCAAAATGGGTCCAATGACAGAAGTAATTAGAATTACAACTGGAAACATCTCGATTAAGGCGAGGATATTCTTTGTGTTCTCAGATTCTCCCTTAATGTTGAAAATCTGCTGTTCAATCGTACCCGCAACAGCCTGGGCAATCAAGGCAAGGAAGATTCCTCCGACAGCCCATGCAAGAGAACTGCCAAGCGGCATACGCTCCCACCGTTCCATTTCATTACGCTCATTCCTCAAGAAGAATAACGTAATGATGAGGGCAATGAAGAAGCTGATAATAATCCAATAGACGACTGAATAGATGGCTACTTGATCCTCGGCCACGAAGTTCGGCAGAATCCATCCCATTAGAGGTAGACCGATAATGCTCGATAGCTGCATGGCAACGTATATAAGGACAATCAGCCAATAATTTTTCTTCAAAGACAAAACTCCTTTAATGACAAGTATCCAAATCAAGCGGGCTTAATGTCAGCCCAATACGAAAAAGCTACACCATCATTCTACCCGTTTTTCCCCCTTAGGTACAATTGCAAAACTTTTCCCTTTATATATAACATAATCTGCCCTGCAAAGGGGTATACTAGCCCAAGTGAAAGCGGAGAAAATGACCTTATAAAATTTTCTAAAATTTTCGCTCATATCTCTTGCAAATCAGATAGTCTTTATTTAATATATAAATTGTGTTAGCACTCATACCTAATGAGTGCTAATAAAAATGGAGATAACTTTAAGGAGGTAGTTTTACTTGTTAAAGCCACTAGGAGATCGCGTTGTGATTGAACTTGTCGCACAAGAGGAGAAAACTGCAAGCGGCATCGTGTTACCTGACACTGCCAAAGAAAAACCATCTGAAGGCAAAATCGTAGCGGTAGGCACAGGCCGTGTCCTTGAGAATGGGGAGCGTGTAGGATTGGAAGTATCCGAAGGCGACCACATTATCTTCTCTAAATACGCAGGTACTGAAGTGAAATACGAAGGCAACGAATACTTAATTTTACGTGAAAGCGACATTTTAGCTGTAATCGGATAAGCAAAGCTAATGTCGGTTAAAAAATATCATACTACAAAATTTTGAGGAGGTAATTTACGAATGGCTAAAGACATTAAATTTAGTGAAGAAGCACGCCGCGCTATGCTTCGCGGGGTTGACGCATTAGCTGATACAGTAAAAGTTACACTTGGACCGAAAGGACGCAATGTTGTACTTGAGAAGAAATTCGGTTCTCCGCTTATCACAAACGATGGTGTAACAATCGCGAAAGAAATTGAGCTTGAAGATGCATTCGAAAACATGGGTGCGAAGCTTGTTGCTGAAGTAGCAAGCAAAACAAACGAAATCGCTGGTGACGGTACGACAACTGCGACTGTTCTTGCTCAAGCGATGATCCGTGAAGGATTAAAGAACGTAACTGCTGGCGCTAACCCAATGGGCGTACGTAAAGGAATCGAGAAAGCTGTTTCTGTTGCAATCGAAGAATTACAAGCTATCTCTAAACCAATCGAAGGCAAAGCTTCTATCGCACAGGTTGCGGCAATCTCTTCTGCTGACGAAGAAGTAGGTCAATTGATTGCTGAAGCGATGGAACGCGTTGGCAACGACGGCGTTATCACAATCGAAGAATCTAAAGGATTCACAACTGAGCTAGATGTTGTTGAAGGTATGCAATTCGACCGCGGATATTCTTCTCCATACATGGTAACGGACTCTGACAAAATGGAAGCAGTCCTTGAAAATCCATACATCTTAATCACTGACAAGAAAATTTCCAACATCCAAGAAGTACTTCCTGTCCTTGAGCAAGTTGTTCAACAAGGCAAACCATTATTGTTGATCGCAGAAGATGTTGAAGGTGAAGCGCAAGCAACACTTGTTGTGAACAAACTTCGCGGAACATTCAATGCTGTAGCGGTTAAAGCTCCAGGATTCGGCGACCGTCGTAAAGCAATGCTTGAAGATATCGCTGCATTAACTGGCGGTGAAGTAATCACAGAAGAACTAGGACGCGACCTTAAATCCGCGACACTAGATTCTCTTGGACGCGCTGCAAAAGTTGTTGTAACGAAAGAAACAACAACAATCGTAGAAGGCGCTGGCGAAACAAGCGAAATCGGTGCTCGCATCAACCAAATCCGTTCACAATTAGAAGAAACAACTTCTGAATTCGATAAAGAAAAACTTCAAGAGCGTCTTGCTAAACTTGCTGGCGGCGTAGCCGTTATCAAAGTTGGTGCCGCTACTGAAACAGAACTAAAAGAACGCAAACTTCGTATCGAAGACGCACTTAACTCCACTCGTGCCGCTGTTGAAGAAGGTATCGTAGCTGGTGGTGGTACTGCACTTGTAAGTGTGTACAACAAAGTAGCTGAAATCGAACTAGAAGGCGACGCGCAAACAGGCGTAAACATCGTTCTTCGTGCACTAGAAGAACCAGTTCGCCAAATCGCATTCAATGCAGGCCTAGAAGGATCTGTTGTTGTAGACCG
>JBJEFM010000056.1:0-3058 GCA_051874035.1 Bacillus sp. (in: firmicutes)
TACGGTAGAATTAAATAAAATTGCTTGTTGACAAATAGGCACGATTAGATATAATAAAAGTACACCAGTTGCCAAATAGGCACGGAGGTGAAAAATTTTTAGCTCAAACGTGCCAAATAGGCACGAAAAAACATAAGGAGTGGTACAGATGGAAATTCAACAATTACCAATCATCATGAAAGCAGAGGATGTAGCTGAGGTTTTAGACATCAGCAAGCATGGAGCATACGCCCTCATGAAGCAAAAAGGCTTCCCATGCATTACTGTAGGTCGCTTAAAACGTGTTAATCGTGAAGCTTTCTTTAAATGGATGGAAGAACAAAATAATTAGGGTGTTTCGCACTAGACACAAAATGCGCAATAAGGAGGATAAAGAAATGAAAATATATGCTTTTAAATTATCTATGCCGAACGTCAGTTCTTGGAATGGGAGATGGAGCGGTGAAAACGATTTATATATCAGGTTCAAGAAGCTAACTAATAAGCAAATCGAAGAAAGCAAAATTGAAGAAAAAGGTTATCATTACAGCTTTGGTGATGGTTGGAGTGCTAACGTGAATGTGTTCACTGTGGATAGTAAAGAGCGGCAAAGGTTACAGCGTAAATCAAAAGGATTTGCAGGATATGATTGGATGATTGATAGCATTATCAAAAACGGAAACATCATTTCAAGTGATGATTAATGATCAACTAATGAACATTTCGTTTAAACTGCGCCGGAAACTTAAATTTAGGAGGAACCAAAATGAAATCTAAACAGGAATGCCTAATGGATCTCATCAATATGTCTATGGAGCAAGATGCCCTTATCTTCATGCATTTTACTCAATATAGCAATGGCCCGATTTATCATGATACTGCCAAAGCCAATGCCGACCGTGTACATGAAGTATTGGGCGGGGAGATGGAACACATTGAGCACGAAATCGCTAACAGCTATAGAATCGAATCTGGTGGAATGCGCGTGATATTTTCATATGTCCCGGAAGAGGAAGAAAGCAGCACATATTTGGAAGAGGATGTGAAATTTGATGACTCAGAAATATGTTGAGAATCCGATGCTCACATGGTCGGAACCAAAGGTTGTAGGTGAGTGTGCCGGCTGCGGAGAGGACATTTATAAAGGTGAGGACATCTATGAATCCCGGCTCGGTCTTATCCATTCTCGCCCGGAGTGCTGCATGGACCTTATCTCTAACATTTCACTGTGCCGCGTTGCCGGCGAATAAAAAAGAGCATTATGGCTGCCACCAATAATGCCCTTGAGAATATAAACTACGATCATTATAAACCAGGGAGGAAGAAAAATGAATAGCTTACAAACTCAATTTGAAGAATCACAGTCAATGAGTGTTAATGCGCATGCTGCTAAAAGCCGTGAAATGGCCGAGGTGCAGTCGCAAATCTTTTTGGCGAAGCAATTCCCACGGAATGAAATGCAGGCTGAAATGAATGTTCTGAAAGCCTGTGAAAGATTGTCTTTAGCCGAGACTGCTTTATATGAATATCCGCGCGGCGGCCAGAAGGTAACAGGTCCATCTATTCGGCTGGCGGAGACCATTGCGCGGTATTGGGGCAATATCAATTATGGAATAAAGGAACTGGAACAGAAAAACGGGGAGTCAACGGTTGTCGCCTATGCCTGGGATATGGAAACGAATACCCGGCAGGAAAAAGTATTTCAGGTAAAGCATGAACGCTATGCTAAAGGCAAAATGAATAAGCTCAATGATCCACGGGATATTTATGAGTTGGTCGCTAATAACGGCGCCCGCCGCCTGCGTGCTTGTATTCTCGGAGTAATCCCAGGAGATGTTGTAGACAATGCTGTTGAACGATGCCGGGAGACTTTGCGAACTGGTTATAAGGAGCCGTTGAAGGACCGTCTGGTTAAAGCTCTCGCATGGATGAAAGATAGTTACGGCATCACACAGGAAATGGTGGAAGATCGTTTTGGTTATAACTATGAGTCTTTTACTGAGCAAGACTTCCAGAAACTTCGGTCAATTAGCCAGTCGTTGAAAGATGGCATGGCCAAACGAGAGGATTTCTTTAATACCAAGCTGCAGCCTAAGAAAGAACCAGAAGCGCCTAAAACAGGGTTAGAAGCTCAATTTGAGGACGGTGAACAGAATGAATCTAACCAAGGATAACTATTACACACGGGAGGCGGACCTGCATTATATGTCCGTTTCCCAGTATAAATCATTCTTGAAGTGCGAGGCGGCCACGATGGCGAAGTTGCGCGGAGAGTATGAGCAGCCAAAGAGTGATGCCTTGTTATTCGGCTCTTATGTTCATTCTTGGTTGGAAGGCGATCTCGATAACTTCAAGGCAAATAATCCGGAGTTGTTTTCTAGTCGCGGTTCCAGTAAAGGAGAGTTGAAAGCGCAGTATTCCCTGGCTGACAAAATGATTGCTGCGCTTAAATCTGACCCAATGTGCATGTTCGCCTTGGACGGAGAAAAGGAAGTCATCATGACCGGCGAACTGTTCGGCGCACCGTGGAAGATTCGGATGGATGTATACAACCCTCAGAACGGGCGATTTGCGGACTTGAAGACAGTTAAAGGTATTCATGAACGTTATTGGCATAACGGCGCTTATACGTCCTTTATGGAAGCGTTTGGCTATATCATTCAGCTTGCGGTATATTCGGAGATTGAAAATCAGAACAGGGGCGGCGACTGGCTGGAGAGTTACATAGTGGCCGTCTCGAAACAGGATCCACCAGATAAAGCGATTATTGTTGTTGACCAAGAACGGCTCATTATAGAGCTTGGGGAAGTCGAGAAGAACATGGAGCGGATAATCCAGGTTAAGTCTGGATTAATCACTCCTAATGCCTGCAGCACATGCGACTACTGCCGAAGAAATAAACAGATAAAATCAGTTACTCATTATTTAGAATTAATTAGCTGAGCAGGGGGTTTAATCCCCTTGCTGCCTAAAAATATAAAAATACGAACCACGGGGGAAATTATGAAAAAACTTATAAGCGCCGTTATGTTGAGTTCACTACTATTAGGGGCATGTTCCGAAGAAGCTGTAAAGGAAG
>JBJEFM010000057.1:0-3056 GCA_051874035.1 Bacillus sp. (in: firmicutes)
TCAAGTATCTTGTCTGCATTTCCTTCTGTCACTGTCCACTTACGGATTTGTACAAACATGATTCTCACTCCTGTCCCATTTAGTTAAAAAGAGCATGTCCCTTTGAGACATGCTCCATATTAATGAAATTATTTAAGCTCATTTAAGATTTCATCAAGTTTATCTGCTTCTGTTGTTACACCATTGCTTGAGAAGTACCAGTTAACACCGTCAAGATAGACGATTTTTCCTTCTTTATAAGCACGTGTTTTTTTGATGATATCATTTTCAATATCTTTTTTGATTGTCTCTACATCAGAAGCTGTACGGTCAATGATGAGCAACACCTCTGGGTCAACGGAAAGGACAGATTCATAAGAGAAATCGGAACCATGTGATGAAGCATCGATTTCAGTTGTTGCCGGCTTAAATCCAAAGTCATTATAAACATAAGCGAAGCGAGAATCTTTACCGTTGTCGAATCCGGAGATTTTCTTGTCATTGTACATAGCCACTAGTGCATTTTCATAGCCTGCTGCTTTTTCTTTCACAGCATCCACTTTTTCTTGCAGATTTGCTTTTAATTCCTCTGCTTTATCTTTCTTATCAAAGATTTTAGCTGCTAGATCAACTGTTTCGTATACAGCCTCTATGTAATTCTCATTGTCAGAGCCAATGAAAACAACATTTGGCGTAATTTCTTTAAGCTCTTCATAGTACGGTGTTTGACGGCCTGAGATGAAAATAACATCCGGCTCTGCTGCTGCTACTGCTTCAAATTCGATTTGTTTCAATGTACCAACATCAGCTACATCATCATTTACATACTTTTCTTTCAAGTGATCCGGCATATTTCCTTTACCACCGCCGGCAGCAACCCCTACGATTCCTTCAACCCCTAAAGCATCAAGTGTATCTAAGAAACCATAGTCAAGCGCTACAATACGCTCAGGCATTTTATCTAAAGTGACATCTTCAAATGTCGTCGTTTTTCCGCTTTCTTCATCTTCACGTGAATCTGATAATGAAGGCACAGTCATCGGGAATTTTGAGTTAGACTCATTTCCTTCTGTTTGTGATGATTTCTCAGAGGAATCTCCTCCTGTTGACTCATCGCTTGTGTTACATGCAGACAACATTAATGTTAGTGTTGCAAGCGAAGCTAAAAACTTCCACTTCTTCATCCTGTATTTCCCCCTAAACAGAATCTTTAATTGAAAATGATTATCATTTTCATTTACATTTATCATTCTAAACTGAACTTTCAAAATCTGTCAACTCTTTTTACCAGCATTTCTAGATTTTTTCGTTTAGATGATAAAAGAGGGAAAGCCTTAATGCGAATTAAAGTAGACACAAATGCGGCAACCGTTTTGCTCCTGCACTGGGATATGCATATCATAGACATCCCGCAAAGCATCTGGATTAATGATTTCATGTGCAGGGCCATCCTTGATCAGACGGCCATCCTTCAATGCAACAATACGATCAGAGTAGACAGAAGCAAAGTTAATGTCATGCAAGACGATGACAACGGTCTTTCCAAGTTCATCAACCAGCTTGCGAAGGATTTTCATAATCTGGACAGAGTGCTTCATATCAAGGTTATTTAAAGGTTCATCAAGCAGGATATATTCTGTATCCTGTGCAATGACCATGGAAATAAAGGCCCGCTGTTTTTGACCGCCGGATAATTCATCAAGGAATTTATCTTGCATGTCTACTAAATTCATATACTCCAATGCTTGGTCAACTAATCTTTCATCCTCTTTTGTCAGTCGCCCCTTTGAATATGGGTAGCGGCCGAAGGATACAAGCTCCCGCACAGTCAAGCGGATGTTCAAATGGTTCGATTGCTTTAGAATAGCCACACGTTTAGCAAAGGCATCAGACTTCATTTTTTTCACATCTGCCTGATCTAGAAATACTTCACCTGTATCCGCATCTAAGAGCCGGCTGACCATGGACAATAAAGTTGATTTCCCTGCTCCATTTGGTCCGATAAACGAAGTAATCTTCCTAGGATGTATTTTTAATGTCACATTTTCAACAACCGGTTTCTTTCCAAAACTCTTAGAAAGCTCTTTAATTTCAATCATTATGCTTTCCTACTTTCCTTCAGTAATAAGTAAATAAAGTAAATACCACCGACAAAGTTAATGACGACACTAATGGTTGTACTGAGTTCAAATACATGCTGTACGAGAAACTGCCCGCCGACAAGCGCGATAATACTGATTAAGCTCGCACCAGCAATTAAAACGGAATGCTTGTAGGTGGCTAAGTATTGATACGCTAAATTAGCTACGATTAATCCTAAAAAGGTAACAGGTCCAACTAAAGCCGTAGATGTGGCAATAAGGATAGACGATAAGACCAATACCTTCAAAACAATTCTATCGTAGTTAACGCCAAGATTGATGGCATTATCTCGGCCTAAGGATACGACATCGAGATCTTTGAGCAGACGATAACCGTAGAGGAAGGCTGCACCTAAGATAACGATTGCCATGAGCAGCAGCTCAGTCTTCACATTCATGAAGCTGGCAAACAAGCGGGCTTGCAGGCTTTCATACTCAACAGGGTCGATAATGACCTGCATGAATGTCACAAGACTGCCAAGGAGTGTCCCTATAATCATCCCAGCCAATAATAAAAGATAAATAGGATATTTATCCGCCCGGAACAGAAAACGATAGAGAATCAGGGCAAAAATCACCATAGCGGCAATGGATAACCCAAAATTCAAGTAACGGCTTACAACAAAAATCGATGCTGAGCCTGCCGTGAAGTAAATGATTGTCTGGACGACCTCATACATCGAATCTACACCCATGACAGATGGAGTCAATAACCGATTATGGGTAACAGTTTGGAAAATTACCGTTGCGTAAGCGATTGCCGTTCCGGTAATCACCATCGCAATGAGGCGCTCCACACGTCTAGGAAAGGCATAGCTGAAGCTTCCTTGAATATTATAAAAGGCAAAGAGTCCCATACATATTAGGGCAATAACAGCCAGCAGCAATAATTTTGTGCTATTTTTTCGCATATGCTTTCCCCCTAAACAACATAAT
>JBJEFM010000058.1:0-3043 GCA_051874035.1 Bacillus sp. (in: firmicutes)
ATGAAGGAAAACCCCCATCTATCAAAGATTCACTTTATCCTGATGCATTAATTTTTCTATTATTTTTTGTAATCAGAATAATATAAAGTTGTAAATAAACTAGTTGGCGATTATTTGTTATACTCAAATCAGTGTATTAGAGGTTTGTTTATATCGAATAAGGGAAAAGGTTATTGTTATGAAAGATAGAAAAGAATTATTTGTAGAGATTTTACAGGATGCCTATAATAAAGGCGCACAGGTGGAGACGACGCAAAAGGAGCTATTAGACGAATTAAAAGAAAGATTGAAAGAAGTCGTGTATGTGCATGAAAAAATATAAGAATTGGTTTTACATAATAGGGGCCGTATTTGTTATGTGTGTGATTTTTTATTCTTCTTCCCAGCCATATGGGAATCAGGACATGCGTTCTGAAATCGGAAGTTTGTTTGACCGCCCGTTTTGGAAAGAGGCTTTGTCTTTTATTTCATTTACCTATGCGGGCAGTGAAGTCAGTGTAGAGGCAAAAGGGGTAGCGGGCGTTATTGAGTTTTTCCTCCGCAAGTTCGCCCATCTTTTTGTGTTCTTCTGTCTTGGCTTCTTTACAATTGGCTCGTTGAGGGTCATTTGGAAGCGGGGAAGACTGATGGTGCTGTCTTCATTTTTATTTGTGGTATTATATGCGCTTCTTGATGAAATGCATCAGTTCTATACAGGAGACCGGACACCGCTTTTACAGGATGTGCTGATTGACAGCATAGGCGGGGCGCTGGGGATTTTCTTTTTTTTACGAGTAAGCCGCCGCAGGTCCGTTAAGTAGAGAATGAGTTTTCTATACGATTCCTTATTGACTAGTAGGTTGGAATAGGAGAAACAAGGGCAACAGGAAGTTTGTTGTTCTTGTTTCTCCTATTTATTTGATATTATTATACAGCTAAATGTTCTTGAAGTTCTTTATGAATCCGTTCTTTTTCCTCATCAGGCACTAGATAATAATAAATCCCATCGATTTTTGTGCCTTCGCCTTCAATGGTCATCTGCTCGATGCTGCCAGCCGCCGCACGATAATTTTTCTGAATATCCATCATGTCGTCGAAGCTCAGGTTTGTTTGGATATTGCCGCTTAAAGCGTTGAAGATTTCACGGTAGTTCGTTAGTGATGCAGTGCTTAGCCCTTTATCGATAACACCTTGAATGACCTGCCGCTGTCTTGCCTGGCGGCCGAAATCCCCATTTGGATCATCGTAGCGCATTCGAGTGTACAACAAAGCTTGTTCCCCATTTAAGTCAAGCTCTCCGACTGCAAAATGGGTATCCCCATAGGTGAAATCCAAATTATTTTGGACGGTTATGCCATCCACGGCGTTGACAATGTCCTGAAAGCCTTCCATATTGACCTTGATGTAATAGTCGATAGGGATATCCAAGAAATTCTCAACGGTATCCATAGCCATTTCAGCGCCGCCGAAAGCATAGGCGTGATTGATCTTATCCACAGTATTATGTCCGATGATATCTGTACGCGTATCACGTGGGATACTCAGCATTTTCACATTTTTTGTGTTGGGATTAACAGTCAAGACAATCATTGTGTCAGATCGGCCTGAATCATTTTCACGCTCGTCCACTCCCAGCATCAGGACAGAAAAGGGTTCTTGTTTCGTCAAGCTAAGATCTTTATCGCGTTTGTCTGTTTGTCTATCTAATGGTGTATGCATCGTATCGACAGAATCTGTCAAGCTATCCCATACGGAATAGGCAAACCCCCCGCCGGCCATGAGCAGTAAAAGAAAAATAAAACCTACAATTTTAGGCCATTTCCGCCTTTTTTTTCTTCTTCTTTTTTTGATATCTTCAGTCATTGATCGCTGTTCGTCCTCTCATTAGGTAAATAGTACTGTTATCTCTATAATATTATATAAAAAAATAAAGAAGATTGATATAGAAATCCATATAAACACAAATCAATATCATTAACTTATGTATATTTTGTAAATAACTATGATAGAATAACATGAATATTACATGCTAAAGAAATATAGAAAAAGGAGGGAAACATGAAGAAGACAAGTATTTATGTCTATAGCATTTTGATTATTAGTGCAGCGTTTTTCTGGGGGATAATCGGTGTATTTGTTAAAGGACTGACGGCGCTCGGCTTTAGCGCGATGGAAATCGTTGCAATCCGGGTGATGTTTGCTTGTATTTTACTAGGGGCATATGGGACTTTGTTTAAAAAAGGAGAAATGAAAATAGCGTATAAAGATACATATTTGTTTATCGGAACGGGGCTATTGAGCATGGCTTTCTTCAATTGGGCCGCGTTTACGAGCATGAATATGCTGTCCATCTCCGTTTCTGTTATTCTTTTATATACTGCGCCCGCTTTTGTGATGATTATGTCGGTGATGTTCCTTAAAGAAAAATTGTCGGCGGAGAAGATCCTATTATTAATTATGACATTGACCGGTTGTTTACTCGTAACAGGATTGAATAGAACTGCTGTTGCTGAAGGAAATGCATGGGGGTATATAATCGGCATCGGATCCGGCTTCGGCTATGCTTTATACAGTATTTTCGGAAAATTCGCAATAAGTAAGTATTCTTCTTTTACAGTTAGTTTTTATACCTTTCTGATTGCTTCCATTGTTTTAGTTCCATATACAAAAATATGGACGAAGCTTCCTTTGCTTCTGAATGTGAAAGCTATTTTCTATATTATTGGCTTGTGTATGTTTTCAACCGTCATTGCGTATTTGCTTTATACGGAGGGCTTGAAAGTGATTGAAAGCAGCAAAGCTTCCATTCTGGCGACGGTAGAGCCATTGACTGCCATGCTTATCGGAATCATCGTATTTCAAGAAAGTATTACGGCTATTCAGATGTTAGGCGGGGGAATCATTTTTATAAGCGCTATTTTAGCGAGTGTGAATGTGAAAAGTCTGATCAGGAAGCGGCGTACGGCAATATAGTTGCTGAGCGGATTGTTTTTTAAGAAAAAGTAGCCCGATTTATCCCGTTTAACAGGTACTAAGACTCCCACTTCAACACAGCAGTGAAAGC
>JBJEFM010000059.1:0-3009 GCA_051874035.1 Bacillus sp. (in: firmicutes)
AAGTGAGGGATGGACAATACGACATAGAGCCAAGCGACATCTTTGGCGGTCAGTTAGACTATGTCACGTCGAGTATAGGTGCATGGATGAAGGAGGAGCATGTATGACCCAGTGCATCGTATATGACGAGACTACCAAGGAGAGCGAGACCTTTTGCTCATTGACCGCAGCCAAAATATATGCGATAGCTAATGAAGCAAAGTATCAGGCAGACGAAAATTTTACAGAGTGAGAATTAAAGGGACAGAAACCGCGGCCTTTGTATTGGTTCGCGGTACCTGTCCCTTTGATTTCTTATTGTAGAGTTGTGAATGACATAATATCTCCATAATATGTGATACCATCGACGATACCGTAGCATTGGAAATAATACAATGTATTTCTCTTTAAACTTGAAATCTTCACAGAATAGTCGCCTCTTGAAGTCGTCGTTTTTGAACTTGATGTAGTGAATTCTCTATCTGTCGAATATCTCACACCACAGGTGTATGATTTTGTAACTCCTGATATAGAGCCTTTTATTGTAGCATAAGTTGTTCCTATATTAGTGGCTTCACTTGTGGTGATTATTATCGGTTCAACGTTTGCATACAGTTTGGATGTTATGGGAGTAAAACCAAGTACAGTATAATCTGTTTCTCCCTCCTTTGTGTTATAGGAAAAACACATAGTATTGGCAGAGTTGTTATAATAAACGTGCTTGGATGATAATTCTCCCAAACTTGTATATCCTTGCAGATAGGGAGTCAAGTCTATATCTGACAATTTGGGTACAATTGTCGCTGTTGCCATAAGACTGTCGTTTGAGAAACTGTAAGATATGGTCAGCAAACCCTTCTTGTCGGCATATTGCAAGAAATCTTCGTCTGAATCTACAAGGGTATACCCATTCATGTGCTTCTTGATTTGCTCGACAGTACTGTTCCATGCGGTGCTGGCTTTGTTTAATACAACATCAACGACTTCTTCGTCTGTGGGATTGTCGCTTAGAATATCATCTGGGTCGTCGCTGCATGATGAGAAAACAAAATTCAGCGTGATGCAAATCAATATGCCGTACAATATTTGAATTAAATTCTTCATAAAATCATTTGTTCTTTAAAGATCGTGTTACTAATTTGTCAACTGCGGACGCCCTGTTAGTGGCATTGCGGTAGTCCAGTTCAAGTGATGCAGCCTTGATATTTACGGTGCATTCGGCTGTCTTGCCGTTTTCTGTTGTGACTGTGATTATTGCCCGTCCTTCTTTTTTCCCTTTCACAGTACCTGCGCTGACTGTTGCGATAGAGGTGTCGGAAGAACTCCATTTGTATGTGCTTTCCGAATTTGACGGCGTAACCGTAGGAACGAGAGTTTTCGAATATCCTAAAGCGATGTCTATGTTTGCAGGGATGGAAACCGCAGTAGGAAGCGGCAAAACTACCACTTTGGCCGTTGCGGTTACACCGTTGTCGGTTGTGGCAGTGACTGTTGTCTCGCCTTCTGACACTCCTTTAACAAGTCCTGTTGAACTTACTGTTGCTATGTTTGTATTTGCTGAAGTCCAGGTAAGTTTCTTTGCGGACGCGCCTTCCGGAGAATAGCTTATTTTCAGACTTTTGCTCTTGCCTGTCGTCACTTGTAAAGGATTTGGGGTCAGTTCCGCTTTGTTTGGTGCAATGTAAGCCACTTCTACATCGCAATACACTGGAGGACCGATTATCGGGTCAAAAGTAATCCTAGCTTTTCCTGATGCTTCAGCCTTGATTTTTATAGTCCAGTTTGTCGAACTTGGCTTGTTGTTAGTGACAGATACTATGTAATCGTCACTTGACTCCCAAGTCATTTTCGGACTCCCCGAGATAGAATTAACACCTGGGAATGAGGCTTTGATAGTTTCTGTCTGTCCAACATTCAGCGAGATGGAAGACTTGTCAATGACCGCATTTACACTGTTGAATGACACTGTGTATGAAACAGAACCTGTTCCTGATTGATATCTTCCATTGCGATAATATTCATACCGATAACTACAAGTGACCAAAGATGTACCTTCAAAGTAGTGATTGGGATAAATAATCGCACCCGCCTCGTCCGCAGTTTTGAATGTCAGGTTAGAATTATTGACGTTCCAAGT
The DNA here is from genome assembly GCA_051874035.1 of Bacillus sp. (in: firmicutes). Lineage (GTDB taxonomy): Bacteria > Bacillota > Bacilli > Bacillales > DSM-1321 > Bacillus_AD. The sequence continues at coordinate 2,117 of JBJEFM010000059.1, forward strand.
GGCATGGGCTACATAACCATTGAATGGAGGATCTGGTATTGACAAATAGGCATGCTCATCCCATTTCAGATTATACTGAGCGTAAGACGCTATTGTAAAAAAGAGCGTCAATAAAAAGATAGTCTTTCTCATTTTATTTTAAATAATTTGTTATACATTTTGTTGTCGAATTCGCTGAATTGTTACTTTATATCAATGAAAATTTAAAATGAATAATAATTTTATTTGTGTCCGGTTCCATTACAACTAGGGCATTTGCCTGTTCCATTACAGGTGACGCATGGATCTACCCAATGACCATTTCCAAAAGTGTTGTCCCAATAACGTTTTTTTCCATTGCAAGCTTGGCAAACTCCGCTACCCTCACAATGGGCAATGTCCGTGGCACTGATTTTCCTGCACCTATTAGAATATGATGAAGAAGATCCTGTGCTTCCGCTTGATGATGAACCAGAGCTGTAGGAAGTTCCTCCGCCATTTGTGTTTTGAATAGCCTGCCCTTGCATTACACGCCATTCCGTTTTCGAGTAGTTGCTTCCGTCGGCTTTCTTATTGAATCTACAAAACGCTTGGTAAGCCTGATCTTCTTGCGCCAATACCTGTTGTACAGCGAAATTTGGATCAAGCAAGTGATTCATATTGCCACCTGTGGTATATGCCGTGTTTGTATATGCAGTTGCGCCCATACCACCACCATAACCACCATAGCCACCTCCCATATTTGCCAATCCCTGCAGAAACTGCTCGCCAAAGCTTCCGCAAGATGTAAAAATCTGGCAGAAAAATAATATAACAAGCCAAATATTTTTTTTCATGAACAATATTAATGTTATAAATAAAAAGGGCGTGCAACCATTCTTTCTGCTTGCCTTTCGATTGGGTTACCGCCAAGT
>JBJEFM010000060.1:0-1707 GCA_051874035.1 Bacillus sp. (in: firmicutes)
CTCCTTGATGTTCGATTTGCTATACTACCGACACATACCAAATGCAGTGTGCATTTTTTGCTTATCCATAACTATTTTATTGGACTTTCATGTAAGGCTTACCCTATAAATAAAACAACGTTTCTTCGTAGAAAGGTTGTTTTATTGGTTGCAATAAATGTTGTTTCCTCCTTTTCACCCATTCACAGCTTTTGTGGCTTGCACCAGTGCGATAATGATTAAAGGAACCCATATGGCATAAGCATAATCGATATAATATTCCCGTGATGACGCATCGTTTTTCTTAACCAGATAGCCATGATACCCATTATCGAACAGCATCAATAGCGCCATCCACACATATGTCGGCACCAAAAGCAAGGGGCCGTCTTCCATTTCAAATCCTGATAAAATCATGAGGACGATTACACCATAAAATACACGCTTTCTAAAAGTTTTCTGTTTTTTATTATACGGATTATTATGACGGCGCTTCTTTTCCAGATGGAAGATTCTCTTCACCACATACTCCAGAAAAAAAATGCTGGCAAACACAAATATATAAAATACGATCAATCCCCAATGCACACGCATCACTCCTGTCCATAAACTTGTTTGTTTATACTATTTTACACAAATAATGGGTTTACCGGGTAATATTGTTGTAATTTTCTAACTTTCGTTTATGGACAACGGATGGTTCTACTTTACCCAATTGGTTGTGCTGTCGATGTGGGTTGGTCCGGAATGATGATTTATTCATACAAAAAAGAAAACAATAAAACAACGTTTCTTCGTAGAAAGGTTGTTTTATTATTTTCATCTTGCCGCCTGATTCTGTCCTCCAGTTCCACAGCATCTGTAATCAGGCGAAGGGTGAGGGGAGTAGTGCTTTTGAAGGCGAACTCCTTAATTGCCAAAAAGTATTTTTGATTTCTTTTCTACCACAGGACATATTTCGCCCCCTATCATCTTCTTTCCTGCATGCCGTTGTCGTTTCAAGGCGATGGGCATCCGATTAGAGCGGTTTTTATCAGTTATTGGTGTACGCTTTCTAAAGGTGAGCGTGTGGAAGGCGTGGAATTAGTAGAGTAAGAGACCAAATGGAAGGGTGATTCTATGAACAAACTATTATCCATTTATGATATCGAAGAAGTCACAGGCATACCGAAGTCGACTGTAAGAAGATATATCAAACACCATCAGGATTACATCCAAACAACCCGAAAAGGGAACCTCACGTTGGTTTACGCAAGCGAGATACCGGTCCTGGAAACAATCCGCCTCCATTGCGAAGACGGCAAAAACCATATTGAAATATCAGCCATCCTGGCGAAGGAGCAGGGAATGAAGAGCCAAAGCCCTGATCAGGCCGTGGCAGGCGTGGAAGACCACGTGGTAGATGGTGATGGCGGGCGTGGCGCCCTTGTGGCGGATAAATCCCACGAAGCCTTGTTGGCATTGCAATCAGGCATGGAATCCATCGAGAAGAAGCAGATGAAGCTGCTGGAAGATCTCATGTCGCAAGTGAAACGGGTGGAAGAAAGCAAGGAGTTCGCCATCAATCTATTAGAGAAGCAACTGAAAAAGAAAAATGAAACAATCCAAGAGCTGGAAAGCAAAATACGGGGATACGAAATCCTACTTTCACAGAAAGAAAGCGCGCCCGACGATGAAGCCATACCAGAAGAGACTACCATCCGCGGCGAGCGTGCGGCAGAGAAGAAA
>JBJEFM010000060.1:1807-2994 GCA_051874035.1 Bacillus sp. (in: firmicutes)
TCCACCAACCCTTCCAGCATAAAGCCCGTACGGAGGAGGGCCGCCATATAGCTTGTCAATGTTCGGTGGAACAAGACCATTTTCTCCTGTCCGCCGAGTTTCTGCTCGCAGGCTCCTTCATAGAAATACCGGTCGACGTTCCAATGCAGTTTCTCGCCGTCCTGTGTTTTCTCCCATCCACTTTCCGGCGTCACAAAGCATGGATGCAGGATGGAGAAGACGAAGGTTCCACCGTCTTTCAGAAGACGATGCATTTCCCGGAACGCTTTCTCATAATCAGCAAGATCCTGGATGACCATATTCGATACAATACAATCGAAGCTGCCATCCTCGAGGAAATGCAGATCCTCGCAATTTCCGTGTTGATATGCCACCTGTACATCCAACGGTGTTCGTCCTTTGGCAATCTCCAACATGTTCTCCGAATAATCGACTGCCGTCACAGTGGCTCCGGACTGCGCCAGTATCCTGCTGAAGTAGCCCTCGCCACACCCCGCATCCAATATCTGCTTACCTTTCACATCCCCAAGCAGCGGAAGAATAGCAGGGTTCAAAAACACTTCCTTATGGAAATCGCCTTGGTCGTTATGGAGCGCCGCATATTCTTTTGCATACCTGTCCCATCGTCCGATGGCTTCTTCTGTTCCAATCGTTCGCTTCATCGCCATACCTCCCTGTATCTGTAATTTTAAACTAAAGAGTGATTATTTATAAAAACTCTGTTCGTAGAGCTTGGTGCTTTTAAGCCCTTTTCTTATTTAACTACGGGGCAGGTTAGCACAACAAGGAATTGTCAGTTTTACACAAAAAATAATGTTAAAAATGATATGATTAATTAGATATATGTAAGATTTAAAGGGGGAAAGTATGCTAAAAATATTAAGAATTATCTTATCAATAATTACTATGGGCTTATCAGTTTTCAGTCTAATAACCAAGAATTTTGAATATATTCCTTATTTGATGCTTTCATTGGGTGCTACTATGTTAGTGGCTGGATTAATCGAACTCCAAAAAAACAGTAAAGAATTTTGGGGATATTTCGGTATTGTGGCATCCTTATTTGTTTTTTATGTTGCCATACAGGGATTCTTCTTGCATTAACAGGGCGATTGTGAAAAAAACAGTCGCTTTTTTACTAACTGGGCAGGTTAGTTGAATAAAAAATTTTAATTAAAATAAAAAGA
>JBJEFM010000061.1:0-15513 GCA_051874035.1 Bacillus sp. (in: firmicutes)
TGATAGGTGGGAGATGAAGGAAAACTCCCACCTATCAAAGATTCACTTTATTTATCCGGGATATGGTCAACTTTTATATTTTATAAGAAAAGGGGAATATAAAGAAGGGTGCATCATTTCATGCGCATTGCATTAAGTGGAAAGATGATATTCTTTATCCATCATTAAAGAGAAACTTACATATATGTGCGGCTTATCTTCGCTTTGTAGTAATAATTGAAAAATTCCGGATAAACAAGTGCGTTAAGGAAACTATTCGACAATCGTTGCTGTTACATGTTTTGAAAGGTATAATGTAATAGGTAAATTATTGTTTTTTGTAAAACTTGGAGGGAATATTACATTGAAAACAACTATTTCACAAGTATATAAATATGTTGATCAAGAAGTAACAATCGGCTGTTGGCTTGCGAACAAGCGCTCAAGCGGAAAAATGGCGTTTCTTCAGCTTCGTGACGGCACTGGCTTTATGCAAGGCGTTGTTGTAAAAGCAGAAGCAGGAGAAGAACTATTTCAAAAAGCAAGAGGTATTACACAGGAATCCTCTTTATATGTAACAGGTAAAGTGCAAAAAGATGACCGTTCCGCTCTAGGCTATGAATTGCTTGTTACAGATGTGGAAATCATCCATGAATCTAAAGATTATCCAATTACTCCAAAGGCGCACGGTACTGAGTTCTTAATGGACCATCGTCATTTATGGCTGCGTTCTAAGCGTCAGCATGCTGTTATGAAAATCCGTAATGAAATTATCCGTGCCACATACGAATTCTTCAATGAGCAAGGATTCTCGAAGATTGATCCACCAATCCTAACAGGCAGTGCACCTGAAGGGACATCCGAATTATTCGCAACGAAATATTTCGATGAAGATGCATACCTTTCTCAAAGCGGCCAATTATACATGGAAGCAGCTGCAATGGCACTCGGAAAAGTATTTTCTTTCGGACCTACATTCCGTGCCGAGAAATCCAAAACGAGACGTCATTTAATCGAGTTCTGGATGATTGAGCCTGAAATGGCGTTTGTAGAATTCGAAGAGAATCTAGAAGTCCAAGAACAATATGTACAATATATCGTTGAATCGGTATTGAAGAATTGTGCGGTTGATTTGAAAACATTGGACCGAGATGTAACGAAGCTTGAGAACATTAAAGCTCCATTCCCGCGCATCTCCTATGATGATGCTATTAAATTCTTGAATGAAAATGGTTTCGATGATATTTCATGGGGAGATGACTTCGGTGCGCCGCATGAAACGGCAATTGCAGAACATTTTGATAAGCCGGTATTCATTACGCACTACCCTAAATCTTTAAAACCGTTCTACATGCAACCGGATCCTAACCGTGACGATGTTGTCCTATGTGCGGACTTAATCGCTCCGGAAGGCTATGGTGAAATCATTGGCGGTTCCGAGCGTATACATGATTATAATATGCTTCATGAGAGCATCATGGCCCATAACCTGGACGAAGAAGCATACAAATGGTACTTAGAGTTGCGTCAATATGGTTCTGTACCGCACTCCGGCTTCGGGCTTGGATTAGAGAGAACAGTGGCATGGATCAGCGGTGTAGAGCATGTTCGTGAAACAATTCCATTCCCGCGTTTATTAAATCGTCTATATCCTTAATAGATTGGCTATATAGAAGCATACTAATGAGGAAAGACCTTCAGTATCATGAAGGTCTTTCACTGCTTTTTTGGCATATGCGGACGATGCGTATCCAATAGGGCATATGTGATTTACTTGTTCGAACGAAATCTACATTCATGATATACTATCCTAAGAGGTGTTACGTAATGACTAAAGACCAATTATTATTATGGCTTCAAGAAGGAAACGTAACGATTCCTTCTTTTCTTTTCGTACATTATGCAGAGATGGGCCTGAATGAGCAGGAATTGATTCTGCTTATACAACTCCAGCATTTTCAGAAAGGCGGCAATGAATTTCCGACGCCGGATGAAATCAGTGAACGCATGTCGATTTCAGCGGTTGAATGCATGAATTTATTACGGAGGCTCATTCAAAAAGGGTTCCTCGAAATAAATGAACAGCTATCTGAAGAAAGCGTCCATAGTGAATCGTATTCATTGCTGCCGTTGCAAAAAAAGATGATCGATCATTTCTTGCTCAAGCAAAATCTACAGGCGACAGCAGATAAGCAAGAAGAAGAAAGAAGCTTATATTCCATATTTGAACAAGAATTCGGCAGGCCGCTATCGCCGTTTGAATGCGAAACGCTAGGCATGTGGATCGACGATGATTGCCATGACAGCAAGGTGATCCAGGCGGCGCTTAGAGAAGCTGTGATTTCAGGCAAGTTGAATTTCCGTTACATTGACCGCATTCTGTTTGAATGGAAGAAAAATGGCATCAATACCGTGGAAAAAGCGAAAGTATACGGAGAGAAATTCCGGTCGCAGCAGCATCGCGGACAGACAGCGCCTACCCAAGCCCCGTCTAAAGAAGTACCATTTTATAATTGGTTAGAGAATTGATGTTGGAATACAGGATAGATAAAGGAGAGTTCCCGTTAGATGTTGAATAAAACACAAATCCGCTATTGCCTGGATACGATGCAAGAGATGTTCCCGGATGCGCATTGCGAGCTTGTGCATGACAACCCTTTTGAATTGGTAATCGCGGTCGCCTTGAGTGCGCAATGCACAGATGCCCTAGTCAATAGAGTGACGGCGACCCTCTTTAAGAAGTATAAGACGCCTGAAGATTATTTGAGCGTGCCATTGGAAGAACTGCAGCAAGATATTCGTTCAATCGGATTATATCGCAATAAAGCGAAGAACATTCAAAAGCTGTGCGAAATGCTGATTAATGACTACAATGGCATTGTGCCAAGCGATAGGGATGAATTAACGAAATTGCCGGGCGTCGGCAGGAAGACAGCAAATGTGGTAGTGTCTGTCGCTTTTGGAGTGCCGGCCATTGCTGTCGATACGCATGTGGAACGCGTGAGTAAACGCTTGGGCATCTGCAGGTGGAAAGATACGGTCGGACAAGTGGAAGAGACACTTATGAAAAAAATCCCGAAAGAAGAATGGTCGGCCACGCATCATCGGATGATTTTCTTCGGGCGTTATCATTGCAAAGCGCAACGTCCGCAATGTGAAATATGTCCCTTGAATGTTTTATGCAGAGAAGGGAAAAAGCGCTTAAAAGCGAAGAGGGTGGAAGATTCATTATGACAAAGATCATCGAAGCGCCAATCCCATCACAGTTGCAGAATGATTATTTTTTCCCGCAAGATCAAGTGCTTGCTATCGATATGGAAGAGTACCAAGAGTGGCGCCCTGAAGCATTAGGCAACTGGCATTATGAGTTTTTGGAGTATGAAGGAGCGGAGGGGTACAAGCCTTGGCTTCACAGCGAAACGGTTATTCCTGATATTATGCTTGCATGGAAAGAGAAACAACGGGTTTTAACTGAGCTTTATGCTAAAAGGGCGGTGAAGGAAGCTGCTCCATATATGAAGGAAGGTATATGCTTAGCATTCGCGGCTCTTTACTACAGTAATGAACGCCCTGTCAGATTGAATGAGTGGCAACAAGCAATAAATGAATTAGCTGCTTCACCTGTCAATTTCACGGAAAGAATGGGCTTCATTATATCGCGGCCGAGTTTATATCAATCATTTAAAGCATTGGAACAAATTATGATTGAGCTGGAGAAAATGTATGCGCGGTTTACCATTAGAAAGCAGAATCTTATTCAAAAAAAAACGTCTCAGCAATAAAGCTGAAGACGTTTTTTATGTACAGAAAAGAAAGCGTGTGACAGGATCACACGCTTTCTTTATATTTTAGAATAAGCTGAAACCATTGTAGGGGCGAAAGAACATAATGCTTTGCAATAAGCTTTGGGTAGTGTTCGTTCCGTTGTCTGTGCCGCCGGGATTCGGGGTATTATTGCCGCTTCCGTTGCCTGGACCGTTTCCACTATTATTCCCATTATTAGTTCCCGGATTGTTGTTTTCATTACCGGAATCATTTCCGCCATTATCATTTCCGCCGTTGTTATTGCCGTTTCCGTCATTGGAACCATTGCCATTGCCGTTTCCGTTTCCGTTGCCAGGCTTAGGCGTTGTGCCTGGAGTTTGGTTATCGTCATCAGGCGCAGGCGTGTTTCCATCCTCAGGATTTTCTTGTTCTTGGTCGTCATTAGCGCCATCTTCCGGCGTTTCTTCTTCAACTTCTTCTTCCTCTTCACCCTCATTAGGATCCGGGATTTTGATGGTAGCCGAAGCAGGATCACTCTTCTGACCTCCTGAAATAGCGATGACTGAGAACGAATAAGTGCTTCCTGGCGTAGGGTTTGCAACACTGAATGCCATATCGTTTGTTGTTGTCAGTGTTTGTGCCGCACCGCCATCGATGCTCGCTCTTACTTCAAATGATGGTTTGCCTTTGTCTTCATCTATCGCATAGTTCCAAGAAAGAGATACCGCCTGCTGTTCCTCGTCGTATTTCACGTTAAGGCCGGTTGGCGCATCAAGCTTATCATATGTGGTTGAAACCTTCGTCGGCTCTGTGCCTTTAACGAAGTATTCATATGAAGTTTTGTCTGCTGGCGTATATTTGCTTGCCAGTCTGATAGGGTTTGTGCCTTTTTCAATTTTCACTCCTGTAACGCTTCCTGGTTTCTTGAAGTCTTTTGTATTCACATTTTGCGATACATAGCTCATCAAGTTTTTGAACATTTTCTTTGGAAGCTGTTGCGACTGTGTTCCTAAATACTCTTTCTTGTCATCGTATCCTGTCCAGATTGCCGCTGTGTATTTCGTTGTATAGCCGACAAACCAGGAATCAGGCACGCCGCTTTCCGGGATATTGTATTTGCGCATATCCGCTTCATCGAAGTTCGTTGTACCTGTTTTACCTGCCACATCCAGGCCGGGAACGTTTGCTTGTGTACCTGTCCCGGATTGGACAGCTGTTTTCAGCATATCAGTAACCATAAAGGCTGTATAATCCTTCATAACCACTTTCGGTTCAGGTGTCAGGTCGATTTTTGTTGTTTTATCGCCTAATACAATCTTTGTAACGGCGTGAGGCTCGATATAGACGCCTTCATTGCCGAATGCGCTGTAAGCGCCCGCCATCTCCAATGGAGAAACACCTGTCTTCATACCGCCGATGCTATATGATTCATAGAAGTCATCTCCGAAATCAAATCCTAATCTTTCTCCGAATTCTTTTGAATTCTCCAATCCCGCAGCTTGGAATGCTTTCAGGGCCGGGATATTCAATGATTTGGCCAATGCTTCGCGAGCCGTCATCAGTCCTTGATAACGGTTATTGTAGTTGTTGATCGGTGTCCCATTGCTGTAGCTGTATGGCTCGTCAACAACCGGTTCCGCTGTGGACCATTTTTCGAATTCGATGGCTGGACCGTAGTCAAGGATCGGCTTGATTGTCGAACCTGGTTGCCTTTTGATATCGGTGGCGTAGTTGAAACCGCGTTTTACATTTTGGTTTCTGCCGCCGCCGATTGCGCGGATTTCACCGGTAGTCGTATCAAGGAGCGTGACCCCCGCTTGTAATTTTTCGCTTGGATAGCTGACGATTTCATCGGTGTTCAGCATGTTATACACATATTTTTGCGCATCGATGTCCATTGTTGTATATACTTCAAGGCCATCCGTGAAAATGTTATAGTCTGTTTTATTCTCTACCTCTTCAATCACTTGGTCGACAAATGAATCATATGGGTCAGTGTTTTCACTTTCGCGTTCATCTTTCGGCACCAATGTTTTTTCGATTGGGACCGCTTGTGCTTCCTTCATCTCGCTTTCGCTGATATATCCGTGTTTATTCATCAGTGAAAGGACGACATTTCTTCTTTTCTCGGCGCGCTCAGGGTGCTGGAACGGATTATATCTGCTTGGACTTTGCGGCAGTCCTGCCAGTGTCGCCGCTTCATAAAGTTCAAGCTCATTCAAGCTTTTACCGAAGTATGTCTTAGCGGCAGTCGCGATTCCGTTCGCTTGTGCGCCATAGAAGATTTTATTGATATACATCTCGAAGATTTCTTCTTTTGAATATTTTCTTTCAATCTGCAGCGACAGCCATAGCTCTTGCGCTTTACGTTTTAATGTCTTTTCGTTGCTCAGGAAGGAACGTTTCACCAGCTGCTGGGTGATGGTGCTTGCCCCTTGAGAGCCGAATCCTTCTGTGAAGTTGGCGATTACTGCGCTTCCAAGCCGCAGGATATCGACCCCGTGATGTTTATAGAAACGTGAATCCTCTGTAGCCAGTACGGCATCCACCACTTCTTGAGGAATATCTTCAAAATTTACATAATCCCGTTTCTCTTTACCTACTTCTTGGATCAGTTCTTTGTCGCCATCAGCATTCACTGCATAAATTTTTGAAGAGACCGGATCTTTCAGAAGTGCTTCATCTATTTTAGGGGCGGAGCTTACGAAATAAGCAAAGGTGGCTGCGCCGCCAACGATGCCGACTATTACGATTATAGCTAATACAAGAAATATTTTCTTAAGCAAGCCGGGTGATTTGCCTTTTGGTTTCTTGCTGTTCCTGCCTTTTTTATTTTGTTGCAGACTTTTTCTTCTTTCTTCTCTGCTTTGATAGTTATCAGCCATTAAAGCTAACCTGCCTTTCTCGACAACCTATTGCGCTTTCTCTATGATTTGGTCAACTATTTGTAAGTAATCAATTCTTGGTTGAAAGCCGATTGTTGCTTTATAAGAAGTAAGTTCTACTTCTTTTTTGGTAATGGATTTTCTTCCGCCATTTTTCATCCGATTCCAGAATCCAATCAGATGGACCGCCTCCATGAGGAAGATTTCCTCTGTGGAAGAGAAGCGGATGATGATAAATGCCAATCCTTGTTGCTTAAGTACCTGCTCCATGTGCCTGATTTGATGTTCGTGAAAATTCTGCAAAGGAAAAGAAGTCTTATTCTTCGTTTCTTTCGCTTCGAAGTCTAAGTACCTTCCGCGGTACACGCCGTTATAATCAGTTGTAGAAGCTTGTTTGAAATAAGCCTCCTTGATGACGGCGGCGCTCCGTTTGGGATAATGGACATCGACAATCTGCACAGGTGTGGGCTTTTTATGGATGACCGCCATATCATGCGCAAGGTAATACTCATTGGTTTCATTGAGATCTTCTTCTAGCGTCATTCCACGGTTGCTGTAATTGATTTGTTGTTTAGTCAGCCTTCCGCTTGCGTTCTTGGATTTTACAGCTACGAACTTTTTCCCGTTCGGATAATGAAAGACCATTTTTCAACCCCCTGACCCCTCATCTATGATAACAGAAATGGAAATGAAATGTAGTATAAAATAATTGGAATCGATTAACCTTACTAGTATGATTATACACTTTTTGTTTTTTAGATAGAAAGAGGTTGTATGAATGCTCACATTTTCGCTATTAGGCAACGATTATCCGGATCATCAAGAATTGGTGGCCGCCATCTCCCATTGTACAAAAAAATACAATAAAGATAATATATCAAGAACGAACGCTTATTTCACGTTTTATAAAATGCATCCTGAAATCCGCTGGGCATTTCTTGCCAGCATGGTCTCCCGCAATGCCGGATGGAATATGTGCGACCTTGAAGGTGCTACGATGCCGAAAATATTATCTCCCTCTTTTCGGAAAACATTGTTTCTTACATATGAGACAGCCAATTATTTAATTTTTCAAGATGTTTTTCCGCAATTACTGCTCTATCATTATTCGACGAAGATAGATATGCCTTTGTTTCATTTGAATAAATATTTTTCCACTTCTTTGTTTATGTGCAAAGAATGGACTGCGTTCTGGAAACAGAAAAACGAAGAAAGATTGCTTACAGCCCTTATTATCAATGAGCAGAATGTGATTCAGGCACCTGTAATTGAAGGGAAAGCGTTTCGGGAGAGGGTATTTTGCTCTAAGATTTTTCTGCTTCAGGACCATATGCATTTCAGTGTGGTGTTATTCCCGACTATCAGTGGTGAATTATATGGTGCCTCTGTTCATTCTTTTAGGAATCTTGATGCCCGTATTCATCTGGGGAAGGTGTTGGCGGCTATTTTGTTTTCCCCTGAAAGGTTTCCATCCTTTTATCGATTCGCTTCTTATACAGAACACACCGGTTCAAGAGAAGATTATGAGCGTTATGATCGGTGCCGGAAGCAACGGGACACCCCATATTTACGTACAATTTATCCTGTCATGGAAATGAAGGTTGAAAAAAATGATTGGGAGCTGGACCAAAAAGTGAAGAAGGTATGGATGAAGCGGGTAAAAGCACCTGTGAAGAGTAATTTGACGAGCTGGTATAAAGAAAAGCAGAAGCAGCTGCGCCTATTTGCTGCTTTGTATGAAATGATAAAGCAATGATGGCAAACAAGGCCCGCTAAATAGCGGGCCTTATTTGCATCATTGGACACAGCTATCAATTCCGGTGCATAGCTATGTCCTGCCGTTTTTACGTAGATGGTCGATCAGGACCTGTCAATTTAGGGTTGCCTTGAGCCGCTTTCGGCGCAGTATTGTTTTTCTTCTTTTCTTGTTGAGCTTTTGAATCGTTTCTTCCCATGTTAAACACCTCCTACCGATAGTTTTCCATGGCAGAAAAAAAACATGCGATTTTTTTTGTCGAATTTGCTTTCGGTTCATCTATTTTTGCCGATATTCTTCTAGTTTTGTCTGCTGGGAAGGGAATGGGTACGATGGATAGAATATGTTTAGTTAAGAAGAAAAGGGAGGAATATCTATGGATAAACAAGAGGTAACGCATTTTGAAGTGGAAGCGATAATCCAATATATCACGTATCAATTAGATCAATTGGAAGAAAGACTGACAATAAATGTGCAAGCGGAAAGAGATGCAATCATCGCTAAGCAGCGGGATAGCGTCGTACAAGTGGTAAGTGATTATAGGCAAATAGAGCATGCTTATCTTATCCAAGAGAAAGAAAGAAACGCTGCTGTCGCGGCTAAGCCGATCCTGTCGATGGAGCCTAAATATAGCTTTTGATTGCATGCGTCTATGCGGACGCTTTTTTTATGCTCTTTTTTGAGGAATCCAGGAGATTCATGTATTCTTAAATAGAGTATCTATATGATGGAGTGATAAAGATGAAGGAGCAAGCCCTTTTATATACAGAAAATCTTCGAAAGCTGCTTGAGGAGATCCAAGAGATGTATGAAGATACGCGCAAGACAAAGGCGGAGCATGATTTCTATACAGTCATTGAGCCGTTTGTAAATGGTGTGAGAGAGCGGGCGGATCAGTGGCAAGAAGCCATCAACAGAGTAGTGGCTGCAAATCCGGCGTATTTTGTAGGCGAGCGTCAAATCGGGCAGGTCGTCGATAACATTTGCACGTTGAGCATCCAAGCTTTTCAACATACGGCAAGCTACAGCCGTTTCAAGAGTTATTACCAGTCCACGATGTTTCTCTTAAAGACGATTGAACGTCAATTAAGATAGGAAAGCAATCCCACATTATATCACCGGTTGGCGGGGGCATGCATATAATGGTATGAATATGATGTATAGCAAAGAAAGGAGTTGACATGATGGGGCCAAATCCGAACTACAGACCAATGCCTGATATATATTATGACATTTCCTTCGATCGTCAGCAGCCGGGAGCTGGTTATCCTTATCAGATGTATGGACCTCCTTTTCCGTCTTCGATGCCCTATTATCATGGCGACATGTATCCTTCCCCCGACATGCAACATATGCAGCAACCGATAAAGCAACCGATGCCTGAGATGTTTCCGTATGGGCAGGGCATGTATCACGCAGGGCAGCTGCCTCCGGGCTATCAATCGCGTCCTCCATATATGCCGTCCGGGAATTCTTCGCCGTTCGCTAATCCGTTGCAGTCGCCTAAGGCGCAGCAGCAAATGGCCGCTCAGTATCCGAATCCCTATCCTAAGCAGGCTTCTATGCAGAAACAGCAACCTTCAGGCTTCAAATCCATTATGAACCAGTTCAAAACACAGGATGGTTCGGTGGATGTGACGAAAATGATGAATACAGCCGGTCAGATGATGGGGACAGTAAATCAGGTGCAGAGCATGTTTAAAGGATTAGGAAGTTTCTTTAAAGCCACATGATGAAAGGGTATCGAATTTCGATGCCCTTTCATCATGTGGCTTTAAAATACAAAAAGTAAGCATAGTATGCTGCTTACTTCGCATAGTCTATATAGTCGCCAATCAGCGATTAGACTCATTACCTGATGAACTTAACTTCTTTTCCTTTTAATTTTGGCACGATAATTTCCAGTAATCCGTCGTTGTGATGCGCGGTGACGGATTGATCGTCGATCGGTTTTACGAAGGTAACGTTTCTGGAAATTGTTTGGAGTGTTTGCTTCTTACTGAATGTTTTTCCGTTGGAATCTTTATGGCCTGCCGTTTCATATCTTTGAATAGAGATCAATAACGATTGATTATAGGCTTCAATATGGATTTGCTGCTGTTTAATGCCTGCCAATTTCGCTTTCACGATGTAAGCATCGCGCTCTTCGGTTAATTCAATCGGAAAGCTTCTATTCATAGTGGAATTCGAAAAGAAACTGTCCATGGATTGCAGGACGCCTCCTAGAGGCTTAGGCCCGCTGAAAAGTTGATCTATATTGGAAATAAAGTCAGAAAATGAATCATTCTTTTTTCGCTTGAATGGTGGGTTGTTCATTCGATCGCCAGTAGACATCGAGGTCTCTCCTTCCGTTCCTGTTATATGTATTAATGTATGTAGGACAAACTTCGAATGTTCCCCTGCGGCAACAGAGCGAACCGCTGTTTCTTCCTATTTGCAGGGCTTTTGTACGGGGCTTTTTTTTCTTAAGAAAAATATAAGAAATTCATAAGAAAAAAAAGCCCCTAATCTATTGTTGAGTTCTGAAAGAACGTGTAGAATGAAAAACTGTGAGCAAGGTATTTTTAAAAAGTGAGAGAGGGTAAAAATATGCAAAAAACGATACTTTTTATGTTTTTCTTAGTAGTTTGTTTAACAATTGTTATGTTTACTGTTTTAAAAGATCGCTTTTATGCTTTTTTATAATAAATGGGTTATTTGACTAGTACAGGTGTCCTTTCCTAATCATAGTCTGTTAATGTAAAAAAAACTATGAAGAAAGGGGACACTACGGATGGAGAAAAAATATAGTGGAGTTCCTGGTATGTGTGGTTCGACATATTCTGGTCAAAGTGTAGCAGGTGCACAATACGGAGGCGGTTATCCGACACACGTGAGCCCGGCCATGATGGGGCCGGGAGGATGGGGAGGACCGGCACAAGTAAGTCCGGCCATGATGGGACCGGGAGGATATGGCTTAGGAGGATATCCGGCACAAGTGGGCCCGGCTAATATAGCGCCGACACAAGTAAGTCCTGCGGTAGTCAGCCCAACGAACAACATTCTCAATAAGAATATCATGAAGACCATTGTGCCGCATGTTCATCCAACACACACAACAACCGTGAATGAACATGTTTATCAACACCAACATTATTTCCCGCATACAAAATCTGTGGTGAATCAATGCTGCAGTCAACAGTTGATTTGTACAGGTATGCCGCCAGCGCCAACAATTGCTTGCCCGCCACCTAGACCATTCTGCTGCTGAAAATATATTAGGGCTGATATACAGCCCTTTCTTTCTGAATTTACAGCTAATTTTCGGGGGAATGGCGATGATGCAAGGATTCATAGTTTTGAAAAAGGAGAACAAATGTTAAAAATATTGTTTATAACAGGTTACAAAAACTTTGAGTTGGGTATATTTAATAATAGTGCTAAAGAGGCTGACCTTATTAAGAAAGTCATAGGGAAACGATTGATTCCATTTATAGAAGAAGGGCTTGAATGGGTGGTTATTACCGGACAACTCGGCGTTGAGCTATGGGCCGGGGAAGCTGTCCTTCATTTGCAGGAGCGTTATCCCGAACTGCAATTGGCCGTCATCACCCCTTTTCTAAATCAAGATAGTAAGTGGAACGATAAGAATAAAGAATATTATCAATACATAGTTTCACAAGCGGACTTTGTAGATAGCATCTCCAAAGAGCCCTATGTGAGCCCGATGCAATTCAAGAACAGAGACCGTTTTCTCCTTGAAAAAACAGACGGTATGCTTGTTGTTTATGATGAAGAACAAGAGGGAAGTGTAAAGTATTTCTTGCGGGAAGCCGAACGATACCAGCAGAAGAACGAATATCAAATTATTCAAATGGATTTTTATGAATTGCAGCAATATATAGAAGAAATGAACATAGAATCTTATGAGTAAGAAATAAGGATAATTTAATTAAATTAGAAAGATAAATTGACAAAGTATGCGCTTTTTGAAAAAATAATAGTAAAGCTAATGAATGGCGTATGTGTTGAGGTGAATCCTAATGCTATCTGATAAAATAAAATTAACAGCGAAAGATATTCTGGAAAAAGAATTTAAAACGGGGATGCGTGGTTATCGCCCGGAGGATGTTGATCAATTCTTAGATCTAATTATTCGCGACTATGAAACGTTCCATCAAGAAATTGAAGAATTAAGACAAGAAAACATGAAGCTGCGCAAAAAAGCGGAAGATACACAGAGCCGCCCGGCAGCTTCATACCAGCAAGCCGCTCCAGGCACGACAAACTTTGATATTTTGAAAAGATTGTCCAATCTGGAAAAGCATGTGTTCGGCAACAAGCTTTACGAATGAACATTCCTTTATTTCGTAAAGGACCATGCATGTTTTAAGGTGTGGGATTATAAAAAAACAAAAATGTTGTTGAAAAGTGGTCGAATAACCACTATAATAAGTGATGTTACTTTTTGATGACGTTCGGGTAATCGCTGCAATTCTTGAAATTGTAGAGGAAAGTCCATGCTCGCACAGGCTGAGATGCTTGTAGTGTTCGTGCCTAGTGAAAAAATAAGCTAGGGCAGCCATGATGGCTGACGGCCGGGAAACTACCTAAGTCCTTTTAAGGATATGGTACAACCCTATAAAAGTGCCACAGTGACGAAGCCTTCTTAGAAATAAGGAGGGTGGAACGGGTAAACCCCACGAGCGAGAAACCCAAATTTAGGTAGGGGCACCTTGAACCTTGGAAATGAACGAGGTAAAGGACAGGCATTTAGCCTGTAGATAGATGATTGCCGCCTTTCGTGCGAGATAATTCATTATCGCTTGCAGTACGGGGGAACAAAACATGGCTTATAGGGCGTTATCAAAAATAATATCAACTTTTCATTTACAATCAGCAGACTCTCCTTTAAGAGGAGAGTCTTTATTGTTATAATCACTGTTAGTGATACATACTAGATAATGTGAATCAATGGAAAATACGTTTTTAGTTTATGCATAATAAAATCGTTAAAATAAATTAAAGGTGATGTAATGGCACAATATACAATAATTGCAACAGCTGCAATGGGATTAGAAGCTCTTGTGGCACAAGAAGTAAGGGATCTGGGATATGAATGCACAGTCGATAACGGAAAGGTCGTTTTTAAAGGTGATGAAACGGCAATCGCACGCGCAAACATGTGGCTGCGGACCGCGGACCGCATTAAAATCGAAGTAGGAAAATTTAAAGCATTCACTTTCGAAGAGTTATTTCAAAAAACAAAGGCTTTGCCATGGGAACAATATATTACAGAAGACGGTGAATTCCCTGTATCGGGAAAATCAGTAAAATCAAAACTGTTCAGTGTTTCGGATTGCCAGGCGATTGTCAAGAAAGCGATTGTGGAACGACTGAAGGTCGCTTATAAGCGAGTAGCAAGATTTAAAGAGGATGGTCCACTGTTCAAAATCGAAGTTTCTCTTTTGAAGGATGTCGCGACGCTTACACTGGATACATCGGGAGTCGGTCTTCATAAACGCGGCTATCGGGTGGAACAAGGGGGCGCGCCTCTGAAAGAGACAATGGCTGCAGCGCTTGTCCTATTAACGAAGTGGAGCCCGGACCGTCCATTTATCGATCCTTTCTGCGGATCCGGAACGATTGCCATTGAGGCTGCGATGATCGGGCAAAATATCGCCCCTGGGTTCAATCGCGAATTTGTCTCTGAAACATGGCCGTGGATGCCTGCTACTGTTTGGGAGCAAGTGAGGGATGAAGCGGATGCGAAAGCCAACTATGATCAGCCCCTTAATATTTCAGGATTCGATATTGATCATAAAATGGTGGAAATCGCCAAGAAGAATGCATTGGAAGCAGGATTTGGAGACTTGATTACATTTAAGCAAATGCAGGTGAGCGATATAACGATCAATGAGAAATATGAACAAAACGGTGTCATTGTCGGCAACCCGCCGTATGGGGAACGGTTGGCGGACAAGCCTACAGTAGAGAAGATTTACCGGGACATGGGACGTGTATTCAGCCAGTATGAAACATGGTCTGTTTACATGCTGACTTCTTATGAAGGATTCGAGAAGCTGTACGGCAAGCCGGCTACGAAGAAGCGCAAGCTCTTCAACGGTTTTATCCGCACAGATTATTATCAATACTGGGGTCGGAAGCCTTCGCGAAAACCTAGTAATGACGCGGGTTCCAGCCGAAAATAATAATCCGGGCAGCCATTACGTACAATACTCGCACAGTGTACGGAATACTTTTTCGTCAAAATGTCGGAAGGGTGTCGTAATGGATGATATTAAAATTCGCAGTAAAAGACTTTCTAACAGATCGCAAGTACGCTAATCTATCGCTGCATACGTTATCGAGCTACAAACGCATTTTAACCGCCTTTGTGGACTATTGCGTCAGCGACGAGAGTATCGCGAATGTAAAGGACGTAACGCGGGGAACGATTAAAGGGTTCCTCGGTTACTGTCGCGATGAAAAAGGTAATGGCCCGCAGACTATAAACGCTAAGCTCCGCGTGCTTAAGGTATTCTTTAATTACCTGGCGGAAGAGGAAATTATCTCGCACGATCATGGCCTGTTCCGTAATTTACGCTTTGCAAAGAGCGACGACCGCATCGAGATATTTTCCGATCATCATATTAAGCAGATGCTCCGGTACTTCGACAGGCAGTCGCGCAATAAGCCGTATCACGCGTATAGGAATCGAATGTTAATCATCGCGATGTTAGGCACGGGCGCCCGGTGCGGCGAGCTGAGCAACTTAAAATGGAGCGATATTGACTTCGATAATCAACTCGTCAGTCTTTACGGAAAGAAAAGGAAGGTCGTCAGCGTTCCTATCGCGAACAAGCTCCGCAAAGAGCTGGCAGACTTCCGTGTTTATTGCGAATCGTATTTCGATGGCAAGCCGGGCCAGTACGTTTTCTGTGCGACAGATAAGAAACAACTAACGCCGGACACGATTGGCTGCGTATTCAAACGATTAAAGTATGTAATGAATTTCGATGATGTTCGATTGTCGCCGCATACATTCCGCCATACCTTCGCGTCTAGGGCGTTAAAGAGTGGTATGGACGCGATAACACTGCAAAGGATACTTCGGCATGAGAGCCTGCAAATGACGCAGCGTTACGT
>JBJEFM010000062.1:0-15371 GCA_051874035.1 Bacillus sp. (in: firmicutes)
CATTAGATGAACCAACCTTAGTACATGTTAAACGGGATAAAACGAAAAAAGAGATAAAGGGGACTTGACATGGCAATTGTACGATTAGCATCCGAGAATCCAGCGCTATCATTTGTTATTAAGAAAAACCCTCATGGAGGAATGGCGCTGCGGAGCGTGCGAAAAGGCGTCGCATGCGGCTGGTATACGGATGAACAGACTTATAATATTTTCTTTAAAGATGGAGAAAATGATATTTCTTTTAAACAAAACCACAACGAGTATTTTGAATATTTGAATCTTTCGCGTTATAATACGCCGCTGTTTCCCTTAAATGCGGTTAATGAATTTTTCTCCCATTTATTGAAAAAACGCGATGAAAGGGATGAACCGGGTTATAGACATGCTTTTAGTGTGAACATGGTGTATATGAAGGGAGAGCGTTACTTAGAAATATTTTCCCGTCACTTTCCTTTGTTTAAAATTGAAGCTGTGCCTCTTTGCAAAAATAACTATCGCATCACTATAAGAACAGAGGAAAGTCTGCAGCAATTAATGCAGTTTTCCGTTTTATTTTTCTTATTTTTGGCCATGATGGGCAAAGAGCATTTGGACGTACCGGATGAACTGGCCGGTAAATATATTGATATTATGAATGAATTGGAGAGCCCTTATTTTATCCGCTATCTGTTCGTGAAGAATGTGATAAAAGAGAAACGGCAATTCAAGAAATTACGTGGGGCATTGGAGCAATCATCCCGTTATGAAATGAAATTCCAATACGGCAATACAGCACAGCAAAGAAAAGAAGCCATCGAATATCTTCTCCCATTCACACAAGAAATCGTGGATGTCGGCTGCGGCGAAGGGGCATATGCAATCCCGTTCGCACAGAAGCTAAAAGAGCACACCTATCATGCGATTGATATCGATGAAGAAATGCTCAAACAAGTGCGCAAGAAAGTGAAGCGAAAAGGCATCCATAATGTCGACACGTACGCTAGTTTAGCGAGTTTCAAGGATTCCTACCGGCAGCAGAAGGTGAATGTGCTAGTAACAGAAGTCGTGGAGCATATGCAAGTCACAGAAGCCGAAGCGCTCATTCAAGAGATTCTTCAGCATATCAACTTCGACCAGATGATTATTACAACGCCAAACAGAGAGTTTAATTCCTATTATGAATTAGAAGGCTTTCGCCATGATGATCATAAATGGGAAATGACAACAGATGAGTTTGAGCAATGGATAAGAAAATTGGCAAAAGGACAGCAAGCAGACGTGTCTTTTGTTCCGATTGGTGATTGTGTCAATGGCATTTATACAACACAGTGCGCCGTTATTAAGAAAGCAGGTGCCGCAGGATGAAGATTTCAACGAAGATGCATACAATTTTCCTTTTAGTGGGTGCAACGGAGTGCGGTAAAACAACATTTGCTAAGGAAGTACTGCAACCGCAGCTGCACATGGAAGAAGAAAGCAAGAATTATCGCAGCAATGTGCAATATATTTCATCGGATGAAATCAGGCAGCAATTATTAGGCCACAATTATCATAAACACAGTCAAATCATGCTTGAAAGCAGCAAGCAAGCTTTCGAATTATTATTTCAGCGCTTGCGTGCTGTGACGACATTCTCGATTAACGCTGACTTTGTCATAGTGGATACTACAGGTCTATCCGATGATTTCCGAGAAGAAGTCAGACAGGTTGCGCTAGAAAATCACTATAATATTGAAGTTGTATTATTTGATTATGATAACTATAAAGATTATTTTACGACCGACTGTGATAAGAAGCTCGTTGAGAAGCACGTACAGCGCTTAAAACGCGATGTTGTCAGAGGGTTGACGAAGAAGAAATACAATGCGGTCCACCGCATTAAAGCAAAAGATTTCTATGACAGTAATCTTAAGGAAGCAAATCCATCATACACGGTGGAAGTGAGTGATTGGGAGAAATATTCTTCCCATTTATTAGAGAAGGGATATTCATATATTGTTGTCGGCGATGTACATGAAAGCGTCGATGATTTGAAAGTGCTTCTCTCCCGTTATGGTTATATTGTGGATGGAGGACAATTGATAGGAACTGATAAAACAAGGAATTATCGCATTCTCTTAAATGGCGACTGGATTGATAAAGGCCGCTGTACAAAAGAGATGATTGATTTTATTTACTGTAACAGTGATTTCTTTGTGTTGGGAAAAGGCAACCATGAGAACTTCGTATATAAATATTTGCAAGGGAAGATAACGGATCATGCAGTCGACAAGACAACACTCGATCAATATTTTACAAGTATAGAAGTGTTGCAAACGGATGAAGGATTAAAGCGGAAGTTCTTTTCATTAGTCGAGGAATCGCGTGAATTTTACCGTTTTATCGGCATTGATCAGGCTTCTTATTACGTAACCCATGCACCTTGTGAGAACAAGTATATCGGTAAAGTGGACGCCGTTTCTTTGAAGAACCAGCGGAATTTTCGGCTGAATAGAAGTGAAGATACTGAGCCTCAACTAAGCTTTATTCAAAAGGAAGCATCATCGAATGCACCTTACCATATATTCGGCCATATAGCCAGCAGAGAAATTGTTACGATAAAGAATAAAATCAATCTTGATACAGGCTGCGCAGATGGCAATAAGTTGTCTTCCGTTATAATCCGTTCTGGACGGCCTTTATATAAGCAAGTGAAATCAAAGCAGCCGGCGAGGAAAGAACTGCCGCTATTATTTACAAAGAAAGAACATGTTGCTATTGAAACGTTGGCCGCAAACGAACAAAAAAGATTGGAATATATAGTAAAGAATAAGGTCAATTTTATTTCGGGCACTATGTCACCGGCAGATAAGGATGAGGAGAACGGCGTGTTAGAATCACTTCATAAAGGTCTGCAATATTTCCGAAACAAAGGTGTGGAACAGGTGGTGCTGCAGCCCAAGTATATGGGGTCGAGATGCAATGTCTACTTACATCGTAATGTAGAGCAAAGCTATGCAGTCAGCCGTAATGGCTACAAAATCACCGCCATTGACTTATCAAAAGTATTATTGGAGCAGCATCGCAAGTTTTCCGCATATATGGAGGCGGAAAATCTTGAATTATTGCTGCTCGATTGTGAATTAATGCCGTGGCGCGCATTGGGAGAAGGTTTGATTGAAGAACAGTTTGAAAGTTACAGCAAAGCGATTGAAACAGAACTGGATTTCTTGAAAGATAGCGGCTTTGAAGTGAAGTGGCAAGAGCTGATGAACAAGTATGAAAGCAGCGGCTTTGAAAAGGATGCTGCAGAACTACCGAAGAAAGATCTAGTAAAAAAATACGGCTCAAACTATCAAACATACAAAAATGTGAATAGTATTCAACATACAATCGTCTCCCTTTCTGAACAAGAGCGAGCAGTGGAGACATTCCAAGAACAATTGCGCATCTATGCCGGCGATGGAACAATTGCATTGAAGCCGTTTACAATTCTGAAAGCAGTAAAAAAAGATGGCACGGAAATGAAACCGCCATTTACCGCATCAGAAATGTTCTCGTTTGTAAGTGATGATGAGTATGCCGTCATTAACTTCAGTGATGGGGATTATTACCGGAAGGCAGAGGAGTTCTATGAAACATTAACGGTAGAGCGTCAAATGGAAGGGGTAGTCATCAAGCCTGAAACAATGAAGCCCGGCATTGTGCCATTCTTAAAGGTGCGTAATGAGAATTATTTAACGTTAGTCTATGGTTATGATTATAAGCTGCCGCACAAATATATAAAGCTGATTAAACAAAAGAATACGGCGGCTAAATTGCGCACTTCGTTGAATGAGCACCTATTGGGAGAGGAAATGCTATCATATAAATGGCACGATATAGAAACCGGCGATGCGGGTTATAAGCAAGCTGCCGCGAACATGCTATTTGAAACAACGAAAGAGAAAGAGATCGATCCTCGACTATAAGGAGCAAGAGCAGGCGCATACAGGCGCTTGCTCTTTTTTCACTCCATTTCATTTATTAATTCTGAAAGCATCGCTTGATTGACGGGGCCAAGAATTTTTTTATGAATAATGCCTTTTGAATCAATGAGGAAGCTGGTCGGGATGGTCATAATTTGATAGCTTTGCCCGACAGCATTTTTTTCATCAAGGGGAATGGGGAAGGTGAGATTATAGTCGTCAGCGAATTGTGCGACTTGATCTAATGTTTCATGCTGATTTGTCATATTCACAGCCAGAATGGTAAGGTTCTTATCCTGATTTTTACTATAAAAAGCTTGCAAGTCAGGCATTTCTTCTCGGCAAGGGGAGCACCAGGTTGCCCAGAAGTTCAGAACGACTTTTTGGCCGCGGAAATCGGAAAGCTTTACCGTTTTTCCATCCAAAGCAGTAAGTGAAAAATCAGGTGCGGCTTGCCCTTTTTCAGTGCCGATATTGTCGGCTGCGTTTGTATTTGGAGATTCATTATTTTTCTGCTGGCTCATTTTATCATGGTAGTGCTGCCATAAACTGAAGCTGATTAATAGCATGAATACGAGCAATATAAGAATGTTGAGAGGTTTTCTACCCATAATGAACGTTTCCTTCCTTAGACTATTAGGTCATTTGCTAAATCCCCTCCTTTGACAAAAAGCAGGGGATTTAGCAAGCGATTTACCGATTTTCACTAGGTGCAAGCCAGATTAGATAGCATGAATTCTAGTATAGAATAAAGTGAATCTTTGATAGGTGGGAGTTTTCCTTCATCTCCCCCCTATCATTAGATGAACCAACCTTAGTTGTTACAGGTACTTGATCTCCCACTTACACATCTGCGCTTTCACTGTTGCGTGGAAGTGGGAGTCTTAGTACCTGTTAAACGGGATAAAAAATCCGGAGGAGGACAACAGCATAAATCTAATAACCGGATAGCGAAGATACAAGAATTATTGAAACGATGAAAAAGAGAAAGTATAACACTAATAAAATCGCACAGAAAATCAGCTCCGCCTTAGCGAAATTTTTTCTGATGAGATTGCCTTCACCGAATGCCCATACAAATAACATGACAATATTAACAAGGGGGATACATAATAGCAAAAGCGTAATTAACCAGTCTTTCACCGTCATGATTTTTGTCTCGGCTTGCTCCATGGAAGTATACCTCCTTAGATGGTTGATGATTGCACTAATTAAATATATGTGGAAATACATGAAACATGCCTAAAGGAAAAATAGAGGGCGAAAAAATTTGAATTTTATAACATAAATAAAAGGTATTGCATAATTTAGCGAAACCGTATATATTATTAATTGTCCACGAGAGATGTGGCGAAAGCGGAGGATTAGCTCAGCTGGGAGAGCACCTGCCTTACAAGCAGGGGGTCGGCGGTTCGATCCCGTCATCCTCCACCATAGTGGTCCCGTGGTGTAGCGGTTAACATGCCTGCCTGTCACGCAGGAGATCGCGGGTTCGATTCCCGTCGGGACCGCCATATTAGTTGCCGGTGTAGCTCAGTTGGTAGAGCAACTGACTTGTAATCAGTAGGTCGGGGGTTCGACTCCTCTCGCCGGCACCATCTTCCACTTTCATATGGAGGGGTAGCGAAGTGGCTAAACGCGGCGGACTGTAAATCCGCTCCTTAGGGTTCGGCAGTTCGAATCTGCCCCCCTCCACCAGTATATTAATTGCGGAAGTAGTTCAGTGGTAGAATACAACCTTGCCAAGGTTGGGGTCGCGGGTTCGAATCCCGTCTTCCGCTCCAAAACGTTTATGTTGGAGGTATACCCAAGTCCGGCTGAAGGGATTGGTCTTGAAAACCGACAGGGGCTTAACGGCTCGCGGGGGTTCGAATCCCTCTACCTCCTCCATTTTATTTAGTTGACAGTTTAAAGCGAAAGGTTGATAATTAGTATTGTAGATTGCAATTGCAAACTTTGGATGATAAACTGAAAATATGCGCCCGTAGCTCAATTGGATAGAGCGTCTGACTACGGATCAGAAGGTTATGGGTTCGACTCCTTTCGGGCGCGCCATATATGCGGATGTAGTTTAGTGGTAAAACCTCAGCCTTCCAAGCTGATGATGAGGGTTCGATTCCCTTCATCCGCTTTATAAAAGAATATCTGGTGACGATGGCGAAGAGGCCACACCCGTTCCCATTCCGAACACGGAAGTTAAGCTCTTCAGCGCCGATGGTAGTTGGGGGATTCCCCCTGCAAGAGTAGGACGTTGCCAGGCAATCAAAGAAGATCAGTGAATAGCTGATCTTTTTTTGTTGCCAAAACAGAAACTAAAGAACTATAAAAAATGAAAATATTATTTTTTGAATTTATAGTGAATAATTACTATTCGTGGATTTTTATGTAATGATAACTTTTACAAAGTTCATAAGTCAGCACTATCGATACCTTATTTAATCGATTGAGGTTATGGAAGGAGAAAAACGAAGTGAAAATCGGAGAAGTTATTTTCATAAAAAATAAGAAAAACAATTCAATGACGAATATAAAGTGAATCTTTGATAGGTGGGAGTTTTCCTTCATCTCCCACCTATCATTAGATGAACCAACCTTAGTACCTGTTAAATGGGATAAATGGAAAGTGCTGGATATAGAGAGGGATACAATCTACATAGACTTACCTAGGGAAATAAATGAAACGGAAAGGGGCTTTGGCGGGATGCTTGATTAATGCAGGCATGGCCAAACTATCCGATGCAATCGTCAACAAAGAAAAAAAGCTTACGAAGAAAGAGCTTGAAGAAATAAAGCGGCATCCGCTGGTCGGCGAAGTGATGTTCATGAATCCTGCTTATGCCACGAGGCCCCTTATAAAAGTGATTGATGAAGATTGTATAATTGATTTGACAGTAAGAAATGATTTACATATTGAAGACGTGTATGAATGAAATGAGTTATATAATCATTTTTGTTAATAGCAAAATTTTCCATATATGCTATAATAATAGAAAAGCGTGCAAGGAGGAAATGTATGGCGAAGAAGTTTGTTGCAGGCAAACTATTATTAGCAAGCAGTATCGGCTTAACAGCGATAGGAGGCAGTCTGTCGTATTCAGCAAAGCCGGCAGAAGCCTCTGAGAGTAGTAAAGAAGTAAACTATGAACAAATCGGCAAGGAATTCGTGCAATCCGCCCGGAACAACGATTGGGATGGAGCACATCGGCTATTAAACTTCCAGATGCAAGAGGCGGCAAAAAAAGAATATTTAGCGGCTTTATGGGAGCAATCTCTTCAGGTGTACGGGAAAGTCAATAAAATAAGTTTTAAAGAAGTGCGGAATGACCCGGTGCATAAAAGAGTGGTATTTTTATGTGAAGCCGAGAATGGACAGGCGGAAATAGTCATTAAAGTAACTAAAACCGGATTTGTGGATGAGTTTTTTATAGATAATTTATATCCGGAAGGTACATTTAAAGCACCGATTTACGATAAAAAAAATTATACAGAAAGACAAATCAAAATCGGCGAGGATGAGTTCGCTCTTCCGGGAAAATTAACAATACCCGAAGGAAAAGGCCCTTTTCCTGTCGTGGTGCTTGTTCATGGATCGGGCCCTCATGACGAGGATGCAACGTTCGGCTTTTATAAGCCGTTCCGTGATATCGCAGTTGGTCTTGCCAATGAAGGAATAGCGGTGCTGCGCTATGAAAAAAGGACTAAAACACATACCATTAAATCAGCATTGAATCCTGCGTTCACAATCCGGGAAGAAACGGCAATCGATGCGAATTTGGCAGTGGCGAGCCTATTGAATCAGCCGGATATCGATACGGGTCAAATGTTTGTTTTCGGGCATAGCCAAGGAGCCTATGCATTGCCGCTCATCGTGGACAATGATAAACAAAAAAGAATCAAAGGCATAATCGGAGCGGCTGGGCCGGCGGGTTCTTTTGCGGATTTACTTCTTTCCCAATTCGATAAGCAACTAGAATTAGCAGTTAAACGGCAAGCTCCAGCAGAGCAAGTGGCGTTGATAAAAGAAAGTCAGGCATTTTTCGAAGAGCAGTTCTCCATTTTGAATGATCCGCAGTATTCGGCGGCAAATGTCCCGGAGAACTTTATGCTGCAGCCATCATGGTGGTTTAATATCAGAGACTACAAACCTGTTGATCTGGCTAAAAAGCAGAATGTCCCTTTTCTTGTTCTTCAGGGCGGCAAGGACCTTCAAGTGCCGGTGTCTGAATTTGAGCAGTGGAAAAAAGAACTGAAAGACCGTCCGAATGTACAGTATAAATTGTATCCGCATATGTTCCATACGCTGGGTAATTATGCCGGAGAGCCGGATTACAATAAAGAGTACACTGCGCCGGGTTTTGCTTCTAAGGAAATGATCAATGATTTGGCATTATGGATCAAGGAAGGGAAAGTAACGGAAGCTCCTAAAGTGGATCCATTGTTATATAGTGATTATGCAGAGAATCTTTATTGGTCGGAAGCTTTTTTATGGGCGTTGAATAAAGGTTATGTGGTCGGATTTGCGGATGAAAAACGCATTAAGCCGGATTTACCGATAACAGAAGGACAATATCTTAAAGTGATTTTCCGTTATATGTTAGGTGCGCCGTTACCGGATGAATCATCAAAAGCAATGTATGGGCTTGCGAGAAAATATCAGTTGCCTGTCAAAAATAAGGCGCAGGGTGTGTTGACGCGCGGACAAGCGGCACTGTTATTGACAAAGACGTTCACAGGCAAAAATATGACTGAGCGTAAAGCGGTAGAGTGGCTGTATGAACAAGGCGCCATACAAGGCTATAAGGAAGAAATCAGCTATGACGCGTTTCAGCCCCACACAAATATTACGCGTGCGCATCTTGTTACCATTCTTTATAATCTCCATGAAAAAGGGTGGAAGCCCGCCTTGTGATAGATTGTTTGTAATACTATAAAGCGAGAAGGCTAACAGACCATGTTGGCCTTTTTTTAGTTTCATCAATAAAAAGAATGTTTTTTTCTATATAAAATGATAATATTAGCAGGTGGAAATGGAAGATATAGAAATTTTTAGTTGAGATGTAAAGGTGTTCAAGTCTGGATTGCCTCAAACTATTCTTTGTTGATATTTCCCTGAATTTTATTTTGGAGTGAAGGATCGTTTCATCATGATGTATAAGACGCATATTATCACAAGCCTGGCTGCTGGAGCAGGAGTAGCGGCGCACGGCCATTATTCATTTACAATTACATATGCCTTAGGTGTTGCAATCGGCAGTGTGCTGCCTGATTTAGACCAACCAAAATCGTTTATCGGGCAACGCTCTTTCGGTTTGGCCGTGATTATTAGCAAGTTATTCGGCCATCGGGGGTTTATGCATTCCCTTCTGGCTTGGGCTCTTCTTACTGGTTTCTGTCTGTTATTCAACTCGGCTTTTGCTATGGGTATTTCATTGGGTTATCTTTTTCATATCATTGGTGATTTCTTTTCAGTTTCAAGCGTGCCGCTTTTTAAACCGTTCACTAATTACCGCCCGCGGAATATGTGGTTTTCTTATAAAAATAAAAGTGCAGCGGAAGAAGTTATTAAGTATGTGGCAATGACAGTGTTGGTATATTACTTTTTGATACAGAAATTATATGAACCATTCTTTTATTCAATAGTGGCAGATTCCACCCAGTTAGTCAGATTGATGATCGGGTAGCAGGACACGGCAAAAGAGCAGATTTTGATTTGCTCTTTTGTTGTATGGAAAGAAGACGAGTAATAAAGCGTCAGGATAATCCGCTGTGTTTCCAGGCTATGTTCAAAGAGAGAATTGCCTATCTGTTAATTTGCCCCGTTTAACAGGTACTAAGACTTCCTCTTACGGCACGGCAGTGGAATCGCAGAGGTGCAAGCGGAAGGTCAAGTACCTGTAACAATCCGATTGGTTTATCTACTGATAGGCGGGGAATGCTCAAAGATTCACTTTATCCCGTTTAACAGATGCTAAGATTCCCGCTTCAGCACAGCAGTCAAAACGAAGATGTGTGTAAGCAGAAGATCAAGTACTTGCCACAACTAAGGGTGGCAAAAATTCACTTTATAGGAGCGAGAAATTATAATTGCGCAATCTAGTTGGAGGGATTATAATTCTAGTTATAGTCACGATTGACTATTTTAATGATAACTATATTATCTTACTTATACCTATGTAGGAAGAGATATGAAAGGAAGAATACAATGGAATCCAAGAAGGTACTGCCAGTTCTTTTTTTAGTGATGTTTTTAGTGATGGTTGGTTTTGGTATTATTATTCCAGTTCTTCCGTTTCTAGCTGAGGAAGTTGGAGGAAGTCCAACCGAGCTTGGGCTGCTGATGGCTGTCTATTCGTTGATGCAATTAATTTTCGCTCCTTTATGGGGACGTGTATCGGATCGGGTTGGACGTAAGCCAGTTATGTTAATCGGCATAGCCGGTTTAGCGATATCATTCTTCATTATGGCTGTGGCTGATTCGTTGTGGCTATTATTTGCGGCAAGGATTGTCGGCGGGGTACTGTCGGCGGCGAATATGCCGACAGCGATGGCTTATGTGGCCGATATCACGACGCCTGAAGAACGTGGGAAAGGGATGGGTATTATCGGAGCCGCCACTGGACTAGGATTTATATTTGGCCCGGCCATAGGCGGCATTTTCTCCAAATCCAGTCTTCATATGCCATTCTATATCGCCGGGATCAGCTGCATTGTCACATTATTGTTAGTCGTTATTCTTCTTAAAGAATCGCTTTCCCCTGAAAAACGCTCCTTGGAGCTAGCGAATAAGGAACCGATGTGGAAGGCTTTTAGCGGGGTGGTTTCGATTCTGTTCATTCTGCAATTATTCGTGACGCTTTCATTGGCGGGCCTTGAAGCGACATTCGCTTATTTTGCAGCCCAGAGAGCAGCAATCGATACTATCCAGTTAGGATATATCTTTATGATTATGGGGCTTGGAAGCGCGCTTGTGCAGGGAGGATTAGCAGGGAAGATGACGAAGAAGTATGGAGAAGGCGCAGTGATCCGTATTGGAATCATCGTATCGGCGCTCGGTTTTCTTCTTATTCTTTTCACGAAGGACTTCTGGACAGCGGCGATCTTCTTGACCATCTTCGGATTAGGGAATGGGCTTATTCGCCCGGCGGTTTCTGCACTATTGACAAAACGCTCTGCGACAGGCCATGGAAACGTAACCGGACTGTTGTCTTCCTTCGATTCGCTTGGAAGAATTATTGGACCGCCGCTTGGTGGTTGGCTATTCTCTTTATCTATCGGTTTGCCGTATATTTCCGGGGCAATTCTTTCTGTGCTTGCATTGCTTCTGTACCAGATTTACCATATACGGTCGCATGGCATGAAAGAAGCCGCTTAAATGCAGAAAGCCTTGAGATACCGCAGTGCGGTATCTCAAGGCTTTTTTGCTGTCGGTAATTTCATTGCAATTACAGCGCTATTATATATATTTCTTATATAGTAAACATGAATGTTTTCCATTTGGGGTAGAGTAAAAAAAGAATTGGAAATGAAGACTTCAAATCATTTGATGATCGCTATAGAAGGAGTTTCGGTTTATGAGAAAAGTCATGCACATCTATGTTCTGGATTGGCGGCGCATCGCGCGGTCAAAAGCAGCCATCTTTCTGATTATTGCGTTGATGTTTTTACCTTCGCTTTATGCCTGGTTTAATATTAAAGCTCTCTGGGACCCATATGGAAATACGGCCGGGATTAAGATAGCGGTTGCCAATGAAGACCAAGGGACGACGATTCAAGGGGAAGAATTGAACATCGGTACTGAATTAGTCAAGAAGCTAAAAGAGAATGAAAATCTGGGATGGCAGTTTGTGAGCAAAGAAGAAGCGGATGAGGGCGTTACAAATGGGGACTATTATGCAAGTCTATACATACCTAAGCAGTTTACGGAAAATTTATCGAGCATACTGACTGACCATCCGGAGAAAGCGGAGATCGTTTTCACTGTAAATGATAAAATAAATGCAATCACGCCAAAGATTGCGGCAACCGGTGCCAATACGGTCACTCAGCAAGTGAGTGAGGAATTCGTTGATACTGTTTCACGTTCTTTATTAGATGCCTTCGACAAAATCGGAATCGAACTGGATAAGGATTTGCCTACCATTCGGAAATTGGAAAATAAATTATATAAAATCCATGATGCACTGCCTAAAATCAATGAGTTCGGGCAGGAGGTCATTCAACTGGAGAAAAACATGCCAGTGCTTGAAGCGAAAGCGAATAAAGTGGCCGGACTGTCTGAAAATATCCCGGAAATCAATGCAATCGGGAATAGTGTTCTGAAAATTCAAGGAGCATTGCCGATGGTTGAACAAGCCGGGCAGCAAGTGCTGCTATTGCAGGACAAAATACCGGAAATCCAAAAGATGGCAGCGAAAGTGAATGAATTCAACGATAGTTTCGGCGTTGTCAAACAAACATTAAATGAAGGATTGACAGAAGCGAATCAAGCGATGAATGTCATCAACTCCACACAAGCAATCTTGCCGAAAGTGGAGGAACTGGCGAATAACGGCGCGAAGTATGCGGCGGTCGCGACAGAGTTTACGGATAGTTTAAGTGCGTCGTTTGACGAAATCGCAACAGCTGTCCGTTTGAATTTAGTATTTGTAAACACTGTCGCCAAAAATATTGCTATTGTAACCGATCAATTAGCAAATTCGAATATAACATCCGAGCAGGCGTTGTCCTTTTTGCAAACAGCTGCTGATTTATTGGATAAACAAGAAAATGTTTTGCAAAATCAGATCGGGTATATTCAAAGCTTAATTAATCAAGGCATTTCAGCAGACCGTCTGCAGGAGCTATTGAATAAGCTGCAGGGGGTCCAAGACCGGGTGCGGAAACAGCAGCAAGCCATTCAAAATGCGATTTCATATATACAAAATAATAAGGGCAGCCTGCCGGAAACACTGGCGGCAATCAATACAGAAGCAAAAAACATTCAACGAGCTACAGGCGATATTTTAACGAATTTCGATAGCATGTATTTGCCTGCTGTCAGGGATGGATTGAATCAAATTCAACGAGATATTCAGACAGCGAATGATGTGGTGGCCGCCGTCCAGGAACAATTGCCGAATGTGAAGAATATTTTGGGCGACACAGAGAAGACGCTGCAAACAGCCGCCGCCATGCTGAAGAAGTACCAAGCGGAGCTGCCGCAGCTTGAACAAACACTGCAAAATGCAACAGCGTTGATCAATCAAAATCTTGATAAAGTCATCAATGAAATAAATTTCGCCGCCGCATTTTATCAAAATAATTATCCGGCAATGAAAAACCAAATCAACAAAGGCGGCGCTTTTGTAAAGAATGACCTTCCGGGATTGGAGCAGGAGCTCGTGCGCGCTTCCAATCTCATTAAAGAAAAAATGCCGCAATTAGTGGAGGCGGTGCAGATGGCCAGTGATTTGTCGAAGACAGAGCTGCCGCAATTGACGAAAGTAATTAATAAAGCGACCTCCCGATTAAATGAAGCCAAGGAGAAAATCACATTAGAAGAAGTGATTGACCTGCTTCGTACGGATGTGGAAGCCGACAGCGATTTTATGGCCCATCCCGTCAATCTGAAGGAAGTCCGGGAGTTTCCGATTGCCAATTATGGCTCTGCAAGCTCGCCATTCTATACAGCTTTAGCGATTTGGGTAGGGGCCTTATTACTGGTATCTATGCTATCTGTTGATGTGCATGTGCCGAAAGAGATCTATAAGCCGCATCATTTCTATTTCGGCAGAGGCTTGACTTTCCTGACAATCGCACTTATTCAAGCGGCCATTGTCTCCCTGGGGAATGTCTTTCTATTGGGAGTGGACATCCACATGAAAACAATGTTCATCCTATGCAGTCTGCTGATCAGCTTTGTGTTCATGACGATTGTATATACGCTTGTTTCCATCTTTGGAAATATAGGAAAAGGTATCGCAATCATTATGCTGGTATTGCAAATATCCAGCTCGGGAGGAAACTTTCCGATTGAGGTTTCATCCTCTTTCTTCCAGCGCATCTATCCGTTTCTCCCATTCACATATGCGGTTAAGCTGCTTAGAGAAGGCTTAGGGGGAGCTGTTTGGCATAATGCCATAATCGATATAATCGTGCTTGTGTGTATTGCTATTGTTTTCATCATCATCGGTACCATTCTGAAGAAACCATTGATGAAAGTAGTCAGCCGCTTTACAGAAGATGCGAAGAAAAGCAAGATTTTTCATTAAAGTCCACTGAGGGAACCATCCTTTATGCAGAGCCATAATGGGTGGTTTTCTTATGGAGGGGTCATAAAATGGCGGCTTGTTGATATCCATAAAAAAAGCGGCGATGAAATATGGTATTCTATTTGTATGCTTGAAATTATTTTATAGGAGGGTCTTATGATGAAAGCGGTAATTATAGCAGAAAAACCTTCCGTCGCTAAAAATATTGCAGATGCTCTGCAAATCAAAAAAAGAAATGATGGCTATTATGAAGGGGATCATTATATTGTGACATGGGCATTCGGCCATTTACTGCAATTATATGATGCAAAAGATTATGATGAGAAAATGGGCAAGTGGCATATGGATCATTTCCCGTTTATACCCAGTAAGTTCCAGTATAAGGTGAAAAGCAATCCTAAGAACCGTGATCAAGCGGACAGCGGTGCGAAGAAGCAGTTCCAAATCATTAAATCATTATTATTCCGGGATGATGTAGACTCGGTTATTTCCGCATGCGACTACGACCGGGAAGGACAGGTCATCGGGGATAGCATTATTTATAATATTAAAGCGCCTAAGCAGGTATATCGGCTGCTGTTGAACGAATGGACCCGCGATGAAGTGCTGGCTGGGCTCAAAAAAATACGGCCCAATACCGAACTGCGCCCCTTGCAGGATGCGGGCGTCAGCAGGCAATGGGCGGACTGGGTAATCGGCATCAATCTGACTTCGGTTGCCACATTGAAATATCAACAAGGGCGAGGTCAGGTGCTGAATATCGGCCGCGTGATCCTTCCGACGCTGAAAATCATCTATGACCGCGATAAAGAAATTGAAAACTTCGTTCCGGAGAAGTATTTCAAGCTGGCGGCTACCTTCAAAACGCAAAAAGGCGAAGAATTCGATGCGACGTATATGGAAGGGAAAGAAGAGAAGTTTAAGATCAAAGAATCATTGGATGATATCCGTAAAGCCTTAAACGATGCACATGGCATTGTTGCCGATAAACAGGTGGAGCGAAAGAAAGAATATCCACCATACCTTTTTAATCTATCGAACTTACAGGGCTACATAACAAGCAAATATAAAGGCTGGACATCCGATAAAGTGCTGAAAGTCGCACAATCGCTGTATGAGAAGAAGTATATAACCTATCCGCGTACAGCCAGTACAGCGCTTGAAGAAAGTTTGGTTGACCGTGCGTCCAAAGTAT
>JBJEFM010000063.1:0-2938 GCA_051874035.1 Bacillus sp. (in: firmicutes)
CTAATGATAGGTGGGGGATGAAGGAAAATCCCCACCTATCAAAGATTCACTTTATGTTTTTATTTTAAAAATGGTTTGACTGCCACGTTTAATGGAAGTTCTAATTACTCTAGGTGATCCTATATATTTCGTAAAATGGTAAAAATGGATGGTAAGTAAGTCATTTCTAAAAGAAGGTTCATAAGGCAAGTGAAAATGATCAGCACAGGGAATATGTACCTCAATGAATCGTATACTCAGAAGAGCTGGATCAAAGGCAGGTAAGCGATGTGGAGGAATATCCATTGTAAAGCAGAAAGAGGCGATTCTGCACGGAGAACCTCCTCTTTCCGCTTCATTATCTTCCGGTGAAACTCAAAAAAATCTGTTCGACTTGCTTGGCGCGGTCGCGTCCGATAATGGCGGCGATTTGATTCACGACATGTTTTCTTTGTTCAACATTGAAGAGGTTGTAATTCTTTCCTCGCAATTCACGGGAGATGCGTTCAGCCTCATCCCGTGTCAAGCTAACGCCATGCTGTTTCGCCAATCCCATCAGTTCATCTCTGCCGATGTTATTTAATTTCATGTTGATAATGCTCTCTAAAAACCTCACAACATCCCTCCTTATTCTCAAGGTATGAAAACAGCAAGGAATAGTGAACTGAAAAAGCAAAGAAGTACAGGCCATTTCTTTACTTTCAAGGTGAAAAAGAGTATACTACAACATGTAAATCGTAATGATTCTTAAATTAGGTGAGGTATATGAAGGATACAATTATTAATATACAAGATGTTTCTTATCGCTATGAGAGGAATCTTGTGCTTGAGAATATTAATTTGGCTATACCGAAAGGCGCTTTTTTGGCGATTGTGGGACCGAATGGATCCGGCAAATCGACATTGTTGAAGCTTTTGCTGGGACTATTGAAAATCCAAACAGGTTCTATCGAATTATTCGGCCAGCCAATCAATAGCTTTAAAGATTGGGATAAGATCGGCTATGTTTCTCAAAAAGCCAATTCATTCAACAGCGGTTTTCCGGCAACGGTATTTGAGGTTGTGCTGAGCGGTTTGACAAAGAAGATTGGTTTGTTCCGCTTTGCGAAGAAACAGCATCGGGCCAAAGTGAGGAAGGCTTTAGAGTCAGTGGGCATGCTTGAATTTGCGAACCGCAATATCGGGGAATTATCGGGAGGGCAGCAACAACGGGTATTTATCGCCCGCGCTTTAGTGAGCGATCCTGAATTGCTGATCTTGGATGAACCGACGGTAGGTGTGGATGCGGCGAATGTAAAGCAATTTTACAAAATGCTTGAGTATTTGAATCAAGACTTGGGCATTACACTGATACTTGTTACACATGATATAGAAGCTGTAAGCGAAAAAATCACCCATGTGGCGTGCTTAAACAAGTACTTGCATTTCCACGGAAATTCACATGAATATAAGCAATTAAGCGATGTGGAATTATCTTGTTTCCATGGCAATGTGAAAAGCGAAATATAAAATATGATAGGTAATCGGGAGGTTTCCGATGATTTCGGGTTTACTGCAGTATGAATTTTTGCAAAATGCATTTATAACAGGTCTCATCATTGGGATCATCGCACCGCTTCTAGGGGTGTTTATAGTAGTAAGGAGGCAAGCGTTGATAGCGGATGCGCTAAGCCATGTCACGCTTGCCGGGATTGCATTCAGCCTGTTTATGGAGAAGAAAATCCTGAATGGCGCGGCTTTCATCAATCCGCTTTATATGGGAATGGCTTTCTCTGTGATGGGCTCTTTATTTATTGAACGTCTTCGGAACATATACAAGCATTATCAAGAGTTGGCTATACCGATTATACTATCTGGCGGTATAGGGGTCAGTGCAATTTTTATTTCACTTGCGGAGGGGTTCAATACCGATTTATTCAATTATCTGTTCGGAAGTGTAAGTGCCGTTTCAAGAGCGGACCTGTGGACGATAGTAGGAGTCGCTGTCATCGTCATAGCTATCATCATCTTTTTATATAAAGAATTGTTTTTGCTTTCTTTTGACGAAGATCATGCGAAAGCATCCGGTATACCGGCTAAATATATACATTTTGTATTTATTATTTTGGTTGCGCTTGTTATAGCGGCTTCTATGAGAATTGTAGGCATCCTACTTGTTTCATCATTGATGACATTGCCTGTGGCAGCCAGCATGCGCATCGCAAATGGCTTTAAACAGATGATTGCCTACTCGGTCATCTTCGGGGAAATTTCGGTTATCGGCGGTCTGTTTCTTTCCTATTATTTAGACTTGGCTCCGGGCGGTACAATTGTTATGATCGCCATCGTGATCTTGATGGCGGCTATTGGATTTAAGAAGTTTAAAGTCAACAGAGCATAATATATATAATGGAGTTGATATCGTTATGAACGTTGATGCGGCATTATTGCTATTGAAAGACAAAGGCTATAAATTCACGGGAAAACGAGAAGAGATGCTTCAGTTGTTTTCTAATAATAATAAGTATTTAACGGCGAAAGAAGTGTTGGAGAATATGAAGGCGAACTATCCGACTTTAAGCTTCGATACCATCTATCGCAATCTATCGCTGTTCGCGGATCTAGGTATCCTTGAGATGACGGAGCTGTCAGGAGAGAAGCATTTCCGTTTCACTTGCGGCCATAATCATCACCATCATCACTTTATTTGCCTGGATTGCGGCTCAACGAAGGAAATCCAAACGTGCCCAATGAAGGATATAACCGAGGATTTAAAAGAATACGATATTTCAGGCCATAAGTTTGAAATTTACGGACGTTGCCCTGAATGTCATCACTAAAGTGAATCTGTGATAGAGGGGGCTTCATCCCCGCCTATCAGTAGATGAACCAATCGGGCTGTTACAGGTACTTGATTTCCCGTTTGCACACCTGCATTTTCGTTGCTGTACTGAAGTGGAAGTCTTAGTATTTGTTAAAC
>JBJEFM010000064.1:0-56649 GCA_051874035.1 Bacillus sp. (in: firmicutes)
ATAGGTGGGAGTTTTCCTTCATCTCCCACCTATCATTAGATGAACCAATCGGGTTATTACAGGTACTTGATCTCCCACTTACACATCTGCGCTTTCACTGTTGCGTGGAAGTGGGAGTCTTAGTACCTGTTAAACGGGATAAAATGAATCTTTAATAGGCGGGGGCTTCCTTCATTCCCCGCCGATCAGTAGATGAATAAATCAAGTACCGGTTAACGGGACAAATCCGTTATTCCTTCTCTGCGAGCCACGCTGCGACTTTCGTGGCGTCGTCCCCTTTGATTACACCTTTAGGCATGGCGCCTTTTCCTTCGAGGATTACCCTCTCAATGTCCTCCTTTGACATGGAAGCACCTACTTTATCAAGAGCCGGCCCCATTGCGCCTTCAAGGTTGCCGCCGTGGCATCCTGCGCAATTATTCTTATACAATTCCATTTCTTGGCCGGCATCCGCTGTTGTTGTTTCCTCACCGGAATCTCCCTGGCCGGCCGGTTTATCGTCCGCTTGATCTCCCCCGCATGCTGCTAGAACAAGAGAAGTACCCAGAAATAAAGCGAGTAGCTTTTTGTTCACACAAACTCCCCCTTAGGAAAAATTACAAATACAGATACATTATACCATATTACGTATTTTTGAAACCTTCCCCAAGCACCTCGGAAGCATCCGTCACAATGACAAAAGCGTTGGGATCAATGCTCTTCACCAATTGTTTCAATTTTGCGAACTGTGCTTGATCCACCACGCAAAGCAGAACCGGCTTATCACTCTCCGTATAGCCGCCTTTGCCGCTCAGCTCAGTTACCCCCCGATCGATCTTCTCGAAAATCGCCTTGCGGATTTCTTCTTCTTTATTCGTAATGATCAGGGTCATCTTTGTGCGGTCGACACCCATCTGAACAAGGTCAATTGTTTTGCCTGTCGCGTACAAGCCGATCAGCGCATATAAGCCTCTCTCAATATCGAACGTCAAGCATGCGGCAATGACAATCAATCCATCGATCAGCGCCACGCTTTTCCCTAAACTGATATGCGTATATTTATGCAGAATCTGAGCCGCCAGATCCGTGCCGCCAGTTGAAGCTTTTCCGCGGAAGACGACGCCGAGACCGAGACCGACGCCCATTCCTCCGAATATCGCCCCAAGCAGCGCATCTGTTGTCCAAGGCTCCCAATTATTCGTCATAAATACCACTAACGGAAAGAACAGCGTCCCGACCAATGTCTTGATGCCGAACCTTGCACCCAATAAGATAAGCCCTGCTATGAACAATGGAATATTCAGCGCCCATTGCACAAAGGCAGGCTCCAGGCCGAACTGGGCATACATGATCGTACTGATTCCGCTCACTCCGCCGGATGCGATCTGATTGGGCAATAAGAACACGTTAAAAGAGACCGCCACAATAGCCGACCCGATCAAGACGTATATATATTCCATTGCTTTTTCCAAAAATCTACTACTCTTCATCCTTAATCCTCCGCTTAAAATCGTCTAAAAACAGGTATGATTTTACTTTTTATTTTTTTCTCAAAAATGAGTATAGCATCGTACGTCCCAAGGTGTAAACGACACCCGGATAACGTAGTAAAGCAGTAAAAAATAAGTGAATATTCCATACTCCGCCCATCGCTTCCTATTTTAACCGAACAATTAAGGATTATCCTTCTTAATCTTCCAGGCATCTGAATTCGCGCACAAAAAAACTGCGGAGATGACGGATCTCCGCAGTTTCTTCCATTATGCCAATTTCGAACGCAGATAAGCATCGATGAATGCGTTGATATCGCCATCCATAACAGCTTGCACATTCCCTGTTTCCGTATTTGTACGGTGATCCTTAACCATTGAATACGGATGGAATACATAAGAACGGATTTGGCTTCCCCAACTGATATCGCTCTTCTCGCCGCGAATTTCATCAAGCTTCGCTTGCTGCTCTTCGATTTGGCGTTGATATAGCTTCGATTTCAGCATATTCATCGCGCGCTCACGGTTCTTGATCTGTGAACGTTCCGTCTGGCACGTCACGACAACACCTGTTGGCGTATGTGTAATACGTACGGCTGAATCCGTCGTATTGATATGCTGCCCGCCGGCACCTGTCGCACGGTACGTATCGATCTTCAAATCTTCCGTACGGATATCGATTTCAATATCATCATTGAATTCCGGCATCACATCGCATGATACGAAAGATGTATGGCGGCGTCCTGATGCATCGAATGGCGAGATGCGCACTAGACGGTGCACCCCTTTCTCCGCTTTCAAGTAGCCATAGGCGTTGTGGCCTTTAATCAACAGCGTTACACTCTTGATGCCCGCTTCATCTCCAGCCAGGTAGTCAAGCGTTTCAACCTTAAAGCCTTGCTTCTCAGCCCAGCGCGTGTACATGCGCAGCAGCATGGAGCCCCAATCTTGGGACTCTGTTCCGCCAGCGCCCGGGTGAAGCTCGAGGATCGCATTGTTTTTGTCATATTCACCGCTTAATAGCGCCTGTAGTTCATAATCATTCATTTGGGCTGTCAACGCGTTCAATTCTTCTTCCAATTCCGCTTGAAGGTCAGCGTCTTGTTCTTCTTTCAATAGCTCGAATGTAAGCTCCAAGTTCTCATGCGTTTCATTCATGGAATGGAATTGCTCGACAAGCTCCTTCAATCCATTCGCTTCATTAATGACGCCTTGCGCTTTCTGCTGGTCGTTCCAGAAATCCGGGTCCGTCATAATGTTGTCCAGTTCCGCAATGCGCGCCTCTTTTTCTTCTAAGTCAAAGAGACCCCCTAAAGTCCGCTAATTTCTTAGCTGTTTTTTCAAGCTCTGATCTGATTTCTGCCAATTCCATATTCTTCACCTCTAAAAGTAATCACATAAATATATACATAGGAAAAGAGGCGGCAATACACCGTTGCCCGTCCTCTTCCTCTCATTGCCATTGTACTGTTTAAGCGCGGCCACAACAGTTTTTATATTTTTTGCCGCTGCCGCATGGGCATGGCTCGTTACGCCCTGTTTCAACCTTCTTGCGGACCGGCTTCTTTTTCACTTCTTCTCCGTCTTCTTTCGGATGCACCGCTTGGCCTTTGGCCACTTCTTGTCTTTCAAGATTGTTGCGGATTTCAGCTTTCATGATATACTTCGCCACTTCATCCTCAATCGAAACAATCATATCTTCAAACATCGCAAAGCCTTCTTGCTGATATTCCTGAAGCGGGTTGATTTGTCCATATGCACGCAGGTGGATGCCCTGGCGCAATTGCTCCATCGCATCGATGTGATCCATCCACTTGCTGTCAACAGCACGCAGTACGATTACTTTCTCGAATTCGCGCATCTGTTCCGCTTCCATATGCGCTTCCTTCTCATCATAGGCCGCTTTCGTCTCCGCTAAGATCAGATCAATGATTTCGTTCGCTTCTTTGCCTGTAAGATCGGCTTCCGTAATCGTGCCTTCCGGAAGAAGGTTCGCATCGATATAGTCCACAATCGCCTTCAGGTTCCAATCGTCTTCTTCTTGATTGCTTGTAAATGCCGCTACATGGCGTTCAACAGATGAAGCAATCATGCGCTCCACGATTTCGCGCAAATTCTCGCTATCAAGCACTTCGAAGCGTTGCTTGTAAATGATTTCGCGTTGCTGGCGCAGTACATCATCATATTGAAGCAACTGTTTACGT
This sequence comes from Bacillus sp. (in: firmicutes), assembly GCA_051874035.1. Lineage (GTDB taxonomy): Bacteria > Bacillota > Bacilli > Bacillales > DSM-1321 > Bacillus_AD. The sequence goes on from JBJEFM010000064.1 coordinate 3,674, forward strand.
GCGTCGAAGTTATTGCCTTCTACACGTTTCTGTGCAGATTCCACCGCTTTTGTCACCATCTTGCTCTGGATTGGCTGGGAATCATCCATACCCAGGCGGGACATCATGTTCTTCATATTATCCGAACCGAAACGGCGCATTAGTTCATCTTCCATCGACAAGTAGAATTGCGTCACACCAGGGTCGCCTTGACGTCCGGAACGACCGCGCAGCTGATTGTCGATACGGCGGCTCTCATGGCGCTCTGTGCCGATAACAGCCAGCCCGCCAAGTTCTTTCACGCCTTCGCCAAGCTTAATATCCGTACCGCGGCCGGCCATGTTTGTCGCGATTGTGACGGAACCGGCTTTACCGGCATCAAGGATGATTTCCGCTTCGCGTCCATGGTTCTTCGCGTTCAAGACATTATGCGGGATTCTCTGTTTCGTCAGCAGCTGCGAAATCAGTTCGGATGTTTCAATCGCCACTGTGCCGACTAGAACAGGCTGCCCTTTTTCATGGCGCTCTTTAATATCTTCCACAACCGCGTCAAACTTGCCCTTCATGGAGGCATAAATCAAATCAGCGCGGTCATCACGCGTAATTTCGCGGTTCGTCGGAATCACCACTACATTCATATTATAGATGTTGCGGAATTCCTCTTCTTCCGTCTTCGCTGTACCTGTCATACCGGCCAGCTTCTCATACATGCGGAAGTAGTTCTGGAATGTGATTGTCGCAAGCGTCATGCTTTCATTCTGGATATCCAGGCCTTCTTTCGCTTCGATCGCCTGATGCAGGCCATCGCTATATCGGCGGCCTTTCATAAGGCGGCCCGTAAATTGGTCGACGATGACGATCTCGCCGTCCTGCACGACATAATCCACATCATTATGCATGCTCACATGCGCTTTCAATGCTTGGTTGATATGGTGGTTGAGCGCCACATGGCTGATGTCGAATAAGTTATCAAGGCGGAATGCACGCTCAGCCTTATTGATTCCTTCTTCCGTCAACTGAACGCCTTTCGTCTTCTCATCATACGTATAATCCGTATCTTTCGTTAACGTCCGGACGAATGCATTCGCTTGGATATAGAGCTGCGTCGATTTCTGGGCGCTTCCTGAAATGATGAGCGGCGTACGCGCTTCATCAATCAGAATCGAATCGACCTCATCGATTACGGCGAAATGCAGCGGACGCTGCACCATCTGCTCTTTGTAAAGCACCATATTGTCGCGCAGGTAATCAAACCCGAACTCATTATTCGTTCCATACGTAATATCGCAACGATACGCTTCCTGTTTCTCCTCGCGGGTCAATCCGTTCAGATTCAATCCGACAGTCAACCCGAGGAACTCGAACAATGCGCCCATTTCTGTCGCATCACGGGATGCAAGGTATTCATTGACCGTGATGACATGGACGCCTTTGCCGGTAATCGCATTCAAGTAGACAGGCATCGTCGAAGTAAGGGTTTTACCTTCCCCTGTCTTCATCTCCGCGATATTGCCATCATGAAGTGTCGCGCCCCCCATCAACTGTACAGGGAACGGATACATGCCAAGCACGCGCTTGGATGCTTCACGGACAACCGCGAAAGCCTCCACCAACATCTTGTCCAACGACTCGCCTTTCTCGTAGCGGGCTTTGAACTCTTCTGTCTTCGCACGCAGCTCATCATCGGAAAGCTGCTCCATCGATGATGCCAAGCCTTCTATTTGATCTGCCAGCTTGTGCAGACGTTTTATTTCACGTTTATTGGGATCAAACACTTTATTTAAAATTGATAACATTTTTCACAAACGCTCCTCTGTTTTGTGATGATGACCATTACACATATATTTGCACTGCAGCTTGAAATCTGCAATCTGTATTACTGAAAAGAAATATCCATTTTTTAATATTACCACTTCTACAATCGCGGTACAACATGCCCGCTAAAGGGTATTTCATCTATTGCATAACAATCGAGGCTTCACCCGAGGCACATACATGGAGGCACATTATTCTATTATACTACTTGCAGGCCATTTATTATAATGATAACCATTTCCCCGCAAGCGATAAAAGCAAAAAGCCGGACCCCGGAAAAAGCCCGAGGGGCTCCTCCAGAATCCGACTCTTCTTGACAAGAGTATGAAATTGCTCAGGTTCAATGCTTAATTCGGTTCAATTAAGCCGTAACGACCATCTTTACGCTTATAGACTACGTTTGTAGCCTCAGTTTCAGCGTTAGTGTAGACGAAGAAATTGTGGCCAAGCATATTCATTTGCAGAATCGCTTCTTCACTATCCATCGGCTTCAAGTCGAAACGTTTGTTACGTACAACTTCCAGATCGCTTTCTTCGTACTCGACAACATCCTCAAGGGCGGTATCGCCTTCAAAAGCGAACATGTCATTTGTACCGTCAGAACGGAACTTACGATTTACTTTAGTTTTGTGCTTACGAATTTGTCTCTCAAGCTTATCTGTAATTGTGTCAATCGCAGCATACATGTCTTCCTTACGTTCTTCTGCGCGAAGCACAAGGTTTGGCATTGGAATTGTTACTTCAACCTTAGATGTTTTATCGTTATAAACTTTTAAGTTTACATAAACGTGTGCATTTGGTGTGTTGTTAAAATACTTTTCCAATTTTCCAATTTTTTTCTCTACATAATCGCGTAGAGCTGGAGTTACCTCAATGTTTTCACCACGAATGTTATAATCCATAAGTGAGTCCTCCTTCATAAATCAAACTATATTGAGTAAATCTTATACTCTATAGATTCTATAATACCCCTTCTAAACCCTTCTTGAAACAACAAAAAAATTTGTCGATTTTCCGAACGAAAATGCTCACAATATTTTCATTTTTCAAAGCGTTTTAAGGGTTTAAATTCCTGTAAAGGTCCATCCCGCTGTTATTTTCCCGCTTTCCAAGCCGAATTTTGTTGTGGAGAATCTTGATTATCAAATCGCGGCGCAAGAAAAAGGCAACCCTACAAACGGAATCGCCTCAATTCTTCTTATCATAAAAATAGCCGCCCTCCCCGGCATTGCTGTAGCCCAAATATTTCCGCGATGATTGCTCTTTCTTTTTCAAATTCTTAATATTGACCGCGATGTGCCGCTTGATGGCAGCGAGATTCCGGTCGATTTCCTTATTATATTCCGCAATGGCAGCGCCGGCCTTCTGCTCCTCTTCTGTAAAAGGCGGCACGATGCCCGGCAAGAGGCGTTCCCTCTCAGCCAAATATTCCTCCACCATAGCGTATTGTTCGTCATCCCATTGCCCGGCAAGCGTCTTGGACAGCTCCCAAAGCCGCCGCGTCGCTTCATGGCATGCTTTCAGCTCTTCGCGCATCAGACGACATCGCCCTGATGCTGCTTCTTTCGGTTCAGCTGGATCACTTGCTTCCATGTATCGCGGAACTCCGTGATGACCATTTCCGCTTCCTCCAATGCGGCCTGATCATTGCGGATATTCGCCTCGGTCAGCTTGCTGCTGCAATACTCGTACAGAACCATCATATTCCCGCTGACTTCATAGCCCATATCGAGTGTCACCATGAATTCGCGCACGATATCCTGGGCCCTTTGGATATTGCTGTTCCGTTCTTCTATATTGCCGGCTTTCATCGCCTGCTTCGCTTTCCCGATGAACTTCAAACAACCATTATACAGCATGATTGTCAGTTCTCCCGGCGAAGCGGTCGTCACTGAATTTTGTTGATAAGCCTTGTATGGATTATTGGCCGCCATGATCGATTCCTCCTCATTTCCCCTCAACACTATGCACTAAAGAACTGCGACAGATAAGCAGATTGCTGGTTCGAACGCTGAATCGCATTCTCCATAGCCTTGAATTGACGCCAATAACGCGTTTCCAACTGCTCCAAACGGTCTTCGAAGCGGGGTTGGCGTTTCGAAATATCTTCAAGCTCCCGCCCGATGACGAATGTTTGGTTAGTTGAATTGGCGTTGCCCGCTTTTGACTTCAATTTGTCCATTGTGCTTGTCACTGTCTCCGAAAGCTTATGGACAATGCCGCTTTCGCCGCGGAATAGCTGCTCCACTGAAGCGGGATCGTTATCGATGGCCGCTTTCAGCTTCTTCTCATCGATAACGAGCTTTCCCCCGTCCAAATAATTGCTTGATGTCGAAATCCCGATTTTCGCCAGCTGATCATAAGCGGATGAAATTTCACTATTATTGACCGTGCCATAGAAATCCGCACGCATCTGCGATAAGGCTCCCGTCAACAAGCTATCACGGCGCAGCAAGCCGGTCTTCGCGACCTCTTCCCACTTCTCCTGCTGCTTGTCGCTCAAGCCCTCGCGCTCCTCATCGGTCAGCGGCTGGTAACTTTTGTTTCTCGTTTCATTTGTTTTATCCAGAATGGTTCCGATAACTTCATTGTATTTATTGATGAAATTCTTAATATTATCGAAAATGGCCTCATTATTATTGCTTGCATTAATGGAAACAGAGTTCCCCGGAGCCGTCTCGAATGTTTGCTTCAACGTGAAGGTAACCCCGTCAATAGTGAACGTATTGGAGCTTCGGTTAGTCGAAAGGCCGTTAATTGTAAACTCCGCATTCTGGCCCTTTGTTACGTTCTCTTCACTTTTGACAAAACGCAGCGTATCAGTCAGGAAATCCCCGTTCACCGCAAGGTCTGCATCGGCGGTCGAGAACTTCCCCGTCTCTTTTCTAGTCAGCGTCATTTGATTCGTTCCTGTATCAAAGAACATGGACACGCCCACTTTTGAATCATTGACTTTACTGATCACCGTATTCAGAGAGTCGCCGCCTGCCACGAGAAAATTCTCATATTGCGCCCCGGTTGAAGTAGATGAATTCATCGAGAAGGTTGTGTACCTATGCGAATAGTTCACTTCCATTTGGTAAGAGAAGTCCTCATTTGACTTCGGAGCATGCTCTGTAAAGGAAATAACGCCTGTTTCCCGATTGATGCTTGCGATCTCTTTCCCGTTCCCATCGCTGATTCTGCCTTCTGGAGATAGAGAATAGCTGCTTTCTGTTGTCTGATTCGTTTTTCTGTCCGTGGTGAACAGCTTGATCTCCGCGCCAGCAGGAAATGTTACGCCCGGCTGGGACAAAGCCGCTGTACTATTAGGCGCGATGGAAATCTTTTCTGTTTTTACTTTGCCGATATAGTCGACACGTATCTCGCTGTTTGCCGCTATGTCATTTTTGAATGTCAATTTTCCACCGCTGTCAACAAGCACCTGGTTCTCTCCCGGAGTGCCGCTTGTTATCACTTGATAGGCTTTCCCGTTTACTTTGACGCTCCAGGAATCAAGGCCGTCTGCTTTGATATTAGCCGCATCGGTGCTTTCTAATGTAAACTCTTTCCCAGCCGCATCCACCTTAATGGGCTTCGCCGCATTGACGGCCCCTTCTTTCCAGGCAATACTCCCCTCTCCAAAATTCTCTCCTTGCGAATACAGGCTTTTCTTTAGATCGATGCTTTTCCCGTCTCCGGTGATTTTGCCGCCATTCCTCCATACTTCGGCTGTCGCCAATTGGCTTACTTTAGAAATATTGTACGAAGCCTGGCTTGCACCGCTCGTCGCCGTAGCCGCCACTTTGCTTTCATCGGACGAACTGACGGACTTTGCCCGATAATTGGTTGTCAGCTTCATATTCGTCAGCTCATTCGTCCTGAAGTTCAATAGAAGCGTATTGATGGATCGATAATCATCCCGCTGCCACTCCAGAATCTGCTTCTTCTGCATCAGCTTATCCAGCGGCGCGCGCTGCGCCTTCATCATATCGCCGACAATCGAATCGATGTCCATTCCGCTCGCCAAACCGCCGATTCTTGTTACCACCGCTCGCTCACCCCTTTATATTTTCCAATCAACCGCGACACCGAGAGTCCCCGCCATGGCCGCATATAAATCCAGAAGCTTCTTGGGAGGAATCTCCTTCACCACTTCTTGCGTATCATCGTCTACAATCGCTACGTAGTACTCTTGCAGTTCATCGTGGAACTCGAACTTCAGATGCGTATTGGCAAATCCATTCACGCCTTGCACCGGCGCTTCCTTTTGATCCTGCGGCAGCTGCTTCGCATCTATATTTTGCTTAATCTGAATACTTCCTGCCTTCTCTTTTTGTTGTGTAAACATCTGCTGTACGCTCCCGTCCCCTACTTTATCCAACATACAAATGCCTCTTCCAACAAAGAATCTATTAATAATATCGGTAAGGTAAAAAAAATATTTATGTAATTACTTAAATACAAAAATAAAAGCACAAAAAAGAGACTCTAGAAAACCTAGAATCTCTCTCTTTAATGCTATTAACGTAATAATTGAAGCACGCCTTGTGGCTGTTGGTTCGCTTGAGCAAGCATAGCTTGAGCAGCTTGTTGCAAGATGTTATTCTTCGTCATTTCCATCATTTCTTTTGCCATGTCAACGTCACGGATACGAGACTCAGCAGCTGTTAAGTTTTCAGAAGATGTGCCTAAGTTGTTGATAGTGTGCTCTAGACGGTTTTGGAATGCACCTAGTTTAGAACGTTCACTAGAAACTGAATCAATTGCAGATTGAATTTTTGTAACTGCTGCTGCTGCATCTGTATGAGTTGCAACGCTTAATGCTGCTTCATTAACAGTATTATTTGTACCATCAGTTACAGTATTAGAAGCTGTGAATCCAGCTGCAGCTGCTGTTCCAGTAATACCTAGAGCATTAGCACGCATATCTCTAATGTCAATACTCATAGATTGGTTTTGATTTGCACCAATCTGTAGCGCTACGTTATTACCTGTACCCGCTGCTTTACCTTCAGTTTTAGTGGTAACTGTTCCCTTGTCACTAACTAGCGGTGTTGCCGATTCACTACCTGTTTTTTGTGTAAATGTTAGTTTGTTACCTGATGCTGTAATAGTATCATAACCTGAAACTCCAGTAGTTGCATTATTTAAAGCAGTAACAAATGTAGTTAAATCTTTGTATTTCCCAGCAGTTCCATCTCCCGCTGCGTCAAAAGTAAATGTTTTTCCTCCAACTACAATACTACCAGCAGCTGTAAAGTCTACACCAGTTACATCCAATTCGAAAACACCTGCAACTGCTGTACTACCATCTTTTTGACCATTTAATAATTTTTGAGTATTAAATTCTGTAGTAGTACCAATACGGTTAATTTCAGAAGTTAACTGATTAATTTCTTTTTGAATTTCACCGCGGTCTTGGGTATTGTTCGTATCGTTACCAGCTTGAACAGCTAATTCACGCATACGTTGAAGGATACTATGTGTTTCATTAAGCGCACCTTCAGCTGTTTGAATCATCGAAATACCATCTTGAGCATTTTTAGAAGCCATGTCTAAACCTTTGATTTGTCCACGCATTTTTTCAGAGATTGCAAGACCTGCTGCGTCATCGCCAGCACGGTTGATTTTTAGACCAGAAGATAGTTTTTCCATGTTTTTAGATGCCGCTGTTTGATTCGCACCCATTTGACGATATGTGTTAAGGGCTGAGATATTATGATTGATTCTCATTTGAATTTCCTCCTTGAATGTGTCTGTCCACGTCCTTGTGGACAGTTGTTTTTAGAAGAAAGGGTGACGGCCGCCCACCGCTTTCTTTACACGTTTTATATCGTCATGGGTGCTATAATTTTAATAGTTTCTGGAAATAAATTTTTTTGAATATTATGAAATTAAGCCTATTTCTTTTTACCCAATAATTGTTCCAATGAACGGCTGGGACGCAACGCTTGTTCATTCTCCTCTTGGATTGTCTCATACACTTCTTTCCGATGGATTTCCACATCTTTCGGCGCAGTAATGCCCAGTTTGATTTGGTCGCCTTTTGCTTCCAATACCGTCACTTCGATGCCGTCTCCAATTGTGATACTTTCCCCTGTTTTCCTTGTCAGCACTAGCATGGAATCACCCCTGTCCGACTTTTTCGTTGATCGTGTGCTTCGTATGGTAAGGCGCATCGTGCAGAATGACCTGCTTGCCTTGGCGGTTCTTCACATTCAGGATGATCGGCGCCTGCAGGTTCGTTGTCGAAGACTCCAATGATTCGCCCAATGTCAGGATGACGAGAGGAAGCACATCATGGGCATCCTCCACTCCCAGAATAGCGATTGCGCTTTCATCCAAAGTGAATTCATAATCACGAAAAAAGGAAAACGGGCTTGCGGCCACAAAAGCGATATCAGGATGCGCGGCCGACTGCAGAATGGAGAATATCTCATTGTCCGCCAGCGGATATAATAGAAACTTCTTTTCATCTGGAAATCCCGGTATTCCTTTTGGGAAATGCCACAGCTCCTTTTCATCGGCTTGCAGCTCGCCATGGTATTTTGTCATGATTTTCATTTCAGCATCTCTCCTTATGCAGTAAAGTTCACATTCACATAGTCAATATTCAGCGATTCCCTTCGGCGCAGCCCCACTTCCACTTTGCCCGGCTCATAATCGAGAATCGGCTTATTCGCTTTTGAACGGCTGATGACTTGATTCACTTGCCAGCCGATATCCAGCTTTGCCGGTTCATAGTGGAGCTTTACACTGAACAGCGGCGGGACAAACCCGATATTGAATTGTTTTTCCGGCCGCTCGCTATTTGCTTTCACCTGGACAGCCACCGGATTGCCGCCGTTTTCGATCCGCATCAGTTCATCGCCTTCCTGCGCCCTCCTTGCGATGCCTTCCAGCCATTCCTGGCGCCCGTTGTCGGCGTATTCCTCGATTCGTTTGCGTATCGATTTCAGGTCGACCGCTTCCCTTGCCGCTGTTTGGTCGATCGTCAGTCGCGCGGGCGTCCGCTCGATTGTCATTTCGGCAGGAGGCTGCTGCAGGTCCAAGTCGGCGCGCGGTTGTTCGATCTGCTGCCGGACATTGATTGTTTCGTGGGAGATCAATGCCCGCTGTGATTCCAGCCGGATTTGCGGTAATCTCATCTCTGTTCCCTCCGTTCTGTTTCTACAAAGAAAAGCTATCCCAGTGGAATAGCTTTATCGTAAAAAGTCCATAAGTGTCGGTTGAATGATTCTAGCTCCGATTGCCATCGCGGCGCGGTGCACGCTTTCCTGCGCCGTCAGATCGATGATGGCGCGCTCCAGATCAACATCTTCGTTATCTGAAAGGATGCGTGTGGAGAATACCTCCTGGCTGTCCAGCCGGTCTTCCATCAACTCCACACGATTCTGGCGCGCGCCTATGCTTGCTCGTTCAGTAAGGAATGTATCGATTGTTTTGTCCAGCGCGCCTAAATGGTTGGATAACGCAGAAGCGTCCACATTGGGATCCTTTAGATCATCTATCAATTTCTGGATCGATCCATCGCCGGCATAGGCGTCCTTGAATAATCCCTTGCCTTCGGTATTCACTTGCAGCTTGATGCCTGAGAACACTTCCACTTCAATAGCGCCGGTGGCATCGGCGAAATTGGTCTCCGATGGGCGCTCGTTCGTCCTCGTCCCGCCAAAGATATACTTGCCGCCCATCTGCGTATCGCCGATATCAACGATTTGCTTTTTTAATTGTTCGATTTCCGTCGCAATATACGACCGCTGGTTCTCTTCCAAAGAACCGTTGCTCGCCTGCACCATCAGTTCACGGATTTTCTGGAGGGCCATTGTCGCATTATTAAGCGCATCATCCGTCGTATCCACCCAGTTCTTCACTTCGCCGATATTCTGTTGATACTGCTGGATACGGTTCAGATCTGTCCGATATCCCATCGCGCGCATTGCCGCTACGGGATTATCGGAAGGATTCGAGAATTTTTTCCCTGTCGAAATCTGTTGGTCCAATGTCGCCAGTTTGCTGTAGCTATTGCTCAGATTGCGCAATGTGCTATTGCTGAGCATCGATTGTGTAACACGCATTCCTGTTCCCCCTTATCTTCCGACTACGCCCATGCCGTTGATGATTTTATCGAGCATTTCATCCACGACCGTTATATTGCGGGCGCTGGCATTGTACGCATGCTGGAACTTGATCATATTGATCATTTCCTCATCCAGGGAAACGGAGCTGACCGATTGGCGCCGTTCTTCTATAGAAGCCGCAATGGCAGTGGCATTGCTGAAATCTTGATAGGCGCTTTGCGATTCTACGCCAAGGCTACCGATCATGCCTGAATAATAGGAATCCAGATTGCCATTCAAGCCATCAGACACTTTACCTCCTGAATAGATTGAATAACTAGCAAAAGCCTTCGTTTTGATATCCGCCAGATTCTGTGCGTTTGTATTATCCCCTGATGCTCCTGAATCACCGCCGGCCGCTATTTTAGCCGGATCTTTCTTTATTTCATCCCGTACTTTGATGGACTGCGCCGGAGGATTGCCGATTTCAAAAAAGTCCGTACCGCTTGGTTTTATCCCGCCCAATTCGTATCCATTGGCATGAAGGGCATTGAATTCTTTCGCGAACGCTTCCGCCATCTTATTAATCTTATCAATCATTTCAGGGTACTTCCCTTTAGTCACAGCGCCGTCCGTATATCCGTAACTTTGTATCAAGGCGGATAATCCCCCGGAGAAGTTCATCCCCTCTCCTGTAAACGTCTGTCCACCCACTTTGATTTTGGTTAACGGCCCTGTAAGCGGCTCCGGCTCAATTGTAAATGTATTCGGCGTGCTTAGAACACCCGTCGTTTTATCAACTTCCAACAGATTGGCTTTGGCAGTGCCGTCAGCGACCAGTAGCTTGATCTGGTAAAGCCCCTCCGCTTTGGCGCGGTCGACATTCCCATAATTGTCCGGCACTACCCTCTCCACTTTGATATTAATGAGTCCCGATAATTTATCCACCAGCGTATCCCTCGCATCGTACAGATCGTTCGGCAGCATGCCGAATGGCTCAACCGCCGCTATCTGCTTGTTCAACTGGTTGATGCTGTTCAATGTATCGTTCACTTCTTTTATTGTTACGCCAATCTGCGTGCCCAGATCCTTCTGCACGCCCGTCAATGAATTATAGTAGTAGTTGAATGTATCGGCGACCATCTGTCCTGCGGATGCGACAACATCGCGCGCGCCGCTGTTCTCTGTATTGTTCGCCAATGTTTGCAGCGAGTTCCAGAACTTCTCCATCACACTATGCAGGCCGCTTGTGGACGGCTCATTCATAATCTCTTCCAACTTCACCAATGATTCGCGCAAGCCGCCGTAATAGCCGAGATTCGTATTCTGCGTTCGCAACTGTACATCTATGAAACGATCACGGACCCTCGTAATGGAGCCGGCCGCCACGCCTGTTCCCATCTGCCCGGGAATGCCCGGCTTATTCAAGCCCGGATTCGGATAGGGCGATGTCTGGACAAAGTCCACCCGCTGCCTTGTGTATCCCGGCGTATTGGCATTGGAAATATTATGCCCGGTTGCATATAAGGCGGATTGCTGGGCGTACATGCCGCGCTTTGCCGTTTCCAGCCCAAAAAAGGTTGAACCCATGAATGCTCCTCCGTTCCCCTTCGGTTTGTTTATGCTTTCGAATCGAACATGCTTTGCTTCGCCGGCCGCCGGATTGCGCCGGCATCCGCAGGCTTGCTGTAGTTGAAAGCCGCATCCTGGGGCCGAAGCACATCCAATGTCAGATTGATATATTGCAAAGAATAATAGATTAATTGTTGGTTTATATTGTTTTTGTTTTTCAATTCGCTTGTAATTGCCAGCAGCTCTTCCCGCCGGGCGGCCAGCTGCTGTTTCTCGTTCTCCGGCACATATTCCATAATGTCCAGCATACTGGAAGAGGCGGCGTCCGGATGCCGGCTCAAGAAACCGGCCACCTCTTCCTGGCGCTGCTTCTCGACTTGGCCGATTGCTTTCACATGCGCTTGTTCTTCATTCAATAACTTCTCTAAAGCTTCTATATGATTATGGGTGATCGCTTCCGTCTTTTTTTCCGCCAGCTGCAGCAGACTTATATGAAGCTTGATCAATTGGTCGATTTGTTTCATAATGGGTGCGGCAGTCATGTCGGACCTCCTCATTTTTTCGCTTCAGGCAAAGCAGGCGGCCCCTTGACGGCCAGCCGCTACTTCTTCGAATAAAAATCGATTACACTTCTCGCCGTTCCCTTTGGGTCCAGTTTATATGTTCCGTTCTCAAAGGAAAGCTGCAATTGTTTTACTCGCTCCTGCCTCTGCGCGGCGATCTGTGAAGATTGCTGTAAATCCTTTGCCGTTGCCGATATTTCAATCTTGTCCTTCTTGTTGAAAAGAGGTTGTTTCGTTTCTTCTGGCTTATTAAGGTTCTTCTTATAAGGATTCATGCCGGATGGCCCTATATTATTGATCTTCATATTCACTTCCCTCCCTTTCGAAACCGTAACATATCATCTTACATACAATATCGGCAGTTCACTGATAAGTTTTATGTTATTGTATCATTTTTTGCTGCACGCACGCGGAAAGCGGCGACCCGTTCGGATCAACTTCAGCCGGCCAATAAGAAAAACCGCATGACGCCGTCACACAGCTTCTATCACCCATTCTTCTCTGTATCTGTTGTATAGAACGCACTTCTTTGTAGCTTTGGCTGGGAAATGGCACCATTATCCGTTTGGCCTTCTTAACGAATGATAAGGAATGCTGCATTTATTCATGATCGGTAAGGCTATTCCTGGATTCATTTATATGGTACGTATTGCGCTGATCCCTTTTGGGCGCGGTTCTCCTTCTCTCCTCTTCCTCAAAGGCTTTCAGTTCTTTCATGATGGCCTCCCTGCACCGGGAGCACAGCTTCCCTTCCCTTATGGACGCGCCGCACTGGTCGCATTTATAACTGAGGTTCGGAAACCGGGACAGCCGCAGCCGCCCTGTCTTAATGAATTTAATGAGCAGCTCTTCCGGGGCTCCCGTATCCTCCAGGACTTGTTCGAGCTTCGCGGTCCGGTTCTCTTTCTTCCTGATATACTGATACACCACATCAAAAATCTCATTCTCCTGTTTATAACATTTCTCACAAACATCCCGGTATTTCGATTGAAAGAAAATCTCTGAACAATTGGGGCAATTTGCGATTTCCGCCATATGTCACCTCTCATAATTCCGACATTAAGATTAAGGAACGAAGGGATATGATCGCCGCCTTCATCTCGCCGCTGTAATGGAAGACACCGATTCCGCTCCGGCAAGCCGCAGTTGTTCCGCGGCATATCGCAGGGTGGATCCTGTAGTGTATATATCGTCCACTAATATAATATTTTTATCTTTTACATCCGCTTCCTCGTGGAAAAGGAAAACATTTTCCAAATTCATCCTTTGTTTTCTCGTCTTTTTCGCTTGCTTTTCCGAATGTGTACGCATGAGCAGCTGCGCAGGCGCCAAGCCCGCTTTCACAATCAATGCTTCACTTTGGTTGAACCCGCGCTCATACAGCCGTTCCGCGCTCAGAGGAATCGGCACGAGGTAATCCGGCTTTCTGTTCTCCACCGTTTCTTTGATATGCGAGGCGAATAGCTCCGAAATGGCATAATCGCCACGGTATTTGAATTTGGCCATTATCTCTTTTGCATACGTATTGTATTTGTAGAATGAAATATTTTCCGCAAGGACGCCTTGCCACCTTTCATGCCGCTCCCATCTGAAGCAATCCGAACAGTACGCCTCATCATGGATGTGGATATCTTTCAACTCCCCCATCATCCTTGAGCAAATCCTGCAGCGGACGCCTGTTAAAGGCTCCAGCTTTTCCCGGCACTCCGGGCAAAGGAGCGGTTTCTTTCTTGCAGGAGATAACGAGGCCCATGAATAAGAAGCCGCGAATGCCCCGTGGCACAATAAACATAATGGTTTTCGGAACAGCTCAATCATCGATGAGCCCCCTTTGCCTCGCTTCTTTATTCATCCGCTCGATCTGCCGGACCGCCTTAACGATCGCCCTTGTTTTTCCATAATGAAAAAAAGTGACGTCTCCCCTCGGATGCTCCGCACTTCTGCCAACACGGCCCGCTATTTGCACAAGCGCGCTTTCCGTGAAAATTTCCTCTTCCGCCCCAAGCACTGCGACGGACAGTTTCGGGATTGTCACTCCCCTTTCCAAAATCGTTGTTGTGAGCAGCCCCAATACGTTGCCCTGCCGCAAATCGCTCACCTTCTCTTTACGGCGTTCATCTTCGGCATAGACGGAGGCAATAGCGGGATAGTGCTTTCGGAATAAAGAGCTATAGCGTTTCATCAATGCGATATTGGGAAAGAAAATGAGAAAAGGCGTCATTGTTTGCAGTTGGCCGAGATACCATGCAAGGAGCAGGGAAGGAATGTTTCCCCTTTCGAACGCCTTGTGCCAATCGCCGCACCATTTCAAGCGCGGCACCGGAATCGAATGGCGGTGAAAGCGGGCGGGAATCGTCACATAGGCGAGTTTATTCTTCATTGCCTCCTTTTGCATGGCAGCAGAAGGGGTGGCGGTTAAATAAATAAGCGAGGAGATTGCCTTGCGGGATTTTGACACGGCATATTGAAGGCTTCTGTCAGTGGAATAAGGAAACGCATCCACTTCGTCAATGATGACCGTATCAAAAGCCTGATGATACCGGAAGAGCTGATGGGTAGTGCTGATGACAAGCTGCGCGCATAACTGCTTATCTTCGCTTCCCCCGTAAAGGGCGGCTATTGATGTATGGGGAAAAGCCCGCTTCAGACGCGGGGTGAGTTCCAAGACGACATCTGTCCTTGGAGTGGCGATGCAGAGGCGCTGTCCTGACTGGAGCGCTACGCCGATGCCCTGAAACAGCACTTCAGTCTTTCCGGCGCCGCAAACCGCCCAGACAAGGCATGTTTCATTCCGTTTCACCGCTTCTGTCACTCGATTGGAAGCTTCCTGCTGACACATTGATAGTCTCCCTTGCCACTGAAGCGGCTCAGGCACTTTCCGGAAAGCAGCAGGAGGACCCGTCCACGTTACAAGCTTCGCGCACGTCCGGGATTTCCCCATCATGATGCAGTTGCGGCAGTAGACGCATTCTCCCCGGCAATCCGCACAGGGATAAGAATGGAAATAGCGCCGGTCGGCTGTGCCGCAGCGGTTGCAGATATGGCCATTGCGTTCTTCGGTGACAGCTTTCATATAGCCGACATAACCGTTTTGATAATGGTCATTCAATGGGAAGGATGGATCAATTTCATCCTGCAGGAGCGCTTTGCCGTAAAGGATGCGCTGCAGGCCGGCAGAGGGAATAAATGAGGGGTTGATTGGCCGGCAATCGATTTGATAAGAAGGAATAGGGGCAGAAATAATCATCATCTCCTTATTCGTTATTCGTTCTATATTCCACACAATATGCCGGATTTCCTGTTTATTCATCAAAAAAGAACCAGAACAATCCGCTCTGGTTCTTGTGTCATGTATCCCGTTTAACAGGTACTAAGCTCCCTCCTCTTCAGTATGACCGTGAAAACACAGAGATGCAAACGGAAGGACTAAGTACCTGTAACAACCCGATTGGTTCATCTAATGGTAAGCGGGGAGAAAAGCCCCTGCTTATCAAAGATTCACTGTATCCCGTTTAACAGGTACTAAGGCTCCCTCTTCAGTATGACCGTGAAAACACAGAGATGCAAGCGGGAAGACCAAGCACCTGTAACAACTAAGGTTGATTCATCTACTGATAGGCGGGGGAATAACCCTCCTATCAAAGATTCACTTTATTTCTTATACCAGCCAATTCCCATCGCGCCTTCTCCTAAATGAGTGCCGATGACCGGACCGAAATAGCTTAGTTCGAAATGGACATTGGGATATTTCGCCGCCAATTCTTCCTTAAGTTCGTTCGCTTCTTCCTCGCGGCATGCGTGGATTACGACAGCCTCCATAGGAACGCCGGACTTCGCATCTTCTTCTAGAAGATCGATGATTCGCTTGATGGCTTTTTTGCGGGTTCTGATTTTCTCGAAAGGGACGATTTTTGTATCTTCGAAATGAAGGACTGGTTTGACTTGCAGAAGGCTTCCGATCAAAGCTTGCGCGCTGCTTAAACGGCCGCCGCGCTGCAGGTTCGATAGATCATCCACCATGAAGTATGCTCTGATCGACTGTTTCATTTCATTCAGCCTTTGCATAATCCGTTCCGGCGTTTCCCCTCGTTGCGCCATCCTTGCCGCTTCCAATACATAGAAGCCTTGGACGCTGCAGGCGATCTCCGAGTCGAAGCTGTATACATCCAGGCCTTCGACCATTTCACCCGCCGATACAGAGCCTTGGAAAGTGCCGCTGATGCCGCTGGACAAATGGATGCTGATGACCGCATCATAGTCTTTCGCCAATGTTTCGAATGTTTCTAGGAACATGCCTACAGAGGGTTGCGATGTAGTGGGAAGTTTGTCTTCTTTCTTGATTTCTTCAAAAAATTGATCCGCTGTTAAATCGACTTCTTCACGATAAGATTCAGTGCCAAAGACTACGCTTAATGGAATCATATGTATGTTAAGTTCTTCGCGCAACGTTTTCGGAATGTACGCCGTACTATCCGTTACAACTGCCGTTTTCATAATAGTACCTACCTTATAAGATATTTCTTCTTTGCAATTATATTATCCATTTTATCTGATAATGTGTAGATTTGCATTAAAATGTTATTTTACAGTTATTTTAGTTTTTTATCTATCCCTCATTATCCGCTTATTGATTGCGTTTTACTCACTCTCGAAAAAAAGAGATGCAATTAGAAATTGCACCTCTTCCTTCATCTATTTTTACTTCACTTCAACCCAGCCGTTCTTGATTGCCAGGACAACAGCTTGCGTTCTGTCATTTACATTCATCTTCTGTAAAATATTGCTCACATGGTTCTTGACCGTTTTCTCAGAGATGAACAATGTCTCGCCGATTGTACGGTTGCTTTGCCCATCCGCCAACAACTGGAGAACCTCGCATTCTCTTCTTGTTAATAAGTGCAGCGGTCTTCTGATTTCAGTCGCGTGTGCAGCGGCCGTTTCACCGAAAGAATCCGATGCCAATCTTCTGTATTCTCGTACTAGATTATGCGTGACGCGCGGATGTAAATAGGAACCGCCGTCGGCCACCACTTTAACGGCTTGGATCAATGCATCCGAATCCATTTCCTTCAATAGATAGCCGCTTGCTCCCGTTTTCAAAGCATGCGTTACATAGTTCTCATCATCATGAATCGATAGGATGATGACTTTTGTTTCCGGAAATTGGCGGACCAATTGCTTTGTTGCTTCTACCCCGTTTACTTGCGGCATATTGATATCCATGATCACTACATCCGGTTTATGTGCTTCCACTAAACCGACCGCTTCGTTGCCGTCATCACCTTCCGCAACTACTTCGAATGTTGATTCGAATTCAAGAATTCGCTTTACCCCTTCACGAAATAGTTGATGATCGTCAATTATAATAATGCTCGTAGTCAACTGCTTCCCCTCCCTGATCCTTGTCCATCTTTTTGTTAAATAATTTCCAAATTTCTGATTTTATTTGACGAACTTCTCCACAGATCACACTGTTACCGGCAAATTGATCATAATGAGCGTTCCGCTTCCCATCGTGGAATCAATGGAAATGATCCCGTCTAGAAGTTCCACCCGTTCTTTCATCCCTAAAAGGCCGAATGAACCCTCCTTGGACTCTTTAAGTTCAAACCCTTTGCCGTTATCCTTAATGACAGCAATTACATTCGTCTTCTTGATCTCTATTTTCACTTGAATCAACGTTGCCTCCGCATGCTTAATGGCATTTTGGACAGACTCTTGAATTAAGCGAAATAATGCTACCTCTAGTTTAGTAGGTAAACGCAGTTCTTGTCTAATCGTAACAAGTTCTATTTTTGTCGTTTTAGTATATTCTTCTATTGTACTTAAATACTTGCGCAGAGTGGGCACTAAGCCCAGGTCATCGAGCGCCATCGGTCTTAGGTCGTAAATAATCCTTCTTACTTCAGATAAGGCACTATGCACCATCTTCCGCAAATCCCGGATTTCCAATAATGCCTTTTCGGCCCCGTGCTCGCGGAAAACCCTTTCAATCAGGTCGGAACGCATCATGACATTCGCCAGCATCTGTGCCGGGCCGTCATGTATTTCCCTTGATAGCTTCTTGCGCTCCTCTTCCTGCGCTTCAATGATTTTGAAGCCGAATTCCTGGTGCCGCTTGGCATCATGGAGCATATCCCCCACTTGCGCCAAATCGCTGGTCAAGAAGTTAAAGACGATTGACACTTGTGAAGCCAAGTATTCCGCTCGGTCGATTGTTTCCTTTAATCCGACAAGCCTACGGTCCAAATCGTCCCGGCGAAGCCGGAGTTCTTTTTCTCTTTGCCTTGTTGAGTGCAATTCAAGCTGAAATGCACTTGCAATATCATAGATCTTTCGCACGTATTCTTCAGAAAAGTTAGTAAAATCACTTTTCACTTCAGCCAAACGGTTACGCGCAAGCCGATCTTTCACTTCCAAGGCGTCACCCTTCTCGATTGTTTGATGCACAAGCTTTTTGATCTCTTCTAATTCTTTGGAGAGAGAATAGAATTCCTGGCGGCTCTGCTCGCCTATTTTGAAAATCTCATCTTTGCTGTTGCTTACGGTTTTAACCATTTTATCGACAATCTCGTCCAATCCCGCAATGTCGATAGTGTTTTTTTTGATGGTCATTGGGTATTCCTCCATCTAACCCTAAACTGGTTTCGAGCCTCGCTTGCCTTCCTATACCTCATTTACAATCACAAAACAAAGAAAACGCTTTATTGTTAAATATTTTATCTGTAATGCCTTATTAAAATATATAGTCATTTCTTACTTGTTCCACGAAAGGCTTCTATCGTTTCCTAATAAATAAACCCTTGGCCCTAGTAAACCATATTAGCAAACCTCAACAATACATACAGATTCTTTCAGGAGGCATAGAAAGTATACTACACAAGTTTATTAATCTGGATATTTAACACTATATCCACGTTTTTTATTATATCACGGTATTAAGGTGATAATATTAAAATTACATTACATCTTATTACTATATTAACATAAGCAATACTTTATTTACCATTTTATACCTGGATAATGAACGATTGCTCCTAAATAATATGAAGATTATAATAAAAGTAAGTTTGTTTGCCGCTAATTATATTTACATATGAAAGATGGCATGTGTCAGGAGGAATATAATGCTTCAAGAATATTTAACAGTGAAAGGATACGGCGAACATGAAATCGACATTAAGAAGTCGCGCTTCATCGCGTATGTCAATCGTGTCGCTTCCGAAGAAGAAGCGCAAAGCTTTATCCAAACTATAAAGAAGAAACATTGGGATGCCACCCACAACTGTTCCGCCTATATGATCGGTGAGCATGATCAAATCCAAAAGGCGAATGATGACGGCGAGCCGAGCGGCACAGCCGGTGTCCCTATGTTGGAGGTCTTAAAGAAAAAAGGATTGAAAGATACTGTGGTTGTAGTGACAAGATACTTCGGAGGCATCAAGCTCGGCGGCGGAGGCCTGATCCGCGCTTACGGCAAAGCGGCATCAGAAGGATTGAATGCGACCGGGATTGTAAAACGGAAGCTGATGCGCCTTATGCATACAACAGTTGACTATACATGGTTGGGAAAGCTCGAAAACGAGCTCCGTTCTTCCCATTACGGTTTAAAAGAAATCAATTATCTTGATAAAGTGGAAATTGTGACATTCGTCGAAGAACCGCAAAAGGACCAATTCTCCTCATGGATGACAGAAATGACAAATGGCCAATGCGATATAATAGAAGGCGATCAACTATATCAAGAATCAGTAATCGAAATGTAACCTCTCTTTCATCTATTTATTCACATCATTCCTTAAGGAGAAAACATAATGGAAGAATACAGAAGTAGAAGCCAAAAAAAGAAAAAGAAAAAGAAAGTATGGAGGAAAATCCTCCTTCTCTTCATTATATTGACCTTGGCCGTCGGCGGTTTCGGCGCTTATATCATCTATCAAGCCATGCAGGCAGCCAATGATTCATACAGTGAGCTTGGACGCGGCGTTAAATCCGAACTCCGTGATGAGGCCGTCCGATTCGGCAAGGAGCCTGTTTCCATCCTGCTCTTGGGGGTGGAAGATTATTCTTCCGGAGGCAAAGGCGGGCGCACCGACTCAATCATGGTCGCTACCTTTAACCCTGACGATTCGTCCATGAAGCTCATGAGCATTCCGCGTGATACAAAAGTATATATTCCAAGCAAAGATACCAACACAAAAATCAATGCCGCATACAATAATGGAAAAGAATCGACCATTGAAACGGTAGAAGGATTCCTGGATATACCGATCGACTATTATGCGACAGTGAACTTCGAAGGCTTTAAAGCCATTATCGATGAAATTGGCGGAGTGACAGTGGACGTCCCGTTCGATTTCTGGGAGTACACCGATACGTACCCGCGCAAGAAGCTCTATTATAAAGAAGGTATGCAAAAATTGAACGGAGAGGAAGCATTGGGCTATGCCCGGATGAGGAAACGCGACCCTAACGGCGATTTTGGCCGCGCCGACCGCCAGAAGCAAATCGTCAAGGCTTCCATCGATTCACTCATCTCGCCGAAGAATCTCCTGAAAGTGGATGAGATTGCCGACCACGTCGGCAATAATGTGGAAACGAACCTGAAAGTGAGCGACTTGCTTGCTTTCACGGCAAAATTCAAAAGCTTCTCTTCCGATAACATCGAAACCCTCACACTGGAAGGTGAAGGGGACATATCAAGCGGCACTTGGTATTTCATTCCGGATGAAGAGGCATTGGAAGCAACAAAGAAAGAACTGCAAAATCATTTGAACTATAAAGAGAAGCAATAGATGCCAGAAGACCGTCCCTGTTTAAGGGGCGGTTTTTTGGGGTAAAGTTTCTTGCTTTCCCCTCCCTATCCAGTGCTTTATTAAACCCTGCCTAATAACTGGATATAACATTTCTTAAAGGTTTTTTTTTCGTTACGAATATTACACATCAAACATTACAAAGCCATACTATGGTAAACTACCACAATATAATTACTATTTTACGAATAGCATAAAAGGATGTAAAATAAATTCTAGTGTATTTGTTTTTCATGATACAGATTACAAAGGAGAACAACTCAATGCCCGAGAACCGCAAGATTTACATCGTTACTAAAAAGAAGAAGAAACGCCGCAAAAAACTAGCCGTTCTTATTCTGACGCCAATCCTTCTGCTGATGTTGGCCGGAGCCGGCTATGTAGCTAATCTATATAACAAAGCTGAAGACGCTGCGAACGGAGCGTATGAATCATTAGATGGAACAGACCAGAGCATCGCTGAATTATCGAACAAAGTAGAGAACACCTCTATATTGATCATCGGAGTGGATGATAGCGACACGCGCAACTACAGCGACTCCACACGTTCGGATGCCTTGATGCTCGCCACCTTCAATAAGAAAGACAAATCGGTGAAGCTATTAAGCATTCCGCGCGACTCCTATGTATATGTTCCCGAGAAAGGCGACTACACCAAAATCAACCATGCGTACGCACTCAATGGCGCAAAAAGCTCTATTGAAACGGTAGAAAACTTACTTGATATTCCAATCGATTACTATGTCCGCGTAAACTTCTACGCCTTCATCGATATTGTCGATGCCCTAGGCGGAATTGAAGTGAATGTACCGTATGAAATGAAAGAGAAAGACTCGGAAGACCGCAACGACGCGATTCATTTACAAGAAGGATTGCAGACAGTGAACGGGGAAGAAGCCTTGGCCTTCGCGCGTACCCGCAAGCAAGACACGGATATGCTGAGAGGACAGCGGCAACAAGAGGTAATTCAAGCGATCATGGACAAAGCCATCTCGGCATCATCGCTGACTAAATATACAGACGTTATCGCCGCTATAGGAGATAACATGAAGACGAACATGACGTTCAACCAAATGAAAGCCTATATGTCCTTTGTCTTGAAGAATAAAGGGGTCGATATCGAACCTATTCAGCTAAAAGGCCAGGACAGCTATATCAATGATACCTATTACTACGAACTTGATGAAGAGGCGCTGGAAGCCACGAAGAAAAGCCTGAAAGCCCATCTGTCAGGAACAAGTACAACCGCTGCCGACATCGCACAAGAGGAGCAGCGGACAACAGATGCGGCTTTGACAGATACACAGGGCATAAACGACAATCTCCATCAAGAAGATTATTGAATAAGACAAAGGTGCCCCGCCGGCCGGCGGGGCACCTTTTCATTATGCGGATTCAGATTATAAAACAAGCGCGGCAATCATGCCGAAGATGAATAGCGGAATATTATAGTGTAAGAACGTAGGTACACATGTATCCCAAATATGATGGTGCCTTCCGTCCGCATTCAAGCCCGAAGTAGGTCCGAGTGTGCTGTCGGAAGCCGGCGATCCGGCATCACCCAAGGCACCGGCCGTTCCGATCAACGCAGCCGTAGCGAGCGGCGACAAGCCGGCCGCCGTACAAATCGGCACATAAAGCGTAGCAAGAATCGGAATCGTGCCGAACGAAGAGCCGATGCCCATTGTAATCACTAAACCGACAAGCAAGATCACAAAAGCAATAGCAAGCGGCGATGTACCGATGAAACTCGTCGTTTGCTTCACCAGATCATCGACCGCCCCTGTTTCCTTCAATACAGTTGCATAACCGGAAGCGACAAGCATGACGAAAGAGATGGTTCCCATCATCCCGATTCCTTCCTGGACAACACGGTCCCCATCGTACATTCTGACGACCCTTGTAAGGAATAAGACGAAGATTCCCGCCAAAGCGCCAAGCACAAGCGATTCTGTTGCCAATTGAACAATAAGCGCCGCGGCAATAGCGGCAACGGCCATCCAATGTTTGAATTCCCATTTCCCCGTTTCCCGCTTATCCGGTTCTGCACCGGGCATATGGAAAGATGCGGACTCTCTCGGAACACGGTCTTTCCGGTAAGATATAAATACGGCAACGAACAAGCCCACTAGCATGCCCGCTCCTGGTATCAACATGGAGACAGTTACCTCATTCAATGAAATCGGCATGTTATTCGCGACCATTTCATCGCGGATAATGCCTTGGAAGATCAGGCCGAATCCGGCCGGGATGGTAAGGTATGGAGCCTTCAACCCGAACGTAAGGGCTGACGCAACCGCCCGGCGGTCTAATCGGAGCTGGTCGAATAACACTAATAAAGGCGGTATCAGAATCGGTATAAACGCGATATGAACAGGAATCACATTTTGCGACAAGCAGGCGATTCCGGCAATGGTCAACACAAGGGCGACTTTCTTCCCTTTGAATACAACAAGCATCTTATCCACCAAGATGCCGGTGATTCCGGACATCCCGATCATAACCGCAAAGATTCCCAATAATACATAGCTAAGAGCCGTATTGGATTGCCCCCCCATCCCCTCGATCATAATCGCTGTGGTTTCCGCAACACCCATTCCTGACATTATACCGGCGGCCAACGCCGCGATAATAATAGCGAATAGTACATTTACACGAAATAAGCTCAATATAACTAACAGAACAACACTAATAAGGACTGCGTTCGTTATCATACTCTGAACTTCACCCCTTCTCTCTAATATATTAATACTTTACTTTACTAAAATAATCATTACCACGACCATTTTATGGAAACAAAGCCATCTCCCGAAAACAAAACACCTTCAGAATTGAAACATAAAATGGACGAAAATACAAAAAAACTGACCCATTGCTGGATCAGCTTCCTAACTTTTCTTTATTTATCCGAATTAGATGCATCCTTCGGTGAAATCATACGTAATAGCGGTTTGTAATCACTGCCGACTAAACCGACTTTCTCTACAAATACTTCAATCGCCAACAGCAAAATGCCAATGATCAGCAATGCTCCCCATACAGTCGACATAGAGAAAATGAATGCGGCAAGACCAAACGATGCTGCCATCGCATAAATAATCAACACCGTTTGACGGTGAGAGTAGCCTAAGCGCAGCATGCAATGATGCAAATGAGATTTATCCGGCGCAGATAGCGGCTGCTTATTCACAATTCTTCGGATAATCGCAAAGAATGTATCTGAAATCGGCACACCAAGAATGATTACCGGAACAATCAACGAAATCATTGTAACGTTCTTGAAGCCCAGTAATGAAAGCACCGCAATCATAAATCCTAAGAAAAGCGCGCCTGTATCACCCATAAAGATCTTGGCCGGGTGGAAATTGTATTTAAGGAAACCTAAGGTGCTGCCGATCAGAATCGCACCAATACCCATAACGAACATATCGCCTTTTAAGAATGCCATTGCTGAAATGGTGATCAAAGCGATAGTTGATACACCGGCAGCCAGTCCATCCAAGCCATCGATCAAATTAATCGCATTTGTGATGCCGACAATCCAAATGATCGTCAGCGGAATGCTTAGGATTCCCAGGTGGATTTCCCCGCCGAAAGGCAAGTTGATGTAATCCACTTGAACACCGCTCAGCACAACGACCAGCGCCGCCACGCTCTGGCCAAGGAATTTCACTTTAGCCGATAGCTCCAGCATATCATCGAACACCCCAATGACGATGATGATGGCCGCGCCGATTAGGATTGCCCATGCGCTCCCATCATCCTGCGGTTGCGGCTGCAGAATCAGCATCCCGATTAAAAAACTAATAAATATTGCTAAGCCGCCTAAACGCGGCATTATTGTTTGATGAACCTTACGTTGATTGGGTTTATCAGTCGCACCAATCTTGAATGCAAGTTTTTTTACCAAGGGTGTAATAATCAGCGAAGCAATAAAACATATTAACAAGGTAAGGTAAACCATGAAGTACCTCCTCAATCATTATCATAACCAATTGTATTAACATTTAAATTGTCAATTGTAACTTTTGTTTGCATAGTATGGGTACTAAACAATAATTTTGTTTCCCTTTATTCTACAAGATAAAACATCACTCTAGCATATTTTACTGAATCCTACTTAAACTTTCAAACTATTTTTCTTTAAACTACTATATTTCATAAAAGAATATGTTCATAAATATAGCCATTCTTGCCTGAATAGAGCGCAAACAGCGTTCAAGAAAAATACCATTATCTTTCTTTTCCAGGACTATAGTATTTATTTTTCACTTTTGGTAAGATATAAGATATTGAAAAAAATAGAAAATTCACTTAGATATAAGGGGCATTCAATCATCATGTTATCCTTTTTAAAAAATTCATTAACTGATACTAGCCACAAGAAGCTTAAAAGATATTATAAGATTGTCGAACAAATCAATGCATTGGAGGAGAAATATCAAGCTTTCTCCGATGAACAATTAAAAGATATGACCCCCTTCTTCAAAAATGAACTGGAGAACGGAAAAAAAATACAAGACATCATTCCTGACGCCTTTGCTGTCGTCCGAGAAGCATCAAAACGTATATTGGGAATGCGCCATTTCGATGTACAGCTGATCGGCGGACTGGTCCTTTGCGAAGGAAACATTTCCGAAATGGCCACAGGGGAAGGCAAAACGCTCGTCGCTTCCCTGCCGAGTTATGTAAGGGCCTTGGAAGGCAAAGGGGTCCATGTCATCACAGTAAACGAATACTTGGCGAACCGCGACCGTGAAATCATCGGGCAAATCCATGAATTCTTAGGATTGACTGTCGGCCTAAACCTTCCCCAAATGGAAACGCCGGCTAAACAGGCCGCTTATCAAGCAGACATTACATACGGGGTGGGAACAGAGTTCGGCTTCGATTACTTGCGCGACAATATGGTGGCAGACCCTAAGGACAAGGTACAGCGCCCTTATCACTTCGCCATCATTGATGAAGTGGACAGCGTGTTAATCGACGAAGCGAAAACGCCGCTGATCATCGCAGGCAAGATGTCGGCAAACACAGACCTTCATTATATCGCCGCCAGATTGGCGAAAGTTTTCAAAAAGGATGAACATTATTCATTCGACGAAGAAACAAAAGCAACGAACCTGACGGACGCAGGCATCGAAAAAATCGAAAAAGCATTCGGCGTGGATAACCTATATGACTTAGAGCACCAAACTCTCTATCATTATGTGATTCAAGCTGTCCGTGCACATGTCATGTTCCAGCGCGATGTGGATTATATCGTAAAAGAAGGAAAAATCATGCTTGTCGATATGTTCACAGGCCGCATCATGGAAGGCCGCTCCCTGAGCGACGGACTGCATCAAGCAATCGAAGCGAAAGAAGGCCTTGTGCTGACAGAAGAAAATAAAACACAAGCGTCCATCACCATCCAGAACTACTTCAGAATGTACCCTTTCCTATCAGGTATGACAGGTACGGCGAAGACGGAAGAGAAAGAGTTCATGGAAGTATATAGAATGCAGGTTGTGCCGATTCCGACCAACAGGCCGAAATTAAGGCAGGATTTATCCGACCGCATGTACAGAACAACAGAACAGAAGTACGAAGCGATGCTTGCCCAAGTGAAGGAATGCCACAGCAAAGGTCAGCCTGTCCTAATCGGCACCACTTCCATCCTCCAATCGGAGAAAGTAGCCGATTACCTAAAAGAAGCCGGACTGGAATACGAACTCTTGAATGCGAAGAGCGTGGAGCAGGAAGTCCGTTTAATCTCATTGGCCGGACAGAAGAACCATATTACGATTGCCACTAACATGGCCGGGCGCGGGACCGATATCCTGCTCGGAGAAGGCGTGGCGGAACTTGGCGGACTATTCGTATTGGGAACGGAGAAGCATGAAAGCCGACGCGTGGATAACCAATTGCGGGGCCGTGCCGGACGGCAGGGCGACCCTGGCACCACCCAATTCTTCATCTCATTGGAGGACGATATGTTCCGTCGTTTCGCAAGCGAAGAGATCGAGAAGATGAGCAAGAAGATCCAGACGGATAAAGACGGGCTTATCACGAACAAGAACATCCACGAATTCATCGATCGTACGCAGCGTATTGTCGAAGGCTCCAATTACGGCATGCGCGAATATAACTTGAAGCTCGATGATGTCATCAATGAGCAGCGCAATATTATTTATACAATGCGCAATAAGGTGATTGCCGGCGAAGACATCATGGAACTTGCGGAGCGCATGGTAAAGATCGCCGTCAACGCCGCAATCGACCATACATGCAATGAAGAGGTGGTTCCGGAAGAGTGGCATCTGGCCGAACTGCAAACGGAGCTGAACAGCCTTTTAGCCGACGATTCTATCGTATTGATTGACCGCGTGACGAACAAACAAGATGTGCTCGATATCGTAGCGCCATATATGGCTGCTTATTCAGAACGCCTTCTCGCCGAAAGCGAATCTGAAATGTTCCAAGATCCATTAAAATATGCCATCATCGGCGTATTGGACCGCCAATGGATCTCGCATTTGGAGCTGATGGCACGCTTGAAAGAAGGAATCGGCCTTCGTTACTATCAACAGGAAGACCCGATGCGCATCTATCAAAAAGAAGGACTGGAACTGTTCACGCAATCCTATAACAAAATCGGTAAATATATCGCACTGGAAACAGCCCATCTCATACAATTGGCTGCATTGAAGCAAGAATAGTATTCGTTTCACTTATTACACATATATTCAGGAGGGAACATACATGCTTTCCATATTTCGCAAGAACAAAAAAGACTTAAAGAATGAGGGCAAAGAAAGCACCGTTTCTTCAGAGGACATCTTACAGACAAAAGATCATGATGGAGAAGCGAACCATGATGCAGAGGTTGAAACAGAATTATCGCTGCATCCTTCTTGGACACTCACACAGGAACAAGGCTATGTATACCGTTTCTTAAATAACGAGCTGTCCCCGCTTAAACCGAACCAAATTTCATTATCCGGCATTGAATTGCAGCAAGACGGCGCCAATCTGGTCGCTGTTGCCTTTGTCCGCAACAGCCTGAATAAGGCCATCACATTCGAGAAAGTCACATTACTATTACTGGATGAAGAAGGACAACCATTCGCCCGCCATGAATTCGACATGTCCGAACTTGGCGAACTGCCAAAAACGAGCAGCCGCCCATGGCAATTCGTCTTCCCGCAGGAATCATTGCTGAGAAAAGACTTCTCGACAACCGGATGGACATTAGCCTTCGAAATCAAACCGAAGCATTCATTGGATCTTGCCGAATCGTGGGATAAAAGCTTAAGCTCTGAAGGAAAAGCGCAATTAAAAGAAATCGTGGACAGACTTACGCCTCCGAAACATGGCGAAGTGAACTTCATGGGGCTTCAAGCATTCAAACATGAAGACGGCAACCTCCACATTACCGTGCTAATCCGCAACGGCAGCCCGAAATCCATCTCCATCCAGCAATTGCCGCTGCAAGTATGGGATGCTTCCGGCGAGATTGTGGCAAAAGGGGCTTTCCAGCTGGACAACCTGGAAGTAAAAGCCAATACAACTAAACCATGGACATTTATCTTCCCTGCTTCTTTACTTCTGAAAGAAGAACTTGATTTCAGCACCTGGAAAGTGGCAGCCGTGGAAGGATAATACCGGAACAGACTAATTCGATGAATTAGTCTGTTTTTTCTTTCGTCTATTATTCGTGAGCGTCATCCTAGCTGGCCGAAACAGAGAGGTCTATACTTAATAATTAAGGAGGAAAGAATTTTGTTACACGACATATTAGCGACATATGCAACATTATTGGATTTCAATATGTGGGTAGAAGAGCTTTCAAAGCCAAGCTCCTGGGGTATGATCCTTTCACTCGCTGTATTGGAATGCCTGCTGTCCGCGGATAACGCTTTAGTGCTGTCCGCCTTCGTCCAGCGCCTGCCTAAGCATCAACAGAAGAAGGCTTTAATCTATGGACTATGGGGCGCTTATCTCTTCCGTTTTATCCTGATCGGCCTGGGTACCTATCTGATCCATCTATGGTTCATCAAATTATTGGGAGCTTTATATCTATTATGGCTCGCCGGGAAATTCTTCAAGGACAAGCTTACGGCGAAATCCCTGGAGGCAGAAGAAACAACCGCTCCAAAACCGGCGCAGGGATTTCTGGTAAAGACATTCGGTCTGTTCTGGGCAACCATCATCAGCATTGAATTGATGGATTTAAGCTTCTCGGTCGACAGTATATTGGCTTCCCTGGCGATATCGGATGAAGTATGGCTCGTCCTTCTCGGCGGGATGCTGGGCATTCTATTAATGCGCGGAATTGCGACAGTGTTCATTAATTTAATGAATAAAGTGCCTGAATTAGAAACGACGGCTTATGTGCTGATCACTTTCATCGGCATAAAAATGGGGCTCACCCTGGTGGACATCCATATTCCGAACAGCATTTTCTTTACAATCATGATTTTGGCATTCGTCGCTACCTTTGCGATTCATTATTCCCGCCAAAGCCAAAATGAAAACACTGTTTAAAATACCTTTTCCCGAATAAAAAGATATAGCCCGATAGTTTACACTATTGGGCTACAACTCTATTCATCACTTATAAACGGCCATTAATTCATCAAGATAGATGGTTCCTTTATTCTTCTTGGCTGAACTGCCTTCCGCCACGTAAATACTTTCAACCGAAATGGGATACGCAACCCCTTTAGGGATGACAGCCGTAAGCTGTTTCCATCGGCCTTTCCAATCAAGCTTATGCTCCTCTGTAAAGTTCAATGTGTATACTTTTCCATTGCGGTCTTTAATTTGCGTGCGCAGCCAATGCTTCTTCGCATCCGCCCATGCCCAAACCGTAAGCGCTGATGGCGAAGAAGGAACAGTCAATTTCGAAGCAGGCTTCATATAAGACGCAGACACACCTTGCTTATGACCCGTGAAATCATACCGTATGCCGATATAACCTGTCCCGCCTTTTTTGAGGCTGCTTTTGTTCTCTATTAAACTTGTTTTCGCTCTAACGCCGGCGGCTTTCCATTGCTTCACAGAATCCAAAGAGCTCACGACAACTGGCTTATCGCTGACAGTTACAGGTATGCTGATTGTTTTGCCGCTGACATTCGCTATAATGCTGCCCTTTCCTTCCTTCTGCCCCGCTGTGAATGTTCCGCCCGAAACTTTGCCGACATTGCCTTTCACACTCCATTTAATGGCGTTTTGATTGAAAGACAGCTGCTTCCCTGCTTTGTTAAAAGCAGAAATCGTAATTTTCTCCGATTTGCCTTTCCCCAGGTGAATACTTGATATACTGCTCGACAGCTTCGCCGGCGCTGCATCGACTGTTACAGGGACTTTCTTCACTGCACTGCCGCTCCGGACAACTACATAGCCCTTGCCCGCTTTTTCGGCGATGAACTTCGCTTTATCCATTCGGCCGATGTTACCTTCCACTGTATATTCAACCGGATAGCCGGACGGATTGACCACGTTATTGTAGCTATCCAAAGCAGATGCAATAGCGAAATCCGCCGAACCGCTTACAAGCAAGTTACTTTGCGATTGCTTCACAGTAATGGTCTTAGGCGGACCGTACGGAGCAGTGCTGACCACTTCTAAAGTAGCCGACACGGACCGTTGCCGGCCATCTGAAGGCACATTCACTAATGACGCATAGCGGTCGCCGGGAATGCGCGCCGCCATGGTAGTCGAGCCGCCTCCGTCCAAATTGATTGCGCGATAGGCACCAAGCTTCACAAGATGGTCAGCAAATTCCCGCAGCGTCATGCCTTTGCTTTTCGTGCTTTTGGAATCGACCGTGACCATGAATACCTTTTTGCCGGTACGATCAACCGCCACCGCTGTTCGCGCTGTTCGCTGTGTCGCACGCGGACTGCTTCCTGAGATGGTCATATTGCGCTTGCCGTCTTGAACAAGCAGCGGGCCGCTGGCTAAAATAAACGCAGCATCTTTCCACCGGTCATTAATATGCAAGGCAATAGAAACCGAATCTCCTATTTTCATATTTTGAAGAATTGCCGCTTCCGATCCGCTCGCAGACAAGACATAGCCGTCTTTCGGGATAGTGCTGCTCGTCTTCTGCCCGTAAGGTCTGATGCCGGTCACTTTACCTGTTACTGTTTCTCCAAACGAAAGTCCCGTATCAATGTTTTTCGGCAATCCTTTAATGACGACTTCGTAACCGAATGGGTTCGTACGGGTTTTGCCATTACCGTAGCCATACGCGGATGTATAAAGCACATGATCATTGTTTTGCCGTTCTTGGTTATAGCCATTCACCTTGATTGTTTGATTTCGATGCGTGATTGTGGCTTCCACTTGAAAACGGTCGATGACGGCTGTATTATCCTTCGTTACACCGAAAGCGGCAGGTTTATACATATAGCTCGTATCCGCACCCGCACCATTTCCTAAATAGACAATTCTATCATTCTTTGCCAATAGATAAGCAGGCTCCCCGCTGTCCATATGAAAGAATGCCGCATTTACGGCACCGATCACATGGTGCTGTTCCGACGTATGCAATTTAGCTAATGATGTCACAGGGCTCCGCCTTTGCAATGGTGAAGAAACCCCAAAATCCATGGTTGTATAACGGTCATTCAAATTAACAGTTAACGTGTTGATAAATTGGTTACGCTTCTCCACTACAGATTGTCCGGACTGCCATCCCGCACCCGGAGTAAGCGTAACCGATTTAGCAAATCCCTTCGACTCGCCGACCATAAACAACATACAGAAACACAAAATGAAACCAGATGCAACTTTAGTAATATTCAATATCTTTTCAACCTTTCGATTTTTTAACCACCCTTTTACCTTACTATATCATCCTATTAATTCCAATACATAATACATATTACTTATGTAATTTCCATATACATCAAAAAAACAAAAAAGATATCTGCTAGCAAGCAGATATCTTTTTTGTCTTCGACCAACCTTTGACCTACGTTTATCTTATTACAAAACGGAAATGGTATTACAATAAATATTTTATCATATACTAAACGTATTACAAGAGTAATATGAAAATATTTCTTTTAATGGATAAATTATAAAATTTTTCCTTATTTTATGATAAAAATGTTTAATTAGATACAGTAAACCTTTGATATCCGGGGCTTTCCTTCCTCCCCCGCCTATCAGCAGAGGAAGCAGCCTGGTTATTACAGGCACTTAATTCCCGCTTGCACATCCTGTTTTCAGATTGGGAGTCTTAGTACCCTATTAAACGGGATAAAATGGAAATAAAAAGAGGCGATTCCAAATAGAAACATTGGAATCGCCTCTTGCTTCACTTCATTTTTTACGGCGTATTTACTTTTACTGTGTAAGGTGTAATGCTGGCGGCGCCGTCCACATCATTTACTTTCACTTGATATTTGCCTTTCTTCAGATTAAGCTGCATCACTTCATTGTCGCCTTGATCGTAAAGATCGGAACTTGCAATCAATTTTCGGTTTTGATAAAGGCTAATGGAGCCATCTGTTTCTTTCCCTGCTATCAGCTCTATAGTAACGGAAGAATTCTTGCCGACTTCGAATTCATACCAGTCCACATCGCCCCCATTGATTCCTGCATTGAAATAGCCGGACGCTGTTTTCACTGAGCCTTTTCCTTGCTTCAACTTAATCGGCTTCGCTTGGCTGGATGCTTCATCCTGTTTATTCATGGATTCCAACTTGAATGTATAAGGAAGGAGCGTTAATGGAACAGTCCCTGTTACATATCCGTATACTTCAATAAAGTAGCCCTTGCCTTTTTTCGTTTTGAATGAACCGGATGAGAAGCCGCTCGGACCTTTTTCGATACTTGCAATGAAGTTGTCTGATTCGTCTATTTTTCTATTGCCGTTCGTATCTTCTATAACGGTTGCAAATCCTTCAAAATCGCCGATTAATTCCGGAAGATATTTCCGCTTCATAGCATCGGTCGCTTTTTCGGCAGTTACAGAAATGGCTTTTATCGCTGAGTCGGCTGCTTGATAATAGTAGATGTCCGTATCGTTCGGCATGGCGAAATTGCCTTGGAAGACATTTGCCGGCAAGTTATTTATGTTGTCGTAATCGCTTGGTTCGTATGCATCCTGAGGATTTGAAATATGTCTCTTGGACGTCAATTCATATGGTTCGAAAGATGGCCCTTGCACTCCGTTCCCTGTTAACTTGACTATATATTTCTTCCCTTGTTCCAAGCCTGTGTAGAATGTTTCCATCCCTTTTAAATCATAGCCGCTCCAGTCGATATTATCGCTGATATAATTAGAGACCAGGTAGCTATTGCCCTCTTCATCATCTTCTTCGCTTACTTCCATAATTTCCGCAATCGGAATATTGCCTTCCCTATTCCCCAATCCGAATTCATAGATGGCTGTTTCTTCCGGTTCAATCACAAAGTAATCCTGATCCATATCATTTTGGATATAACCGGACGCTTTCTCGCCAATAGTGTATGGAAGAGCGCCGTCTAAAATTGTTTGCATTTTCTCATTCAATTCTTCCAAATAGGGATCTGCCGCCGCTTTCATTCGTTTTTGTTTCTCTAGGGCAGATATAATGATTGTTATCATACTAAACCGTTCCTCGTCTTCCCCCAAAATGCTGCCATCCAATCCATCTTCATCGGCCGGCAATGCTTTTCCTGTCGCTTTTAAAGAATAAGGAACAATGGAAGAAGGTTTCTCTTCATCGGATAATGGCGCCCCCTCTCCGAAAAACAGGAAGAAAATCCAGTCCATTTCATTCATATTCACCGCATCCCCGGCTACTTTAATGATGTATTCCTGATCTGGCTGCGCTGGGAATGTAACTGATTCACCTTTTCCGGGACCATACGCATTGCCCGTGAAGTCCGCCGGGATTTTCTCTTCACCTTCCAAGGCTTCTTTTAATGCAGCGAGTTTCTCCTCTTCCGTCAGCTTTTCCTCTTCCGGCGCCTCCGGGTCTTCGGCTATCAGATTGCTTGCATTGTAGACGCCGATTTCGGTATTAAGCCCCGGGATTCCTGACAGATCAAGCTTGACCAGCTGTTCTTCTTCCACTTTCAATGTGAAATAATCATAATCCCCTTTGTCGCCCGCTAAAGTAAAATTGCTTGGCGACTGGTAAGGAAGGCTTGGCATGTTCACCATTTCCTCGACGCTGGATTCGTCTGTCGGCAATGCCGCTGCTTTCTCGACCGACAATTTGTATTTGGATTCTTGGCTGCCCGTGTCATCAAAGCTGCCATTTACATCCTTCACGCCGATCGCTACAGTGCCATCAAATGGGGCTTGAATCAGCTTGCCTTCTACAGAGCCTTCTTGGGAATCATTAACATCATAGGATTCCACTTTATTATTTTCCCCGAAGAAATGAACCATGATTTTATAATCATACATCTTCGACCCTTCCAGGACGGATTGAATGTACTCGCCTTTTTTCACATCGAACTTGATCCATTTCTGTTCGTAAGGCTTTGTGATCGCCCCTTCTTTTACAACCTTCTCATCGCCATTCACCGATTCGGCTTGCTGCTGGATCTCTTTGTGCGTCCACTCGCTTTTCACATAGTTAGGCACGTCTTTCATATTGAATGATAATGCTTTAACCGGATTGATAAGGCCATTCGCATATTTCGTGTCGAAGCCTTTCTCACCAAGATCGTCCGCTGTTTTCTCCAGAATGTATTCCACTTGGGACGGTGTGAGATTTGGATATTTCGTCAGCAGAAGGGATGCCACGCCCGCGACAACCGGCGATGCCATCGAAGTTCCGCTTGCTTTTATAAAAGTCGATTTTTTCTCATAGTTATATAGTGTGCTATACACATCTTCCCCCGGTGCCACGACATCCACTGATGGACCGTAAGTAGAATAAGAGGAAAGCTGTTTCTTATTATTGACCGATCCTACACTGATAACCCCTTCATAGGCTGCCGGGTAGCTGACTGCATCGCTGCCATCATTGCCGGCTGCCGCTACAATGACCACTCCTTTTTTGATGGCTGTTGCGACCGCTTCTTCAATTAACGGAGATGTCCCGGGACCGCCAAGACTCATGTTGATCACTTTGGCGCCTTTCTCGATGGCATAGAGAATTCCGTCGGCAATGCTGGCGTCGCTGGCTCCGTACCCTCCATCGAATACATCGATAGGCAAAATCTTAACAGATGGGTTCATGCCGTGTCCTCCCACGCCATTTCCCTTCTCAGCCGCAATAATGCCCGAAACATGCGTACCATGGTCCATATCTATGAGGACATTTTGATTCGCCGGATTCGCGGCATTATAGCCTGGCAGCATCGCCTTCTTCAAATCCGGATGCTTCGAGTCCGTGCCTGTATCGATGACAGCCACAACCACTTTATGCTTCCCTGCCAATTTAAGCGCCTTTTCTGTTTGGAGCATCGCATGCTGATATTGTTCGCTTGCTTTCGGATCTCCAAGTGAACTTGTTGTATACAGGAAACTCGGCCTTACCGATTCCACTTTTCCAAGTTTTTGATACGCTTTCATGACCTTCGAAAGATTCTGCTTGTTCTTCACTTTGATTTCGGCATAATTTAATTTCGTTATTTGCCGGGCAAGCGTTCCTCCTGCCGCTTTATGCTCGGTCGCTGTGAGCGGCTTATTATACTTGATGATAAAGCTGTTTTCACTCATTGGGATTTTCTTTTCTTTCTGCCCCTGTTTCACTTTGAGAGCTGCTTCGCTCTTCACATTTGCCAATGTCGCTTTTGTGCCGGCCAGCGTGGCGCCCGGAAAAGCGGCCGATGCCAATAGCATGGAGCTGAGCCCCATCGCCGCTACTGTTTTTAAACCTTTTTTCATACTCTTCCCCCTTGTCTCCATAAAGAATTTTGATAGATTTATGTAAGCACTGGACCTCCCGAATTGGGAGGTCCAGTAAACTCCATAAATATAAGACGTAACGAGAATGGAAAAAGTTTCATAATTTGGATTATTTTTTATTTTATTCCAAAAAAAGATGCCCTTTCAAAAAGGACATCTCTTCATAGTCTATCTTTGCAATGCGAAGAACGGTGTTGTCTTCGTTGTTGTATTGCCTGCACGGTCTTTCACTTGAACAAGATATTGATAGTTTCCGGGCTTTACATCAACACCGCTATTATTCTTGCCATCCCACTTCAATGTGTGGGTCGAAGCGGTGAAAGATTGGTTGTTCGCCAAGAAACGCACATGCACTCCCTGGTCGGAGACGGCTTTCACCGTAACAGTGGCGGGCTCTTTCAAGTTGAAACGCACCCAGCTTGTGTTCGTGCCGTCCGCTGTGAATACAGAACTGTCAGCCGCAACCGATAAAGCGGGAGCTGCCGTATCATAAATGACAGTGGCAGCGGCGGTTGATTTATTGTTGTTGGCATCTGCCGCAGTCAATAATACTTTATACGTTCCATCCCCGACGAGCTTGCCGTTCTCATTCTTGCCGTCCCAGTTCAGTATACGCTGCCCTGCGCCGACAGACACATTATTCCAAATCGTTTTCACCAATTTGTTCTGCGCGTTGACAACTTTGGCCGTCACTTTGGCCGGTTTGCTGACGTTGACGGGAATACTTGTTTTGCTTTGCACAGCAGGCGAAAAGTAAGTCGTTGCCGGTACAGTAATCGTTGCCGGCATTGCATTCTTCACAGTGATTGTCTTAAATGTACGGAAACTGCCCTTCTCGCTTGATACCGACATCACGATTTTGTACTTTCCGTTGCCGGCGTACGAGCCGTTATCCAATGACCCATTCCAATACACCGTTGCCTTGTCGCCATTCCACTTCTTATTGGACAGAATCGTCTTGACCGTTTTACCGGAAGCATTCTGGATGCTCACAGATAGCTTCGTATTCTTCGGAGCAACAAAGGATGCGCTCATACGGTTATTGCCTTTAATCGTAAAGCTATCCGCTGATTTGAAATGATGGATTGGGAGATTCGTCAGTGTAAGTGCTTTATAAGCAGAAACTCTTCCATTGCCATAGAACGTATCCCAACCGCGATTTCCAAGGTCGACAGACGATTTCTTAAGGATTGTTTGCACTTCCGCAACTGT
Source organism: Bacillus sp. (in: firmicutes) (assembly GCA_051874035.1). GTDB lineage: Bacteria > Bacillota > Bacilli > Bacillales > DSM-1321 > Bacillus_AD. The sequence continues at coordinate 40,521 of JBJEFM010000064.1, forward strand.
TGTAAATGGATTCTTCGCTAATATCAATGCAGCGATTCCGGATACAACCGGCGCAGCCATTGAAGTGCCGTCCAAATATTCATAGCCGTTCCCTACTGATGTAGATAAAATGCCTTCCCCCGGGGCGGATACATCCACATAAGAGCCGTAATTAGAGAAGTAAGTGATGCGGTCGTTGCTGTCTGTCGCACTGACGGCTATGACATTGGAATAGGCAGCAGGATAGAACAGCTCGTCCGTATTTTCATTCCCGGCCGCCGCAATGACAGTCACGCCCTTCTTGACCGCTTGCTGGATTGCATAATCCTCGGCGTAATCGTAACCGTATTGCCCCAAGCTCATATTGATGATATCCGCGCCATTCTCGACAGCATATTCAATTCCGGCCACAATCGTCCAGCTATAGGCGTCTTCCCCTTCAAATACATTGATCGGCATGATCTTCGTGTTAGGCGCGATTCCCGCTGTGCCGTACTTATTGAATGCCGCTGCGATGATGCCAGCCACATGTGTGCCGTGAAAATCCGGTTCATAATCGGAAGAGCCGGTAACCATATCGATCGGCGACACGATACTGCCTTTCAGGTCGCGATGGTCTTTCTGGACGCCGCTATCAATGACAGCGACCACCACATCGGAAGACCCTTTTGTCGAATCCCATGCCCGTGGGGTTTCAATCTTAGGCAGATACCATTGTTTCTTATAATAGGGCTCCTGCGAAGTGAATAGCTTCTTCACTTTCTTATTGGGCTGCACATATTTAATTTCCGGAAATTTCACCAACGCTTCAGCAACCTCTTCAGCCTGTTTGCCGCGGGGCGTCTCAACAAGCATGAAACGATCATTTTGAAGTGTCGATTGTACCTTTAGATTATATTTCGTTACAATCTCTTGCTTCTTCTCTTCGGAGGCGGCATCAGAGAAAACCACAATCAGCTCGCCGGGTTCATACTCTTCCGCCTCGGAGAATATCCGATCCACGTTCTGCTTAGCAATCGGCGGTTTAACTTCCACTTCCGGTTGCCCGCTAGTTTCTTCTACTACTGCATTATTGCCTTCCCCTTCATTATTGGCCGCAGCCGGACTAGCATAACTGGCAGCCGGCGCTACAGCCAACAAAAATGATAATAAGACGACTAGCCTCTTCATAAATAGCTTCTCCCCCATCTAAGTTGTTACATGTAAATGCACATCTTATGTAAATATATAATTCTATTTTATCTATAAATATCGAATTATGCGACTTATAGTTTTTATTCCCAGCAAAAAAAGAGATTGCTATATTTCACATAGCAATCTCTTTCCAGCTTATTTATATAGAAACGATCATTCTTCCACTTCATACCAATACGTGTTGCCAAGTTCATCTTCGAACACTGCCAGATAATATAACTTTCCGCTCTTTGGTTTCTGATATGCCAACGTTTGTTTGCCGCTCTTTAGATTGAATAGTTGCTTGCCTATTTCAACCGTATAATTGGGATCTTCATATGCAAGCACATGCATTTTCGCCTGTTTAGCAACCGTTACATGGAAGTTCATTCCACTTTCTGTTTGCTCATAGATATTCTCCTGCAGCCACGGAGGGCTTGCTGCGGTGCTCGACAGCACTCCTTCCATTGTGTTCGTTGCACCTGTTTGATTGGTTACTGTCATACGGTACGTATATTCCGTTTCCATTTCCATCTTCCCTTGATCGTTCAACCCATTCCACACGACGGAGTGGTAGCCTTGTTGGACTGCTTCATTCTTAAGCAACAGACGGACCACTTGCTTCTGCTTATTCAGCACTTCAACAGTCACTTTGGCAGGTTGGCCCATATAATAGAAGATTTCTGCCGCTTCTTCATTGCCAGGATAGAAGAAGACAACTTCAGGAATCCGAATATCAAGGACCTGTCCCTGATTCACTTGATTATGGACCGTTATATCTTTTACAGTCCGATAACTCGCCCGATCGTTGAACACGACAATGACCAGTTTGTATTTCCCGTCCTCTGCATATTTACGGTTATCCAGCATCCCTTCCCAGCTTAAAGAAATCGGGGTGCCGTTCGATTTAATGGCTTTCCACTTCTTGACCGTTTGCCCTTTCGCATTCTGCAAGGCTACGGACACTGTCCTGTTCTTCGCCACAGTGAATGACGCGACCTTCTTGGCGCTTCCGTCTATATATAGCGCAGATGAAAGGCTGAAATTAGCCAGAGGCGCCGCTGCCTTGCCCAATGCTTTATATGCATTCACCCGGCCATTGCCGAAGGAGGAATCCCATCCCCTTTTCCCAAAATCAACCGCTGTGCTCTTCAGGACCTTCTCCACCTCGGCTCCTGTTAAGAAAGGATTCTTGGATAATAATAAAGCGGCGGTGCCAGACACAATCGGCGCAGCCATCGATGTACCATCCATTATAATAAAATCACTTCTCGCTCCTGTCGACAGAATTCCCTCTCCCGGAGCGGATACATCAATATATTTCCCGTAATTCGAGAAGGAAGCCAAACGGTCTTTCTTGCTGATTGCGCTGACAGCAATAACATTCTTGTTGGCGGCCGGGTACATATTCCTGCCGCTCTTCTCATTGCCTGATGCGGCGATGATGGTCGCACCTTTAGCGCTTGCATATTGAACGGCATAGTCCGCGGTACTGCTGTAATCGGTCCCCCCCAGGCTCAGATTAATGATATCCGCTCCTTTATCCGCCGCGTGCATAATGGCTTTGGAGACGGTGAATGCGTCCGCTTCTTCCCCTTTAAATACATTAATTGGCATGATTTTCACATTAGGAGCAATCCCTACCGTCCCTTGATTATTGAATGCCGCCGCTATGATGCCGGCAACATGGGTCCCATGGTCATCGGGCACATAATTAGTCGTCCCCGTCACCATGTTATAAGGAGATACAATGGCGGATTTCAGCTCCGGATGATTCTTCTGCACGCCGCCGTCAATGACAGCGACCACGACATTCGCCGCACCTCTTGTAATATCCCATGCTTTCGGCGCTTCGATCTTCGGCAGATGCCATTGCTTGGCATACCTTGCATCTCTCGGGATGAACGTTCTTTCTACCTTTGCATTCGGCTCCACGTAATCGACAATATCATATCCGGCAAGTTTGCTTGCTACGCTTGCCAAGTCTTGTTTGTTCTCAGCTTCGGCCAATACAAACGGACTATTCTTGATTTGTTCGACAAATTTCAGGCGATGCCGCTTGAGAACTTGCTGTTTCTCGCTCTCCGCAGCATCTTCCATAAAGGTAATAACCACTCTGCCCTCTTCATAATTCGCCGTATTCGAGAAGAGCTTCCTCACATTCTGCTTCGTAAATGGCCGGTCGAGCTGCATCTTTGTAAGATCGGCCGGTTTACTTCCTGCCTTTTGTTCTGAATGAACCGCACGTTTTACTTCCCTGCCTTGATTCACGCCCTCGCTTTTCTCGGCATAGGCCGCCGCAGGCACGATAGCACAAAGCAAAGCCATGAATAAGACCACTGTCCTTTTCAACCACATCACCTCATTTTTTCTAACTTAGCATTTCTACGGAACTATCATATATCCATTTTTAACCAGTTATACATAGTTATTTAGGCTGTATTTACTCGGTTTCCGCTAAATAGAATATGAATTTCATTGAATGGAAGGTGAGATAGCCTTTGCATAATGAAAGAAAAAGAAGCTAAATTTATTCAAAATGAAAAAATAACATGGAAATTTAATCCTTTTTATTATATGGTTTCTTTTTTCTCTCTTTTATACTATCTATATACTGTTTTCGCTGAGATACCATTTTTGCTTCACTGTGTATGTTTAATGTTTACATGATTGGCCCATCATTTACTTTTGTAACGAAGGAGAGAATGATCATGATACATGAAACACGGATTTCCCCGTCGGAGGGGCTTTATCAAATCCTGGCTCCGGATGGTGAACTGCTGCAAGCAATCGAGGAAGAAATCACTGAATCATTAATGGTCCGAATGTATAAGCAGATGCTGCTTGCCAGGGCGTTCGACAGGAAAGCCATCAATCTGCAAAGGCAAGGGAAACTGGGAACGTACGCCCCTTTTGAAGGGCAGGAAGCGGCACAAATTGGAAGCGCTTTCGCGATGAGGAAGGAAGATTGGATGTTCCCGACTTACCGCGACCATGCCGCCGCCATCACACACGGGCAGGAAATGTTTCGTGTGTTCCTTTATTGGATGGCCCATATGGATGGATCCATTTGCCCGGAAGGCAGGCGGATACTTCCCCCTTCCGTGCCCATCGCCACCCAAATGCTTCATGCGGTGGGAGCCTCATGGGCGAGCAAACTGAAGAAAGAGCAAAGCGTCAGCATCGCTTACTTCGGGGACGGCGCTACTTCGGAAGGCGATTTCCACGAAGCGCTCAACTTCGCCGGCGTTTACAAAACCCCGACCATCTTCTTCTGCCAAAACAACGGCTATGCAATCAGCGTGCCTTTCGCCAAACAGTCCGCTTCCAAAACCATCGCCCAGCGCGCGATTGCTTATGATATTAAAGGCGTCCGTGTAGATGGGAATGATGTGTTCGCCGTCTGGTCGACAGTCAAAGATGCAATCAGAAGAGGACTGGACGGTGAAGGGCCTACCCTGATTGAAGCCGTGACGTACCGATACGGCGCCCACACTACGGCGGACGACCCGAAGAAATACCGCGATCAGGAAGAGGACTCCACATTTTGGAGATCCCATTACGACCCTATCGCCCGCCTGCACTGTTTCTTGACAAAGCGGGGGCTTTGGAATGAAGAGCAAGAAACACATGAACTTCAAAAAATCGAAGAACAGATTCAATTCCATTTTCAAAAAGCCGAAAGCTATCCTGCCGCCGACCCGCTCGATATGTTCCAGCATGTGTATGCCGACATGCCTTGGCATATTGAAGAACAGCGGGAAGAATTGCGGCAAGCCTTAAGGAAGGATGTGGCGAAGCAATGAGCCGGAAACTGACCATTATCCAAGCCATCACAGAAGCAATCGACCAAAAACTCGAACAAGATGAACGAGTCATACTTCTGGGAGAAGATATCGGGACGAACGGAGGTGTTTTCCGGGCGACAGATGGATTGGCGGATAAGTATGGGTCTGACAGGATTATCGATACGCCGCTGGCGGAGTCCGGCATACTCGGTTCCGCAATCGGCCTGGCGCTTAACGGGATGCTCCCTCTCGTCGAAATTCAATTTCTCGCTTTCATTTACCCCGGATTTGAACAATTGGTGTCCCATGCGGCCCGGATGCGCTACCGGACACGCGGGCAGTTCACCGTTCCACTCGTGATCCGCACCCCTTATGGAGCGGGCATCAGAGGTCCGGAGCTCCATTCTGAAAGCGTGGAAACCTTCTTCGCCCATACACCCGGCCTGAAAGTGGTCGCACCGAGCAATCCATACGACGCCAAAGGCCTGCTGCTCGCTGCCATCGAAGATCCCGATCCGGTGATCTTTCTGGAACCGACCAAATTATACCGCGCCTTCAAAGGAGCTGTGCCGGCCGAGATGTATCAAGTGCCCATCGGCCAAGCGAAAGTCATCCAAGAAGGAACGGACCTGTCGATCTTCGCCTGGGGAGCCATGCTGCGGGACGCACTGCATGCCGCAAACCAACTAGAACAAGAGAAAGGCTGGCAATGCGAAGTCGTCGACCTGCGCACGCTCTATCCATTGGACCGCGACACCATTGTGCAATCCATCAAGAAAACAGGACGGGCGGCAGTCGTCCACGAAGCGCACAAAACGGTCGGCTTAGGCGCGGAAATCATCTCCCTGATCAATGAAGAAGCACTCATCTATCTGAAAGCCCCGATCAAGCGAATCGCAGGGTTCGATATACCGGTGCCTCCATTCACTGTCGAAAACGATTATCTGCCGACCATCGCCCGCATCAAACAAGGAATCGCGGAAACCATTTCGTTTTAAGGAGGAAAGGTCATGATTGAATTCAAGCTTCCCGATATCGGGGAAGGCATGCATGAAGGCGAAATTATCCAATGGCTCATTAAAGAAGGCGAACCTGTCAGGCAAGACCAGCCTGTTTTGGAGGTGCAGACGGATAAAGTAAACGCAGAATTAACCGCGCCGGCAACAGGCATCATTACGAAACTCTTCTATAAGGAAGGCGATACAGTAGAAGTCGGCGCCACCCTCTTCACGCTTCAAGACCAGAAGGGGTCTTCCGCTCCCGAAATAAAGCCCGTGATCGGCGCACCCGCTGAAAAGGCGGAAACAAATGCCGCACGCCCTCCGGAAACAGCAACGAGCCACGCGCTGGCTACACCATTTGTCCGGCAACTGGCGAGGGAAATGAATATTGACCTGCAGCTGGTCAAAGGGACCGGACCCGCCGGCCGCATAACAGAACGCGACCTGCAGCAATACACGCAGGGCGGAACGGCTCCTGCGGCATCTCCGGAAAGCGCGGACCTGCAGGCCGCTTCCCCGTCGGGCGAAGAAACAGAAGAGCGCATGCCTCTAAAAGGCATACGCAAAAAAATCGCCGAGCATATGGTGAAATCCGTCACCGCCATCCCTCACGTCACCCATGTCGATGAACTGGAAATGGATGCTTTATGCACATTGAAGGATCAATTGAAAAGGCATGCCGAGGAGAAGAATATCAAACTCACTTTCCTGCCATTCTTCGTGAAGGCGATTGTTGTCGCCCTGAAAGAATTCCCTATATTCAATGCTTCCATTGATACCGCGGCAAACGAAATCATCCTCAAGAAGCGGTACCATATCGGCATCGCCACGGATACGGAAGAAGGGCTGCTTGTTCCCGTCATCAAACATGCCGACCAAAAGAGCATTTTCCAATTGGCCGCTGAAATCAGGCAGCTGGCCGCAAAAGCCCGCGAAGGCTCTCTGAAAGCAGCGCAGATCACCGGCAGCACATTCACCATCAGCAACGCCGGCGGCATCGGCGGATTGCACGCCACGCCAATCATCAACCACCCGGAAGCGGCCATATTGGCGCTGCATAAGATGGAACCGCGCATGGTCGTGCGCAATCAGGAAGGCGTCATCCGATCCATGATGAACATGTCTCTGTCCTTCGACCATCGCCTGATTGACGGCGTAACCGCCGTACGCTTCACGAACCGGATCAAAGAGCTGTTGGAGAACCCTACTCTTTTATGGATGGAGATGAGATAGATGGTAGTGGGAGAAGTAGCAATCGAAACCGATGTTGTCGTCATAGGTGGCGGCCCCGGCGGATACACCGCCGCCATCCGCCTCGGCCAGCTCGGAAAATCCGTCGTCCTTATCGAAAAAAATCAGCTAGGCGGCGTTTGTCTGCACAGCGGCTGCATTCCCTCTAAAACTCTCATTCATTCCGCGCAGCAATTCCACCAGCTATCGCACCTCGGGAACATGGGCATCCATCTTCCCGAAGGAACAGCCACATTTGACCAAAGCGCTTGGCAAACCTGGAAAAGCGGCATCATCTCGCAATTGAATAAAGGCATATCCCAATTATGCAAAGACAACGAAGTGACTGTAGTGAAAGGGCAGGCGTCCTTCCTTCCCGGAGACCGCATCCGGGTAGAAACGGATGGAGACCATGAGACATACCTCTATAAGCATGCGATCATTGCGACAGGTTCCCGGCCGTCTATCCCATCGTTCCTGCCGATGGACGGACACTATTTCCTCGACTCCACCGCCGCCCTTCAACTGCAAGAAGTTCCTTCCTCATTGTCCATTATCGGCGGAGGGTATATCGGCATTGAACTCGGGATGGCATTCGCCAAGCTGGGCGCGAAAGTGACCATTATCGAAATGGCCGACCGGATTCTGCCCCAAACAGCGAAGCACCTCGCAACCGAAGTAATCAAGCGCGCCAAGAAGTTAGGAATAACATTGGAAACAGCGACACGGGTGGAACAAGCATTCATCGACAATGAACAAGTATACCTTCACCTTACGTCCGAGGAATCCGGCTCGAAAGTCCTTGTTAGCGACAAGGCGCTCGTCACAATGGGAAGAAAGCCAAATACGGAAGGAATGGGATTAGAACAGGCAGGTATCCCGGTCAATGAACAGGGGTATATCCCTGTCGACCAGGAGTGCCGCACGAAGATTCCCCACATCTTCGCAATCGGGGACATCACCCCCGGCCCCGCCTTGGCGCACCGCGCTTCCAAGCAAGGAATGACGGCAGCCGAAGTGATTGGCGGGCTGCCAAGCGCCGTTGATTCCCCTTATATTCCATATGTCATCTTCTCCGATCCGCCAATCGCCGGAGTCGGCATGACAAAGGAAGAAGCGGAACGGCAAGGGTACCAAGTGAAGACGGGGACATTCCCTTTCCGGGCGAACGGCATGGCCCTCGCAACAAACGAAACAGCCGGGTTCGCGGAAGTAGTCATAGACGAGCAGAGCCATCTATTGCTGGGAATGCACGCAGTCGGAGAAGGTGCCGCCAATCTGATTGGCGAAGGAACGCTAGCTTTGGAATTATGCGCCCGCGCCGAAGATCTGGCGCTGACAATACATCCGCACCCGACGCTCGCAGAGGGCTGGCTGGAAGCCGCCCAAGCCGCACTCGGACACAACATCCATATGATAAATAAAGTGAACCTTTGATAGGCGGGGGCATTCATCCCCCGCCTATCAGCATCGGGTTGCTACGGGTACTTGAATCTCCCACTTGCACATCTGCGTTTTCACTGCCGTACTGAAGGGGGATTCTTAGTATCTGTTAAACGGGATAAAGCAAAGAGTTAAAGTAGGAGTTGTCTCTGTGGATACTTATTCATGATTTATTGCCGGCAGGAATAATATGACGATAAGGGACAGGCGATGATAAAACAATCGAGGTATTCAAATGCCCGTAAGGAATAAGGCGGTCGATCAGCAAGCTCATGGCGGCCATATCGGCTACAGCGGCCTTCAATATATAGCCGATGGTCCCTGTAACCCGGTGGCATTCAATAATTGCCGCTTCCTTGCGGATAAAATCTTCAAATTTAGAGGGAGGGATTTTCAGCTCGCTCACTTGGATGAACATAAGCACATCCAGCCCGACAGCCGGCAAGGACACCCGAGCGCCGAACGCTTCAATAACCCCTTTCTCCTGCAGCCGGTGTAAACGATCCGATATGCTCGGCCGGCTAAGGGACAGCTTCTTCGACAATTCACTGATCGTTATGCGGCTGTCGATTTGGAGAAACTCCAACAACTTAACATCCAATTGATCCATTTATTTCACCACTTCCAAAACAGATAATAACTGAAAGCAAAAATGGAGAAAGTTCTCAGGATGAATTTTCCATTATTAGTGTACCATTAAATAGGCGTAGCTGAACAAAAAATGATAGCGTTTTCAAAAAGACTTTTTATTTATTGAGCACAAGAGGGAATCTTTATGTTAGATATAAAAAACCTCTGTAGAAAATAATCTACAGAGGTTTACTTCATTTTGCTTGATAAATTAGATATTACTATTAGCGAGTAATAGTGATGTTTGCAGGAACGTTTAATTTGTTTCCAGCAGCATCTTTGATATCAAGTGTATCTAGTGCTTTTAGAGAGATACCTTGAGCTAATTTTTCAGCGTCAACAGCACTGATTGTTAATGAAGCCGAAGTTGCAGCAGTAGTATTATTTAGGCTTACTTTTTCTGCAGTAGTTTGCGATTTACCGCCAACCAATACTTCAAAATCAAGAGCGGCAGTATCTGATACAGCTTCAGAGAAAGTCAGTGTAACTTTACTTGTTTCTGTTAGAATAGCTGAAGCGACTTTTGGAGCTACATTTTCTTTTAGTTCAACACTGTTAGTGAAATACTCTTCCATAGCTTTTGTTGAGCCAAGAGCTTTAACATTGTTGATTGTGATGTTGCGTTTACCAGTGAAAGTGTTTGAGTCAGCTTTCAAGTTAAGAACAGCAACTTGAGTTGATCCGGATACCGGGTTAAGAGTCACTGATTCAACAACCGCTCCATCAATTTTATAGTTAGCCAGATTTGTCGCAGTAGCGCCATCTACAGCTTTATCGAAAGTAACAGCTACTTTGTTATTGTCGGTTCCTTGAGCTACTGTTTTCACAGCTACAATCGCATCGTTAGCAGCTACGCCATCTTCTCCACGGTTGAAGGCTACTTTTGTTCCTTCAATATTTACTCCTGCCTCACTCTTAGCATCAGCAAATGTTAAATCTAATGTATACGCAGCACCCTTGACATCAAAATTACCAAGGAAAGCATCTAATTCAACACGGATTACTTTTTTGCTGTCGTTAGATTCATAAGCAATAGCTGTTGCAGATAAATCATTAGATGCAACTGGAGTTGTAATATAATCTTTCACATATGAACCAACTCCATCAACTGTAGGTGTTGCACCTAGCACTACATCTTTATCAAATGTTAGCTCCAAGTATTCTTTACGAGTAGTTTCGTCTGTTACAACCGCAGTAGAAGCTACTTTAGGAGCAGCCGTATCTTTGACAAATGTAACAACTTTACTTGTAGCTTGTCCTGCTTCACCACTTAAATCCGTAAAGTTAGAAATAGCTACTGTTGTTGCGCCATCTAATACCGCTGGAGCTGTTACGATATATTGTGTTTCATCGTTAGCATCTTTTACAACGTCAGCCGCAGTTACAGCTTTACCATTAATAGATACCGTTGGGTTAGCTTGCAGTTGCTCCGAGAATTTCACAACAAATTTATTCGCACCTGATTGTGTAATAGATGCTACAGTTGGAGCTACACCGTCAGCCGCACCTTTCACTAATGAAACTGTTGCCGGATTTGGAGTTAATAGATTACCGGCTTGGTCTTGCGCACCAATAAATGTAGCGATGATTTCTTTACCTGCTGCAATCCCTGAACCTAATGTAAATGTTACTTCTTTAGCTCCTGGCTTGAAATCATTTGATACACCTGTAGCTGCCGAACCATCGGCAAACTTATAGCTCACATTCCCTAAAGATTTAATAGGCTCCGAGAAAGTCACTTTCACAGTGGATGCCGAAACTTTTGTTGTTGAAATGATTGTTGGAGCTGTTTTGTCTGCTGTAACAGTGATCATTTCAGTGTATTTCGTCACAGCTTTACCGGCTTTTGTTTTAACGCCGTCTACAACAACGTCATAGCGTTTTGAAAGCGGGTTTTGAGAAGTAATCGTTAAAGATTTTCCATCCGCGCTTAATTTACCTGTAAGAGTTCCAGGATCAGCACCATCAAGTGATTTTAAATTCACAGTTGCTTTGAATGCCCCATCTTTTCCATTAGTAAACAAAGATGCCGCATCAACAGCTGTATTGAATTTCACATCTACTTGAGTAGCGTTTACAGCTGTTACAGATTCAACCGCTGGAGTCAACGCTGCTACTTTGAACGCTTCAGCAGCTTTCGCTTCACCTTTTCCGTAAGCAACGCTTACTACTACGCTTTGCTCAGCGTCAGCTTTCACTACTTCAGGAGTTGTGATTTCAACTGATTTCTTGTCATCAGCAAGTTTCACGGCAGTCGGAGTCACGGCAGTCGCTTCTTTACCGTTAATTGCTTGTGTTACTTTGAAGTCTTCCGCTTTAACAACTTCTACTTCTTTGTCAAGCGTAACAGTCACTTTGCCGTTTTCAGCTTTAACAGTTGTGATTTTTGCTTCTACAACTGGATTAGCAGCTCTTTGTAAGAATATTGCGAAATCTCCGCGCTTAGCGTTTTTGTTAGTGCCGAATTGTTTTTCGTTGATGCCGTTTGTTACTTTATTATCCACAAGAGCTGATACAGCTTCTTGGTATTGTTTAGCAACATCTGTGAAATCTACTGAACCAGAACCTTTAAGGTCGAATCCGCGTTGGATCCATACCGCTAATTCTCCACGAGTGATCAGGTCGTTGGCACCGAATTTTGTTTCTGATTTACCAGAAGTGATGCCTGCTTTTTTAAGGGCATTTACATAAGGAGCAGTACGGGCCGGCACGTCTGAGAATTGTGATTTTGTTTCTTTTAAGTCCACATCCAATTCAAGAACTTTAGCGATGAATACAGCCGCATCTTGACGAATGATGTTTTCGCTAACACCGAATTGAGTATCCGATTTCCCTTGAACACCTTTTGAAACAACGAAATCTACAGCTTCTTTGTACTTTCCGGAAACGTCAGAAAATGAAGCGGCTGATGCCAATGGAGCAACAGCACCAGCTACTAATGTAGCAGTCGCGGCAGTAGCGATGAATTTACGGTAATTTTTTTGTTGATAAGACATATAAATAAATACCTCCATGTTATAAGTTATGAAAAATTCCCCTTTAAAATCTACCAACACATAAGTAAATTAGGCAGATTTCCCCTCATAAACTCTTAAGCTATGAATCATAATGAGTGCATAAACAAAAACATAGAACAGATATATTTACCCAAACTTTTTCATGATAAACCATTTTTTAAAAATAATATTTTTTCCAGTTTATTTGGAAATATATCTTCAAATATCCATATTTTATGATTTTTGCTTACCTCTTCATTCTACATATTATTCCAATCAATACAACATTTTTTTACAAACATAACTATTAAAACCAGCAATTTAGTTATATTTGAATAATCCTATTTTATCCATATTTTTCTATGGAAATATAATACTTTAAAAGTTTTTTATTCACAAACCTATCTTATCAATGATAATTAAATTTTTTTCACACGAACAAAAAATACAAAAAAAGGTAAAATTAATTATTTATTACATTAATTTCTTTTATATGGAAATTATTGATTTATGAACATTTTTAAATATATTTAATTTATTTATAAAAATTAACTAGATAAAGGAGGGATATAAAAAACACCCAAAGAAAAATTACAGATTTTTCTTTGGAAAAACATATTGACCACAAATTAAAAACTATGATTTTTTAGGAGGAGGATAATAGAATTACATTTTTACGTTTTTTTGAAGTAATTTGATTTTTTTACCTACGTTTAGATTAAAAAAGTTACTATCTATGATTATTAACTATGAAATACTGCATTAAGTTAAAATCATTTAAAACTATTAGAATACCTTAGTATATCTAGCTTTCTGAAGGATTCAGCCAGTGAATGAAGTGGCTTATAAAATAGTTGAAAATATAAAAAGTGTCGACAAAGTCATCAGAAGATGACTTTGTCGACACTCTGCTTGCAGAGAATAATCTCTGCAAGATTTTTCATTCCATCTATTTTTACTTATTATTTTACAGTTACAATTAAATCTTCAACATTTTTGTTAGGAACTGCAGCAGTAAATACGACCGTATCTTTTTCTGATTTAACAATCCAATGTGTCAGAACATCTGCTTTTGCAATTTCTTTGAAGACTTTTTCAGCCACGTCAGAAGCGCTGTCTTCTTTAGTAACAAAAACAGTGTAATCAATTCCTTTAACGGAAACAGTTACTGTACCAGTTTCTGTCGGTTTTTCAAATTTCAACTCAACTTTCTCTGTTTTTGAAAAGCCACCATCTGTTTTATTAATAGAATATTTGATGTTCGCTGACGGTGTTTCATTTACAGTAAATTGAGCTTGTACAGATTGATTTCCTACCACAAATGTTGCAGTAAATTTATCCCCGCGTTCAGCCCCACTGATATCCAAACCTGGAGTACCATTATTCTTCACTGTAAAATCTGTGCTATTCTTTTCACCTTTGTTTGCATCATGGATGTTTGTTACAGTTACGCTGACATCTTTAGCTAATTCTTTCTTGCTAAGATCCATAACTACCCCATATTGATCTTCAGCATCCAACACTGTAGCTAGTGTAGCAACATCAGATGATTGACTATTCAGTGTAGAACCAAGGACATACGCTGAACCATCTACTAAGCTATCAGAGTTCACTTCTACTTTTTTGGCAGTAGGTGCCACTAAAGAAATCACTACATCTTGGTTGATTGTAGGTGTATTGCCGTTTCCGTCGATAACCACTTTAATAGATGTTGTGATTTCTTTCTTTCCTTGTTGTAAGTATGCATCAAGGAAAGCTTCTCCAATCTCGACCGTTTCAAATGATGGGTATAGTTTACCATTTTGATATGCTAAGATTGGTTTAGATCCAAGGATAGAAGTCGCACCTTCAAATTTTGCAGGAATCACTGTATACCAATCTTTATCTTTAGGCAACATCACTTTTGTTCCATTTGCAGTAATACCATACACATCTACTGTTTTTGCGTATTTGCTTTCGCCAAGGTTCTTATCTAATAATTCAGCACCTAAGTACATACTGTTCATCGGAGCTACTTCATATGATTTAAAATCTGTTTTATCTAATACATTAAATGTAACATTCAATGGACTTGTGCTGATTTCTTTACCGTTTTTATCGATAATACTGATTACTAGATCTTCCGTACCTTTTGCATCAGCTGAAACAGTCACTGTATTATTAGATGTAATTTCATCATCTGATACTGAAATTGAACCACCATCTTTGTTTTCTTCTTTAACGACAACTTTATAGTCTCCATTTTTCAGATCAAATGTACGACCGTATTGATCTTTAATTACAAGATTTTCTAAACCGATTTCCTCTGTAGCACCAACTGCGAGATTTGTGTTCAAATCTTTTACAGAGTCAACTGTCGCTGCATAAGCGGCTTCTTTCACATTGATTTGGATTGTAGATACCTTATCAGTGCTGATAACAGTTGCAGAAATCACATGGTTTCCAGTTTCGCTTGCTGTATACTCAAGATATGCATTGCCATTGTTGTCCTCTTTAAGAGTAGGAGTATCCATATTGTGATCTGGATAATCAGGCACATTGTTTTCTGAATCCAGGAAGCGGACTTTTCCTTTAAGATCTTTATATTTAGTAAGCACATTGCCATATTGGTCAACAGCTTTAAATGGAATTTTTACAGTTTCACCTTTAACAACGATATCTGTTGGTTCTAATAAAGTGAATGTATCTAAAGTAGCTTCTGCTTTCACATTTACATCGAAAGTGAAAGTTGTACCGAAGCTTTTACTTACAGCTGTAATAGTAGCTGTTCCACCTTTAGAGTAATTTTCACCTGCTTTAAATTTCAAGCCTAATTGGTCTTGATTAGCACCTTGTCCAGCTTGGACTCCGTCAACATCAATTAAAGATGGGTTTGAAGAAATGAACACAATATCTTCTGCATCTTTAAGTTTTTTCATTGCATTGCCATATTGATCAGTAAGGCTGAATAGCAATGTATAATCTTTTGCGCTATAAGTTGAGTCAAATTCTTTGCCAGCTTCATTATAGATGCCATTAAATTCAACTGTTTTAGCAGCTGCGATTTCAGAAATTGTAACTGTTTTTGTTCCAACAGTACTAGTTGCTTTATTTACACCTGTTAAAACAACTTTATCACCGATTTTAAAGCCGTCATACGACTTAATGTAAAGTGTTCCTTTATTATTATCAGCTACTTTTGAACCTTTAGCAGTTGTCCATTCAATATCTTTCGCTAAATCAGAAGAAGTAATATCTTCGCCATATTGATTCAATACGCGGTAACCGACTGTCGCCACATACTCATCCCAGTATTTGTGGTCCGCAACCGGTGCATACTCTGATAACACTTCAATTTTATCTACCTTTTCATTTTCAACTTTAACTGAGCCAGATAGCGTTTTATCTGTTAACCCTGTTACATCTACAGTATATTCACCTGCTGTTAAAGTACCAGATAGTACAAGTTGTACAGATTGATGATCATCAGCAACAACTGTCTTCGCAACATTTACTTTTGTTGTCCCTTTTTTTACAACAAATTGCGCTTTTGATGGATCGATTTCTTTATTAAATGACACTTTAATTGTTTTAGTATTAATTGCATCTACGCTCTCTAAAGCCGGTGCAACAACTACATGATTTTTCGCATCATAAGCTCGTTTTAAGAAAATCGCAAAATCCCCGCGCTTAGCGTTTTGGTCAGTACCGAATTGAGTTTCATTAATCCCATTTGTAATTTTATTATCAACAAGAGCTGAAACAGCTTCTTTGTATTGTTTAGCAACGTCTGTGAATTTCACATCAGAAGATCCTTTAAGTTCGAAACCTTTTTGGATCCATACCGCTAATTCTCCACGAGTGATTAAATCATGTGCTCCGAATTGAGTTGCCGTTTTACCAGAAGTGA
>JBJEFM010000065.1:0-2936 GCA_051874035.1 Bacillus sp. (in: firmicutes)
CCAAGCACACGCATTAATTTGTATGTGTAAGCATCGTTGTAGGAGCCCATCGCCGTCGTATGACTCGCTGTAACACGTCCTTGGTAATCGTTCATAATGGTTTCACGGGCCACAACTTCCACGTGGCGGGATTGCTCGTCGTCAATTTCATCGCAATGGATATCAATCGGTTTGTCATACTTCATTGCTAATCGAAAAATCTCACGAATAGATTGAACACCATCTTCACGCGTGAATTCAAAGTGTGGAATGCCTCCAACAACGTCAGCACCCATTTTTAAAGCTTCTTCCACTAATTCCAGGCCATTTCGGTAGGAAATAAGACCTTCCTGCGGAAAAGCGACAATTTGTAAATCAACGAAATCCTTCATTTCCGCTTTTACTTCAAGTAAAGCTTCTAAAGCTACTAAAGAAGGATCGGTCGTGTCAACATGTGTACGCACCGCACCGATTCCGTTAGCGATTTGCCAGCTAAGCGCTTTTTTTGCGCGCTCTTTCACATCCTCTTTTGTTAGAAAATCTTTGCGTTCAGACCAGCATTGAATACCTTCAAATAAGGTTCCACTTTCATTCCAGCGTGGTTGGCCTGCCGTTAAGGTAGTATCCAGGTGAATATGCGGTTCAATAAACGGCGCACAAACCAACTTTCCGCTTAAGTCGATTGTTTCATAGTTGTCAAAACCTTTTGTACCAGCTTTGACGATTTTTGCAAATGTGCCATTTTCTATTAGTAAATCCCAAAGACCTTCTCGTCCGAAAATCGTCGCATTAGCCCACTTTTTCATAAATAACTTCTTCCTCCTCATTCATTTCCGTAACAGCTGTTGTTTTCATTAGTGCAACAGCAATTACGTAAACAATTCCTGTAATGAATAATGTGTTTAGTGGAGCGATACCCGGTAATGTTAAGCCGGAAATGACCCCAACAGCCCAGGCAATGATGGCTGGGACATGTACTTTTGCAATGTTTGCCTTCTCATAACGAATGTATTGTCTTTTTTTGATAAAGAAGAAATCCACAATAATAATCGAGCCGATCGCTGGCAAAGTCGAGCCTAAGAATGTTAGCCAGCTTGTGAAATTGTTATAAAGAACGCTGGCAAATACCGTACCAATCGTACCGTTCATCATAACCATGAATACTTTTGGTTTTTTGAACATTGTCGCAAAACCGAGTCCGGAGGCGTAAAGTGCGTTATCGTTTGTTGTCCAGATGTTTAATCCAAGCACTAAGACGGCCGGTAATAGCAGTCCTTGTGAAATCATTACGTCTGAAATATCATTATGGCCGGTTGCAATCACACCGATCGCGCCAAATAAGAACATCAATGTGTTTCCTAAGAAAAAGGCGATGACTGTTGTTGTTACAGCGTGCTTTCCTGATTTTGCATAGCGTGCAAAGTCGGGTGTTAACGTACCGCCGCTAATAAATGAACCGATTGTAATCGTTAAAGCTGCTGCTAATGTTAATGAAGTCTCAGGTTTATAACCTAACAGTGCATCAACTCCGCCCATATCCGTAATGGCCATTCCTGTACTCATCGAACCAAGAATGGCAATGGCCGGTACAGCAATAAAACTTAAAATTGTTAAAGCTCTCATACCAAAATAAGCGGTGGCTGTCATTAAAATACCTGTCACTACAATAATGGGTACAAGCGGTAGACCAGTTAATTTAGAAACTGGGTAGGCGAACATTCCTAACCCTACACCAAACCATCCGACTTGCGTTGCTGATAACATGAATGAAGAGATATATGCTCCTTTTTTACCGAAAGAATATTGTGCCAGTAAGTGAGTCGATAATCCTGTTTTCGCTGCAATATAACTAAGTGCACCTGTAAATGCCCCCAATACAAGGTTCCCCAGTAAAATGACACCTATCAGTTGCATGAATGTTAATCCTTCACCTAATGAACCACCTGCCCACATACTTGCCGAGTAGAATGTAAAGCCGAGCATAACAACAAGCATTTTCAAGAAGCTGTTGCGATTCGCCTTAGGTACTGATTGAAAAGAAAAATCTTTATCTTTTATTCGCATTTTTTGTTTCCTCCCAAGTTGTTAATCTTGGTGAGCATAAAAAAACCACCTGCCGCAACATGACAAGTGGAGAGTTTCAGAAATAAGCGTATCCTTACACAATGACATGTGTATAAATACGTTTTCTAAACCGAATATCGCCCACCTTGTCAGCCTCTCTGGACTGTACTTAAAGGTTTCCTCTATCAAATTAAAGTTATATTAACAAATTAGTTCGCTCAAGCCAATGGTAATTAATAGGAGTATTTCGAAATGGAGAAGCATAAGGGAAAGTATAGATGTCGGCTCATCGTTACATAAATTTTAATTTCCTTCGTTTAATGCTCTTCTTCTACTCGTATAAATCCCTCCGAGATACATGATTCTTCGTTATTTTTGTCGTGAAAATATAAACGCAAAAAAAGACTCCAACGTAATCGTTGAAGTCTTTTTTGCTGTGTTTCGACCGATTTTGATACCGGTGGTCGGGGTCGAACCGACACTCCCGAAGGAACACGATTTTGAGTCGTGCGCGTCTGCCAATTCCGCCACACCGGCATAATACATTGGAGGCGGCAACCGGATTCGAACCGGTGGATAAAGGTTTTGCAGACCTTGGCCTTACCACTTGGCTATGCCGCCGATATTTAATTGGAGCGGAAGACGGGATTCGAACCCGCGACCCCAACCTTGGCAAGGTTGTATTCTACCACTGAACTACTTCCGCGTAAATGGCTGGGCTAGAAGGATTCGAACCTTCGCATGACGGAATCAAAATCCGTTGCCTTACCGCTTGGCTATAGCCCATCTATAAAAAGTATATGATATAAACTTCATCAATATGATCAATCATTTAAGAAATGGGGCGACTGATGGGAATCGAACCCACGAATGTCGGAACCACAATCCGATGC
>JBJEFM010000066.1:0-2918 GCA_051874035.1 Bacillus sp. (in: firmicutes)
TGCTCTGGAAGAAGTGGATATAGATTGGTTCTGGGATATAGAGGATGTACTTGAACTGGATCAGATGTATAAGGCCGGTAAGAGCATACAGGAAATGTGCGAATACTTTGGGCGTTCTGGTGAAGAAGTGGCGCTGCTCATTATGGACCGTGCCATGCGGAATAAGATTAGAGTAAAGGCGGTCTAAGTATGAAGCCGATACAAAGGGTTACGGATCTATTAGAAGAACACGGTGACACATATAACGATTGCCCCGGCTGCTCCATCTGCAAGGAAATCGAAAGCCTAAGAAGCCAGTTGGACCGTCCACCAGCAGAAAAATTTAAAAAGTTGCTTAATAAGGGGTTAGATCTCAAGCGCTCGGAAATTCTTTTCCTCTTGGACAATGGTGTTCAAAAATTGGAAATCAGAAAAGCTATGAAACTGTCTGCTGATATTGATGAAAAAGAAATGACTCAAGCTGAATTTGCGGAAATGATTGAAAATCTGAACCTAAAAAAGGAGCATCTTAAAATGAAAATGACTCATGAGGAATATAAAGACATGAAAGCACAAGGAATGACTGATAGTAGCATTGCAACCAAATATGGAATCAAGGGACCGACCCTAGCTTATTACAAGAAAAAATGGAACGGGAAACCCGAACCGAAGATTTTACGTGAAAAAGAAGTAATGGGAAAAATCGAATCGTCTCAAAAAGAAGCCAAACTGGAAAAGGAAAAATCAGAGTTACATGCAGCGGCCGATGATCTGGAACAAGAGTTATCGTTGATTAAGTCAGAATTATTAGTATACAAAAAACGTTATGAAGAATCGCAACTGGAAATAGGCGATTGGAGAGAAAAAGCCCACTCATATGCCCGTGACAATGAATTGATGAACGAAACGAATAAAGAGCTTAGATTCCTTGCAGACCAGCACAGAGAGGAAAATAAAGCTCTCCGCACTGCCTTGAAGTTGGTGCTGTAATGGAATTCAATCCTTATTCCAAGGCGGATCAGTTAAAAGGTCACCAGCGAGAAAAGGAAAAGCCGAAGTACAAGGAACGGAGACCGAGGAAGAAAAAGAATCCTCAGCTGTATCGTGGCCGAATGATACCGACAAAAAAAGAGCGGACCATGATTACATCGGAAAACTATAATCGCATGATTGAAGAATTTGGGGAATATTGCTGGATGTGCGGACACGCAGGTATTGAAGCTCACCACATTGTCTTTAGAAGCCAGTTTGGGACAGGCAATTGGAGAAACTTAGCGCCACTCTGCAACAAGTGTCATAGGCAAGCACACCAGCAAGCAGAGTTCGCACAGTTAATCAGGGATATGAGAGCTGAAAGATTCGGCATTCACTTTGGTAAAGATAAATGGTCATTGTTTAAAGAAGGATTAATACCTAACTCCACAGATGAAGCATACGAGCGCTTTATGAAAAGGGAGGAAGAAGCGAATGGGTGATACAAGAAGAGTGACTTATCATTCCGGCCGCAGCTTGGAAAATGATGAATTAACGATCATAACCATATGGGAGCCGGGTGCAAATAAAGAAGTTGTAAAAAGGGATAACTGCTATTCCAAGAAGCATGAGGTGCTTATCCAGCGCGGCGATACTTACGAATTTATGGGGTGAAAGAAATGAAAACGGCAAAAATATACGCTCTGTATAAAGGTGAAGATTTATTAGCGGATGGAACAATCGAGGAGATTAGCGAGCAAACCGGAAAAACAGTTGACCACATTAGATTCATGACCTTTCCCACGTATCATAAACGCTGCAAGCCGGGTGGGAAGAGAATGCAAATGGTTTTATTAGAGGATGACGAGGAGGAAATGTAAATGGGTGAAATGAAAAAATGTCTGGATAAAGGCTATGTAATCCTACACGATGTTATGGGTTCAGATTTAACGGTAGCAAATGCAGCCCGTGTATCTTACGACAAGCGATCAGAGGGGCTATCCGATAAAGATGAACGCCTTATTAAGTTCTTAGCACGAGAAGGGCACACATCGCCTTTTAGACATGTATCATTGCAGTTTGAAATGTATGCGCCGTTAATGGTGGCTAGGCAACACTGGAAGTATATTGTTGGCAGCGATCATACAATGGATGCCTGGAATGAGAGCAGCAGACGATATGTAACGGAGGAACCAACGTTCTATGTTCCTAAAGGGAACGAATGGCGATCAGCTCCGGAAAACTCAAAACAAGGTAGTGGGGCGCCTGTCAATCTGCGAGACGGCGGTATTTTAACAGGAGAGTTACTGGACTATATCGACCGGGGAATTGGTCATTATGAATCCGCATTAGAAAACGGAGTATGCGCCGAACAAGCGCGCCTATTCCTGCCAGCCTATGGAATGTATGTCCGTTACTACTGGACAGCCAGTCTTCAATCAGTATCCCACTTTCTTAATCAACGCCTGGCACATGACAGCCAAGTGGAGATACAAGAATATGCAAAAGCTGTTTATGAATTAGTAGAATCAAAGTTTCCGGTCAGTATCAGTCAACTTGTTGAAAAATAAATTGGTCGTCATATGAAACGAACGCAGGACAATTTTAAATAAAATATATACCGATACACGTATTGGTATTAGGAGGAAATACATTGAATGTTATTACACTTACTGGAAATGCAGTGAAAGATATCGAGATTAAAATTACACCTAATGGCAAAACGGTAGCTAGCGGAACAATTGCAGTAAAAAGAGACTTCAAAAATCAGCAGGGTGAATATGAAACGGATTTCATTAATTACACAGCACTCGGAAAAACTGGCGAAATCATGGCAAATTACGTTAAGAAGGGCGACAAGTTCGGGATCAGTGGCCGGCTGCAGATTAGAAAATGGGAAAAAGACGGGAAAACTCAATATTACACAGAGGTGATTGTAAATAACTTTGACTTCCCTCATAAGAGCC
>JBJEFM010000067.1:0-15157 GCA_051874035.1 Bacillus sp. (in: firmicutes)
TTGGATTCATGCTCAATTTAGTAGAAAGATAAGAAAACCAGGACAGGCTCAAGTTTCTTTAAGCAAGAGATTTTTATTTTTAATTAACTTGATAGTAGGGAATGTAGAACGTCAGTGCATAGCAAACTATAAAGGACAAGTTAACCCTAGTGTTACTAAAAAACAGCAATAGAAAGGCTCAAGTTAAGTATTCAACAATCGGGCGCGTTTGTGGAATAATCAACAGTCAAAGAAGCATAAGAAAATAGACTTGGCACCACTTAAATAAAATCCAAGCCTATATTATAAAACCCACCAACACTCATGTTTTGCCACATACACTCCACGCATGTAGAGTGTGTTGCGAAGCTGGAATTGAAATAAGGCAGTCAGCCCTCAATAAGGGGGCGCTGCCTTTTTATGTTTGTCAGTATTGTTTATAGAAATATATATCAGTTGTATAAAAGCAATAGGACATCCACACAGTCAACCAAATGTACTTAAGACTTTTACACATAACTCCACAAATAGTTTCCAATAAAGCAGAAATCGAAAATGGTTTCTGCTGTTTTTATGCTTATGATTTTATTTGCATGATATGATTTTTATTGAAAAATGTATAAATTTTTTGAAACTTTTCTTTTGAATAAATACCACTAATTAGTAAAGGAGGCGAAAAAAGATGGAATATGAGAGCCAAAAGCTTGTTAAAAAAGCAATCAAAGGTAATAGAAGGGCCTTTGAAAAGCTAGTTCAGCAGCATTATGAAAGAATCTACAGGACTGCCTATCTTTATGTACATAATGAAGAAGATGCATTGGACGTTGTTCAGGAAGCTACCTATCAGGCTTTTCTATCTATCCATTCACTAAAAAATCCAGAGTATTTTATAACCTGGCTTACTAAGATTGTTATTCGATGTGCAGGGCAAATCCTAAAGCGGAAAAGTGATGTTGTTCCTTTAAGTGACGAAATATTGTCAAACGTGCCGGATCAAGCAAGTTCAAGCATTGATGAATCTATCCAGCTCTTAAATGCCATTCAACAGCTGAGAGAGAATTACCGTACCGTCATTATGCTATTTTACTATCATGATTACTCAATAAAAATGATAAGCGATGTTATGGAAACCCCAGAGAGCACCGTAAAAACATATTTAAGAAGAGGAAAAGCAGAGTTGAAAAAGTCTTATAAAAGCGAGGAGGACATATGCCATGGATAACAAGGAAATCAAAGGAGCAATTGAGCAAATACCTGTACCGAAAGAAAAAGTATTTAATGCCATTTCTAAAGGGTTAAACAAGGACGTAAAACGGGGATATCAGAAAAAGAAGTTATTGGTTGGTGTAGCAACTACAGCTGCTCTTCTCGGAATTACGGTAACTTTAGGCTTTGTTAATCCTACAATGAATAAAGTGTTGGCTAATGCTCCTTTAATAGGCGGTATTTTTCAAAGCTTTAATGATTTAACAGGAGTAGAGTTAGCAAATCAAAATGAAATTACAGAATTAAACCAATCAATTACCAAAAATGGCATAACCTTAAAGCTGACCAGCGCTTACTTTGATGGCAGTGTGGTGTCTGTTACAGGATTTGTAGATAAAGATGTTGAAAAAGGACATAACGAAAAAGGAGAAGTAAGCTTTGATGTGAACTTCGAGCACAATAAAGGAGATCATGACCCGTGGTTAAATGGAATGTCACGAGCAATAAGGAAAATAAAAAATGGATATGAATTTCAATGGAAAATGCAATATCCATATATATCATTTAAGGAGAATTTTAATCTCCCGGTAACAATTCATAGCATTAATGGAATTGAATTCGAAGAGAATTTCAATATTCCAATCAATCAAGAAAAAAACAGCACACTTATTATTAATCGAGAACAGGAATATTCAGAGGAAGAGGGGAAATTCCTCATAAAAGAGATTCATATTGCTAAAGCATCATCTTCGCTAATTTATGAGACCATACAGAAATACGAAGGTGATGATATTTATATACTTGAAGCAATTGATGAAAACGGAAAAGTCTATGAGGTTGGAAACAGAACTTTTCTTAATAAATCAAAACAAGAAGATGGATATCGTAAGACTGTTCGTGTAGAAATGACCAAGCTAGATTCAAATGTTAATTCGCTGACCTTTTATCCTCAGTTATTGGTATCTTTCTCAGATTCAAAAGTAGGGCAACTTTTAGATAAAAAAACCTTCACATTAAAAAGTAAAAAGATTGATTTAGGTCTGCGGGTAAACGATATAATCGAAAATGATGGTAAGCTTATAATTGATTATCAATTTACGGGGCTTTCAGAGGAATTAAGAGAGGATTACCTTGAATTATTTAGAAATAACTTGCGATATGGATTGCTGTTAGTAGATAAAGACCATATTGGAGAAATCGATCCTAAAAACCCAGTACCACCTCAAAATCATAGTATTCAGCTGAATAAGGTAAAAACGATTGATGAAAAGACAGCACATTTTCAATCTACATTTGATTTAAACGGAGAAGAAAAAATAGAGAACTTTAAGTTGGAAAATACAATTTTACAGTTCGACTTTTCAATTTTTGCTTCATATAAGGATTTAAAACCATTTACTGTTGAACTTCCAGTAAGTAATGATTAAACTCACCAACATCTTATGTCTGCCACATACGCTCAACAAATATGAGGTGTGCGGCAAAATTAATGCTAAAATAAACCCTTAGAACTGCGTAATTTCCGCGTGTCTAAGGGTTTTTATTTTTAAATAATCTATTGTTTTTTCTGCTATTGTAGGATTTACTATCTATTATCCAAATTATCCAAATAATTCTAATTATTCATGATATTATTCTTCCTCCACTTTATAATGAATAAAATAGAGTTAATGGGAGGAGAAGGCATTGAAGAAAAAATTAATAGTGTCTGTAGTTCTATCGTCAGCTATCTTGGTAGGTTCTATTCCAGTTAATAGTGTCTTGGCGAAGCCGGTTAATTCGAGCACAGTAAGTAAGGATTGGAATGAGAGGGCCAGTGTCCCTTTATTCGTGAAGGAACGGTTCGCTGAGAAATACTCTTCTAGTACTCCTTCCAATGCATTGGATTATTTAAAGAATAGACAAGGTAAAACTGGAATCAATAATCCGGAGAAAAACTTGAAGGTGAAAAATGTACAAAAAGATGAACTAGGCATGACGCATATCCGCTTCAATCAATCGGTGAATGGCGTGAATGTTGAAGGTTCCGAAATTATCGTACACTTTAATGAGGATAATGAAGTTGTATCCACCACCGGAAGAATAAATCAGACGCTTGATGAATCAAAATTGAACACAGCCGCTTCCTTAAGCAGTGAAGCAGCACTAAAAGCAGCGCTGTCTTCGGTCAATGCCCCTGAAGAACTGACATACGAGCCAACGGCTGAGCTAGTTGTCTATCCTTTTGAAGGAGAAAATCATACAGCGTATAAAGTGAATGTTAACTTCATGGGAGATAAACCTGGAAATTGGTTTGTCTTTGTTGATGCAAAAACAGGTGAGGTTATTGATGAATATAATGGCTTAATGCATGCCGATGAAAGGAAAACGCAAAAGGGCACAGGGATTGGTGTACATGGGGAACGCAGGGAATTGCATATTACCCGAGTAAAAGAAAACAATTCCGGAACTAAGTTCTCGTTAGCGGACTACGCTCATGCTAACCTTGTCGGAATCGAAACGTATGATGCAAAAAACGATAGCACTTCCAGTAATGATACCCTTTATGTTGGGAATTCAGCTGCTTTTATAGGAGATTATGATCGGGCTGCCGTCGATGCGCACTATAATTCCGAAAAGGTGTATGAGTATTTTCTAAATGAACATGGCCGCAATTCCCTTGATGGCAATGGAATGGCGATCATTTCTAAAGTCCATTATGGCAACAATTATAATAATGCTTCTTGGAATGGACGTTGGATGACCTATGGTGATGGGGATGGTGAGTTTATGATCTCTCTATCCGCTGGCCTTGATGTAGCTGCGCACGAGATGACTCATGGCGTTATTACTCATTCGGCCAATTTGGTCTACCGAAATCAATCCGGGGCACTAAATGAATCTTTTGCTGACGTGTTTGGTGTACTTGTTGACGATAGTAACTGGGAAATGGGCGAGGATATTATGGCACCAGCTGCTAAAGCTGCCGGTGTGACCGTGTTGCGCAGCTTAAGTAATCCAAACAGTGTAGTCGTCAGCAATGAGCAAAGAAGGGCGTATAGTACAAATGGCGGTGTCTACCCAGCTCATATGGACGAGTTTTATCATATGCCGACCTCGGTAGATGGGGGCGGAGTCCATGTTAATTCATCCATTACAAACCATGCCGCATACTTGATTGGCCAAGAACTTGGAAGAGAAAAATTAGGGAAAATCTATTATCGTGCCTTAACTGTTTATTTAACTTCGAATTCTGATTTTAGCGATGCGCGGAACGCGATTGTTCAGTCTGCAATTGATCTTTATGGTGGAGGCAGCGAGGAAGAGCAGGCAGTTCATTCTGGTTTTGATGCGGTAGGAATCTATTAATTAAGATGGCTAGAAGGAAAACTTTGAGTTGATTGTATTTTAATAATCAAATGCCTTTTTATAATCCCTTAGGCCATGAGTTTGAGGGATTTTTTATGGTTTCAAAAGGTTGGTGTGGAATGTTAAAAAAGTAAGAAAAATACGAGGTGAAAACAATGCTTTCGAAATATTCTTCTATCTTTCGCTGCGATGAATCTAAGGTAGATGCCATCTGGACATGGCAAGATTCAAAAATGGTTTATTCAAGGGGTTGCGGAGGAATCAACTCTCGTTTAATTGAGGAAAGATCATAGAAAGCACTAAAAAGGGTTTTGGAATAAGTCGTTCCAAAACCCTTTTATCGACACTCTGAAACGAATTCCTATATTGAAATTCGTTTATTTGCTGCTGATTGGTTACTGCCTAAAATAAGGTACTTTTTTCAACATCACACAAACTGGCACGGCGACTATGATGCCTAATATATTTTGGACGAGGTCTCCGGGTATCGAAGCTAAGGGTGCAACCCAATTAGCGTATAGAATTCCTTCACCGATGTAATAAACGGCTACCATGAATGGAATAGAAACAATGGTTGCAGTTAAATTCCAAGCGATGCTGCTGCCCTTGCGACCGTTGGACCAAGCAATCTTGCCAACTATGTATCCTTGCAAACCACGCGCCACAATCGTGATGGGCGCCCATAACGCCCAGCCTCCGACTATATCAAACAAGCCCATTCCTATTGCTCCGGCAAGAGCCCCTTTTTTAGGACCGAACAGAATAGATGCAATGAAAAGCATGGCAGTTCCTAGGTGAACCAGACCTCCATTTGCAGTAATGGGCAGTTTGATGTTCATAAAGACAGTAGAAACAAAAACAAGTGCTACTAACATTCCTGTAATAATTAAATCAAACGTTTGTTGACGTGTCTTGGAATAACTTTGTGCATTTTGCAACTAAATAAACCTCCCGACTATAGAATTCACCCGATTACTTTAGCAAAAAACTGATGCATCAAAAAGAGTCAATTTAGTAGAAAGCGTAGGGGTCAGTCGGCAAAACAATTAGAATATGAAAGTTGATCACTGTTTTTGGTTGATCAATAATCAACTAAAGCATTACGTTGCAAAAAGAGTGCTATATTTAAATGGGTTGTTTAAAATACACAACTTGCATAAATGATCCTCGCTATCGAATCTATCGGGGATTTTTCCTGTTTTTTATTTATGGTAATATGAATAAAGTTTAAGTTGGATGGATCTTATGGAGGTTATTATGAAAAAAGTCGCTGTAATACAGGATTTATCATCCTTTGGAAAATGTTCATTAACAGCCGCGATTCCGGTTCTTTCGGTAATGGGGGTGCAGGCATGTCCCCTGCCGACTGCTATATTGTCTGCACAAACAGGTTTTCCGAGTTTTTTTTGTGAAGATTTTACATCTAACATGCAATATTTCGAAGAGGAATGGAGCAAGCTTCATGTAACCTTTGACGGAATCTATACAGGCTTCGTAACTGGGCGAGAGCAAATTGATAACATTTTTCGTTTTTTAGATAAATTTTATGCAAAAGAAACCATTTTGCTTGTTGATCCGGTAATGGGGGATGCGGGTGAAGCCTATAAACTTTTTACAGAAGAATTGCTGGTGCGGATGAGGGAATTGGTGAAATGCGCAGATGTGATTACACCCAATGTAACGGAGTGTTGTCTATTAACCGGATTATCTTATGAAAAACTACATAGTTATTCAAACGAAAGGGATTTCATTGAAGCGTTAGAAGAAGCCGGAAAGACATTGCAGCAAGAAACGGAAGCTAAGGTGATTATCACTGGCGTGAATCCGCCGTCAGCAGAAACAGGTAAGCAGTTTATCGGCAATATGTATTTGGATGGGAATAAAACCTTGTATGGCGCAATGCCGTATAATGGCGAAGGTTATTCCGGGACGGGTGATTTATTTGCTTCTGTCATAATGGGAAGCATGATGCGGGGAGAGGATTTGGAAAAATCTATACGGCTTGCGGAGGCATTTCTAACAGAAGCTATTACTGATACATCCTTGGAGCAAATTCCTCAAGCAGAAGGAGTTAACTTCGAAAAGTTTTTGGGAATGTTATTATAAAATATCTGGTATTGATTTCCTTTAAGACTGCCTATTCTGTTCAAAATATGGCGCATGCAACTGCATGAGGTGCATGTGCCTTTTCCTGCGTCTGAATGTTTACCTCCTGAATCAATGGGAAGAAGCAATAAGAGAACAACATTGATGGGAGGAATATAGAATGGGTAAAACAATTTTCATTACAGGGGCAGGCAGCGGGCTTGCACGGGGAGCTTCGTTAGGATTGGCGAAGAATGGCCATCGTGTAATCGCGACGACGGAATTAACTTCGCAGCAGACCGATCTTATGCGGGAAGCGCGTGAGCAAGGAGTGGATATGGAGGTATTCAAGCTTGATATCACGAATGAAAGAGACCGGGAGCAGATGGAGAAATATGATTTCGATGTATTTGTAGCGAACGCTGCGATCAATGAAGGCGGTCCGCTGGGGGAAGTGCCGATGGATCGTTTTCGTGCGCTGTTTGAGGTAAATGTGTTTGCGACGCTTGAAACGGTTCAAATCGCTGCGCGGAAGCTTGTGAAGAAAGGCAGCGGGAAAATCATATTCATGAGCTCGATGGCGGGAATTTCGGCGACCCCGTATGTCGGCCCGTATACGGCGACAAAGCATGCGATTGAAGGCGTCGCACAAACGCTGAAGCCGGAGCTTGAAGAATTCGGCGTACAGGTAGCAACCATTAATCCGGGTGCTTATGCGACTGGGTTCAACGATCGAAGCGCCGAAGAGAAGTGGAAATGGTTCGATGAAGAAAAGCACTTCACGCATAAAGAAGCTATGGAAAAGCAGGAAGAAGCGTTGAAGAATCAATTCGACCCGCAAGATATGATTGAGAAAATGATTGAAATCATCCCGGCCGATCATCATAAATTCCGTACCGTCTATCCGGAAGAAACGGAAAAACAGCTGAAAGAAACAGAAAAAGAGCGTTGGAATATGGAAATTTAATGCGGTTAAAGTTATACGGGAAGAAATGATAACGAACGAAGAAAGCCTTGAAGCTTAAGACTTTCTTCGTTCGTTTAGAAATAACTATATCAAATCAGGTCCAAGAGCGGCAGCTCTGTACATAAAGATAGATCATTATGCCAGTCATATATAGTAAGGCATTTTAATAGAATAAGTATAGAAGAAGAGCCTACTGGAAACAAAGACTCCATATTTACATATATTGATAGAGTGGAGACTGAAAAATAATGAAATGTTTGCCGGATGACTTGGCAGCTAATGCAAGATTTCTTCCAGAGCCGCTTGAAGTGTCGGATATTCAAAGTGGAAGCCCGCTTCTTCCAATCGCTCCGGGATTACCCAGCGGCTTTTGAGGAGTAATTCCGTTTCCGTTTGAATGAAGGCGGCCCCCATTTCCAGCATCCATGTAGGCGCCGGGAAACCGAATGGCCTGTTCATGGCCTCCCTGAGTGTACTCATCAGTTCGCGGTTAAGGACGGGTTCAGGAGCTGCGCAGTTGAATATACCGCTTAATTCCTCACGTTCTTGAAGGAAGAGGATGATGCGGTACAGGTCGTGTATATGGATCCAGCTGAACCTTTGGTTACCGGGGCCTTGTGGACCGCCAAGACCGAATGCCACTAAATTTTTGTAAGGGGTCACGACGCCGCCGTGTCTGCCTAATACAATGGCGATCCGCAGAGCGATTTGCCTTGTGTGGGGCAACCGGAAGGAGAAGAAGGATTCCTCCCATGCTTTTGCTACATCCACCGAGAAACCTGTACCGATTTCACCCTCCCGTTCTGTCATCGGGCGATCTTCAGCATGGCGGTAGATGGTCGCTGTAGAAGAGTTGATCCAGAGTTTCGGCGGCCTAAGGCATGATTGCACGGCATTTCCTAGAACGTGGGTCGTCTCTGTTCTTGAGTTCATGATTTCTCGTTTATTGTTCTGATTATAACGGCAGTTAACGGATTTTCCCGCCAAGTTAAGTAAGATTTCGGCATTTTCCAGAGCCTCTATGATTGCTTCCTTTTGGCTCCACGATATATGGCCAGGCTGTCTGGAAATGATGGCTACATCATATCCCAGCTCTTTAAATTGTTTTTGGAAGTATTCACCGATAAATCCTGTGCCTCCGGCTAGAACTATTTTCTTGTTCATGTGCTCATCCCCTTTATCACGTTTAACAGGTACTAAGACTCCCATTTCAGCACAGCAGTAAAGATGCAGATGTGCAATCGAGAGATCAAGTACCTGTAACAATCCGATTGGTGATAGGTGGGGGATGAAAGGAAATCCCCGCCTATCAAAGATTCATTTTATTGAAACTGTGTTCCATCGTATTGCTTTAAAATATTCGCCTTCAGTTTGAGTATATAAAAGAAGCGCTTACTGATTATGGTAATAGCAAATGGTTATTACTGTCAACGCGGCGAGATTTCTCGGATAAGACTTTCTTTATTAAGCAAATTTTCAGCAATCCATGTAAAATAGGATTAGTGAAACGAAAGAAGGGAAAATAGTATATATTCTATTATCAATAAAGATAAGTCCACGACAGATAAAAATATAACAAGGCATTCTCAAAGGAGAAGGACAATGGCTAGCAGAGAAGATCGGAGAGAAATACAGCAACAGCATCCTGGAAATCCAGGGATAACTTCGGCTCGTTCATCAAAAAAATGGGTGAAGATTGTCACTATGGGTGTGGCACTTATCACGTTAGCGGCTATCATTTATATAAAATTCCAAACAGATGGGGGAGAAGGGCCGCTGGCGGTAACAGAATCGTACAAAATAATTGATGTCGGTGAAACAGATAAAGGCGAGAAAAGGGTCGTCATTCGTTACCAAGGATATCCTAAGGCGATCCCTATAGATGAATCGATCAAGACGGAAGGCATCAAGGATTTGGAGCATATATCCGGGGCCTACGTAACACTTAGGATTTCAGACAAGGGCAGGGAGATAGAAGCAGTGAAAATCACTTCACAAAAAGAAGAATGATAAGGAAAGCCTTGAATCTGTTCAGATTCGGGCTTTTCTATGTTGGTGGACAGTCGAAGTTGGCTAGAGTCGGATCTAGTCGTTGAGTTAGTTGTATGACCCGACGCAAGCATTTCATCTATTATGGTACATATTGATGTACTCTTCATAAGGACTGTTTTAAATAGGTGATTTCAAGGATTCTAATCAAAAAACTCTATATGCATTTTTTCTTCTTTGTAATAATCTAGTCTATCTTGTAAAGTCCCAGAATGAAATTCAAATTTATGACCATCTGGATCAATAAAATAAATAGATTTTTTGTCTCTTTCATCTCTTGGTCGCCCGGATAGGATTTTTACATGTAAACTAACTAGCTTATGGTACGCCTTATCAAGTTCTGCTTCGTCTATTGAAAAAGCTATATGTGTATATGATTGGTTAATTTCATTACGAGCTATATCTTTTTCTTCATTGAGAGCAAGCCATATACCATTTAAATCAAAATATGCAGTGCTTCTACCTTTAACTAATAACTTCGCATCAAAAACATTTTGGTAAAAATTAATTGAATTATTCAAATTGGAAACTGAAAACAACAAATGATTAAGACCTTTAATTAACACAATATCCCCTCGCAAATAATTCTATATCCTTTTATTTTACCACAAAAATCCATTTTAGAATTAAACTGCTCCGTTTGTTCCATAATAAAAAGCTGCCTAAATGACAGCCTTGATTTTTGAAATGCACCCCAATTGTTGGACATGACTAACAATTGGAGGTGCATTTCAACGCCAGAGGTTCTTTCTTCGGATTAGGATTACATCATACGAAAGCGCACATGATACAGACAGTGGATGAAGGAGTGATCTTCAATCAAAAAGTAGAAATGCCTAAAAGCTTTGGGGGGCGTGTTTAGGCATGGCGATGTTGGCATGTACAGCTTGGGAGAAATCGGTTCCTTGCAGGATGTATTGAAGCATGTGCCACAACAATAAGCAGCAATGAAAGAAGTTCCTTGGGGAGCAATTTCCTTGGAGCTTTTTATATTTGAGGATTCTTTGATTTCTTGACGTATTTCGCAGAACGGATGAATAAAAATACTGTATAATCTAGTAGAAGCGCTTTGTAAGGGAAAAGTATGGAAGAAAGCGCTGTTTTCTTTTATAGTTGAATTATGGCTTTGAAAAAATTGCTTGATATGTTTGTAGAAACTCCCATTAAGAGTAACGGTCCGATAGGGAAGAATATCCATCAGATGCTTGTTTTGTGCAAGAAGCAGCTGTTGGCAATGCTATAATAGGCACAGGGTGAAACCAAGTGGGAATGGCTATAATGATAAGGAAGATAATCTAAAAGAAAGAAGAAATCTATGAAGAAACATATACCTAATTTATTCACTTTTGGAAATTTGTTTTGCGGTTTTTTATCACTGTATTTCTCGACAAGCGGCGACCTTAGAAATGCATCGATTTTAATTTTTATTGCAATCATGCTTGATGCAGTAGATGGCAGAATCGCCCGTATTTTGGGAGTTGCCAATGATTTAGGGAAACAATTGGATTCTTTGGCGGATGTTGTTTCGTTCGGAGTGGCTCCCGCTTATATTGTCGCTAATACCTACTTCGCGGATTGGGGCGTTTGGGGGCTGGTCCTTACATCATTGTTCCCGTTGTTCGGGGCATATCGCTTAGCGAGATTCAATCTTACTAAGACGGAAGAATCGCTGGAATATTTCACGGGGATACCGATTACGATGGCCGGCGGTTTAGTCGCTTTCTTTATTTTGTTCTCTAATTACATCCATCCGATTGTATTTATGATCGTGTTCTATGTATTAGGTTTACTGATGGTGAGCACTATAAAAATTCCAAGCTTAAAAGATGTGAAGCTTCCAAAGAACGGAATTTTGACAAGTATTTTTATGGTTTATATGTTCTATTTATTATGGAAAACGGATTTCAAAGAAGTCCCAGTTCTTTTCTATATATCGCTGCTCATTTACTTAACATTCATTACGCTGCGTTTTATTAATGAGAAACCTAATAAGCCTAAGAAGAAAAAGTTCAAAATGCTCGCTCGAAAAAAATAATGAATGGCAAAGGAAGAAGCAGGAGCTCGGAGTGGAGGTTCCTGCTTTTGTCATGAGGCAAGGCTATAGTATGCTTGTGAAAGATGAATTCATTTTTTTGAAAGAAAAGAGGTTTGACAAGTTCTTTTCTTTCAGTTAGTATCATCTCGTATTCGAAATAAACTAATTGAAGATAATGTAACATAGAAGGATGTGCAGGACATGGAAACGAAATTAGCCTTGAAGGCATTAGTCGTTCTGATGCGAGCTTCACAATCCGTACAAGATATAGTGAAACAAGATATGGGCAAATATGGGGTTAACCCGACAGAGTTTGCGGTGTTGGAGCTTCTGTACCATAAGGGAGACCAGCCAATCCAGCATATCGGCAAGAAGATTCTGCTTGCGAGCAGCAGTATCACATATGTGGTCGATAAGCTTGAAGGCAAGGGTTACGTGCAGCGGGTGGCATGCCCGAAAGACCGGCGGGTGACTTACGCTTCTATTACGGATGAAGGGAAAGCGTTTATTGAAGAGGCATTCCCGCAGCATGAACAAACTATTGAAACGATATTCAAGGACTTGTCGGATGATGAATTGGAAACAGTGATTGCATT
This sequence comes from Bacillus sp. (in: firmicutes), assembly GCA_051874035.1. Classification (GTDB taxonomy): domain Bacteria; phylum Bacillota; class Bacilli; order Bacillales; family DSM-1321; genus Bacillus_AD. Next base: position 12,266 of record JBJEFM010000067.1, read on the forward strand.
ACTGAAAAAAATCGGCCTTTCTTAAAGCTGATTTTTTTAAAGAATAATATCTCTATATAGAGATATATGAATCAGAATAAATGTAAAGTGGGTAGATGCGTTATAAGGGAAAACTTGTGATGGCAAAGCAACCAATGGATGAAGCGCTAAATGCCGCCGCAATAAGAAGGGCAGCGAGAACAGCTGAATGAACTTCTGCTTCCTATTACAGTGCGGACGTTGGGCTAATAATAAGAAAGAAGGGGATTTATTTGCTGGCTATTGATCCTAAGGCGTTAAGTGAAAGGGAAAATTATAAATTTCTGATTGGAAGCATCATTCCAAGGCCGATCGCTTTTGTTACCACTATTTCGGACAAGGGAATTGTCAATGCGGCTCCATTCAGTTTCTTTAATGTTGTTTCATCGAATCCACCGCTTATATCGATTTCCATCCAAAGAAGAGGCGGGAAGCGGAAAGACACAGCTGCGAACATTGCGGCTTCGCGGGAGTTTGTCGTTCATGTGGTAGATGGAACCAATGTAGAGGAAGTCAATAAAACAGCGGCAACATTGCCCGCTGATGAAAGTGAAATTGCGCTGACAAGCTTGACTCTTATAGAAAGTGCAAAAGTATCCGTACCAGCCGTTTCTCAAGCGAAAATCCGCATGGAATGCGTATTGGAACGAGTTGTCGAGTTAGGCGGGAAAGCAGATGATGGATGCGACTTAATAATCGGTAAAGTGGTTCATTATCATATCGAGGAATCATTATACGAAAATGGCCGAATCGATCAGAGTGCGTTAGGGGCCGTCAGCCGATTGGCCGGAAGCGATTACGCCAAGATCGGCGAAGTCTTTTCCATCGAAAGACCAGAATAAGCAGGGAGGCGAACTGGTGCAACATCTATTTAAACAAGGAAAGAAAGATAAACCGACATTGCTGCTTCTGCATGGAACCGGCGGCAATGAGTATGATTTATTGCCATTGGCAGACATCGTGGACCGTGATGCTTCCGTGCTGAGTGTGCGGGGCGAAGTATTGGAGAATGGAATGCCGCGTTTTTTTCGTCGCTTGGCGGAAGGGGTTTTTGACGAAGAAGATGTAGTATCCCGCACTAAGCAGCTTTATGAATTCCTGGATGGGGCGGCTAAGGAGTACGATTTTGACCGCTCCAATGTTATAGCCATCGGTTATTCCAATGGGGCGAACATTGCAGCGAGCTTATTGTACCATTACAAAGATTCGCTGAAAGGGGCGATTCTTCATCATCCAATGGTTCCGAGAAGGGGTATCGGGCTGCCGGATTTATCAGGAACGTTCACTTTTATCGCGGCCGGGAAGAATGATCCGATCTGTCCGACCTCGGAACCTGAAGAATTATATGCGGCACTGGAGCAAGCCGGTTCTGATGTAACGATATATTGGGAGTATAACGGGCATTCTTTATCGCGTTCAGAGACGGTGGAATCGGCTAAGTGGTATGAAACGCATGTTTGAAAACAACTAGTGAATAGGTTTAGAAGAAGGAAAAAACGTTAAGATTCAAGAGAGAATCCTAACGTTTTTTTCCTTCTTCTCTTATGCAGTCTGCAATCTCAACTTGCGGGGCTTCCGTCTGTTTCCTTCTGAATGGAAGGATGCAATTCAATCTCCACATTCCCCCGAATCGCCCGGCTGATCATGCAGGATGTTTCCGCTTTCTCTGCGAGCTTGCGCGCCATCCGGCAATCCTCTTCCGTTGCGGCGCTTGTCAGAATGAGCGTCGGCCGATGGATGATCTTTTTATATGTAATAACGCCTTTTGTTACATCCACAATCCCCTCGGAATCCATTGTCAGGCTGACTTTCTCCAATTGTTTGCGTTCGAGCATCGCGGCAAGTGTGATGATGTAGCAAGTCGCCGCCGCTCCTAAAAGCATTTCATCCGGGTTTGTCCCGATGCCGGGGCCGTCCATTTCAGGAGGGATGGAGACCTTTGTCTGTAAATTGCCCGCATTGATCTCCCCTACATCATTTCGTAATCCCGGCCAATTCGCTTGCAATAGAAAGCGATGTTCCGTCATTTTCTTCTCCCCCAATCCATTTGCTTACTCTTGGTTCAGTGTAAAGGATGATTCATGGAGATGGCAAAGCTTCATCTTCAGAAATATAAAAAATAATCCATTTGCAGTATACTTAATGTATATTCATATGTTTCATTTTATCCCGCTTAATGGGAATCTCCCGCTTCAGCGCAAGTGATTTCCTTTCGTAAGTAGGAATAGTTCAAAAAAAGAGGGTGGAAATAATGGAGGAAATATACATTTCAATAGTCGGCGCCAATCATTATTTCGGAACGGAAATCTATAAAATCGGACAGAAGATCAAGTTGCGGAAAGACTATGATAATAAATATGACGGTGAAGCGATTCAAGCGGAAATCGAACATGCGGGAAAAATAGGCTATGTGGCCAATAGTTATCAAACGGTAGCTAAAGGAACACGAAGCGCCGGCAGGATTTACGATACATTCGGGGAATACTGTTATTGCCAGGTGGCGTTTATTGTGGGTGAAACGGTAATTGCAAAAGTTCTCCCGCCACAAATGGCAACGGAAGGATCAATCATATAGGAAGGTGGCATATGGCAGGTATTACGTTTGATATTGAAAAAGAGCTAGGGGCCATTTCACAGTCTGCAAAAGGCTGGAAAAAAGAGTTGAATCTGATCAGTTGGAACGAAAAAACACCAAAATATGATTTGCGCGACTGGTCTCCCGATCATGTGAAAATGGGCAAGGGAGTGACTTTGACGGCAGAAGAGTTGAAAGCCATGCGTGATTTATCCCGTTTAACAGGTACTAAGACTCCCTCTTTAACACAGCAGTGAAAGCGCAGATGTGTAAGTGGGAGATCAAGTACCTGTAACAAC
>JBJEFM010000068.1:0-2912 GCA_051874035.1 Bacillus sp. (in: firmicutes)
CGGGATAAACAGAACATTTGGCGAATATCCTAGTGAGACATTAGTATAGAGATGTATGAGAAGGAGGACTATAGATGAAAGAATCATATAAACCAATCATGGAACCATATACGCTGCCGAACGGCGTGACATTGAAGAACCGTTATGCCATCGCGCCGATGACTACATATTCAGGAACGGAGGAAGGAAGCGTCTCCGACCAAGAAATGGCTTATTACGAAAGACGCGCGGCCGGCCCCGGCATGTTCATCACAGCGTGCATCGCCGTTTCAAGGAACGGCCTTTGCTTCTCGCGCCAATTCATCGGCTACAGCGACGCCGAGATTCCGCGTCTCAAGGAGCTGGCTGATACCATCAAGAAAGGCGGAGCGAAAGCCGTCCTGCAGATTCAGCACGGGGGCCGCGAATGCGCGCCTGAGTTTCTGGAAGACCGCACCCCTGTAAGCCCGAGCGCCGTCCCTTCCCAAAACAGCAAAGCGGAACCGCGCGAGCTTACAGGAGAAGAAATCGAAGATATCATCAAAGATTTCGGCGAAACGACGCGCCGGGCGATCGAAGCGGGATTCGACGGCGTCGAAATCCACGGGGCGAACGGCTATCTCATCCACCAATTCTTCTCGCCGCACTCCAACCGCCGCACCGACAAATGGGGCGGATCATTGGAGAAGCGCATGGCTTTCCCATTGGCGGTGGTCGATGAAGTGAAGCGGATGGCGAAGATGCATGCCGACCCTTCCTTCATCATTGGCTACCGTTTCTCTCCGGAGGAAGCAAGCGAACCGGGCATCCGGATGGATGACACATACGCATTGGTCGATGTGCTTGCGGACCGCGGCCTTGCTTATCTGCACGTATCGCTCATGGATGCCGATTCCAAGCCGCGAAGCGGAAGCAAGCAAGGCGTGACGCGCGCCGAAGCGCTCCGTGACGTCATCGCCGACAGAACAGCGTTCATGACGGTAGGTTCCATCCATACACCGGATGAAGCCGCAGCCGTCCTGAACAAAGGCATCCCATTGTTCGCACTGGGCCGGGAAGCGCTGATGGAGCCGGATTGGCTGCAGAAGGTGGAAGCGGGCAAGGAACAGGAAATCCGCACCGTTCTGCATTTGGACAGCCAAGAAGAACTTGTCATCCCGGACTCCATGTGGCACGTCATCACCACAAGGGAAGGCTGGCTGCCGGTCGTGAAATAGAAATATATAAGAAAGGGAAGAGCCCGCGCAATGCGGGCCCTTCCCTTTTCAATTGGTCCATTCATGGTATTTCCATCCCCCACTAAATTATCAAACGCCTCCCTTCCCCATGCGGAAATCCCTAATGTATGAAAGAGTGCTTTTAGAGTTAACACATCAAATCCGGTTTCTTCTGAAATAAAAGCCACTACTCCTGCTTCGGGAATGCACAATCCCCGTGTATCAGGCAACTTTATCCCGTTTAAAACAAGTAAATATGGTCAAATAAGCAAAAATCCACTCCTATCATGGGTCCTGTCCCCTCCTGTTCGCATAGAATATTTTTGAGTAAATAAAAGGAGGGGAAAAAAATGGTCTTACGCAACAATGAAAATTTGAGATTCAATAATGATAACGACAATGATAATGATAATGATTTAAAGAATAGAAACCTTAATATAATGCGCGTTTCACGAAGTGGAAATGCTATTTCAGATATTTGTATTAGGGGCGACGCCGATGCCGACTTAGATAATGACTTAAGAGCTATTCTTCGTGGTGGCGCAGGCGGAAAAGCTAGGAAATAGGCATATATTCCAAATATAAAGGAGGAGAAAAAATGGCTTTCTTTGATGACCTTGAATATACTGAATTATTCCACCGTTCAGAGAGCGAGTTTGACATGAGACGCAACAGAAATCGCCGTAAAGATCGCAGTGAAGATTCCTGTAGTGGTTGCAGTACAGAGACCGACAATGACAATACACGCGAGAGACAATCCAGACGCCAAAATCGCATTAATGTTTCTAATCAAAATAAAAACAGAAATGATAGCGATTTAAAAAATAGGAACTTGAACATCATGCGAGTAGATCGCAGCGGAAACGCTATTTCAAATATTCGCATTAGAACAGAAGCAGACACTGACTTGGATAGTGATTTAAAGGCCCTTGTTCAAGGCGGACGCGGCGGAAACGCTAAACAATAATTTTAAAATCAACAGGAGGGAAAAAAATGAGCAACTATTATGATGAATTTTCCAAGAAACATTCAAGAGGCAATGACATCGACATTGATAACGACAATGACAATGATAACGATAATGATAACGAACTAAAGAATCGGAATGTAAATGTAATCAGAACGCATAACAGCGGAAATGTACATGCAAAAGTTTGGAATAAAACAGAAGCAGATGCAGATTCAGATAATGACGTTAGAGCTGGCGGCGGTGGCGGTGGCGGCTCTAACCATGGACACGGCGGATACGGCGGGGACGCTTAAATCCCCAAAGAATAAAGTGAATCTTTGATAGGTGGGGGGTTCCTTCATCCCCCACCTATCATTAGATGAACCAATCGGGTTTTTACAGGTACTCGGGTCTCCCACTTATACATCTGTGCTTTCACTGCTGCGCGGAAGTGGGAGTCTTAGTACCTGTTAAAACGGGATAAAATGGTTATTGCCAAAAAAGATTTCTTTTTTTTGGCAATATCCTAATTCAATAAGAATGGAGATATCCTATGAAGCCTACAAACTCGGATCCTTCTGATATAGATTATAAGGATGAATCATTTTCAACGGTTTCTGGCGATGTTCAATCAAACGAACTACATGTTTCTCATAGCGGCAATGCCGAAGTCGATGTCAAGGTAGATGTACATGTAGATGTAACTCCAATCGCATTTGCTATGTTGTATTCATTATTGGCTAATAATTCATTAACCGATGAAGGAT
>JBJEFM010000069.1:0-56237 GCA_051874035.1 Bacillus sp. (in: firmicutes)
CCCGAGTACCTGTAACAACTAAGGTTGGTTCATCTAATGATAGGTGGGGGATGAAAGAACCCCCCACCTATCAAAGATTCACTCTATCAATCTTTCTTTGTCATATCCAACGCTTGTTTAATCACCTTGAATGACGAACCTTTGCCGTACATCAATACGCCGCCCCGGTATACTTTCGCCCCGAAGATGGCTAATGCGATGATTGTCACAACAAGCAACCCGATACTCACCGCCACTTCCCAAAACGGTACTTCAAGCATCCCTACACGAAGGAACATAAGCATCGGCGTAAATGGCGGAATGAACGATGTGATTTTCACAAAGCTCGCTTCCGGATTGCCAAGGCCGAACATAGCTAGCATAAAGGCTACTACGACTAGCATCGTCATTGGCGTAATCATAGTTTGGACATCCTCCACACGGCTGACAAGCGAACCGAGGAAAGCTGCGATTGTCGCATATAAGAAATAACCCAATAAAGCGAAGACAACCGCATAAATGATCGTTTCAACGGAAGATTCACCAAAGCCTAAGTAAGAGGAGAAACCATCAGGCAAATCCGCCAGCGCTTTCTTCAATGAGAAATATCCTACGCCGAAGAAAAGCAGCATTTGCGTCATGCTCAATAAAGCAATGCCTAAGATTTTCGCAAACATTTGCTGGACCGGTGAAACGCTTGAAATCAAGATTTCCATGACACGGGATGTTTTCTCGCCCGCCACTTCGGATGCGATCATACCGGAATACACAATCACGCCGAAGTAAATGATGAACAGAATCACGTAAACCAAGCCGCGCGCTTGATTCAGTTCTTCCGTTGTTTTCGCGCTTTCTTGAATCGCTACTTTATCAAAAGCCGCCGGGCTATATAAGGAAGCAATCTGTTCTGGTGAAATGTTCAAGCTTTCGGTAACCAGTCGATTCTTAATATTAGTCAATGCCTGTGATAATTCATTATTTATATTCTCATCCGAAATCGTATTCGCTTTATACGTGCCGGTCGGCAAACCTTGCTCATCTTGCCCGATGATCAGATATCCCGTTAAATCACCAGCTTCGATCTGTTTCCTTCCGTCTTTCTCACTGCTTATTTCCTTCACTTGCAGATCGGATTCCGTTTCTTTCAATTGAGCGGCCAACGATTCATAGAATTGCCCGCTTTCATCCATTACCCCAATCTTCTCTTTCTCCCCGTCATCGAAGAAGCCGATAATGCTTGTAATATTACTCATCAATAGAATGATTGCCAACATCACCGCTGTTGTGATGATGAATGATTTCGTCTTCAGTTTAGACATGTATGTATGTGATAAAACGACCCAGAACTTATTCAAGAGAAGCACCTACTTTCTCTACAAAAATATCATGCAATGAAGGCTCTTCCAATTCGAATTTGCGCACAAAACCTTTTGTGAAGACGGCTTGCTGAATTCGTTTCGCCGCTTCCTCGTCAGCGATTTGCAGATTCACACCTTCAGACGTTTTGCGGACTTTTACGACTCCTTCCATGTCAGCAAGAAAATCCACATCGAAATCGCAATGGATGATAAGATTCTTCTTACCGAAGGAACGTTTAATTTCTTTCAAACTGCCATGGACAACCGGTTTTCCTTTATCCATGATGCAAAGATGCTCGCAAAGCTCTTCGACATGCTCCATCCGATGACTGGAAAATACGATTGTTGTGCCGTTCTTCTTTAATTCAATGACCGCATCTTTCAATAAATCCACATTGACAGGGTCAAGGCCGCTGAATGGTTCATCCATGATCAATAGTCTTGGTCTGTGGATAATGCTTGCGATGAATTGGATTTTCTGCTGGTTCCCTTTCGACAATTCTTCTACTCTTTTATTCTTATAATCCTGAATTTTGAATCTTTGCAGCCAATAATCCAGCTCTTTCAGCGTATCCGCTTTCTTCATTCCGCGCAGCCGGGCTAAATAGACGATTTGATCGCTTACCGTTAATTTCGGATACAAGCCCCTCTCTTCAGGCAAATAACCAATCATGGAACTTACTGAATAATCAACGGGCTTTCCGTTCCAAGTAATGCTTCCTTCCGATAAATCAATCAGCCCCAGAATCATACGGAATGTTGTTGTTTTCCCCGCTCCGTTCGCGCCAAGAAAACCAAAGATTTCATTCTCCGGGATATTGAAATTGATACAATCCACTGCCGTATAGCTGCCAAACCTTTTAGTAACCGAATCAATCACTAATGCCATATACTATTCCCTCCTATATCATCATTACTTACGTTTATAATATGAAAAAGTTCCACAATCTTTCTTCTCTTTACAAAAACAGGACTTTCATGTAAAAATAATACATAATTCAGAAAATAAATAAAAAGTAGGTGAAATCATGCTGACTTATAAACTTACCGCCTTCAATCCGGATGGAGAGAAGCTGCTTGACGAAGCTTTCCAAGCCGAAAACGACCAACAAGCGAAAGAATTGGGAAACAATATCCTTTCGGGGAAAAACTTGCAAGAAACCACTCACCGCTGTACATCTCCTAGCGGCAAGCTTGTTCTCTTTCATAGATAATAAAATTATCAGCGCTTATCTTTTATTATAAGAAAACTGGACAGCCAACGCCTATAGTATAAATTACCAGCCTATAGCCGCACGAAAAAGACCACTTTGCTCGCGTGGTCTTTTCTGTATCTATTATTTGAAACTTCCTATTGTCCTTTAAATGCAGGCTTTCTCTTCTCAATGAACGCTTTGATACCTTCTTGGTGGTCTTCCGTTTTACGCATTTCTGTCTGGCCGCATTTCTCCATCTCCAGCATCTTAAGCATATATGGCCGATTTCTTTCAGCAAGAATTTTCTTTGTTTTGATCATAGCCTTCAATGGGCTTTGCAGCCATTTATCCACTTTGGCTTTGGATGCCGCTTCCAAGTCATCCGTAACAGCATGGATCAGATCTTTTTGGAGCGCTTCCTCAGCGGTCATGACTTTCCCTTCCCATATCAGCTCTTTCGCTTTAATATCACCAATTCTTTGACTTAAGAGAAAGTGAGCTCCGCCGTCCGGAATCAAGCCAATTCCAATAAAGTTCATAGCAATCTTCGCATGTTGGTCGGCGATGATATAATCGGTCGCTAACGCCAAGCTCAGTCCAAGACCCGCAGCCGCTCCTTGAATTTCGCATAAAGTGACTTTAGGCATGCAATACAATGTCAGCGCAAGCTCGTTGATGCAATCCATAATACCGTAGAAGTCTTTATCCAAGCTATTTTCCAGCATCATCTTAATGTCCCCGCCGGCTGAAAACGCTTTCCCCGCGCCTTTTAAAATAACGATCTCCATTTCATCATTGATCGAGATGTCTTTCAAGACCTGTCCTAAACTTCTTAATAGCTCGACATCCAATACGTTAAGTGCTTCCGGTCGGTTTAATTCGACCGTCACAACTCGACCATCCGTATGAACAAGCACCGGCTCCGTTTGAGAGGCGTAATCTACTCCTGTCAAAAAGAATTCCCCCTTTAGTCAATTAGTGGCATTACTTATTACCATTTTATAACTTTCATTAGGGTGCCCGCAAATAAATTATCGAAAAAAATGTAATTTTTCATCTAATTCTTTTGTAAAATGTCAGGCTATGGACGATAGCCTGACATTTTGCATGTTTATCCCGTTTAACAGGTACTGCGGCTCCCACTCCGGCAACAGCAGTGGAAGCGGGAGATTAAGCGGCCTCTAACGACCCGATTGGTTCATCTATTGATAGACGGAGATGCCCCCCGCCTATCAAAGATTCACTTTATAGGGAGAATAGTTCCTTTAAGATGCCGATTTTTTCTTCTGTGTATTTTTCATATGTTTCATTGTAGGATTTCGGGTCTTTCGGATTGGCGAAGCGAGTAATGATCCCCGTTTCCGGATGGACAAATTTACTGGCCGCCCCGCAGCCGATGCCGAGTATGGATTGCTGCTCCTCCATGATCATAATATTATAGAGGCTTTCTTGGCCTGCGAATGAGTAGCCCACATTCTCCAAATTCCCTAAAATGTTCTGCTGCCGATATAGATAATATGGATAATATTGATGCTCGCGCGTCCATTCTTCCGCCATGCTCATCATCTTCTCCACTTCCGGCCGATCGGCAACCTGATACTTCTGTTTATTTTGCGTCATTTCGGATGCACGCTTAAACGAAAGGGTATGGACAGTCAATGATTCCGGCATCAGCTTCTCTGTTTCCGCCAGAGAATGCCCGAATTGCTCTGTACCTTCCCCCGGCAAGCCGATAATCAGGTCCATATTGATATTATTCATTCCCATGCTACGGGCAAGATGGAATTTATCGATGGTTTCCTGCACGCTATGATGGCGGCCGATCGCTTTGAGCGTTTCATCTGTATAGGATTGCGGGTTAATGCTGATGCGGTCGATATTCCATTTATTCAGCACCGCTAATTTATCGGGCGTAATCGTATCCGGACGGCCCGCTTCTACAGTGATTTCACGAATCGACTCCACATCAGGGAAATATTTATACATGTCCCGATACAGCGCGTCCATCTCTTCCGCCGTTATACTCGTCGGCGTCCCTCCGCCATAATAAACAGTTGTAATCGCGATATTATGTTCTCTTAAAAAATTGCCCATTTCTTTGATTTCATAATGAAGCCCGGCGAGGAACGCATTGACGGAGCCTTTATTCGCTCTGATTGCATAGGCCGGGAATGTACAATATGCACATTTTGTCGGACAGAAAGGAATGCCGATGTAAACGCTGACCTCCCGCTTCAAATTATATAGATCAGGGATTGCCACCAGCTGGCGGTCGACGATTTGCTGCATCAAATCAATCTTCTCATCGCTGATCCGGTATTGCTCGCGCAGCATATGATGCGCTTCTTCCTTTGTCTTGCCTTCCCTTAAAGCTTTATGAAGCAGTTTCGTCGGCCGGATGCCTGTCAGGAAGCCCCACTTCTGGATGATTCCCGTCTTCTCTTGCAGCACCGTCAAATACGCATCTGAAATCGCGTTTTTTAACTGTTTGTACGCCTCTTGCTTGGATAGATCTTGATAAGGCCGTTCACTGGAGCTCTCCCACGTTTCATTTGTGCCGCGGTCCACCAGCTCCACAAACACCTTCACACTATCTGTTTCTTCTATAGTAAATACCGCTAACAGTTCCGCTTCCGGATACGCCGTCAACTTCACCTTCGACTCTTCATAAAATAAATTCGTAATCAGCTGTAATGGTCGCTGGAAACGTTCATCATGCAGCCCTTTAATTTCGATTCGCACCCTTTATCACCTTTACATTCGTGTATTTTGCTGTAGCTACAAGTGTACAGAAAGGCTTCTTCCAGGTCAACTAAACACAGCTTGGCGAAAACATGAAAAACCACAAGGCGCTCTTGCGGTTTCTCATTCTATCCATTATTTAAGCAGATTCATTTTCTCAAGGAATTGCAGCTGGTACTGTTTGCGGAATAATTCCTTCACCATATACGCTACACCGTCATCGTCGTTTCCTCTTGTAATCCAATTCGCCTTGCACTTCAATTCATACGGGCTGTTGCCCATCGCTACACCGATACCGGATGCGGCAATCATCTCGCCATCGTCAGCACTGTCACCGATTGCCACGATTTCTTGTCTTTCAATCTTCAAATGATCCGCTAAACGAAGAAGCCCCTGCCATTTACCGACACTCTTGGAAACGATAATCACCCGATTATGCTCTTTCGGTATAATCGTCGCATCTTTAAACAGAGCTTGAGCGATTCCCATCCATTCTTGCCGCTCTTTGTAGCTTTGGAAATCAGCTTCGACGCTTAACGGCCGCGCATCATTGGACAGTAAGTAATCGCTGACCTGATCAACATATCCTTGAGCGAAGATTTTCTGCTCGCTCACATACATGACGGCCTTGCCTAACAGATTCTCCGGCAAATTGATCCGGTTTCTTATCTCCAACGCTTCGTAATTCACTTTAATTTGGCATTGCATATCTTCAAGTGACTTCACAGCATTTATTGTGAGTAGCTCAGGAAGCTTTTGCACAAACAGCGGCTTTCCAACAGCCATCCCTACGAAAGCCCCTTGGGCAGCAATGATCATCGGATTGATTCTCAATGATTTAGCTATCTTTTTACACGATTGATAATTCCGGGAAGTTACGAGTGCAATCGCTACATCCTTCGCTTGCACATATTCAATCGCTTCTTTAGCCGCTTTGCTGAATCGGCCATTTGATTGCAGGAGCGTGCCATCTATATTAATGGCCAATAGCTTATATATCATGCTGATCTCCCCTTGTTTCAAAATGTACTACTTCTATTGATATGAGGGAAAGAGAGAATATAGAACAAAAAAAAGCACCGCTACTATTTAGCAGTGCTTCGTTGCTTTACATTTGTGGATTACCGTAAATATCCTCAAGCGGCTTCATGATGATTTTGTTTAATTCACTGATCATCATGCTCATTCGCTGTTCCGCTTCCATCATTTTTCCAAGTGTGGGATTTTGTTGGACAAGCTGCAATGTCTTTTGTGCATGTTCCACTTCTTCTTGCGAAATTTCTTGCCCCATCATTTGTTTTTGCTGCAATTTCATTTGAATATCACGGAAGTTATCGAACATTTTTTTCGCGATTTCATCTTGATTCACCGCTTCGATTAAAGCTTGCAGGTCTGTATACTCCTTGCTTGTACGGATAGCTTTCTCTAATTCATAAGCCGCATCATATACATTCATACTCATCGCTATCTCTCCTTCTCATTGTTCTTACACTAAATAAATATGGCGATTACGCCTTGTACGATACCAATCAATCCACCAAGCAGGGCTCCCAAATATGTAATCATGCCCAGTTCGCTCTTCATGATGGAAAGGACCATTTCTTCAAGCCTTTCCACCGGAAAAGCATCCACTTGATCTTTTATGATGTCTTGCAGACGCAATTTCTCCATGAACACCTCAACATTATCAAAGAGTCTTTCAAATAGTGCATCCATTATATTCGGAATAACCTGATCGACCAGAAGTTCTTCATTTTGCTCAACGACTTGGGCGAGAGGCATGGTAAAGTAACTGTTTAATTGTAACATGTTTAGTAGTTCACGTTGTAACGGCAAGGCTACTTTCTCCGCATTAAACTTCTCGGCGACATATTCCACATCGCGCTCTTTCAGTGTATGCCACTCTTTCTGGATTAATTCCGTCAAAAAAGTCTTTGTGCCCTCAGCTTGTAGGAATTGCAGGATTTCCGGCTGGATTTTATCCACCAATCTTTCATTCTTCATGAACATCTGCAGCATATTCCACATCATGCCTTTATCTTCGAAGAAATCCTCGATCATACGCTCCAATTGTTTCTTTCCTTCTATGCTGCTGAAGAATTCCTTGCCCTTTTGTATCAATAAATCCGCTATCTGGGGCACTTTCTCGTCCACTGCTGCGGATACTTGCACAGGAAGGACATCTTGAAGCCGGTTTCCCTTATGCTTTCTATACCATTCCTGTACTTTATTTGATGCGATGGATACGACTTTCGCTTCTACCTGCTGTTCAGCATTGCCGAAGCCCATTTTCTCCAACACTTGCCGGACAGTGATATCATCCGCTTTAACCGCTTTTACTTTTTCCTGGATAAAACGGATTGCTTCATGGCGGAACTGCGGAGTGATAATTTTCTTTTTAATGCTTTCCGCCGTCAGCAAATGATCGACGACCATCTTCCCCATCTGTTCCGCCAGCTCCGCCCGCCGCTTTGGAATAAGACCCGGCGTAAACGGCAGCTTCTTGCCGAATACATAAATCGGCTTATATGGTCTAAAGAGCATTTTTATGGCAAGATAATTCGTGAAACCGCCAATTATAGCCCCAATAATCACCATCAATAGCACGGTGAGAAAAGTATTCATATTCATACCCCTTCAACTAGTTTCATCCTATCTATTATGTATAATATTAACTTACAAGCCGGTGTAATAGCAAATATAGGGATGGGTTCCCGCCAGGCTGGCATGCCAAAGAATCCCTTGTATTTTTACAAGGGATTCTTTGGCGCATCATTCCTCAATCACAACATGTTCTTCCCCGCCGCATGTTTCGCAGAAAAAATAATGAACACACAAATGGTTTTGGACGGAAGCCGTTATTCCATCGACTTGCTTCAATGTGTCACTATCTTCATAAGCGCTATAATCATCCAAATAATCCGTCAGCTTTCCTTTATCGATCAGGGGAGCCAGGCATCGCCTGCAAGGCAGCTCCACTTGTTGCAGCCCATTACAAAGAGGACAAATCGGCACAGTTCATCATTCCTTTTCACAGCTTGATTATATCCCTATTTTCAGTGAAAGCCTGCCTCCTCATACAAGCCAGTAATTGCCAACATAAAAGCACAAGCAGGCCTTCATACTACCTATAAGAACTTATCACTTTGGGCCGCGCTAACTAATGGAGCCATAAAGCAAGAATCGGCGCATTCGCTGCCTTTTCCCTTTACGAAGCTGGTGCGATTCCAGGCGGCCCAGCCATCTCCCGTTGAAGTCCATATGGAATACATACGATATGTACCGGCACTTCAGCAACCAAAAAATGATAAAAGCGAGGGTTAATTATGCAAAACCAATCATCAGGAAATTCATCTAACCAATTAGTTGTTCAAGGAGCACAAGCTGCGATTGATTCTATGAAGTATGAAATTGCAACTGAGTTTGGTGTCACTTTAGGACCTGACGCAACTGCCCGTTCCAACGGATCAGTTGGAGGAGAAATTACAAAACGCTTAGTGCAAATGGCTGAACAGCAATTAGGCGGAAGCTCTAGATAATAAACCGTGAAAAATGAAATGCGAGGATGCCTGCAACAGGCATCCTCCTTTACTTTCAGACCATATTAGTCGTATTCATATATTCATCGAATTCTTTTTCACTTAAATAATTCAATTCCAATGCCGCTTCCTTCAAAGTCAGATTCTTTTTGTAGGCCAACTTCGCGATATCCGCCGATTTTTCATAGCCGATATGCGGGTTCAAAGCCGTCACAAGCATAAGCGAGTTATTCAAGTTCTCCGTAATCCGCCCTTCATCCGCTTCCAATCCTTCCAAGCAATGGACCCGGAATGAATAGAGCCCATCGCTCAATAACTGCACGGATTGCAGATAGTTATAGATGATAACAGGCTTAAAGACATTCAATTGAAAGTTCCCTTGGCTCGCTGCCACCGAAATGGTCGTATCATTGCCGAATACCTGTGCTGCAATCATCGTTACCGCTTCACATTGTGTCGGATTGACTTTTCCCGGCATGATTGAACTGCCCGGCTCGTTAGCCGGTATCTTCAACTCGCCGATTCCGCAACGCGGACCGCTCGCCAGCCATCTTACATCATTGGCGATCTTCATTATATTCGCCGCTAATCCTTTTAACGCGCCATGGGCATAAACAAAGGCATCATGGCTTGTTAAGGCATGAAATTTATTCGGGCTGCTCTCGAACGGATGGCCTGTCATCTCACGCAGAATCTCTGCCGTTCTTATGCCGAAACTGGGATGGGCATTGATTCCTGTTCCTACAGCTGTGCCTCCGATGGCCAACGATAAGAAGTGCTTAATGCTTTCTTTAATCATTTGCTCACTTTGGTCGATCATTGTTTTCCATCCGCTGATTTCTTGGCCGAGAGTAAGCGGCGTCGCATCCTGCAGATGGGTTCTGCCGATCTTTACAATCGCTTTATATTCGCTTTCCTTCTCCTGAAGCACTCGCTTCATTTCCTCCAATTGCGGCAATAGCTTCTCAAACGTGGCTTTATACGCTGCGATGTGCATCGCTGAAGGGAACGTATCATTCGAACTTTGGCCTTTATTCACATCATCATTCGGATGCAATGTATCTTGCTGTCCATCTTCTGCCAGCAATTCATTGCCCCGATGCGCGATTACTTCATTCACATTCATATTCGTCTGTGTGCCGCTTCCCGTTTGCCATACTGACAAAGGAAAATGTTCATCCAGCCCGCCGCCTGCAATCTCTTCGCAAGCACGGCTGATTGCCTGCGCTTTCATTTCGGACAAAGTATGTAACTCCGCATTCGCCTGCGCAGCGGCATTCTTTAACGTTGCATATGCCATAATGACTTCTTTCGGCATCGTTTCCCAGCCGATTGCGAAATTCCGTCTGCTTCTTTCCGTTTGCGCACCCCACAATTTATCTTCCGCTACTTCGATTTCACCCATTGAATCTTTTTCTATTCTCATCTATGCACACTCCCTTTCTGTATCCTATATACCACTTATAAAACAAGAATAGCCCTCTTTCTTCATAAAATAAGAAAAAAGGGCTATTCTCCTAGTCCATCGCACTGATTAAAGTAGATCCTGCATAAAAACCGAATGTGATTGCATTTGCAATCATCGATGTAACCTAACCGAAAACATTCCATAACGGCATCGCCGCGAGTCTGCGGACATATCTTTTTAAATCGCCACTTTTCCCATTTGAATCTGATACATATTATAGTAACGACCCTGCAGCCTCATCAGTTCTTCATGCGAGCCTTTTTCCACTATGCGCCCCTTATCCAATACAATAATGGAATCGGCGTTCTTAATAGTAGACAAGCGATGGGCGATGATGAACGTTGTTCTGCCCTTCTTCACCACTTCCAGCGCCTGCTGAATCAGGAATTCCGTTTCTGTATCAATATTCGAAGTCGCCTCATCAAGAATTAAAACAGCCGGTTTGAAGGCAAGCGCACGGGCGAATGAAATCAACTGTCTTTGACCTGATGAAAGAGTGCTTCCCCTTTCCACCACTGGGGCATCGATTCCACCCTCTGTCTGCTCAAGCACCTGATCGGCGCCTACATCACGGAGCGCTTCCTCGACCATTCTTCTTGTGATGTGCGGTTCATCAAGGCTTACGTTCGAAGCGATTGTACCGGAGAACAGATAAGGATCCTGCAGCACGATGCCCATATGCTTCCTCAATGAGGTTTGCGGGATAGTTGTGATGTCCATACCATCAATCAAGATTTTTCCTTGCCCGCAATCATAGTAGCGGAACAATAGATTCATGATCGAACTTTTTCCCGAACCTGTATGCCCTACAAAGGCAACAGTCTCTCCTTGTTTAGCGGAGAACGAAATGTTCTTGAGCACAAGCTCGCCTTCTTTATAACCGAAAGAAACATCCTGGAATTCAACATCGCCCCGATAGCGGGGAATCTCCAATTCACTTACTTCCACACCCTTCTCATCAAGCATTTCAAATACTCTTTCGCCCGCCACAAGGGCCTGCTCCAGATTAGCGAATTGATTTACGATATTTTGTACAGGCTGGAATAAACGATTGATATAATCGACGAAAGCATATAATAAACCAATCGATAGGACGCCTGTGCCATTCAATCCTATATTGCCGAAATAAGCGATAAAGGCAACAAAAGCGATATTTTGCAGCAAACTGACAAGATTGAATGCCGTCAATGAATTCAATCGCAGCATTTTGGCTTGAAATTGATAATGCTCCTTATTCAATGCTTCGAATTCCGCTTCTGTATCGCGTTCGCGCTTGAAGGCCTGAATAATATTCATCCCTTGAATGGACTCGTTGATCATGCCGTTCATATCACTGATTCTTGCGCGGATGGCCTTATTGTACCGAGAAGCGAACCTGCGATAGACGACGGTCCAAACAACAAGGATGGGAATGAGCAGTAAACAAAGCAGCGCCAGCTTGGCATTCAAGATAAAAAGTGCGATATAGATCCCGATAATATTGATGGTGCTCGAGAAGAAATACGCCAGCACATTCACATATAACTCTTTGATTGCTTCCGTATCATTCGTAATCCGGGCCACAATCTTTCCTGCCGGCAGATTATCGAAATAACGAATCGGCAATGTGGATAAATGCCGGAATATATCATTCCGCATCTTCTGGATGATCCGATTGGCGGATTTCTGCAAGTAGAAGCTTTGGCCATATTGGAAGAAAGCTGAAATAACCACTAATCCGAAATACAAGCCGATCAGTCGGAGGATTTTCGGCACTTCCGGTTGATAGAAGCGCATGATCTCCCCGTTGGATAATACGGTGGCCGGCACACTCTCTCCATCGACCACGAGCTGGCCGCCCTTCCATTCCCGCTTGCTTTCCAGCGGAATATCTTGGGTTGTCAGCACGAAATCTAAACCGTTTTGCAGGATGGCTACTTGATTTCCTTTTTCTTCACCCGGCATGAAATAGTCCTCCCGCTTATACCATTTATCTTGGTAGCGGACGGCATCGTTTCCTTCCGCGGTTTCATACCAACGCGATTCGATGCCCAGAATATGATGGTCTATGACACGTTTCGCCACGAATGGGCCGGCTAAATCCGCCGCTACCGATAACGTCAATAAGAACAACGCCAAGAAAATCATATTTTTATAGTGCAATGCATAGCGGATTAAACGTTTGCCTGTGCTCATTCTCCCGCCTCCATTTCTTCTTCCACTTGCTGCCTTTCGAATTGCTCCTTATACCAGCCGTCGTTCGCCGCAAGTTGTTCATGCGTTCCTCTTTCGACAATTCTGCCGTCTTCCAGCACAATGATCATGTCCGCATGCTGGATTGCCGACATTCGATGCGTAGCGATGATGGTTGTTTTTCCTGCTCGATTGCTTCGGATGTTTTCGATAATCGTCTTTTCCGTCTTGGCATCAACCGCTGATAAAGAATCATCCAATAGGAGGATATCAGGATTTTTGATCAGTGCGCGCGCGATGGAAATCCGCTGCTTCTGCCCTCCCGATAGCGCGACGCCTTTTTCTCCGACAAGCGTACTCAGCCCTTCCGGCAACATTTCGATATCTTTAGTGAAGTCCGCTAATTCAATCGCATGCTGCAATTCCTCTTCTGTCGCGGCTTGTTTTCCAAATAAGATATTCTCTTTGATGCTTTTGGAAAACAGGAACGGATCTTGCGGCACATAGCCGAGCCAGCCCCGGATATCCGCTAATGCAATATTGTGCAAGGATATATGGGAGATTCTGATATCCCCTGTACCTAACGGATACTCCCTTAATAATTGGCGCATGAAAGTCGTTTTACCGCTTCCCGTCTTTCCGACGATGCCAAGTGTTTCCCCTCTTTTGATTGCAATCGTAATATCCTTCAAGTTGGCACATGCTGAAGAAGGATATTGAAAGTGGACATGATCGAATGAAATATGGGAGGGCACAACCACTTTCGAAGCGGTTCCCTTGTCATATACATCGGCATGATAATCCAGTGTTTCTTGAACGCGGTCCAAAGAAGCATTTCCGCGCTGCATAATATTGATCAGCTCCCCAATCGCGAACATCGGCCAAATCAGCATCCCTAAATACACATTGAACGATACCAAATCACCTAATGTGATGGTTTGTTCGAACACCATTTTCGCTCCCATGCCGAGTCCGATTAAATAAGAAACGCCGACAAGAATCTTGATCGTCGGGTCGAATAGCGAATCAACCACCGCTACCTTCACATTATGGCGGTATACATCCTCTGTCATATCGCCAAAACGCTTCTCGCTTTGCCTTTCCTGCACATAAGCACGAACCACCCTCACGCCTGATACGGATTCCAAGACAGAGTCATTCAATTTACCGAATGAATTTTGGGCTGCAGTAAAATGCGTATGCAATTTCTTTCCGTATATTTGCATCATAATCGCCATCAACGGTAAAGGAATAATCGCGTACAACGTTAATTCCCAGGAGATGGAGAATCCCATCATACAAATGATTGTTGTCGTGAACAGGATGGAATCTGCGAATGAAAGAATTCCAAAACCCGCTGTCAACGAAATGGCCTTCAAATCATTTGTGGCACGCGCCATTAAATCACCCGTACGATTCTTCTCGTAAAAAGCAGGCGCCATTTTCAACAGATGATTCATAAAGCTATAACGCATTTTCCGTTCCAAAATATAGGCGCCGCCGTAAAGATTGGCTTGCCAAAAGTAACCCATGCAATAAACAACGATGGCAATGCCGCTCAAAAGCCCGATATACACCATAAGCCGATCCGCCGTGATGGTCTGCTGATGGATGCCATCGATTGTCATGCCAACCAGCTTAGGAGGCACCACTTCCAATATGTTCACCATAGCAAGTAAAACGATGGCAACCGTATACCTCTTCCAATGCTCTTTGAAAAACCAAGCAAGCTTTCCATAAACTCCAAACATATCCACACCCTCCAAAACAAGTAGTCTGCTTCCCCATACAAATCGCCTTCTGTTTATCCCGTTTAACAGGTACTAAGACTCCCTCTTCCACGCAACAGTGAAAGCGCAGATGTGTAAGTGGGAGACCCGAGTACCTGTAACAACTAAGGTTGATTCATCTAATGATAGGTGGGAAATGAAGGAAAACTCCCACCTATCAAAGATTCACTTTATACAACACAAAAAAGCTTCCGCACCGGTACACGAAAGCCTTCATACCATACTCATATAAAAGCGCATACTGCGGTTAAAGCAGCATGCGCACAAATGCCATATAAACAGAAAGGAACTACCTATTTTGTACGAGCTGCATGATATTCAATTAGTGCTATCGGATTTACCATTCTCTTTTTCATAATCATCCAGCCCTCCTTTCATAATATACTGACAATGATAAAGAAATTTGAATTTATTGTCAATAATTTTTAAAATTTTCCGAAAACAAATCATTTTTCCTTAAATGAAGGAAGCCCCGCCTAACAAAGCTTCACTTTATCAACACTCCCACTATAGTAAAAGAGAAAAGGTTTTAAATGAAAGAACCGGGGTAAAAATAGAACAACAACACAAGAAAAAAGGGGTATATAAAAATGAAAGAAATTACAGCAACAACAATTGAAGCAAATACTAAACTTCCTATCCAAAACATAATGAATATTTATAAAGACATCAAAGACCAAGGGGCTGATGTATACTTCATTCAGCGTCAAAATATGATTTCCGCAACGAAGTTATCGAAGCTGATTTCATTCATGCTGACAGCGGACGACAAAGCACCCATTAAAATGGTCATCCAGAGCCCGCAAGCAGACAAACTGAGAAATAAACTGAAAGCAAAATTCGAAAACTCTTCCCTTATGGTAGAAGCATCAATCAATAATATATAATCTGAAAAAGAAACGACTTCACAATCGTTTCTTTTTTGTGCGAATCAAGATTAGTAATATCCACCCATTTTACATATAAGGATTTTTCGCCTCACAACACGATGACATCCCCCATACTTTCAAAAGGGAACAGAGAAAACTCTATGACCCTCCATTTCTTTTGAAAAACACAAAAAGCAATGAAGAAGCGGAAATGTGCACCCTTTCATTGCTTGGCCCATAACCACATGCGCTAGCATTAACTAACAGGTTCATAGGATCAGAACTCTTACGTTCACTCTCAGCCCCGGCTCCCTTTGCGGACATCATCTTATTGTACTACCTATTCATTCACTATTATCAATTGGAAAAATTAAATACATTTGCCTGAGGCAACTTCTTTTACTATTTTCAATAAGAATGCAAGCCTACAATTCTTGTGAATTCCACACACAATGTTTCTCTAGACACACACGAATTGCGTTTGTTATCTTTAATAAGCAAAAAATAACAATGAAAACAAGGAGGCGAATACATCATGTCCAAAGATCAGGCCTTGGAGAAATTAGCCCAAAGAGGGGCATGGATCAGCATTATCGCCTATCTTCTAATGGCAGCCTTTAAATTATCAATAGGATATTTCGGTCATTCTGAAGGTTTATGGGCTGATGGATTGAACAACTCCACCGATATCATCGCCTCAGCCGCTGTATTGATCGGTTTGAAAATCGCGATTAAACCGCCGGATGAGGATCATTTATATGGACATACCCGAGCTGAAACAGTGGCGTCGCTCATTGCGGCTTTCATTATGATGACAGTCGGCTTCAGTGTTATCGTCCAGGCATTTCAGTCTCTTCTGAATGAAGGCAATGAAGCCCCTTCCATGATGACGGCTGCAGCAGCTGCCATTTCCTCTTTATTTATGTTTGGCATTTATAAATATAATAAGCAATTAAGCATTAAGACAAACAACGCTTCCTTATTTGCCGTCGCTAAAGATAATCTATCCGATGCGCTTGTTAGTGCAGGAGCCCTCGTCGGCATTGTCGGTACATGGATTGGCGTGCCATGGCTCGATACAGTGGCAGCGCTGGTCGTCGGCTTTATTATTTGTAAAACGGCATGGGACATTTTCTCCGATGCTTCCCATAGTTTAACAGATGGATTCGATCAGGACTTGCTCGCATCTATCAAGAAAACAATCTTAGCCACTCCAGGAGTATTATATGCTTGCGATTTAAAGGGGCGCATGCATGGAAATAAAATTCTGATCGAAGCCACAATCCAAGTGGACAAATCGTTAAACGTTGTGGACAGCCACCGTATTTCAGAAAATGTCGAGAAAGAATTGCTTGAAGAATACGGCATCCATCATGCGCTTATACATGTCGAACCCTATTTAGAATAGGCGGAAATTCTTATCATTCGAATATGATCTCTAAACGCCTGAAGAATACTTCAAAATAAAACGCAAGAAAATGTAATCGTTTGGAAGGATTTTTCATTAAAAACCAGTATAATATAACTAAAAGAAAGCTCCATCAATTTACCATGATGAAATTGATGGAGCTATTTACACCTGATTGAAACGCTCTCATATCTGTACAAACCTTCACTTCTTCGCTTATTGTGGGCAATAACTTCATTCAATTTAATCATTTCAACGGAAATCAGTGGTATAATTTAGTAACAAAGGCTTTCTATACCTTCCACGTTTACTTATTAAAACGTACATATATTGATTTATAAAAAAATGAACTAGGAGAGAATCATAATCTTCCTGAATGATAGAGGTGTACAAAAGAATGAGTAAAGAAAACGATTGCACTGATAAAGTTGCTTGCTTCTTGCAAAAGTACGACAAAGACATTTATCTTTCCTGGAAAAATAAATTAGTTTTTCCGCCGGATGAATCCCAGAAAGAAGTAATCACCGCCAACTCACGCACCATGTATGATCTCATCGTGCTGTGCCTTACAAATCCGGATAGCGATTATACCGAACAAATAAAGGATCTCTCCATGAAAGTGGCATCGGAAAAAGTAAAAGCCGGAATACATATCAAATATACTGTATCCAATATTCTGACCACCCAAAAGGAAACCATCATGCATATCCAGCGAGAGTTCACAGATTCACCCTCTGTCAGCCATTCAATCAATATAATCAGAAATATGTATGAACAAGTGGTTTATTATACTGTTGCTTACTTTACGGATCTGCAAAATGAAATTATCCAAAAACAAAATGAAGTGCTGTCAGAAACGCATAAAGAAAGGTTGACGATGCTTGGGCAGATGACATCAAGCTTCGTCCATGAATTCCGGAATCCACTCACTTCCATTAAAGGATTCGTTCAATTATTAAAAGCGGAACATCCACATTTAAAGTATTTGGATATCATTCAAATCGAGCTTGAACAGCTTAATTCACGAATTTCCGATTTCTTGGCCCTTTCCAAAAAGGATACGCCTGAAAAGAAGCCCAGTATATTTTCTTTACATCAATTAATCGATGAAGTAATCGGCTTTCTCTACCCCAGTATTGTAGACACGAATGTTCATGTGGAATCATTTATAAACAAAGGTATTTATCTATTCGGCCAGCTCGAGGAAATCAGGCAAGTGCTTCTCAACATTATCTTTAATGCTCTCGATGTGCTGACCAATACACCAGATCCAAAAATCACTATCACAAGCGCTGAAAACGAAACAGAAACACTTCAATTGATGATTGCCAATAATGGGCCTCAGATTGAAGAAGATATGCTTGAGGAAATATTCAAACCCTTCATTACATCCAAATCCATCGGAACAGGGCTCGGTCTGTTTGTTTGCAAACAAATCATCGAGCGGCATGAAGGTACATTGACATGCATCTCTTCCAAAGCGCAAACAACCTTTATTATTACATTGCCTATGGTTGCTGATGCAGGATAGAACAAAACAAGAGGGTGCGGGAGTAAACTTAGCTATTCCCGCACCCTCTTGTTTTGTTATGGATTTTAATGAATCGCTTTCTTCTTGAATCTTCCACCGCGCACCTCGGAAATGTTCCCGACAGCGAGAAATGCCTCCGGATCGATTTCTTCCACAATGGATTTCAGCTTCGCTTCTTCCAGTCGGGTGATAACTATAAAAATAACTTTCTTCTCATCCCCCGTATACGCGCCTTCCCCGGACATGTATGTTACACCGCGGCCCAGACGTGCCAATAACGCTTCTCCAATCTCATAATGTTTCTCGCTGATGATCCAAGCTGACTTAGATTCATCCAGCCCTTGCAAGACAGTATCGATTGTTTTCGAAGCCACAAAGTAGGCTAATAATGAATACATCGCGCGATCCCAGCCATAGACAAAGCCGGCGCTTCCTAAAATGAAAATATTCACGAACATAATCATTTCGCCTACTGAAAACGGAAGGCTCTTATTGAAGACAATGGCTAATATTTCTGTTCCGTCCAGTGAACCGCCATTCCGCATAACAACTCCAATACCTATACCAATTATAATTCCGCCAAATATCGCCGCTAATAAAACATCGCCTGTAAATACCGGCATTCCATGCAAAAATGAAATACAGATAGATAACACCGTAATTCCATACATGGTCGAAAGCGCAAACGTCTTCCCGATTTGTTTATAACCTATGAAAAAGAACGGCAAATTAAACAGAAAGATAAAGATTCCTAAGCTGTAGCCCGATAAATGCGATGTGATAATCGATATGCCTGTGATTCCGCCATCAATTACCCGGTTAGGCACAAGCACGCTTTCTAAGCCTACGGCCATTAGAAAAGCACCCAGTGTAATAAATAAAACACGCTTGGCAATCTTTCTTTTTGTCAAACCTCTATGCTGAATGTTTTGAATTGTAGTTTCACTAATTGTATTCAACTATTTCATCTTCCCATCTATGTATTAATGATTTATATAACCTGCGTTGTAAGCGCATAAATGGAGGAATAGGAAATATGAATGGCATCGTTCATATTTCCCCTTATTTCAAAGAATATTCAGGAAAAATATCCACTTATATAATACCGTATAGCAATATTCGATGAAAACAATTTATCCCGTTTAACAGGTACTAAGACTCCCACTTCCACGCAACAGTGAAAGCGCAGATGTGTAAGTGGGAGACCCGAGTACCTGTAACAACTAAGGTTGGTTCATCTAATGATAGGTGGGAGATGAAGGAAAACTCCCACCTATCAAAGATTCACTTTATCTTTTTTCTAAATATACCCTTTATGAACCAAAAAACAAAAAGAAGTGCTGCCCCTAACCTGGGCAACACTCCCCTCTCCATCATTAAGGTTGGTTCAGTTTCATTTCTCTTCTTTCTTCTTGCTCAGATACGAATAAAGCACAAGCCGCGTCCCCTGAAATATTCAATGCTGTACGCGCCATATCCAATAAACGGTCAATCCCTAAAATCAAACCGATGCCCGCAACCGGCAAGCCTACCGATGACAACACCATCGCAAGCATGATCAAACCGACTCCCGGCACACCCGCCGTACCGATACTCGCCAATACAGCCGTCAACACAACGGTCAGCAATTCACTGATGCTCAAATCTACTCCATACACTTGTGCGATAAAAATAGTCGCGACACCTTGCATGATGGCTGTTCCATCCATATTAATCGTAGCACCAAGCGGTTGTACAAAGCTGCTGATCGATTCTTTGACCTTCAAATTCTCCTGAGCCGCTTCCATAGATACCGGCAATGTGGCGCTGCTGCTTGATGTACTGAATGCAACCGCCATAGCAGGTGCGAATCCTTTTAAAAACCAAATCGGATTCTTCTTCGCTAAAAAGAAAACCGTGCTTCCGTAAGTAACCGTCCCATGAACAAGCAACGCCAGCACTACTACAACCATATACATCAGCATCGCTTTCATAGCGCTGAAGCCTTGGCTGCCGACAGCTGTCGCAATCAAAGCGAATGTTCCGTATGGAGCAAGCTTCATCACTAAGTGAACAAGATACATCATTAACTCATTGCCTTGTTCAACCAAATCCAAGATCCCTTTCGTTTTCTTTCCTAATGCCGTCAACGCAAATCCAATTAGAACTGCCATAACGATAACTTGAAGCATATTCCCTTCCATTAAAGCCGCAAACGGATTTTTAGGAATGATATTCAGTAACGTTTCGCTGACCGGAGGGGCTTCTGATGCAGTATATGCTGCATTTGTTAAATCAAACTCGCCCTTTGTTCCTGGAGAAATAATCATCGCCAATGACATAGCGATAACAATGGCGATTGCTGTTGTAAATAAGAAATAGACAATTGTCTTCAGCCCGATGCGCCCTAGCTTCTTAGGATCGCCAAGACCGGATGTCCCTAAAATAATAGAAAATAAAACGATTGGAACAACAAGCATCGAAATTAAATTAATAAATATTTTCCCTACAGGGTTAAATAAATACCCGTTAAAATATTCAAACATTTTTGGCGAAAATAAATTTAGGCCGAGACCTACCACAGCCCCTAATACAAGACCGATAATAATTTTTGTCGTTAAATTCATTCGCTTCATTTGCATCATCCTTTTCTTGATCATATTTTCGGAAGTAAGTATGTAATCTTTTAAATCATTTTATTCTTATGAATTTTTTTATAAAGGAAGGGGCGGTTCGATTTATAAAGGGTGGCAATAGAATTCCAAAAGCAGCGATTAAGGGACCAGCATGCGATTGACATTTTTTTCTTTCACTCTTGCTATTTGGAGAATATTCGTGTTATTACCAAACGTGTGATATGTTTATTATACATAAAAGTTTTTATTCATAAAATGTAATCTTTTCCAACCGTATTTCTTCGCGCAACGCCTTAAATAATTATATTTATAAATGTTTTTTTATTCCAAATAAAATAAGAACCCAACAAAAAACACATTATTTGTCAAGGTTCATAAAATGTTATTATATTTATATAAAATCATCCAAAATTCGCGTATGCAAAAAAATGAATATTTACACATGCCATACTTCCCGCTGGACTGTTATGAATTCTTCAGACCCAGGATTTTCGAAGATGGATTATCATTCATTAGAATGCGCATCACTCTGTATCGCGATTTGGTTTTTTCCACTTTGATCCCCTTTTTTTGCAACTTTCTAATTACCTCGTCAATCACCTTGTTCACCCCTTCATGCACTGTGCTTATTCCTCCGGCTATAAAGCAATATTGAGCTTCAACTTCCTTATTTTTCATCTATATTCCCTTATTTCCAAATATAAAAACATTTCATCGCTTCTATCATAAAATAAAAATAAATAGTTATTGTTTATTAATTTTAAATCTTCAAATAATTAGCGAGTGACTAAAACAAGTAGAAAATACTGCTACTATTCTAGAAAATCGCCTCATATACTTCATATAAGCCGAATTTCCGCGAACAGTGCGTTTGACTGACCGTTCAATGTTTCCTATAATTATCTTAATCTTACGAGTTGTATTGAGGTGATGTAGATGGGGCAGCAATGATCTGTAATAACATCCGCTTAAATAGAAAAGGCAATGTTCTTCTCTATTTAATGCCGCAAAATGTGGTTAATGGGTTCATTCATTTTCCAACGTTTTGGCATAATATAAAAGAATATGTAAGATTTTATTATCTCAGGAGGTGACTCCTTACTCGTTATAAGAACGGGTTAAGGAAAATTATTTGGACGACATATTAAACTTGGTTATCTTGGCCCTGTTAATTGCTTTAACAGCATTTTTCGTAGCCTCAGAATTTGCCATAGTAAAAGTAAGAAGCACTCGAATCGATCAACTTGTTGAAGAAGGTAAAGTTGGCTCGTTAGCTGCAAAGAAAGTTGTAACACACTTAGATGAATACTTATCTGCCTGTCAGCTTGGTATTACCGTTACTGCATTAGGACTGGGTTGGATTGGGGAATCCACGTTTGAAGCCATTCTTCATCCTCTATTCGTACAATTGAACATCCCGGCATCGGCTATCACCATACTTTCATTCACACTTTCTTTTGCAATTGTTACATTCCTGCATGTAGTGGTAGGTGAATTGGCACCTAAAACGCTCGCTATCCAAAAAGCGGAAGCCATTACTTTGCTAGTAGCAAAACCATTGACGCTCTTTTATAGAGTGATGTTTCCATTCATTTGGATTTTAAATGGTTCTGCCCGATTAGTAACAAAAATGTTTGGTTTAAAACCTGCTTCTGAACATGAATTAGCTCATACTGAAGAAGAATTACGAATCATCCTGTCAGACAGTTACAAGAACGGGGAAATTAACCAATCCGAATTCAAATATGTAAATAAAATATTTGAATTCGATGATCGAATCGCTAAAGAAATAATGGTACCGCGTACAGAAGTGATTACATTATCCAAGGAAGACACGCTTGATTACGCCTTCTCCGTTGTGAAAGAAGAGAAGTTCACCCGTTATCCGATCATCGATGGCGATAAAGACCATGTAATCGGAATGGTCAACGTGAAAGAACTCTTTACCTTCATGCTATCGGATGATGATTATAAGCAGAAATCGCTAGAACCTTTAGTCCGCCCGATTATTCGTATTATTGAAACGGTTCCGATCCATGATCTGCTATTAAAAATGCAGAAGGAACGAATCCACATGGCGATCCTGATGGATGAATACGGCGGAACTTCCGGATTAGTGACAGCTGAAGACATCATTGAAGAAATCGTAGGTGAAATACGCGACGAATTCGACCTTGATGAAATCGCCGAAATACGAAAAGTAGCGGATGATCATTATATTATCGATGCGAAAGTCCTAATCAGCCAAGTGAACGATTTATTTGGCACTACTATTTCTGATGAAGATATAGATACAATCGGTGGCTGGATCTTAACCGAGAATTATGAAGCGAAGAAAGGCGACATCCTTAACCATGACGGCTTCAACTTCAAAATCCTCGAAATGGAAGAGCACCATATTCAATATATTGAAGTAACGAAAGTTGTTGAAGAGCTTATAATTGAGAAACAACCGCAGCCTCAAGAGCAGAAGGAAACCGTTCCTATGCCTCAAACGACTGAAGTTGTGTCGTAAAAATTCAATAACGCAAGAAGCCCCATTTACCTATGATGAATGGGGCTTCTTCATGCTACGAAATAGCCGGACCCCCAGGCTGCCGAACGTTTCTCGGCGGCCTGGGGGTCCGCTTCTCCATTGACATTATTTCCTTTTGGGTGGATCATTTTTTTGGGGATCCCTTTGAGGGCTAATTTCTTTTTTTGTTCCTTGGAATCTTCAGAACCTCTTTTTTGTTGATCTTCTTTTGTCATATCATTTGCAGCCTCCTTCTTTGTCTATATGGTAACTACCCGCTTCTATATCAATAAAACATCCCGGCTGCCGGATCAAAGTTCTTTTTGTTTGATCCATGTCCATGCTTCATTTACATGCCCTTTCGGAAAATGCTTTAATTCCATGCCCGGCATATAATCGCCGAGTCCTGTCATTTTTTCAATCCAATTCTTTTCGCTGACTACGGCAATTTTCCTCATCTGCATCAAATACTTGAAGTCGAATTTCAATCCTTTGGCCACGCCACTGAGGGTCGTTCCATCTATATCATCAATGACCGCCAAAATATTGAATGGCTGATCGTTGCCGAAACGCTGTTCAACAGCCGTTATCATCCGTTGTGCATCTTCCTCCATCGCTTTTCCGGAAATCTCCACCGCAAGCGTTGAATCATCCAGACTTGGTAAAATCTTAATCATGCTATATTCCTCCTTTCCCCTTTCCTTTCCCTGATGATTAAAGTTGAAACGTCCCCCTTTATCTAATCGCCCCTTACTTGCCATAAAATGAACCTTTGATAGCATGGGGCCTTCACCCCGCCAGCAGTAGGTGAACCAACCTTGTTACAGGCCCTTGACTTCCCACTTGCACACCTGCGCTTTCACTGCCGTGCGGAAGCGGAAGTCTTAGTATCTGTTAAACGGGATTAAAAAAGATTAGGAGTGCCGCTGCAAAATGTCAGGAAATAAAAGCGGATTATAGCATGAAAATCTTGTTATTTGCTCATAATACAAACAAGTAGCTTACCATTCAACCAAGGAGAGATTTTATATGAAGTATATCGAATTATGCCAAAACTGCCGCGGCAAAGGAAAAGTCCCCTTTCTACAAGTATTCAACCGTTCGTGTCCGGCTTGCCGCGGCAAAGGAAGAACCGTAACCACTTTACCCATTAAAAATTTTTAACGCTCCCTTGATGCACCAGAAGTGAAGTTTGATATTTCAATCTATATTCATATAATTCTCCGCTCGAAAGGTTTATACTAATAGTGAGGTTTCGCCTATCTTACAATAGGTTACATATTATTATAAACTTTTCAGGAGGTGAAAGAAGATTTGACCGTGTGTGGCCATCTTCTCTAGAAGTGATTTTAACGAATATTTTATTAGTGGTACTTCTTCTTGCATGTACCTCTTTTTTCGTAGTGACGGAATTTGCGATTATTAAAGTGAGGTCGTCGCGGATTGACCAATTAATTGCAGAAGGCGATAAAAGAGCCATTTCAGCGAAAAAAGTGATCTCTGCATTGGATGAATACTTATCCGCCACCCAGTTGGGCATCACGATCACTTCGCTCGGCTTAGGTTGGCTTGGGGAACCTACCATCCAAAGGATGCTTGCTCCCCTCTTGCAAAAATTCGACATTCCAGAATCGGCAAGTCATGCAATATCATTCATTCTTGCACTGTCTCTCATGACTTTCCTGCATGTCGTGCTTGGGGAATTGACTCCTAAGACATTTGCGATTCATAAAGCGGAAGCCATCTCATTGGCAGTAGCTAAACCCATTATCATATTCTATAAAGCTACCTATCCATTTATTAAGGTGTTGAACGGCTCAGCTAACTTTATAGCGGGTTTATTCGGCTTAAAGCCCGCTTCCGAAGGCGATGTGGCCCATACAGAGGAAGAATTGCGCATTATTTTGACAGAAAGCTATCAGAAAGGGCAAATCAATCAATCTGAATATAGGTATGTCGACCGGATATTCGAATTCGATAATCGATTAGCGAAAGAAATCATGGTCCCCCGCACAGAGATCATCAGCATCTCTATCGATGATGAATGGAATGACATTTTAACAACGATCCAGCACGAACGCTACACACGCTATCCTGTCATCGATGGCGATAAAGACAGCATCGTCGGCGTGGTGCATTTAAAAGATTTGATAGCTGTGGCAATGATGCAGGACCGATCACATGTCTCACTGCAGGATTATATCCACCCCATCATTTCAGTAATCGAAACAGTGCCGATCAACGAACTGCTTGTCAAAATGCAAAAAGAGCGGAATCATATGGCTCTTCTATTCGATGAGTATGGCGGTACATCAGGCATTGTAACAGCCGAAGATATTATTGAGGAAATCGTCGGTGAAATCCAAGATGAATTCGATGTCGATGAGGTACCGGAAATTCGAAAAATAGGCGAGGACCACTATACTGTCGATTCAAAATTGTTGCTTGAAGAATTGAACCATATTCTGCACACCGAACTGCATGAAGACGGCATCGATACAATCGGCGGGTGGCTATTAACGAAGAAATACGACATTAAACTAGGAGACTCCATCGAAGAATACGGCTATATCTTCACAGTTACGCAAATGGATGCCCATCATATCGAATATATCGATATCAAGAAAGCCACAGAAGAAATCATAGAATAATAGAAAGAAGCGGCACTCGAATGATGCCGCTTCTTTCCTCACCCTGTCAACACATCTTCTGCCGGATAGCGAACACTTTCTTTTTCTTTTTTGGCAAGTGAATATACCAGCGTCAAAGGTCCGATCTTCCCTAAGAACATGATGAAAATCAGTACAAGTTTTCCGGTTACTGTCAAATGATAAGTCAGCCCCATCGTTAAACCGACTGTGCCGAACGCCGAGAACACTTCAAACATAATCTCCGTCAATGCCGCATCTTCTGTAATCGTTAAAATGAAGATAGCGGTTATCACGAATAATATACTGACTGTGGCAATGGCCAAAGCCTTTAGAACCGTGTTCTGACCAATGGAGCGCCCTTCTATCACCAAATTCTTCCTTCCCTTCAAGAAGGTTACTACAGCAAAGATAATCACAACAAAGGTTGTCAGCTTAATCCCCCCGCCTGTCGAGCCGCTGCCGGCGCCGATAAACATAAGAATCATCATAAAGAACGCTGTGCTATCATTCATTGCCGCTAAATCAATCGTATTGAAACCCGCTGTACGTGGACTCACCGCTTGGAAATAGGAAGCCAGCACTTGCTGCGAAGAAGACAGGTTTCCGATTGTCCCAGGGTTATTCCTTTCTAATAAAAGAATAACCACCATCGCCGCCACATTCAGCACCAGCGTGCCGATTATCATAATTTTGGAATGCAGGCTCATTTTCCTGAAATTCGGCTTTACCCATATCTCGATCAATACTGCAAAGCCCAATCCTCCGATGATGATAAGCAATGATATAACAATATTGATGACAGGATCGCCTACATAATTCATTAAATTATTCGGAAGCAAGCCGAAACCGGCATTATTAAATGCGGAAACAGCATGAAATATACTGAAATACAAGCCTTTCCCCCATCCTAATTCCGGCACCCATCTCGTTGCAAGGCAAGCTGCCGCAAGAGCTTCAATCGTGAAAGCGAATAAGAATAGATTACGGACAAGGCGGATTATGCCCCCAATGGAAGGTTGATTAAGAGATTGCTGAATTAAGATTCGCTCACGGAATGTAATTTTTTTGCCTAGCATGATAAATAAAAGGATTGCAAAAGACATAATCCCTAAACCGCCCATCTGAATCCAGGCCATAATGACGATTTGCCCAAACAAGGTATATACCGTTCCAGTATCCACCACCGTCAAACCGGTAACTGTGGTTGCCGATGTAATCGTAAAGAATGCATCAAGCCAGCTAATATGCTCCGCAGTCGCAATTGGCAGCTTCAATAGAACCGTCCCTACCCCCAAAAAACAAATAAACATGCCTATCAAAAATTGAGGCGGACTAATTTTGAATGCTCCCACATTCATATGAAACCCCCTTTTCCCATGAACATCCGTTTCGTCTATCCGGCGAATCAGCCTTGCCTAAACCGGAAAAATCAGTTGTCGCAGCAATCGTACTCTTGCAACTTTTTTTAAAAAAACTGATATTATAATACAGCCAGTCTGTCAGGCTGGCAAGCAAAAAAAAGACAGAAATTCCCCCTGTCTTTCCCGCTTGATTCCTATTTAATGATCCTCAATCTTACCGCCATAATCCGGTCGGCCATTTCCAACACAATGTGTCCCGGCTAATGGAACATCCTGCGGTACTCTTTATCCCGTAACAGGTACTAAGACTCTCTCTTCAACACAGCAGTGAAAGCGCAGATGTGTAAGTGGGAAATCAAGTACCTGTAACAACTAAGGTTGGTTCATCTAATGATAGGTGGGGGATGAAGGAAAACCCCCACCTATCAAAGATTCACTTTATCATACGCTTTATTTTCCGGCTAAGGCCAGCTTGCGCTTCATCCGAAACCAATGGGACGGCCGTCCCCTTAAAACTTCCCTATGTATTGCATAATAAGGATAAAGAAGCCCAATATCCAAACATACACGGCGAATAACTTTAATGAGTGATTCTTTAAATAAGAAATCATCCAGCGTACAGCCACATATCCGAATAGAGCCGATGCAAGAATGCCAATTAATAAAGCCATCGGAGCAATGGATTCCCCCTGCCCTTCCAACAGATCGAATATTTGCAGGACAATAGCACCCACAATCGCCGGAGTGGATAACAAAAAGGAGAAATACGCCGCTGTTTCACGATCCAGCTTCCGCAAAAGCGCCGCTGCGATGGTAAAGCCGGAGCGCGATATGGCCGGAAAGATGGCTGCCGCTTGAAATGCGCCGATGAACAATGCATCGCCGTACGTTATATCTTCCATCTTCTTGCGGCCTTGTTCGATTGTTTCCGCAAACCACAGGAAGCAGCCTGTCAACAAGAACTCCCAACCGATTGTGGCGCCTGTCTTCGAAATGGCATCAAAGTAATCTTTAAAGGCGAAACCCACTACAACAGCCGGTATAGTTCCAATAATCAATAACCAAGTCAGCTTGCCGAACGGATTCTTCAATATACGGATGAACTCGTGCTTATAGAAAACAAACACGGCAATCAACGTACCGATATGAAGCATCGTATCCAATGTCAGCCCCGCTTCTTGCAGATTAAACATATGCCTTCCCAAATACAGATGGCCTGTACTGCTGATGGGCAAAAACTCCGTCAATCCTTGAATGGCACCCAATATCAAAGCTTCTAATTTACCTAACATCATTTTCATCCTTTATCGCATTAATTTCATCTTCTCCACGTTGCAAGAACAATGATGCAATAGAGATGGAATGGAGTTGATATGATTCATTCCCCGATCTGCAAGCGCAGATCATGCGCTCAAGCACGGCTCTTTATAGTATATGCATTATTCTTATGCAAACATGAATCTTTTCCGTCCAAGCACTGACATTTATTAGTCGGTATGGCGATGGTCCCATTGGGCAAAATCAATTATAAACATATGCATTTCACTTGCAGGATAGGGGGTGGCAATCATTTCTGCCACAGTCAATTTAGTTATGGTTTTTTTATTATTGGCTTTTACGGCTTTCTTTGTGGCCTCTGAATTCGCCATTGTAAAGGTGAGAAGTACAAGGATCGATCAATTGATAGCGGAAGGCAACGGAAAAGCCATCGCCGCCAAAAAGGTCATTTCCGCTTTAGACGAGTATTTATCCGCTTGCCAGCTTGGAATCACACTCACTTCCCTCGGTCTTGGCTGGCTTGGAGAGCCTACGGTGGAACACTTATTAAATCCCATATTCAGGCATATCGCTATAAATAATACACTTACAACCTTTTTATCGTTCTTCCTTTCCTTTATGATTGTTACGTTTCTGCATGTAGTGGTCGGGGAGCTCGCACCGAAAACATTGGCTATTCAAAAAGCGGAAGCCGTTACGTTGCATTTCGCCAAACCATTAATCTGGTTTTATAAAATCTTGTTTCCTTTCATTTGGATTTTGAATCATTCGGCCGCATTTATCATTGGCATTTTCGGATTGAAACCTGCATCGGAACATGACGTCGCACACTCTGAAGAAGAACTGAGGATTATTTTATCGGAGAGCTTAAAAAGCGGGGAAATCAATCCCTCGGAATATAAATATGTAAATAAGATTTTTGAATTCGACGAACGGATTGCGAAGGAAATCATGGTTCCACGGACGGAAATTGTTACGGTGAATAAAGAAGATACCCTGCAAGATGTCATGGAAGTCATGTTGACAGAACGATATACCCGCTATCCCGTTGTAGATGGGGATAAAGATAATATTGCCGGCATCATCAATATGAAGGAAGTGTTATCGAGCTTCGTTATGCAGGACAAACGAATCATCCAGTCCATCGAGCCGTACATTCATCCTGTCATCGCTGTGATTGAAACCATCCCCATCAATGATTTACTGATCGCCCTGCAGAAGAACCATTCTCATATGGCGATTTTATTCGATGAGTATGGCGGCACCGCCGGGCTTGTGACGGTTGAAGATATTCTTGAAGAAATCGTCGGGGATATACGGGATGAATTCGACACAGACGAATTGCCCGATATTCGCAAGGTGGCCGACAATCACTATATATTCGATGCGAAAGTATTAATCGGCGATGTCAATGACCTATTAGGAATCGATTTATTGGAAGATGAGGTGGACACAATCGGCGGTTGGTTCCTTACACAGAAATATGATGTAAAGCAAGGCGATCAAATTGCAGAAGACGGATATGTCTTTATGGTGAAGGAAATAGACGGGCAGCATATTTCATTTATTGAAGTGTACAAAAAAGAATAAGAAGCAACCCTATCACCCAAAGAGTTACTTCTTACCTTTGTTTATTTCTCCTTTATATGTGGATGAACAGCCGGGCTGCATACTTTTCGTCGAACAATGTTTCTGTAAAGCACAAGATCCGCATTTCCCGGCTTTCTGTTTCTTCACGCTTTTATACAACGCATAACCTGCATACCCGAAAATCGCACAGCCAATCAGAATATTTACAAGCATGGACATTCTATTCACCTCATATAAATAAACTTCCTACATAATAGATGACAAGCGCAACAAAATAAGCTACTACAAGCGGATACACAGTTGCGAATAAAGTCCATTTCACCGATTGCGTTTCACGTTTAATCGCACCGACTGTCGCCAAGCACGGCATATACAGAAGGACGAAAGCCATGAATACATACGCAGTTAAAGGCGTGAAATGAGCGGACATCGTTGTAGATAAAGCGGTCTCGCTCACACCATAAATAATGGCCATTGTCGAGACAACGACTTCTTTCGCCAAGAAGCCCGAAATAAGCGAAGCGCCCGCTTGCCATGTTCCAAATCCCAGCGGCGCGAATAAAGCGCCGAAAGCGCCGCCAATCATCGCTAAGAAGCTCTCGTCCATATCAACATTCACACCACCCGGCCCTGCATACGACAATAGCCAAATAATCACGGAACCTGCAAAGATGATCGTACCCGCTTTTCGCAAGAAGCCTTTCCCTTTCTCCCATGTAGAACGCCATAATGTCTTCAATTGAGGAGCATGATATTCCGGCAATTCCACAAAAAATACGGAATGCTCTTTCTTCAGAATAGTAACAGATAGAATTTTTGTAACAATGAGTGCCATCACGATGCCCAGAATATATAAAGAAAACACAACCAACGATTGATTGCCAGCAAAGAATGCGCCCGCGAACAATGCGTAGACAGGAAGCCTTGCCGTACAGCTCATGAATGGCGCCACAAGGATTGTCAGCATTCTTTCTTTCGATTGTTCGATTGTCCTCGCAGCCATGACACCCGGCACATTGCAGCCGAAACTGATGATCATCGGAATAAAGGCTTTGCCATTCAGACCGAAGAACTCCATCATACGATCCATTACAACAGCGATCCTTGCCATATAACCGGAGTCCTCCAATAGCGAAATGAAGAAGAACAAGACGAATATTTGCGGAATAAACACCAATACACCGCCCACACCAGCAATAATTCCGTCACAGACTAAATCAATAATGAAGCTTGAAGCCCCGATCGCCTGAAGGCCTTGATTCACAACATCCGTGAATATCCCTCCTATAAATCCATCCAGCAAGTCGGATAACGGCGCCCCGATCCACGTGAATGTCGCTTCAAACATCAAGTACATGAGCACTAAGAAAATCGGCATGCCGAGAATAGGATGCGTCAAAACTTTGTCTACCTTCCCAACCCAGTGCCTCTTGTCCGAATCTTGCACAATGACTTGTTCTTTAAGACTACTAATATAGTTGCTGCGTTCCTCTGTGAAGACAATATTCAGCGGTCTTCCCATCTTCGCTTGCAATTCCGAACGAAGGGCCTCCATTTGTCCGAAAGAAGGTGAGCCCTCATAATACTCATCGACCGCATCATTGCCATTCAAGAATTGGATTGCCGCCCATCTTCTTTGCTCCGGATGCACATCGGCAAACAACGGTTCAAGACGCGAGATTCCCTCCTCGATTGCATCATCATACGCAAGCTTGAAAGGCTGCTCTTCACCTAATGATTCTTTCAAAGCCATATATAAACCTTCGCAACCTTTACCGGACCGTGCAACGACCGGAGTGACCGCAACCCCCAAGAGCTCCTGCAATCGATCCACATTAACCGCAATTCCCTTCTTATCCGCCACGTCCATCATATTCAAACAAATAATGACCGGTTTCCCCAGCTCCAACACTTGTACCGTTAATTGCATATTACGCTCAAAGTTGGAGGCATCAATAATATTCAAGATACCTTCCACTTCTTCCTCCAACAAAAAAGTCGTCACAACACTTTCATCTTTGGATATAGGAGTTAAATCATACACCCCCGGCAAATCAATGATTTCTTTATTCAACTGCTTAACCTTGCCGACCTTCTTATCGACTGTTACACCGCTCCAGTTGCCTACATATTCATATGAATCGGTCAGCATATTAAATAGCGACGTTTTCCCTGTATTTGGATTTCCAATCAACGCGATTCTATTCATAATTACTCAACCTCGATGCTCATTAAATCTTTCTTGCGCAGGCCTATTCTTTGCCCTTCGCATTCCAATATGCAAGCTCCCGAGAATAGGCCTTTCTGTTTAAGGCAAACTGTGCACCCCGGTCTAACGCCAAATGCTTGTAATCTCTTAGATAATAAGGGATCTACTCGGTCCAATGCCTTCACTGTAACTTCCTTGTCGATGTCAACTGTATGCAGCTGCATAACATTTCCCTTCCCTTTCACGAATGATAATCATTATCAATATGGTTAAATGATATCATTTTTCAATAGGCCGAGCAATATAAGCCAAGGAGTAAACAGTAACATTTAGACAAAAAATGAAACTTTAAAAAACGGCTCTTGGCTTTCCAAGCAAACAAAAACTGAGGAATATTTCATCCTCAGTTTAGTTTCTGTTCAGCTCTATTTCGAGTATAATGAACGAAGGAGGTTGATGGATGATCATGAAACCAGAACATCAAAACATCTTCAAAAAAGAACTCGATGAAGAAACGCTCTTTCTTGTTACGCAAACCTTTAAAGCCCTTTCCGATCCGACTCGCTTACGCATTCTATACTTATTGTTCCAGGGCGAACATTCCGTCAATGAAATTGCCGAGAAGCTATCGCTCGTTCAATCCACAGTGTCTCATCAATTGCGCTTCTTAAAGAACTTGCGCCTTGTGAAGTTCCGGCGCGAAGGAACGACGCTCTTCTATTCACATGATGACGAGCATGTGATGAGCATCATTGCCCAAACAATCGACCATTCGAACCATCATTAATTGCAATTAAGTCGGGAGTTTGGGCATCCAGCTTCCTCACGTTCAATTTGAATCGTGCTATGTTCAATATTGAATTCTTCCACCAGTAAGTGCTGCGCCTGACGAAGCACTTCATCATGATTTCCTTCAGCAGAAATCGACATATGGCAAGATAGCATCGGCAGCTCCGATGAAATGGACCAGATATGCAAATCATGCACACCTACAACATGCGGCAATTGCAGCAGCGATTGCTTTAACTCTTCATTACCGATTGAAGCCGGCGCACCCTCCATTAGAATGTGAAAAGCATCTTTTGTCACACGGATGCCGCTGATGATGATCAGAATTGCGACAATCACACTTGCCGCCGGATCAGCCCAGCCCCAGCCGAAGAAATAGATAAGGATAGCCGCCGCAATCGCCCCTACAGAACCAAGTGTATCCCCTAATACGTGCAAGTAGGCACTGCGAATATTAAGGTTCTCTTCTTTATTGCCTCTCATTAAAATGTAGGCGACAACCAGATTGACTGCCAATCCAATAAGGGAAATCACAAGCATGCCCAAGCTTTGGATTTCAGGCGGATGCTGGAACCGCTGGAATGCTTCATAGAAAATATATCCGGAAATCACAATTAAGGTAATACCGTTAATCGCCGCCGCGATAATTTCAAAACGGCGGTATCCGAACGTATTCTGCTCGGTCGCTTTCTTTTCACCCAGGATGACTGCGAATAAACTCAAGCCCAGCGCCGCCGCATCACTCAACATATGGCCCGCATCCGACAACAGCGCCAAGCTGTTGGTTATAAATCCTCCGATCACTTCTACAATCATGAAGGCAGCAATCAGAATGAAAGCAGTAAACAGCACTTTTTTATTCGATGTATGGTGATGGTGATGATCATGTCCATGACTATGGCCATGATTATGATGATGTCCCATAAAAAAACCTCCTCTTAACATATATGTGTATATGTACATATATATTATCTTTTATCTTCCGGAAAATTTCAAGCGTTTTATTAGCATTGTTGAAACACTATATTAATATGCGTTTACCTCATTGAAAGCGAACTAAACTATAAGGTGAATCTTTGATAGGTGGGGGTTTTCCTTCATCCCTCACCTATCATTAGATGAACCAACCTTAGTTGTTATAGGTACTCGGGTCTCCCACTTACACATCTGCGCTTTCACTGCTGTGTTGAAGTGGGAGTCTTAGTACCTGTTAAACGGGATAAATAAAGAAGGCCGAATCTTTACTAACAGCATAAAGATTCGGCCTTCTTATAAATTGATGAGAAATAAAAAATCCACACTATTCCATTCTTATAGCTTGAATGCCATCGCCGCGGAGACGGCCTTCTGCCAGCCTTGATACAGCGCTTCCCGTTCTGCTTCCGGCAACGCTGCATGATATTCACGTTCCAATTGCCATTTCTCGGCGATGCTGTCGATGCCATCCCAGAATCCTACCGCAATGCCGGCCAGATAAGCCGCACCCAATGCTGTCGTTTCATTAATGACAGGCCTTTCTACAGGCACCCCAAGCATATCGCTTTGGAAGCGCATAAGAAAATCATTCTTCACCGCTCCCCCGTCGACACGCAGCTTCTTGAGCGAAATCCCTGAATCCGCTTCCATTGCCCCCAGCACGTCACGCGTCTGATAAGCTAAAGACTCCAGCGTCGCACGAATGAAATGCTCTTTCGAAGTGCCGCGTGTCAAACCGAAAATCGCACCGCGCACTTCACTATCCCAATACGGTGTCCCAAGGCCCACAAACGCCGGCACGACATAAACACCTTCCGTCGATTCCACTCTCTCCGCATACTTTTCACTGTCTTTCGAATCCTTCAGCATACGGAGCCCGTCTCTAAGCCATTGAATAGCCGAGCCTGCTACGAAAATACTGCCTTCTAACGCATATTCCACTTTGCCGTTCAACCCCCAAGCAATGGTCGTCAACAGGCCATGCTTTGATGTAACGGCTTTTTCGCCTGTATTCATCAACATGAAACATCCTGTTCCGTACGTATTCTTCGCCATGCCCGTTTCAAAGCACGCCTGTCCGAACAATGCCGCCTGCTGATCTCCGGCCGCCCCCGCAATCGGCACTTCCTGCCCAAAGAAAGGGTCGCTTGCTGTCTTTGCATAAATCTCGGATGACTGTCTGACTTGCGGAAGCATCGAAGCAGGAATATCAAGGATACGCAATAGCTCCTCGTCCCATTTTAGCTCATAAATGTTGTACATGAGCGTACGGGACGCATTGGAATAATCCGTCACATGCGCTTTACCGCCCGATAATTTCCAAATCAACCAAGAATCGATTGTGCCGAATAACAGGTCGCCTTTCTCCGCTCTTTTGCGCGCACCTTCCACATGATCCAAGATCCATTTCAATTTCGTTCCGGAGAAATAGGGATCGATAAGCAAGCCTGTCTTCTCCCGGATCATTTCTTCATACCCTCGCTCTTTCAATTCATTGCAAATATCCTGCGTTTGCCTTGATTGCCAAACAATCGCATTGTAGACAGGCTTGCCTGTGTGCTTGTCCCAGACAACCGTCGTTTCCCGCTGATTCGTTATGCCGATGCCTGCAATCTGCTCAGGCTGGACGCCGGACTCTGTCAGCACGCTTGCAATGACCGCCAATATGCTCCCCCAGATTTCCTGGGCATTATGCTCAACCCAGCCCGGTTCGGGGAAATACTGCGTGAATTCCCTTTGCGCCATGTGTACAATCTCCGCCTTCTGATTAAACAGTATCGCTCTAGAACTGGTGGTGCCTTGATCAAGTGATAGAATATATTTTTCCATACTTCTGCTCCTTCCACTTCATTAATCATTCCCTATGGTAAGTATACAACGATTATTCTGTAACTCCTGCCCGTTGCATAATTTTCATGGAAAGAAATCAATATTTTGTCCATGCACAAACATATGATAAAATGAATTGAAACAAAAATACTTTTACAAACGTATATATGCATATCGACTAAGAAAGGGGGGATACAGCATGCTTGAATTATTAGAGGTTAACGATTTAGCATCTTATCTTTTATTCGCCAGCTTATTTGTACAAGTGGCTGCCTTTGCCGGATTGTTTTATTTCCTGCAATACCAGCTGAAGAGCCGCTCACAATTGCAACCAATGTTCGCAACCGGCGAAGAAACTATTTCCATTAAATCGCAATGTTTGCCCAATGAAGTGAATTCATTCGCCCATTGGCTTGCACTCATGACGAGACGAAAGGAATCTCCGGATGAAGGTCCATCCCATGTTCTTCTTGAAACAAACGTCAATCAAACAATTCAAGGAGGACCAAAATGGATAAATCAAATAAAGCTGTATCCCTTGCCTTTAAAGGGTTTCTATTCCTATTCGGAGTATTCGTATTAAGCTCGGTATTCGGAGGGGAGCACGCACTTGCCGCTTCCGGCGCAGATGCTTCACCCGGCTTCTTTCAAACCTATTTCGTTCAGCCATTTACACTTGTGCTAGACACTGTGGCGGAATGGTTCCAAGGCAGCTACGGGATGTCAATCATCTTCGTGACATTATTGATCCGGCTTCTTGTATTGCCGCTCATGGTTAAATCAACGAAGCAACAATTGGTAATGAAAGACAAGATGGCAGTCATCCAACCGGAAATGAAAGTGATTCAAGATAAATTAAAGAAAGCAACAACACCTGAAGATAAAATGAAAGTCCAGCAAGAAATGATGCAGTTGTATCAAAAGCATAATTTCAATCCGTTGTCATCGCTTAGCGGCTGTCTGCCTATTCTGATCCAGATGCCCTTCCTAATGGGCTTCTACTATGCGATTAGAGGTTCATCGGAAATGGCGACACACAGTTTCCTCTGGTTCGACCTTGGGCAATCCGATATCATTCTCGCAGCGCTCGCTGCCGGCATCTACTTGCTGCAAGCGAAGGTATCTCTTTCTTATATGCCTGAAGAACAGCGCAAGCAAATGGCGATTGTCAGCTATATGTCGCCTATCATGATGGGCTTCATCTCTCTTACGGCTCCGGCGGCGCTTCCGCTGTATTGGACAGTGAGCGGATGCTTTGTCATGATTCAAACCTATTTCATCCGTAAAATTTACCACAATAAACCCGCAGCGCAAGAAGCGGAGACATTATCATAATAGAAATGGAAAGAGGCTGCCAGCATGGATAGCCTCTTTCTCCTCTTCTAAACCGGTATTTGTACTTTCGCCAGCCAATCTTCTTTCCTTTCTGT
This sequence comes from Bacillus sp. (in: firmicutes), assembly GCA_051874035.1. Lineage (GTDB taxonomy): Bacteria > Bacillota > Bacilli > Bacillales > DSM-1321 > Bacillus_AD. The sequence goes on from JBJEFM010000069.1 coordinate 37,296, forward strand.
TTACCAGGGTGCCAGCCATATAGGATTCTCTTCCGCCCTTTTGCACGCATGAGCAAAATTTCATCAGTCCGGATAATAAATCACATTGTAGAAACTGACCATATCCTCGGTAGCATTTATATAACTATGATCGACATCAGCAGCGAAAGAAAGCGCTTCTCCTGTTTTCAATACATATTCCTCGTTATTCACCTTAAGCGTTAATTCCCCGCTCTTGAGCAAGATATATTCTTCTCCTAAGTGCCGCTCCGCATTATGGCGAAATCCCGGCTTCAAGTCAATTGCGTAGATTTCGAACTTCTTCTCGGGATGATAAGGAAAAATGGAATAGACAAGATAATTGCCGTCTTCATCGATTATCGATTCCAGTTCATCTACCGTGATTGTTGTCACTTTCGGTCCATCTCCTTCTTTCATGAATACAGAGAAGGATACTTGCAGTCCGTTGGCGATCTTCCAGAGAGTCGTGACAGTCGGGTTTGATTTCCCTTTTTCAATTTGGGCAATCATCGCCTTGCTCACACCTGTCATTTCTGCTACTTGATTCAGGCTTAAAGCCCTGCTCTTCCGGATTTCCGCTAGATTGTTCGCAATGATTTGCTGAATAGGTTCCATAGAGCGGCTCCTTTTTCATCTTTTTGTATGCTATATTATGTATAAATTCAATATAACATACAAAGGGGTGTTATTTTTGTCGAACGCACTACAAGCACATATTATCGAAGAAAATCATTCTACCTATCTGCAAGGGATGAAGGATTGTATCCCGACCTTATTAGGATATATCAGCATCGGGGTGGCGATGGGGGTTGTCGGCGCTTCCTCAAGTTTAAGCGTCCTTGAAATCGCTTTATTATCGGCACTTGTTTATGCGGGATCCGCACAATTCATTTTCTGTGCTTTATTAGTTGCGGACAGCCCGATTTCTGTCATTATATTTACCATTTTCATTGTAAACCTCCGCCACTTTCTATTATGTATGACACTCGCTCCCCACTTCACGAAATATTCGGTCGCCAAAAATATAGGGATTGCCTCCCTTGTGACGGATGAATCATTTGGGGTTGCTATGAACAAAATCGCCGAAGGCGGGAACATCAATGACCGATGGATGAACGGCTTGAATGTCACCGCTTATCTATCTTGGATTGCTTCCTGCGTGATAGGGGCGCTGTTCGGGAAGTGGATTTCCAATCCTGAAGCACTGGGGCTGGACTTCGCTTTAACAGCCATGTTCCTAGCACTCCTTGTGTTGCAGCTGCAAAGCATCAAGAAGCCTAAATTAAAACTATATCTATCACTCATCTTGTATATGGTAATTGCGATGGTGCTGTTCTCTCTGTTCGTTCCTTCGCATATCGCAATTCTATTATCCACGATGGCCGTAGCGACAATCGGGGTGGTGAAGGACCGTTGAGTGTGGACATGACAATCCTATTGATCATCATTGGATGCGCCGCTGTAACTTTCCTGCCGCGGGTCATACCTTTCCTTCTTGTCCGCGGCGTAGACCTGCCGCAACCGGTCATTAAATGGCTTTCATTTATTCCCGTCTGCATCCTGACAGCACTTGTCGTGAATAGCTTCCTACTTGAAGCCGAGCATGGCATTGCGATTGATTGGGAGGTACTCGCTCTCATAGTCCCGACGCTCTTCATTGCACTTTGGACAAAGAGCTTAAGCATTACAGTAGTAGCCGGAGTCGTCTTAATGGGGATCAGTCGATTCGCTTTCTAGAGACAAACAAAAAAACGCGGATATGCAAATAGGAAGATCAAGTACTTATAACAACTAAGGTTGGTTCATCTACTTAGGGAGCCAATAGGTCAAATGCTCTTTTACAAAAGAAAAAATGAGCGAGTACTGATGAATATACCGATAACAATCAAATATCCCAGAGGATTGCGATTGATTTGCGCTTGCAAGCAGCTATAGTGGCTGCTTGCAAGAATGATTCTATCTCTTACGGTGTTTTACGTTCGGCAATTTGGAATCCGGATGGCCATTGCCTTGTGTCTTCAGGTTCTTCTTCTCTTTCTGCTGCTGTTCTTTGATTTTTCCCACAAACTCATGTGTACTGTCCATAATGCGCCTCCTTCCATTTTCTTCAACGTTACTTTAACCACTTCCATCCGAAACCATACCCTGGAATGCATGGTCCTCGTGCATCCATGTTACAATAAGGCATATAACTATTGTTAAGAAAGGACTACACCAGGTGACTCTATGCTTAGAATACTTGCGCTTGATCATGACAATCAATTAGTGGTCAATCCCGACTTGAACGAGCTCCATGCAATGAAATGGTACTGGGTTGACTTCAATATGCCGACCGAGGAAGAATCGGCGCTATTGAACAGCCACTTCCACTTTCATCCGCTCGCCATCGAAGACTGTATGCTCGAACTGCAGCGGCCGAAGTTGGATTATTATGAGAATTTAAGCTTTCTTGTGCTACATGCCATCCATGCGCAAACCTTGGAAGCCTGTGAAATCGATTTATTCATTTCCGAAAACTACATCGTCTCTTTCCATTTTCATCAGCTGGAGGAATTAGACGCCACATGGGAAATATTCCAGCAAAAAAACGACGCATTCAAGCATTCACCTCAAGAGATCGGTTATAAAATCATTGATAAAATCGTCGATGCTTTCTTTCCCGTCGTTCAACAAATTGAAGACCGGCTGCTGGCGATTGAAAACAGCGATGAAGTCAAACGTGGAAAAGACACCGTCATTACAAAAACATACACCGTGCGCAAAGATTTGCTCAAGCTGAGGCAGACCATCTTGCCAATGCGCGATTTGATATACCGAATCCTGGAATCAAAGCGTTTCATCATTCAAGAACAGAAACGTGCCTACTTCCAAGATATCTATGATCATTTATTGAAACTAAGTGAGATGATTGAATCCAATCGGCAACTTACAGCGGATATACGGGACAATTACATATCCATGAACTCTTTTCGTATGAACAATATCATGAAGACATTGACCGTTATCACCACCATCTTCATGCCGCTCACCTTCCTTGCAGGCATCTACGGCATGAACTTCGTCAATATGCCGGAACTCAATTGGCATTATGGCTATTTCATCGTTTTAGGAATCATGGCAATAGGCGGGATCGCAATGTTTCTATGGTTCAAGGCCAAGGGGTGGTTTGATAGCGAATGAACAAACAACAGCCGGTTCTCGGCTGTTGTTCATTCATTAATTATCATACTCATATTTCTGCTGACCGTCTCCATATCGAGGCTTTCATAAAACAGGATCGCTTTCTCATTTGATTCCGATACATTCAATTCCAATGATGTCGCTCCTTTTGCTTTCGCCCATTCGATACAGGCGCTAAAAAGCTGTTTCCCAATTATGTCTCCTGCCATATAAACTGTTCCGTATTCACTCATATGCACATATTTCATCGGAATGGCGCAACCCGATTCCTTCAATTGAAGAATGATCAAACCGACGATTTCATCATCATATTTAGCCAGTAATATATCACTATCGGCTTCCATAAGCAGTTTTTCGTAAACATCCGGCGGCATTCCTCGGTTTATGGTTGCAAGCATATGGGATGATGTTTGGGCATGTCCCTCTTTCACTATGGAATCGACCGTTTCATAATCTTCCGGTTTTGCTTGATCAATCGTAATCTTCAATGACCACCACTCCTTCTTTATAGATAAGGATACTTACATTTATTGTTATAATATAAATAACACCAACTGAAATCCATCGTACTTAAGTAGGAAAAAAATAGCTGTTTCTTCTCTTGCCATTGGAATCAAAAGTTGTCGCGAGTCAGCAGAAACAGACAGGATTATACCTTGATATATAAGTAAACTGAACATAAGGAGTGTGGGAGCATGCAATGGATGCAATCTTTACAGCGGGCCATCGATTATATAGAAGAGCATTTGCTCGATGATGTATCAATAGAAGAAATAGCGGAAAGAGCGAATTCATCACCGTTTCACTTCCAAAGGACATTTTCCTTACTGACGGATTGCTCTGTCGGGGAGTATATTCGTCGCCGCCGCTTAACATTGGCAGCTTTTGAATTGTGCCAAACAGACCGCAAAATCATTGATTTAGCTTTCAAGTATGGCTACGACACTCCGGAAGCTTTCACCAAAGCCTTTCGCAGGCAGCATGGAATCAATCCCCGCGCGGTCCGAAAGAATATGGGGAGCTTACAATCTTACCAGCGCCTGGCTATCCAGGTGATTTTGAAAGGAGCGGAACCTATGCAATACCGTATTGAAACAAAAGAAGCATTTCAAGCAACCGGCATCAAGCAAGAATTTTCCCTGGTTAATGAAGAGAACCTTACTGGAATCCCCCGCATGTGGAATGAGGCAAACCAAACAGGGATGAGCGACCGGCTCATTGCCTTGAACAACGGCGCACCGAAAGGGCTGCTCGGGATTTGCGTGGAGAAGCGGGAACAGGCAGACCGTCCGGCCATGGATTATTGGATTGCCGCCGCTTCAAATCATGAAGCATCTGAAGGGTTATCAACACTGGAAATGCCGGCGGCTAAATGGGCTGTTTTCGAAGTCCGCGGTCCTATGCCCGAAGCTATGCAAAAGACATGGAAACAAATCTACTCAGAGTGGTTTCCATCCAGCGGCTATAGCCATGCGCCCGGAATACCCGAGCTAGAAGTATATACAAAAGAGAATCCTACTGATCCGGATTTGTATTCGGAAATCTGGATTGCGATTCAATCGTAATAAAGTGAATCTTTGATAGGTGGGAGTTTTCCTTCATCTCCCACCTATCATTAGATGAACCATTCGGGTTGTTACAGGTACTTGATCCCCCGCCAATCCCCAAATTCACTTTAGTCTTAATTATTTCATTCTTTTAAATCGAGAATACTCTGCAAATTATGTTAGGATAGAAATAAACGAAAGGAGGAAGAAAAATGGATTATAAACCGCTTATATTCGCTGTACTCGCAGGAATCTTATACGGTGCGCTCAGGAGTGCAATGATACAGCAAAAAGAGGAAAGCAAAAGACGCGGCAACCCTTATACCGAAAGCATCGTCCTCAGCTTAGTTGTCTATCTGCTGCTAAGTTCATTTGTTTTTAAATAGATTCATTATCGACTTCGGAATTTACCGGGGTCTTTTTTCTGCCGACAGCTCTAAGCTTCAGATTATATGCTTGTTTTTCCACTCCTATATTCCGTTTCCCGCTCATTTTTTCTCTATTTCCTATGCTGTACTATTCGCTCAGCAGGGTTCCTTTTCGTCGGAGCAACGAGCACTTTGGCATTCTTCACGTCATACAGGCCTCGGGGGGTTACCCGGATAAAAGGCAAATGCGTAGCTGTGAAGAATAATAATGTGAAAGCGGGATCGTTGTAGCCATAGCCTCGTTCGCCCAGCAGTTCAATGAACCGCTTCTCCTCTTCTATAAGACTAGGAACAGACTTCAAAGACATCGAGCCATTCAGAGGCAGGGACATTTCGAACAGCACTTCATTTTGTTCGGCAATGACCATTCCGCCGCCTCGTGCTTTCATCCGTTCAAAGGCAAGCAGCATATCATTTTTGTTTTTCCCGATTACAATAAAATCCCCTGTGCCTGAATAGGAGCTGGCGAAACCACTCAATGAATGGGCAAAGCCTTTGACAATCGCATTCACTCGCCAATCACCTTCGCGGCTGACCATCATGAAGTAGCATTCATCGTGGCCGAGGGCTTGTTCACTGCCCGGCTCCTCATTCGTCCGCCTATACGGCTTCGTTATAACCTCATTCATCAACTCAAAGCCGGATGCTCCTGTAAAATTCAAATCGGACATATCCAGATTCCAGTCCACCTGTAAGGGGGCAAAGCCATATTTCGCCCATTCAATGACTGATTGATCATTCATATTCTTGTTGTCATATCTTACCCATTTCCCTTTCGCCAGCACACTGACAGGCGTCGGCTCGTCCTTGCTCTTCAGGATATTGATGTTGGCAATGCGGCCCGCCGCAATGCTTCCATGCACATGCTCCATATTATAATAGCGAGCGGTATTGAAAGTTGCCATTTGATAAGCATCAATAACCGGCACCCCTTGCTCGATGGCTATGCGGATCAATTCATCCATCATCCCTTTTTCATAAAAGAAAGGATGTGAACCATCTGTCGTCAACAGGAAGTTCTCGTAGCGGCGGATGCCAAGCTCATGCATTTCCTTGAATAAAACCGGTAAATCCGGCCGGATGGAAGAATGCCGCAATGAAACGGTGTAGCCTTGCATCAGGCGCGTCAGCACTTCCTTGCCGGTCATCGCTTCATGATCGCAATCAGCGCCCAAAAGCTTCAGTTTCGCTAATGTCATTTCCGATGCGCCCGGGAAGTGGCCTTCGATTTTCTTATTCAGGCGCTTCGTTTCCTGCACCCAATGCAGCATTGTATCATCGCCCTTCAATAAGCGCGGCCATGCTGTCAACTCTCCTCCCTGAACCACCGCTTCATGCTGCAGCCATGCCATGACTTCTTCAGTATTGAAGACTTCCCTTTCATCGATAAGCTCGGTCTGTCCGTCAAAACGGCACCACCAATACATCGTGGCCGGTGCATCGCTCAAAGCCTCCAATAATTGAAATGCTTGCTCGCGGTTTCTTTGCAAGAACAACAGCATGTTGTCGTTGATCAATGTCGTAGTCCCTGTCTGAGCGGCATAGGAAGCGAGCGTATGCGGATTATACAGTTGATAAGGGTGCGCATGCGGCTCGATATATCCCGGCACGAGAAAGCTCCCTTCACAATCGACCACCTCGCACTCTCCCAGTTGTACCGGCAGCCGGTCGCCCGCATACACGATTCGGTCTTCATAAATCCAAATATTCGCGACTACCCATTCATGCAAGTAAGAATGCAAATAAGTCGCATTCTTGAGCAATATATGCGGCGCCGCTGTTCCATTTAGGATATGTACATGCTTCCTCAACTCACTGCTGTCCCATCTGTAAAGATTCTGTTCCATAATCTCCCCTCCGAGCCCACGTAATGATTATACTTTTTTATCTATATTACCACATTTATCCTGAAACCTTCATTTTGTTATATTTTAAAATGAAAGAAGCGAACGAAACCTATTCCTATTCCATTCGCTTCTTCCCATCAATTTGTTTCCATTAATTCACGGATCAATTCTGCTGCAAGAAGCGGCCGGCATTCTTGAAATCCTTTCCCTGCCCATAAAGACATATACTCAGGATTATTCTCCTTCCTAATTGGCTGTGTCATTTGATGGACATACGGATAAGCAGCAGGAGCCACGGATGTATAGGCGGCCATGAAGCCATTCACTAACCCTCTCGCGCGGCGGCCGGTGAAAGCGCGGGTAATCGCAGTCTCCTTATAACGCTTGCTTCGCAAAACTTCGCGGTAGACCGGATTTGTTCCGCTCTCCGGGCAAAGAAGAAAAGCCGTCCCAAGCTGCGCCGCCATGGCTCCTTCCGCAAGGACGCGGCGGATGGCTTCCGCATTCATCAATCCGCCTGCCGCGATAAAAGGAATATCCCATTCCGTGCGCACCTGTCCGATCAGTTCAAGCAATGACAACTCTTGCAAATTATCATTCCCATTATGAAAAGTCGCTTGATGCCCTCCCGCTTCAATTCCTTGCAGGCATAGTGCATCCACTCCTGCTTTGACAGCAATCCATGCTTCCTCCATTTTTGTGACAGTCACAATGACATATGTACCGTTCCTCTGCAAAGCTTCAATAATATCAGACGATGGGCAGCCGAAGGTGAAGCTGACGATTTCCACCTTCTCTTTCATGATGAATCGGAGCTTCCCTTCCCATCCATCGTCATCATCATATGGTTCACCCACAACGGTGCCCAGCTCTGATGCGGCCGATTGAATGCGGGCTCGATAAGCAGCAAGAAGAGCCCCATCCATCTCCTCCCGGCTTGGCATGAAAAGATTAAGTCCGAAAGCCCGGTCTGTTAATCGCTTCGTTTCATGATATTCCTTCGCCACTTGCTCGACCGACTTATAGCCTGCCGCCAGAAATCCCAGCCCGCCCGCATTCGAAACTGCGGCAGCAAGCGTCGGATTCGCTACTCCGCCAGCCATGGGAGCTTGTATAATCGGATATTTCAACCCCAGCATATCTTCACCTTCCCTTTCCATTTATGAAATATTCTACCACAATAAATGAATTCATAGGGAGCATGCCTTTGAAAAGCGCTGTCGACACCTGAAAATGAAGGTATTATAATTACTTTTACATGAACTTATCGAATTACATAGGAAGGAGTGACGCTATGCAGCAAACGTCTAAATCCATTGCATTGCCGCTCATTATTGCCATTATCGCCATCTCATTTTCCGCTATTTTCGTTAAATGGTCCCAGGCGCCAGCTTCGGTTTTAAGTATGTATCGCATGTGGCTCGCAAGTCTTATCATGCTGCCGATCATCATCAGCAAACGCAGGGAATTCCAAAAGTTGGCGCGGAAAGATTGGCTATTTTTATTTTTCTCCGGATTCTTCCTGGCACTGCATTTCTTATTATGGTTCGGTTCATTGAAGCTTACGACAGTGGCCAGTTCAACAGTCATCCTTGCGCTGCAGCCGATTATTTCATTGGCGGGCGGCTACTTCTTCTTTAAGGAAAGAACGACTCTTGCTTCCATGATGACGATGTGCATCGCCATTATCGGGGCCATGATGATTGGCTGGGGGGATTTCGGATTGAGTAAAGCGGCCATTATCGGTGACCTACTATCCTTCTTAAGCGTGATTGCGGTTGTCGGCTACCTTCTGATTGGACAAAATATCATTAAGAAAATCTCGCATTGGATATACAGCTTTACAGTCTTTACATTCGCCGCTGCCGCATTATCCATCTACAATCTTGCAGCGGGCGTTCGCTTCACTGGCTACGAAGCGCGCGAATGGGGGATTTTCCTTTTGCTCGCCATCGTCCCGACAGTGGCGCATGTCATCAATAACTGGCTGTTGAACTATGTCAATGCGACTACTATTTCGATGAGCATATTGGGAGAGCCGGTCGGTGCCACTATCCTGGCTATCCTATTGCTCGGAGAACGGCTGGCAGGATGGCAGATCATCGGTGGACTATTCGTTCTGATCGGCGTATTCCTCTTCTTGATGCAGCAGCGAAGCCGCATGCAACATCCTGCTTCTTTGAGTAATGAGGCAAAAGTGAATTAAACATACGAGTGAGCCTTCAGCCTGCTCACTCGTATCTTCATTTCTTGAATAGTATAAGCTCTTCTTGCTTACGATCTATTCTAAATCAATCCGCTTCAAAGGCTCCGTCGCCGGCCCTTCCACCACTTCCCCTTTATAAGAGAAGCGCGAGCCATGGCAAGGGCAGTCCCATGTGCGTTCGCCGCTGTTCCATTTCGTTTCGCAACCTAAATGCGTACATGTCGTATCCACTACATGGAACTTGCCATCACAGTCCTTATAGCACCCCGCCCGCTTGCCGTTCACCGTAATCGCCGCTCCTTCATCGTCGGAAAGGTCTTCGATTTTCCGCTCCGGACGCTCCAGTTTTCCTTTCACCAGTTCTTGCGCCACATCGGCATTCTGCACAATGAAATTCTTAATCGACGGGCTCGCATTGAAACGGCCCGGTGTATACAATTCCTCATATTTATTCTGCTTTTGCAAAATAGAATCCCGTAATAGACGGGCTGCCGCCGTCCCATTCGTCATTCCCCATTTCGCATAACCCGTCGCCACATAGATATTCTCCTGATTGGCTGTAAGGCGGCCGATATAGGGGATATTGTCAAGCGTGACTAAGTCCTGCGCCGACCAGCGGTAGGAAATCTCTTCGATATCGAAATGCTCTTTCGTGAATGCATCCAGCGCTTCATAATGCTTCGAAGTGTCCTTGCCTTGCCCTGTTTTATGGCTTTCCCCGCCGATCAGCAGCAAGTTTTCTCCTTGGCCGAGCGGTGTATAGCGGATAGAGCGCGTGGGGCTTTCGGCAGTAATGTACATGCCTCCTGCGTATGGTTTCTTGGTTCGTGCCGTCACTACATAGGACCTTTCAGCATGCAATCTAGAAAAGTATACTCCCCTCCAATCGTAGAAAGGATAATGGGACGCCAATACAAGCTGGTCGCCAGTGATTTCCCGGCCATCTTTCAGGACAACTTTCGGCTGATCCCCTTTGTCCACATCCACAACAGGCGCATTCTCAAGAATTACCCCTCCGCCTTCAATAATGGCTTTCGCCAATGTTTGCAAATACTTCAATGGATGGAACTGTGCTTGATCATTCATGGCAATCGCAAGTTTTGCCGGGACGGGGATTGGAAGCTCCTCTACTAATCCCCCGCTGATGCCCAATCTGTCATAGGCATGCATTTCTTGTGAGACTTTCTCGAAATACGCAGCTGAATTCGTATATACATAAGCTTTTTGGCTGCTGAATTCACACTCTAATCGATGATCCCGGATGGTTTGCCGGATGAAGTGAAGTGCTTCGTTGTTCGCTTCATAATATAGCTTCGCCTTCTCCAAGCCGATTTGATTGATGAATTGGTCGTAAATCAAACCGTGCTGTGCGGTAATCTTCGCTGTCGTATGGCCTGTTGTTCCATGCATAATTCGATTGGCTTCGATAAGCGCCACTTTCACCCCTTCTTGCACCAGCAAATAGGCAAGGGTGATCCCTGTGATTCCCCCTCCGACAATGACCACCTCCGCGTGATTGCCGCTCGCTTGCAAATAATGGTCCTGTTCAACGGAATCAATCCAATAGGACTCGGGAAACTCTTTTGAAATGTTCAATTCGGACATACTGACTCCTCCTACGTATTTAAATCGTCTATACCAACCAATTTACCCAATGAGAGGAAAACTATGTCTGTAAATAATTTATATCATCTATCGCATACTACATAATAGATTACTGTACGACATAGGAGTGTATGGACATATGAAACAAAGCTGGCTCTTTCCTTTTCTTTTCTTATTTATTTTTTATGCTGCACTAAGTCCGGCGCGCGCTTCCGCTGCCGGCACACGGGCGGAATATGAGAAAAGCGGGCAGATCATTTGGGAAACGAATACCGACGAGAAAGTCGTGGCCATCACATTCGATGATGGGCCGCATCCTGTCTTCACGCCCCAAATATTGGATTTGCTCGCTAAATACGATGCAAAGGCTACCTTTTTCGTAGCGGGCAATAAAGTGGCGCGCTTCCCTGATGTGCTTAAGCGGGAACTTGCAGAAGGGCATGAAATCGCCAACCATACGTATACCCATCCATATGATAAACATATTACAGAGGCCAGGCTGACAGCAGAGTTGGAACAAACAGACGCCCTGCTTGAGCGGCTCACAGGGCAGAAGCCCACGCTTTACCGTCCGGTAGGCGGGCTGTTCAACGATACCATCATCAATGCGGCGGTAAAAAACAAAAAGCTGGTCGTGCTGTGGTCATGGCATCAAGACCCCAGGGACTGGAAGAGCCCTCCGGCGAGCCGCATTGCCTCGATTATCACAAAAGGCGTGCAGCCGGGCAATATCATCTTGCTCCATGATTGGAACGGAACCGAAGAAACAAAAGTATCGCAAACCGTTATCGCGCTGGAAACCATCCTGGACTTCTTGGATAAGAACGGCTATAAATGCGTGACTGTCTCTGAAATGCTGTACCGCTCGCAGAAAAATATGCCGGAGCAATTGGACCCCTTCAGATAGAAAGGTGCGCCCTCTTGCTCCTTTTCTATGGCAGTTCATTTTCTTCTAACCATCCCTCCCCTTTCGAATATGATGTAATACGGACCTTAGAAAAGGTGGTCTGTCCCCATGAACACATACGATTACAATTTCTATGGAGATTACAATACAAACAGATATCAAACCTATCATTACAACCAGGAAGCCAACAATCTCAAAATGACGATTGCCCAATGGATAGAAGCGGGCGGAACCGTGCTGTCGGCCATCGGAAATACCCCGATTGACTTCTTAAGCGCCAGCTTTCTGTACGACATCAATTTAATCGGCGACTTCCTGCAAGTGGGCGCGACCAGCGTGCAGATAGACGCTGAAGACTCGCTTACATTCAATAGCTTGGGAAATATCACCCAAGTCATCGGCAACACGGAAGAAATAGCCGGCTACATCCTGTTCGTGAACGATCAGACCGAACAGAACCTCCTGGTCAATCAAGGAAATGCCATCCAAGCGGTCGGTGTAGCGTTGTCATTGACCTTCTTTCTAGAACAACAAAACAATCTCGTCAATATGTATAATATCTACTCCAATCTCCTCCAAATAATCGGTTTGGGAATGCAATCGCTATCGAGCATTTCGACTTTATCCACCGACCAATCACAGACTTTGAACGTAATCGGAAACTGGATTCAAGCAATCGGAGCAATACTGGCGGCGATTGCACAGACATTGGATTAACGAAAACAGTCAACGCCTACAAAACGCTATTGGCTGTTTTCACTTATCATTTCTCCTAAATTACTTATATATTAATTCTTTTACAATGTTACAGATAGATTACGACAAACCAACAAAATATATCATTATGCCAAACCCCCTTTCTAAAACTATAGGAAATAGACTAGGATATAATATATTACTACATAAGGGAGATAAATGAATGCAAACATACAAAAGCAGATTTTTGAAGTTTTTGACTTTAGCACTTACGACTGTAGCACTTACGTTCATTATAGATTACAAAGCAGAAGCAGCGACAAATGCCACTCAAGTGACAACTACATCAACACAGGCGGCCAAAGCAGCCGTTCAAAAGAAAAAAGGGTTCCCCTACAGCAAATCGATTCCTATGTCATATAATGAGCAGAAATATCTATATGACCTATGCGTGAAAAGAGGGTTGGACTATCGCCATATGCTTGCCATGATCAAGCATGAAAGCAGCTTCAATAAGAAAGCGAAAGGCGGAAACAACTACGGCTATTTCCAAATCAACAAAGTGAACCATGCGACATTGGCAAAGAAATTAAAAACAAAAGTCGCTCCTTATGATCCTTATATCAACATAAATTGGGGAACTTATATGTTTGCCGAATTGAAAAATAAATACCAGAAAAAAGGCTTAAAAGGCAAAGCCCTATACGATGCCGCATTAAGCGCATATAATAAAGGCGAAGGCGGATATGCCCGCACAGGCAAAGCCGTTACCTATCTCAAAAAACATTACCAATGCTTATCATATATAAGAGCAAGAGTATAAAACAAAAAATCCCTTTCTGTTGAAGGGATTTTTTGTTTTATCCCGTTTAACAGGTACTAAGACTCCCACTTCAACACAGCAGTGAAAGCGCAGATGTGTAAGTAGGAGACCCGAGTACCTGTAACAACTAAGGTTGGTTCATCTAATGATAGGGGGGATGAAGGAACCCCCCACCTATCAAAGATTCACTTTATTCTGCTTCGCCAACTCTTCATCATATTCTTCTTCAAGCCCTTTCATTTTTTCATCCGGCACTTATAGACGATTATCGAAAGCGGAATGCTCACCAATACGGCGTATGCACATTTTCTCGATACAACGATGAATGCATCTAGTAAGAAATATTAATACTACAGGTGAATACAGATTATAGGAGGCCATATAATGAGAATTGCAATGGCAAGCGACCATGCGGGTTATAGCTTGAAAGAGGAAATCAAAACACTATTGCAGCAGCAAGGACATGAAATCGTGGACTTCGGCTCCCATAGCACGGAAGCCAGTGATTTACCCGATACCGTCTATCCTGCCGCTCTCGCTGTAGCGAAGGGCGAAGCAATCCGCGGAATCTTTGTCGACGGCGTAGGGTACGGCAGCGCGTTGATCGCCAACCGGATTTACGGATTAACGGCAGTCGTCTGCCCAGACCCGTTCTGCGCCCGCTTGGCCCGCGAACATACAGACAGCAACGTACTCTGCATCGGCGGCAAAATCATCGGCTCCGCATTGGCACTCGAAATTGTCGACGTATGGATGAACACAAATTTCCTAAGCGGGGTTGAGAAGTATGAACGCCGAGTGAAAAAAGTGAACGATATATCCGGCAAACACCTTAAACGATTAACAGATCTGTAAGGCATGATGCAACAAAGAGCCGTCACTATTTGATGGCTCTTTGTTGCATCATGTGCTGTCCATATATCCAGGATTCTCTTCCTATATCTTCGATTCCGCTCATAAAGCAGCGGATTTCTCCTAACTGCCATGCTCCCCTTCAAAAATCCATCTCGGCCAAATCCACGTTTACGCCCATGGCCGCTCTGCTGCCTTCCGCCGCTGCTATGATGAGCTGCGAAGGCGTGGTGATATCTCCTGCCGCATAGACGCCCTTTATATTGGTACGCCCCAGTGCATCTGTATTCAAGCCACCGTGTTTATCCAATTCGCAGCCGAGCGATTGGGCAAGGGTGTTATTGGGCAGCCATTCCGGCGTAATGAATCCCCCTTCGACAGCAGCTGCTTCTCCGCCATCCTCAAAGATAATAGTGTCAATCATCCCTCCTTTGCCCGTTAACCGTGTAATTTTCTGTTCGTATACAGCTATATTCCGCTTTGCCAGTTCCACCCTCGTTTCATTCTCCATCCTTCTTCCATTTGTACAAACAATCAGGCGCTTGCTCCAATTATAGACAAGCTTAATCAATTTAAATACGGCCTTGTGATCGGAAATAATAGCCAAGGTCTTATCCTTGAGCTCCCATCCGTCGCAGTACGGACAACTATAGAGGCTGCTTCCGTATAATGCTGCCATGCCCTCGATGGGAGGGAGTACTTCTTTAATTCCTGTCGCGAAAAGGACCGTTCGAGCAATGTGGCTCTCTCCTTCGAGTGTTCGGATCCGGAACAGGCGATCCGCTTTCTCCACAACTATCACTTTAGTCTCCCGTAATGAAACCGCCGGATATGTCCGCAATTCATTCTGCGCAATTCTTCTGAATTCTGCCGGGCTTACGCCATCTCTTGTCAAAAAACCATGCGAAAGCCGGGTGACGGCGTTCCTCGGTTTATTTTGATCAAAGAGAATAATGTTCCGCTCCGCTCTGCCCAGAACGAGCGAAGCGCTCATCCCGGCCGGTCCTCCTCCAATAATAGCGCAATCAAGCAGCATGCCGACCATTCCTTTCCATTGTAAAAAACCACTCTTATTTTCCGCGGAAACAAGATATAGAATCCCTGAAAAAATTTACCATATTTTAGTAACATTTTACTGCGGATGTGATATAATAGTGATATCACATTGATATATAGGAGGCGTTTTAAATGCAAGAGAAAAAAGCTATTAAAATCAACGGCTATCTCGGAGTGGTCATTGCGTTAATACCTATATGCGCAGGCATCTTTTTGTTCCTTTCAGCCGTTTCTGATGAAGTTGCCGGCATCGCATCTCTAATCTTACCGGCCATTTTACTGTTGATCGGCGCTGTCGCCCTTACAGGAGTGACTATTGTGCAGCCGAACGAAGCGAAAGTCCTTACCTTCTTCGGAACCTATTTAGGCGTAATCAGGGAGCAAGGTTTATGGCTGACAGTTCCTTTGACACGCCGCTCCAGCGTATCTCTACGCGTGATTAACTTCAATAGCGAGAAACTGAAGGTAAATGATTTGGAAGGAAATCCGATCCAGATAGCCGCTGTTGTCGTCTACAAGGTAGCGGACAGTGCAAAAGCAACCTTTGATGTAGAGAATTATGAAGAATTTGTCCAGATTCAAAGTGAAACAGGCATCCGCCATATTGCCAGTCAATACGCGTATGACCATTTCGACAAAGAAACAGACATGTCGCTTCGTAAAAACAGCGACGAAATAGCGGATTTCCTGGCGCAAGATCTACAAAGACGCTTGACGGTAGCCGGTGTAGAAGTAATTGAAGCCCGCATCATGCACCTTGCCTACTCATCGGAAATCGCTTCCGCCATGCTGCAGAGGCAGCAGGCCCAAGCCGTTTTATCAGCGCGCAAGGTCATCGTGGATGGAGCTCTAGGCATGGTAAAAAGTGCGATTGAGCAATTAGCGGATCAAGAAATAGTGGAGCTCGATGAAGATAAGAAAGCGCAAATGGTCAACAATCTGATGGTGGCGATTGTGTCCGAAAAAGGCTCGCAGCCGATCATCAATACCGGAAGCATCCACTAAGGTATCATGCAATGACGAAACGAAAAGCCTATCCGCTGCGAATCGACCCCAAATTATATGACGCACTTGAAAAATGGGCGGAAGATGAATTACGGAGCGTCAATGCCCAGATAGAAGTAATCCTGAAAGACGCCGTCAAAAAAGCAGGAAGATGGAAAAAAGACAAAGAGTGAATGCGATTTGGCATTCACTCTTTGTCTTTTCAATAGATAACCGAGAGCTATGATTACAATATTGTAGAAAAATTCCTGATTTCTCTGTTCAAACTTCCTCCAATGCTTATGTCTCATTCTTTATTCTACATTCAAGGATCAATCCATATTTATGTTATTCTTCCCCCTGTATCCTTATGGCTATCATTCGGGAACGACTCCCCCATCGTACGCCTCGCCTATACCTTTATTCATAAATATTATCCCTCGCTATTTCCCGCAGCCTCTTAAAATCTTTAATATGAATAGTGCCGTTCACTCTCTCAACCACTTGATTTTGGCATAATTTCTGAATCACACGATTTAAATGCCTGTAGCTTGTGCCGATCATATCCGCTATATCCGCCAGGCTGGAATTCTTCATTTCATCTCTGAATACCGATCCCTCACTATCCGTTGAAATGGATAATAAGTAGCTGGCAAAACGGACTTCAACCGGATAAAGTACATTCAATGATGTGAAACTGGCCTTTGTCCGGAATTTATACGTAATGGATTTAAGCAAAAATTGGAGAAATATCGGGTTATCCCCGATTGCTTTTCTAATATTTTTATAAGAGATGCCTAAAGCGATGCAATCTGTGGATGCTTCAACTGAACTAACGGCTGGGTCGTCATCGACGAATTCAATATCCCCCAGAACCGCGAGCGCTTTTTGAAATCGGAGAATCAACCTTTTATCCTCATCGGTCATTGTAAAAATCTTCACCTTGCCGTCAACGAGGAAGAGCATCTCCTCGATTGTATCTCCGGCTGAAATAATCATTTCTTCTTTACGAAAGTGATGCAAATATATTTGATTCCTATCAAATGCAGAAAAGAGCGAGAGCAAGTGATGTTTCTCCATATACATATTAATCATTTCTTCGTTTTCCATTCTGGTCATCGTACTTCACCACCTGAAAATACATATAGTGTCTATATCGGTAGTATGCTTTTAACACAGCTTCCTATCCTGTCCAGCGTTACTATTCTACAAGCAGTCTATTTGCAAAACGTAGGACAAATGTCCTTGAATCCGATAAAGGATATTTGTAATATACATACGGCAGAGTTGCCGGGAGAATGCTAATCTCCCGGCAATCCTTATGCCATCATTACTATATAAAGAAAGAGTGATTATGTTTGTTAGGTTTTCTACTTGGCATTATAGCGATAGCCTTATTAATCGGCGTTTCCTATCTAATGTCGAATGACAAGAAGAATATTAACTTCAAAGCCGTCATCATCATGCTCGGCATTCAAGTGGTCCTTACTTGGCTATTATTAGGTACAACGATTGGTTTGAAAGTAATTGATACGATTGCTTCAGGTTTCAATAAACTGTTGGAATATGGAATGGAAGGCGTGGATTTCGTTGTCGGCGGCTGGATTCCAGAAGGCGGGTCTCCTTTCTTCATAAATGTTCTCCTTATTCTCGTATTTACGTCTGCTTTCCTATCATTATTAACTCATCTGAAAATCCTTCCTTACATCATTAAATATGTAGGCGGATTATTATCTAAAGTTACCGGCTTGCCGCATGTGGAAAGCTTCAATGCTGTAAACTCCATCTTTTTCGGGCAAGCGGATGCTATTCTTGCAATCAAGACGCATATCAATGATTTGAACAAGAATCGTCTATTCATCGTTTCAACATCTGCCATGGCAAGCGTGTCTGCCGCTCTTATCGCTTCTTACATGACAATGTTGCCGGCGAAGTTCGTTCTAGTCGCTGTAGTCTTGAATGTATTCAGCGCCTTGATCTTATCTTCTGTTATCGCTCCTGTTACAGTTTCGAAAGAAGAAGGGGAAATCGATATCAACGATATGATCCATACAAAGAATGTCTTCGATGCAATCGGAAGCGGAGCGATGGACGGAGGGAAAGTAGCTCTGATCGTAAGTGTCATGTTGATTGCTTACTTAGGATTGCTTGCCCTTGTAAACGGCATATTCTCCGGTATCTTCGGCATGGATTTAACGACAATGGTCGGCTATCTGTTCTCCCCGATCGCCTTCCTGATGGGTATTCCGGGAAGTGAAGTCGTGACTGCCGGTTCAATAATGGGAACGAAGCTTTTGGCGAATGAATTCGCGGCAATTATGCAGTTCCAACCGATTATGGGGGAACTATCGGAGAAAACCGTTTCTATTCTCTCTACATTCCTGATTTCTTTCGCGTCAATCGGTTCTATCGGCATCGTGGGCGGTGCTGTACAAGCAATCAACGGAGCCAAAGGCAAAGAAGTCAGTGCGTTCGGATTAAAAATGCTTCTTGTGGCGACACTGGCTTCTGTCCTATCTGCCACAATGGTCGGTTTATTTATCTAACACAGGATGATCCTTACACTTCATAATCCCTGCAGAAGTGCAAGAATCATTCGTGCCGCTATATTCGCTTTTAAATGTATGTTGTTATTTAAAAGATAAAGGAAGGCAAGCGGCGCCGGTTTCTTCCCGGTGCCGCTTGCTTTTTTATATACTGATGAAAAAACAACAAAACCATTTACATTTTTTTACTTAGCGTTTAAATTAATTTTAACGATAAAGTGAATCTTTGATAGGTGGGGGTTTTCCTTCATCCCCCACCTATCAT
>JBJEFM010000070.1:0-14985 GCA_051874035.1 Bacillus sp. (in: firmicutes)
ATTCACTTTATGGCAATATTACTGCTTCCATGCCACAAATAGTGTGCTTGGATCGATCTGTTTCAAAACATGCTTTTATAGGATAATATCGGAATGCCGATTATTCCAATTATGTATTATAATGTAAATAGAGACGGTGAAAGGGGAGTATGGCAGCATGGATGGTTTAAATGTAGGAGATGTCATCGTTCAATTGTTTGCTTTTGGTTTTCTTATATTGGCGGTCATGGTGATTATCTTGTTGGTTCGTTCTACCGGCAAAGGACGCAGGAACCGGCTTGATGAACTGGAGAAAAGAGTGGAGCAACTGGAGCAGCAACTGAAGAGGGACTCGAAAAATTAGAATTTCGAAAAGGATACATTGATCCAAGAAAGATTAATGACCTTTTCTGTTGAACGCCTTTTGGCAGTAAAGAAGTGGAACTTATTGAATATCATAAAATAATCATTATTAACTTATAGTGTGAATTCCTTCAGCATTTAAATAAAATGTTTGCTAATTACAAGGGGGGATTTCATTGGAGAGAGAAATAAGCTTTAGAATGGCTACTGAAAAGGATTTAGAAAGTATTGTTGCAATGCTAGCAGATGATGTTCTGGGAAGTAAACGTGAGCGTTATGAGCATCCGCTTCCTAATAGTTACATAAAAGCATTTGAGGCTATTTCATCTGACCCTAATAATGAGTTAGTAGTTGCTTGTGACGGCAATGAAGTGATTGGAGTTCAACAACTTACTTTTACACCTTATCTAACACATCAAGGTGGATGGAGAGCTACTATCGAAGGAGTAAGAACATCAGCTTCTGTAAGAGGAAAAGGTGTAGGGACGGAACTTATAAAATGGGCAATTAAACGGGCAAAGGAACGTGGTTGCCATGTAGTACAACTGACAACTGATAAAAAAAGGCAAGATGCGTTAAGGTTCTATGAACGGTTAGGGTTTAAAGCAACACACGAAGGTTTAAAGCTAAAGATTTAAAAAATTTAGGGCATTGATCCATGAAGGATTAATGCTCTTTTATGTTGAACTTCTTATGGTAGTAAAGGAGCAAGTTAGCTTAATAAGGATTATGAAACTGAAGGAGATAAGAAATCTTGTTATGCTTTTTGTTAGGTATAGACCTTTTCTTAATTGTTTTAGATATATTCATTTTTACAAGCTGTCTTTAAAATAGTAGATCAAGATATATATTTTAAATAAATACATAAATAACAAGTGAGGAGTTTTTTAGATGATGAAAGGAAATGCTGTATACTTACGTCCAATTAATGAAAAAGATATAGAAAGTATCTATGGGTGTTTTCAAGATGAAGAGATTTTATACATGACTGGTACAACAAAACGATTAACGAAAGAAGAGATAGGAGTAAGTTTAAAACAATTTAGCAAAGATTCTACCCGACATGACTTTGCTATTTGCCTAATAGATACAAATCATATTATTGGAGATTTATCTATTACAGAAATAGATTTAGAAAATAAAAAAGCTATGTTTCGAATAGCAATACATAAGAAAGAGGATTTTGGAAAAGGGTATGGCACTGAAGCGACTAGACTTGCACAAAAATTTACATTTGAGGAGCTAAAACTTAATCGATTAGAGCTACAGGTTTTTTCACATAATATTCGTGGAATGAAATCATACGAGAAATCTGGTTTTAAGAGAGAAGGAACATTAAGACAATCGCTATTTATGAAGAATCAATATTCTGATGAAATTATTATGAGCATACTTAGTGAAGAATATTTCAGTAGTAAATCTGTCTAATATTTAACATTCAGGCCTCAACCAAATAAGTTTGTGAATAAATACATGTAAAGAAACTGTAACTTAGCTTGGACAAGCATACCTGTTGAATTCTCGTGCTGTTTCCTCAGATTGCGCAGGTTTAAAAGCTGAATATAAGGCTCCCACTCCTCTTTGTAATATAGTTCGCAGAGGGGAGCATCAATTATATCTGTTTTGGCTGTACGTAAAGAAAAGAAAAAACGCCTAGATAGCTAGACGTTTTTTTCTGTACAATAAGTACGTTTATTGTAAGCTTATGCCTGCAATTCCCCGGCAGCATGCTTATTGACCTTCTTGAAGAACAGAACGACAATCAGGACGGTAAGCACTATAGAGGCTCCGAAAGAAAAATTCATTGGCAGGTTGAAGCCTATTTTGGCATTCAGAATATATGTTATAACCACTGAGGTCATGAAGGTTGCCGGGATGGTGGCAATCCAATGGAACGACTTATTCATGGCCAGATATACGGCTCCGATCCAAAGGGCGATCGCTGCGGTTGTCTGGTTCGCCCATGAGAAGTATCTCCACAAGATGTCAAAGTCAACTTGTGTAAGGATGACCGAAATCACAAACAAAGGCAGAGCTACCAAGATGCGGTTGCGTACTTTGCTTTGGTTGACCTTCAGATAATCCGCGATGATCATCCTTGCGCTTCTGAAAGCCGTATCCCCTGATGTGATCGGCAGGATGATGACACCCAAGATTGCTAAGGTTCCGCCGAATGCCCCAAGCGCCATGATGGAAACCTCTTTAACCACTTGAGCTGGTTCCATTGCAGCCAGGGTCGCCGGGTCATAGATGCTCATGGCCGCTGCCGCCCAAATCATGGCGATGACAGCTTCTGCGATCATCATTCCGTAAAAGACTTTGCGTCCATTTCTTTCATTGTCCAATGAACGTGAAATGATCGGGGACTGTGTAGCATGGAATCCTGAAAGTGCTCCACATGAGATTGTCAAGAATAGCATCGGGAATATCGGAAGGTTGCCCGGATGCAGATTTTCCAATGTCAGTTCCGGAATTGGCGCCCCAGATAGGATCAGCCAAACCCCGATTCCCACTGAACTCACGATGAGCAGTGCGCCGAATAACGGATACAATCTTCCGATGATCTGATTGATCGGCAGGATTGTCGATAAGATATAATAGATAAAAATAATTGTCAGTATAATGGCAAGGGGCATCCATCCATTCAAGAGATCATGTAGCAGTCCCGCCGGAGACGTGACGAATACGGTACCCACCAATAATAAAAGCAGGATAGAAAAGCCATTCATGATATGGCTGACATGCTTGCCTAAATATTTTCGGGCCAATTCAGGCAGATGCGCCCCATCGTTCCTGATCGAAATCATGCCTGTCAGATAGTCGTGCACCGCACCGGCAAAGATGGCTCCAAGCACAATCCATAGGAATGCGACCGGACCGAACAATGCACCCGCAATCGGTCCGAAGATGGGACCGACACCCGCGATATTCAATAATTGTATAAGGGAATTTCTCCATGTCCCCATTTCCACATAATCCACTCCGTCCGCCTTGCTGCGGGCTGGGGTGGGTCTTTCACTTTTAACGCCGAACACTTTTTCCACCAGTTTCCCATAGATGAGAAAACCGGCGATTAATAATACGATGGACGATAGAAATGTAAACAAATCGTCTTTTCCTCCTTCAGTTCCAATCATGATGATTCAGTGTTGCATCAATCCATCATTCAAGTGTGTTTTAATACAACCTACAAGTATGTTTTAATACAACCCAAAAATATTATAGTGTGTGTTAGTACAAGTGTAAACGGGAATCCCAATTGTTTCTATATTAAAATAATTTAAATAATTCAGCGAATGAATAGGGGGGCAAACTGCCGGTTCAATAATGACTCAGCCTGCATTCCGGAGTCTATTTGAGATTCCACGGCGCAGGGTTACTGAAGGCCCCCAAAAGCCCATGGCTCAATGAAAAAAGATCACCATTGTGACCTTTTTATCCCGTTTAACAGGTACTAAGACTCCCAATTCAACACAGCAGTGAAAGCGCAGAGGTGTAAGTGGGAGACCCGAGTACCTGTAACAACCAAGGTTGGTTCATCTAATGATAGGTGGGGGATGAAGGAAAACCCCCACCTATCAAAGATTCACTTTATTTGTTAGCGAAACTGTATTTGTAACTGTACTACTCCAGAAGAGAACTCGTTAGAACCAGACGAGGCTCTTTGTTACTTTCCTTGTCGCCCTTGTTTGGAATTTCGATTGAATCCTTTAGCTGGATCTTCACCATGGGCGAACTCTGCGGAGAATTCCGTTTCTTGTTCATTCGTTTCCCTTAAATTCCTTTTTGGTGTTTTACTAACCTTTTCAGCTGCATTATGCTTTGCTTTACGTTTCACTATTAAACCCTCCTTTAGTTCCTCCCTATTATTTGTATATCGATTATTTTCATACATACAAACAAGCCTATTGGTCCCTGCATTTTACTTATTCCCATAAAAAAAGGAGCTGCCTGAAAAGTCGTTTCGTGACTTTTCAGACGCTCCAACAGCCCGGTTTCCGTAGAAACAAAAGCAAGGCGGCATAGATGTTTTCTTAGTCTTTATATTAACGGGCCGGTTCAATTGAGCCGCAATTCTCTTTTTGTTCCTTCAATGTTAACGGCATTCGGCACAAATCGTACAAAAACGTTGCCATTTCCTCCGCGCTTTCTTTCGTGCCTCCCTTGATCCATTCAAACAGGGTATTATGGATGGCTCCTGCCAGATAATATGCCTCATACTTTTGCTTCGCGTTGGTTGAAAAAATGGAAATGGATTTATTAATGTGCTCCAACAATACATACGTAAGCTTAGCTTCGCACAAGCATAGTAAATATTCACGGTGTTTGATCCAGTACTGGAAAAAGGTCAAGATGCACAAATACATATCCTTCTTCGGGTCAAGATGCTTGTTCTCTTGCTCGAACTGATACGCTAACTCATCCAAATAATACGTGATGATCTCTTCCTTCGAATTGTAATTCCGGTAATATGTCACTCTGGAGATGCCGGCTGTTTTGGAGATGTCGGTGATGGTGATATCCTCGTATTTTTTTTGCTTCATCAATTTGAACAATGCCTTGGCAATGCAATCCTTTGTAAAGGTATTCACGGGATTTCTTTCCTTTTTCATGTAACAAAACCTCCTTATTTGTTACAGTTGCCTCTGAAACTATTGAATTTAATTATTATACTACTATAATGACTGTTATTACATGTAACAAATGTAACATAGCGCAATCAATTAACAATTAAGAAAAGGAGTATCAACATAAATGGTCAAGATTTTTAAGTATCTGATTCCGAAAGAGTGGCTGCTTATTTTTGTCAGTCTGCTATTTATTGTGGCCCAAGTATGGATGGATTTAAAGCTGCCGGATTATATGTCGCAAATCACGACCTATGTCCAAACAGAAGGCAGTACAATGAGCCAAATCTGGGAAGCAGGCGCCTATATGCTTTTATGCGCTTTAGGGAGTTTGGCGGCAGCGATTGTTGTCGGCTTTTTCGCGACGCGTATCGCCGCATCTTTTACAGCTCGTTTGCGTTCGTTGCTGTTTAACAAAGTTGAGTCATTCTCGATGCAGGAAATTAATAAATTTTCAACAGCGAGCTTAATTACACGCTCGACAAACGATATCACCCAGATTCAAATGATTGTCACAATGGGGCTTCAAGTGCTGATTAAAGCGCCGATTCTGGCGGTCTGGGCAATCGTGAAAATTTCGGGGAAAAGCTGGCAGTGGACGGCTACAACCGCCGGCGCGGTCGCAGTGCTGTTGCTCTTCATCATAGTCGTCGGATCGGTGACTCTGCCTAAATTCAAAGTCATCCAATCATTAACGGATAATTTGAACAGAGTATCCAGAGAGAATTTGACTGGTCTTCGTGTGACTCGCGCGTACAATGCAGAACGCTACCAAGAAGCGAAATTTGAGGAAGCGAACGAACAGCTCACGAATACGAATTTATTCACCAATCGCATGATGGCGAGCTTTATGCCGTTTATGATGCTGATGTTGAGTGGGCTGAGCCTCGCGGTGTATTGGGTTGGCGCGTATTTGATCGATCAAGCCGATATGATGGACAGAATCGGCCTGTTCAGTGATATGGTTGTCTTTTCTTCCTATGCTATACAAGTAGTGATGGCCTTTGTCATGATGACAATGGTATTCATCATGATGCCGCGTGCGTCCGTTGCGGCAGGCCGTATTAATGAAGTGTTGGAAACGAAGCTGTCCATCACGGATGGTAAGGTGAAAGATTCTAAACAAAAAGGGAATGTTGAGTTCCGCAATGTCAGCTTCAAATATCCGGATTCCTCGGAATATGTGCTGCGCGACATTAGCTTTACCGCGTCCGAAGGCGAAACAGTCGCTTTCATCGGCGCAACCGGCAGTGGCAAAAGCACGCTGGTCAATCTGATTCCGCGTTTTTACGATGCGACGGAAGGCGAGGTGCTCGTGGATGGCGTGAATGTGAAGGACTATACGCAGAAGAGCCTGCATAACAAGCTGGGATATGTGCCGCAACGAAACGTTCTATTCAGTGGCACTGTCACATCGAACGTGGCTTATGGCCAAAGCGCCAAAGGGTCTTTGAACCAATCGGCGGTGAGAAAGGCCGTATCGATTGCTCAAGGAACAGAGTTCGTCCAAAAAATGGAGGGGCAATACGATGCCCATGTCTCCCAGGGCGGTTCCAATTTATCGGGCGGGCAAAAACAGCGAATATCCATCGCCAGAGCCATTTATCGAAAACCGGAAATCTACATTTTCGATGATTCCTTCTCTGCTTTGGATTACAAAACAGACCGTGTGCTGCGCGCCGCGTTGAAAGAAGAAACGGCCGATGCGACGAACCTGATTGTCGCACAGCGCATCGGAACGATTATGGATGCCGACAAGATCATTGTACTTGATGAAGGGAAGATGGTCGGCTGCGGTACACATGAAGAACTGTTGAAAACATGTCAGGTGTATCAAGAAATCGCTTATTCCCAACTTTCAAAGGAGGAGCTGGAGAATGCCTAAGAACAACAACGATCGATCTATTGGCCCTTCCGCAAGCACGGAGCAAACAGGCAGCTTCGGACAAACGTGGGGCAAACTGATCGCTTACTGCAAACCCTATTTGCCGATTATTGTGTTGGGGATCGCACTCGCCATCATCGGGACGATTTTTACGATTATCGGACCGGATAAGCTGAGTGAGCTGACGGATTTAGTCGCAGAAGGCATGGCTGGCGCAATTGATATGGAGGCTGTCTCCAAAATCGGTTTATCATTAGTTGCTTTATATGGATTCAGCGCTTTATTTTCCTACACGCAAGGCTTTATTATGGCGACCGTCACACAAAGGGTTTCCAAAAAGCTGCGTACGGATATCTCGCAGAAAATCAATAAATTGCCGCTGAAATATTTCGATTCGATGAGCTACGGCGATGTATTGAGCCGCATCACGAATGACGTCGATATGATCGGCCAAACGATGAACCAAAGCATCGGGACGCTTGTCAGCGCGGTAACATTGTTCTTGGGTTCGCTTGTCATGATGTTCAAAACGAATGTCATCATGTCATTGACAGCCATATTATCGACATTGATCGGATTCGGCCTGATGGCGCTGATTATCAAATCATCGCAAAAGCACTTTATCAACCAACAGCGCGAGCTTGGCGCGATGAATGGCCATATTGAAGAAATCTATGCGGGGCACAGCATTGTGAAAGTCTACAATGGTGAAGAAGAAGCAAAGAAAGAATTCAATGAAATTAATGAACGATTAAGAGAAAACGTCTGGAAATCACAATTCCTTTCCGGTCTGATGATGCCGATTATGACGTTTATCGGGAACTTCGGCTACGTAGCCGTTTGTGTGGTCGGTGCGGCGATGGCGATGGAAGGAATCATTTCATTCGGTGTGATTGTCGCCTTCATGATGTATATCCGCTTGTTCACGCAGCCTCTTGCGCAAATGGCGCAAGCAGCCACATCGCTCCAATCGACGGCCGCAGCGAGCAGACGTGTGTTTGAATTCCTGGATGAAGCCGAGTTGGAAGACGAAAGCCATAAAACAGCTGTCTTGGAAAATGTCAAAGGCGACGTGGAATTCAGGCATGTGAAATTTGGATATAACGAAGACAAGATGGTCATCAATGATTTCTCGGTCCATGCCGCTGCAGGACAAAAAGTGGCGATTGTCGGTCCGACCGGCGCCGGAAAATCGACCATGGTCAATCTGCTGATGCGCTTTTATGAAGTGAACGGCGGTGAAATCCTCATTGACGGCGTGCCAATCCATACATTGACACGCGAGAATGTCCATGATTTATTCTGCATGGTATTACAGGATACATGGCTATTTGAAGGAACGATTAAGGAAAACATCATCTACAACAAGCAAGGTGTGACGCATGAAGAGGTGGTCGCAGCCTGCAAGGCCGTCGGCATCGACCACTTCATCCAGACGTTGCCGATGGGTTACGATACGGTATTGAACAATCAAATCAGCCTATCCGCCGGTCAAAAGCAGTTGATCACCATCGCCCGCGCGATGGTCGAGAATGCGCCATTGCTCATTCTTGACGAAGCGACAAGCTCTGTCGATACACGTACGGAAGTGCTGATCCAACAAGCGATGGACAAACTGACAGTCGGGCGCACATCGTTTGTCATCGCCCACAGGCTATCCACAATCAAGAATGCCGACCTCATCCTCGTGATGAAGGACGGCGATATTATTGAAAGTGGCAACCACGATACATTGCTGGCGAAGCAAGGCTTCTATGCCGACCTGTACAACAGCCAGTTCAATGACCAAGCAGAGGAAACATTCGTGAATTATTGAGCATAGGCTTCAAAGCCGGCTATTTCAGAACGCCATCCATTTTTATGGATGGCGTTCTTTCATAATTCCAAGCAAGGCTTATGCCACTGACGGAGTGTTAGTTGCGGAAAAGCCGGATTATGGCCCCAATCATGCCGGCCGCTTCTATATGGCGGAATCTTGGCGCTATGCTTTTTTTGAAAGCCGGATAGTCAAAAGATGCCCCATCGACCGGGCAAGGGCCTACACGTCGTGCATTATCGCTTCTCCCATCTCCATCCCTCATACTCTCTCCCTTGGCCGGTTTGACTGGCTCCTACCCCTATAATGGCCTTCAATTCGATCAAATCGCCGATGATGATATCCGCTTGGGCCAGTTCGGTGGCCTGGGCGAAATCAAAGTCGCATCCGACCGCAAGCAAGCCATTATCCTTCGCCGCGTTGATGTCGGATAAACGGTCGCCGACGACGGCTCCTTCCTCAATTTGATATTTTTGCATGATGAAGCGCACAAGGTCCGATTTATTCCCGGATTCCATCTGTTCAATGCTGCATGTTTCTACAACCCACCGGTCCAGCCGGTAGTGGCTGACGATGGCTTGCAGGTATTCCGCCTGTCCGTTGCTTGCGATGAAGACGGTGCAGCCGCTGTCGGCCAAATGGCTGAGGACATCCTCCGCGTGCGGGTAGAGGGCGCCATTATCAGCCATGATATTCTCTATCAACTTTTCATGGAATACGCCATTGGCTTGCTGGCGGATTTCATCGGAGTGTTCCGGCAATAGCTGCTCCCACACGACCGGCAACGGCACTCCCATAATTTCACGATACTTTCCGATCGGCGTTTCACCTTGCCACAAATGTAAGCTTCGTAAACGGTCGAATGTGTGCTGCAGTGATAATTCAAGGATGGTATTTGTCTGGAACAGCGTACCGTCCATGTCGAAAATAATGGCTTGCGGCATAACTTTTCCCCTCTTCGTATGTAGTATCTCGCTTATCCCGTTTAACAGGTACTAAGACTCCCACTTCAGCACAGTAGTGAAAGCGCAGATGTGTAAGTAGGAGACCCGAGTATCTGTAACAACTAAGGTTGGTTCATCTAATGATAGGTGGGGGATGAAGGAAAACCCCCACCTATCAAAGATTCACTTTATTTTACCATGCATTTACTGAGGGAAACGCCTGTTTTGATAGCCAGAATGAAAGCACGGCAGGATATCACGGCCTATAAGCCGAAAAAGAATAGTGTGTGATCCGGCAAATTCATAATGCGATGAAAAAAGAATTCGATAGGAGTGGAAGGCATGGAGAGTATTTTTTCGCTTGAGGAGCACTTGCGGCGGCTGGAAGAAAGCCTGCTTCAGCCGGATGTACGGACATCGAAAGACCGGCTTGCCGCCATACTTGATGAGGATTTCTTTGAATTCGGCAGCTCCGGCCGCGTATTGTACAGGGACGGGGGTATAGCTGAAGAGGGGATAGGCACCGTGCGGATGACGCTGAGCGATTTTGAAATCCATCCCTTATCCGAGGAAATCGTGCTGGCCACCTACCGCATCTATAATGAGATAAGCAAGCAGCATTCCCTGCGCAGCTCGATATGGAAGCTAAAGGACGGCAAGTGGAAAATGCGTTTCCATCAAGGGACGAAAACAGAGCCGCCGATTTAAAACAGACAGCAAGTCGCTGTCTGTTTTTGGTTTTGCCCTTATGTTGGGGAATAGGCAAACGCTGCCCTGACACCTTCTCTTTCTTAGGGATGATGAGCTTAGTTGTGGGTGTTTATGGGAAAAATCGTTGCCTCTAAGCTGATGGAAACGCAATGGCATTATTTAAAAAACAAGATTCACTTTACCGGTACACATATTTCGCAATAATGGTTGTTAACCATAGCCTCTGTGTATCTTTCCAGAATGGGCTTGTTATCCATTTGATATCCGTTGCTTTGTAGATCCGAAAAAATATCGGCATATGCTTTTTGAATATCTTCTGCTGTATGTTTGACTTCGTAAATAAGGTATACTCCACCAGAAAGCTCAGTTTCGCAAATGGAATCATCCACTTGAAAATCTTCTGATAGCACAATGCAAGCATCAAATCTGCAATTTTCGGGAAGCGTTGTTTCAGGGTTATCTTGTGGGATCGCAAATAGGATTGACGATTGAAGAAGATTTTTCTCCTTGGCCCATTTTTTCAACTTCTCCATCACTTCAATATTTGCAGATCCATATGGACCAACTCGCCGTACATAAGCGATGCGATAGTTTGGAATGGTTTCAACTTTACATTTCATAGGTTTTTCATCCCTTCTTCATTTGTATAGTATATTTTGAATGTAACATGCTTTAAAATTATCTACATGCTATTTTTTAAAAATTTTCAGACCGGGGAACGCAACCCGTTTTACATATGGATAGGGAATGATGAAAATCGAAAAAATAACGCTGCATAAGTATCTGGACTATCCGTTTAACGAAGATTTCGTGTGCGGACAAATCACAAGGGAGAGCAATTAAGCTATCACCTTATAGCCCCATAGTAGAGTGATAAAAAAGAAGATAACAAGTTTCGAAGAAAGAAACGTTGTTATCTTCTTTTTGCTTTTGGCGGGCAGTTTGGTTGAATAAAGATGATTTTCACCTTATTATACAAATATTAAAAATATTGGCTGTGGAGGAAATGAATTGAAACGAGCATTTGTTTTTTCAGAGGGAAACACGAATAAATTCTGGAGCATTCATTATGGGGGGACGGATTTTGCCGTCAATTTTGGCAAAGCAGGGACGCCCGGCAAATATCAAATCAAAGAGTTCGATACGGAAGAGGAATGCACGAAACAGGCCGAGAAGCTAATTAAACAGAAATTGAAGAAAGGATATACGGAAGTCGGGGATTTTGATTACAAGGCCCGTCTCTATTTTGACGATGAAGAGTTCGGAATCCATCCCAAGACGTCGCATCCTTCGTTTGTGGAGGCTTGTACAGATCCTTTGTATTATGATTGTACGGATGAGGAGGCTCCTTTCGGCAGCGATGAGGGAGCTGATGCCCTATATGAATTGCAAAGGGCGGTGAGGAAGAATAAGAATCTGGACTTTGCGGATTTCGCGAGGCATATCATCGAGGATTTATGGGAGATGGACTATATTCCGGCAGAGGATCTGGAAGCGAACGGATTAAAAGCGCTGCTGGATACAAATGAAATGGACGTTATGCAAACGGATATGGTCACGTATGCGGTTGCTTTTGGGCAGATCAAAATAACAGGAACGATCGATGAGGAGTTGCGCAAGGCGGCAGTCGCTTCCCTGAAAAGGTTCAATCAATCCGCCAAGATTTTAGGATGGGGCGATTCTTCAGTAAATAGGGAAACAATGATGGAGGATCTGGAGCGTTTCGGGCATATGTATATGTAATGTAAAAGTCATTTTGCAAAATGGTATATTTTATCATATTTGTAAGGTTGACAAATATCTTATTCATATATATGATTAGAAGTCCTGCCAACAACTTGTTGGCGTTAAGGGAACTGTGAAAAGTTCATTCTTAGAAAAAGGGTGGATCATATGAAGAAAGAATTATTAGTGGAAAGTGCACGCAAGATGAAAGCGAATGCATACATACCTTATTCCAAATTCCCGGTCGGAGCAGCATTATTGCTAAAAGATGGGACTGTGATTAATGGAGTGAATGTGGAGAATGTTTCTTTGGGCGCAACCAATTGTGCGGAGAGAACAGCTATTTTTACCGCCATATCAAATGGTTATAAAAAAGGTGATTTCCAGGCTATAGCTGTCGCAGGCGATACGGCAGATTTTCTTCCGCCTTGCAGCATTTGCAGACAAGTTTTAGCAGAGTTTTGTTCACCTGACATGCCAGTGTATTTAACGAACGAGAAGGAAGAAATATTAGAATTGACTTTGAAGGAACTACTGCCTTACGCATTCACAGACTTAGAGATGTAAGGTAAACATAAAGTGAATCTTTGATAGGTGGGGGGGTTCCTTCATCTCCCACCTATCATTAGATGAACCAACCTTAGTACCTGTTAAACGGGATAAATAAGCTTTGTTGCATTTTCGCGAATAGTAACAGCAGGGTGTGACAGAGCCGGATTCAAAAAGAATAAA
The DNA here is from genome assembly GCA_051874035.1 of Bacillus sp. (in: firmicutes). Classification (GTDB taxonomy): domain Bacteria; phylum Bacillota; class Bacilli; order Bacillales; family DSM-1321; genus Bacillus_AD. The sequence goes on from JBJEFM010000070.1 coordinate 12,784, forward strand.
TGAAAAAAGCCGATTCCTTGAGACTGGGAATCGGCTTTTTTTATGGGCTGAAACTCCCTTATCGTTGTAAATCGGCATTTTCCTGACGGCGCCCTTATAAGAAGAATTTAATGAGTGCCATAAGCGAGAAACTTAATCAAAGTAAATCTAGTTATATAGTTTTTTCTGTTGTTGGTGTTGAATTAGGTGAATTTTTAGGCCTAGTCGCTTATGTGAAAGATTGGTTATGATTACGGAGCTGCTCTTTTTGTGATTAAACATACTTAAATAAGTAGGGTCGTGTAAGAATATTTTGTTTATTGTGGTAAAATATACAAAAACGTAAGGAGGTTTAGATATGGAAGGGTTGGAAGTATATGATTTTATTCGATTCATTTTTATTGTTTTGATCATCAGCTCAATGATTATTTCTATTCTTCTATTGAGTCCATCTAAACGCAATAAAGTTATTAACGGATTTACGTTAAGTATTACTTCCATTCTTTCAATTATAGTTTCTGGCATTACCCTTATTATTATGGGATACATAGCTGATGGATTAGGTGTAGGAGGAGACTCCTTTTCTACATATATGTTTCTAGTGATTATAGGATTAAGTATTTTTAATGTGGTGATCTACAATAAAAAAAGAAGTAGCAGTAGTTAATTGAAAGACACTATTCCATATTTTTTGTACAAAACTTTCATCAGGACTACGATTGCGTAGTCTTTTTTGTTATGGAGCTAACGGTGCAGGACAGTGGTAGAAGGAATAAATGGTAAAAAGGAGAATAATTAAAGTAAATATTATTCCATGGAGGATTCTGTTTGTGAGTAAAAAATTACTTATTAAGTGCTCTGCCGTGCTATTGCTTTTTTTGTTCATAGGGATTCTATATTATTGGATATCTATATCTTCCTATCAAACATCTGAAGATTTATATGATTTCCCTATTCCTAAGAATGCTCAATTAGTGCATGAAAAGGAAAAGGTTAGTGGATATGAATGGGGAAAGGCATCGTTTGAAAATGGAATTCCTTTTAGCTATAGAATAGTTATAAAACAAAATGGTTGGAAGGAAGGAGAACGAGAAGGCGGAAATACACTTTATACAAAAGGAAAAAATAAAATTAATTTATTATCGGATACAGACTATATCGAAATATCTAAAGATCTTTAACTTCTTATGATGTAAAAGGATACAATAGCTTGGAATCAGAGTTGATAATAGTCCGCTCTTTTTTATTGGCCTACGGCGCAGGATAGGGCAAGAAGGATTCTAGCCTTTCTTGAAGAAATTATATTTATCTTAGTATAAAGAGAAGTGATTTTTATATGAAATATCGGCAAAAGGATTTCACAGAAAACGTAAAAATAAAGATTAAGAATACCGAAATGGCATTAAAAGAACTTATTGAAAAAATGCTAGAAGATAATAAAGCTGTTTTTGCAAAAAAGAATTTAGAATTAAATGCTGATTTCTTCAAAGAAGGTGACGACTATTTTAAGCCAAGTTATAGTTCTTCAGTTGCAATCAGCATATTAGAGAAAACTGGCACAAATAGTGAACCTATTGACATACATGTAATAAAAATATGGGAATGTGAACGAATTCTTTTAGGTATGCCGATTTCTAAAAACATACCTGGAAGCAAGGTTGTCGGTGAACTTCTAGATGAATCAGCAGATGAAATAAAAGAAGAATTAAAGGAATATATCGAGGGATTTTTTTATGTTCCGTAGTTTTTAACCTAACTATAGCCAAATATCCGTATATTAAGGACTTTGGCTTTTTTATCCCGTTTAACTGGTACTAAGATTGGTTCATCTAATGATAGGTGGAGGATGACGGAAAACTCCCACCTATCAAAGATTCACTTTATGCTGTTTCATTCGGCATCTTCTAAAACGTTCTTCAGATGTTCCAGTTCTTCGGCCATCATTGCTTTGGAGGTCCAGCTGAAGCACTTCAGCATCCATTTGTAAAAACGGTTCTTTGGGATAATATAGGCTTCCACTGTCAGTGCGGTTACAATATGGCAATCGACGCGGTACTCATCCAGGATGTATCTTGTCGTCATTTCCCCTTGGTCGGTGAATCCCTTGACCGCAGCCACGTAAGGGAGGTCATATTCCAGCAGTACAGCATCGGTTGTATAGGTTTTCTTGCCGATCTTTGATACAGCTTTATATTTCGTGCCGGGCTTGCAGTTTATTTTATC
>JBJEFM010000071.1:0-14943 GCA_051874035.1 Bacillus sp. (in: firmicutes)
TCACTTTATGTCACATCATAATTCCACCGTCCACATGCAGGACCGATCCATTCACATAATTCGCTTCATCGGATGCTAGATACAGATAGGCGTTTGCGATGTCCGATGGCTTGCCTAGCCGTTGCAGTGGAATCGTGCTTTTTAATTGGTTAATGATTTTCTCCGGAACGGTTTCGACCATGGATGTCTCAATGAATCCCGGTACAACCGCATTCACAGTGATGCCTTTGCGCCCCAATTCCTTCGCCCATGTTTTCGTCATGCCGATAATGCCTGATTTCGCGGCGGCGTAATTGGTCTGTCCCACATTACCGTAGATGCCTGAGACAGAAGATGTATTGATGACGCGCCCCGACTGGTTCTCCAACATATAAGGCACGACTGCCTGTGTGCAATTGAATAAGCCTGTCAAGTTCACATTGATGACAGCCTGGAAATCTTCAATCGTCATTTTCGTCAGCATCGCATCACGCGTAATGCCGGCGTTGTTCACAAGAATGTCTATTCTGCCGAAATGATTGGCAACAGCTTCCACCATCTCCGCCACGCTATCGCGATTGGCCACATCGACACGGAACGCCGCTGCATTCTCCTTGTATTCCCCCAATGCATCCAACCGCTCCTTCACCTTCTCGACCGTATAATCCGCGATGGCTACTTTTGCTCCCGCTTTTAAAAATACTTGGACCGCTTCCCAACCAATGCCGTTTGCTCCACCTGTAATAATTGCTACTTTATTCAATAATTTCATGCTTTCGCCCCTTGTTCAATCAGAATTAATAGACATCAACCACATTTTACCACACTTTGTAAAATATAAGTGTAATTTACACATATATACTAATTGCATATGTTAAAATATCCTAAAATGTTCTGTTAATTTAAAAAAGAAAACATCGCCATCCAGAAAATGCACACCCCCAAACGGCATGACATATTCCAGGTGAAGCTGGGCTGAAGGGATATCCCTTTCATATCCGCCAACATAGTCTTATGATAATCGTGTACACTAAATTCAGATCCTTACATAAGGGGTGAGCAATGATGAAGCGCATTTCCATGACGGTAAAAGGCTATGTACAAGGCGTCGGCTTCCGCTTTTTCACAAGAATCATGGCGGAGAACTACCACATAAAAGGCTGGGTCCGCAACAAGAACAATGGCGATGTCGAGATTGAAGCGGAAGGGACATTCCACAATCTCGAGGCGTTCACGAACGAAATCCGCAAAGGCCCCCGCTTCGCCACTGTGGACGACGTCATCATCCACGAACATGAGACCGTGCACGGATATGAAGATTTCAAACAATTGTCTTAATGCCGGTCGGTTGTCCGGATTATAAAAAGAATGGCCATAACAAAGCAGCTCCCTCCAAACTCATGAGAGGGAGTTGTTTTCTGCTCAGATCATTCCCGCCTCTTTCGAATTGATCTCAAAAAATAAGATTATAACCTCTCATTTTGTGGAATATGTATGACATAAAAGGATGGAGGAATTTTATGGGCTCACTACTTACAAATATCATTACATTCATTGCCGTAATCATTGTAAACATTCTCAGCAACGCCGGCAAAATCAACGGTCAAACGATGGCTGACATTTCGAACAAACTGGATGTCTACATCACTCCCGCCGGGTTCACATTCAGTATCTGGAGTTTGATTTATCTGATGGTTATTATTTGGGTTCTCCGCCAAATCCCGAAAAAGCGGCGATACATACCTGTTTATAAAGAAGCGACGCCTTATTTCGTCGCTTCCAATGTACTGAATATCGCATGGGTCTTTACATGGTCCTACGAATATTTCCTTGTTTCCATACTTGTGATAATCGGATTATTGCTGAGCATGATCGGATTATACAACAGTATTAAAAGGATTAACCACACATTTTGGGATATTGCCCCCTTCTCTTTATATGTAGGCTGGGTAACTGTCGCTACCATCGTCAATATCGCTTATTATCTGGTGTATATCGATGGAGGCGGTTTCAATCTTTTCCAAACAACTTGGACCATATTCGCGCTTCTTGCTGCTGCCGCCATTTCACTCATGTTCCGTTATAAACAACTTGACTGGCTGTATCCGCTCGTAACCGTATGGGCATTCTACGGAATCGGCATGAAGAATCTCGATGGCCATGCGGCCGTCGCTTATACAGCATTCGGTCTTGCCGTCATCATCTTTATCGCAAATATAGTCATGCGGCGGAAGAAGCCGGACCTAATCTGACAAATAGCAAAAAAAGCAGTAAAAGGGCGCGGCATCCAAGTCCGTGCATCATCCTTTTACTGCTTCTCTATTGAGCTTCAGTATCATCGCCATATTCCGGAACAACTCCATGTAAGCCTGTTTGGTCCAAGCGGGTTTTTTCTATTTGAATCGTTCCATCAGGCATGGCATATTCTTTATACATATTATTCTCGCAATCACAATCTTCACCGCTGCAAGGCTCGATCCATGTGTTCAATAATTGCTTCTCTCCGCTTTTGAGGGCCAAGTCCATCAATTGTCGTTTGCGGGATTTCATTTTTAATCTTCTTGGCTCAGCAACTGTCATATCAAGGACTCCTTCTACATATAATGGATAGCTTTATTATAGTCCTTGTCCCAAGCGGATTTTTGTGCAACAATGAACATTTTTTGAATAGTGGTACAGCGTCCTCCTTGTTGCAAAGACACTAACATCCCTTATCATCCGCACTATCTTCATCCAGCTCCACTATTCCATATATCCCTAATATGCATCCCCCCACATTTTTCTAGTTGCTGAAGAAGAGTAAATAAACCCTGCAAAACCAATGCAGGGTTCCTCTATCTATGCCAGCGCATCCAGCGCCTGCTCCAGGTCGCGCCAAATATCTTCCCACGCTTCCAATCCGACGGATAGACGGATGAGCTGATCAGTAATGCCCATTTCCAGCCGTTCTTTCTCCGGAATGCCCGAATGCGTCATCGAAGCCGGGTGCTGGATCAATGTTTCCGTATCCCCCAGGCTGACAGCGAGCTTCAATAGTTTCAAAGCGTTCAAGAATGCTTGTGCATCGGCTTTGCTGCCATCGATTTCAAATGAAATCAAGCCTCCGCCTTTCTTCATTTGCTTTTGGGTGATCGCATAATCAGGATGTGTTTCATCGCCCGGATAATAGGTGGCCTTCACTTTCGGATGTTCCTTTAATTGCGTGAAGATTTTTTCCGTATTTGCACAATGGCGGTCCATGCGCACCGGCAATGTTTTCAGGCCGCGAATCAATAGCCAAGCATCGAATGGCGACATAATGCCTCCGATGTCCTTCTGGGTAGTCGACCTCACTTCATCGATGAACGCTTTCCGGCCGACTGCAAGGCCTGCCACCACATCGCCATGTCCGCCGATGTATTTGGTGGCACTGTGCACGACAACATCACAACCCATTTCCAACGGCCTTTGTAAGTATGGGGTTGAGAAAGTGTTGTCGACCACCACGGTGATGCCTCGCTGCTTCGCAAACTCCGCTATCATGCCGAGGTCGATTATCTTCATCGTCGGATTGATCGGCGTTTCAATATAAATAACCGTTGTTTCCGGCCGGATGACACGCTCCAATTCTTCCTCTGTCGCTAAATAACTAAAAGAATGTGTAATATTATATTTATCTTCCATTAACTGCAATAAGCCGAATGTACATCCATAAAGCCCTTGTGAGCAGACAATATGATCGCCTGCCTTCGTGAGTGAAAGCAGCACGGCTGAAACCGCTGCCATCCCAGAACCGAAAGCAAGCCCTGCTTCCCCTCCTTCCAATAACGCTATCTTCTCTGTTAATGCTTCGACCGTCGGGTTGCCGATCCGTGAATAGATATGGCCTGCTTCTTCCCCTGCGAAACGCTTCTCCCCTTGCTCCGCATTGTCAAATACAAATGTAGAAGTTTGATAGATTGGCACAGAAAGGCTTCCTTTATGCTGCTTCGCATCATAGCCCGAATGAATAACCGCTGTCTCGAAATGCTCGAATTGATCTCCCATGTTTTATCTCCTTTGTCTTTCTTTTCCTCTATTATTGTATGGCAAACGTACAGGAAATGTAAATCGCTTCCACTCCAATATTTCAAGTATATAAAAAGGATTGTCCATTCATAAAGACAATCCCTTCCTGTTTATTTCTTTTTTTTCTTGGAGAAAGTTCGTTTTCGCGGAGCTGCCGACTCGCGCACATCCACAATCTCGCCTTTATAGAATTCTTTCTTGCTCACTTTGATGTTCAGTTTCTTCGCCATTTGCTTCAGTTCTTTCTCCTCTGAAGCCGTGATGATGCTGATGACAGTACCGTCATTGCCGGCGCGCCCTGTTCTTCCTGAACGGTGCGTATATTGCTCAAGCGTTCTCGGCACATCGAAATGGACAACTGTTGTCAACCCTTTAATATCAAGCCCGCGCGCCGCTACATCTGTCGACAGCATCATCGGGTAAAGGCCTTTGCGGAAGCCCTTGATCGCTTGTTCGCGCTCGCTCTTATTTCCATCTGCGCTAAGGACCGCAATCTTCATCTTATTGTATTTCATCTTTGTGGCGATGAAATCCATATCCACGATATCCTTCATGAAGACAAGTGCTTTCATATCCTGCAAGCGGGCGATTTTTTCCAAGATGAAGATTTTATCCCGTTTTTCACAGACGAAATAGATATGCTCTACATGCCCTTGCGCCGTTTCGTCTTTCTTGATTGTGAACATGGCAGGATCATTCATGAATTCCGCCGCATGGATTTGGACATCTTTTGTGACTGTCGCTGAGAACAGCAGGAGCTGGCGGTCTTTCATCGTGCTCTTGATGATTGCCGCTACTGTGTTCATATGCTCAGGAACAAGCAATGTATCGCCTTCATCGAGCACAATTGTTTTCACTTCATGCATTTTCATTTTCTTTTGCTGAATCAATTCTTGGATTTTCCCTGGCGTGCCGACTACAATCTGCGGCTTTTTCTTCAGCTTCTCCAACTGGCGCTTACTGTTGGCCCCGCCGATGAAAGAAGCCGAACGAATGCCGCTGCCCGCCGTCCAATCAATGATTTCTTGATGGATTTGCATGACAAGCTCCCTTGATGAAGCAAGGATGACTGTCTGCAATTGGATGGAATCGCGATCGAGCTTTGCCAGCAATGGCAATAGGTAAGCAAGTGTCTTGCCTGTTCCTGTCGGTGATTCCGCAATTACATCGCGTCCATCTATAATAGCAGGAAAAACCTGTTCCTGAACATTTGTAGGCGCTTTAAATCCGGCCTTCTTCCAACCTTCCTGCAAGAAGCTTGGCAATTCTTGAATAAATGAAGCATTTGTCATACGAACTCTCCTTATTATCAACCTAATGATGGATATCTTTTATTTTCAACAATTTTCGTGTGAATATCAATGTCATTAAAGAATGGATTATATCATTCTTCCCCGGCCCCGACTAGCATAAGCGTAAAAAAAGCCCCTATTAAGACATTGTAACACGTCTTATAGGAGCCTTGCCGTATGTTCTATTGCTTTGTTTGCTTGACTGCTTCCGCAAATTCTGATTCAATCTCTGCAGATGGTTTAGGAGACAGCAAGCTGACAATGACGATTGCAAGTGTTCCGGCGATGAATCCGGGGATGATTTCATATACATCGGCGAACGATTGGATGACCTCTTTATTGGAAGTGAAGATGTCGACTTTCTCCCAAAGGATTACAGTCAATGTCCCGATCAGCATCCCCGCCAATGCGCTCCACTTCGTCATGCGCTTCCAATACAAACTGAGCAGGATGACCGGACCGAATGCCGCACCGAAGCCGGCCCATGCATAGCCGACGAGATTAAGGATTGTTTCATTCGGGTTAAGCGCGAGCACTAGAGCAATCACCGCTACAAGCAGAACCGCCGCACGGCCGACGAATACCAATTCCTTATCCTTTGCACTCCGCTTCACGAAAGCTTTGTAGAAATCCTCCGTCAAGGCGCTGGATGTAACCAGCAGTTGCGAGGAGATCGTACTCATGACCGCCGCCAAGATTGCCGCTAGCAAGAAACCTGTAATAAGCGATGGAAACAGCTGTTCAGCTAGCACGATGAATACCGTTTCGGAGTTTTCCAGCGTCTGATTCGTCATATTAAAGTAAGCGATTCCAACCAACCCTGTGAACATCGCTCCGACAACGGAAAAAATCATCCAGCCCATTCCCACTCTTCTCGCCTTTTTCATCTCTTTGACAGAAGAAATCGCCATAAAACGAACGATGATATGAGGCTGCCCAAAGTAGCCAAGCCCCCAAGCAAGCAGAGAAATGATGCCGATTGTTGTCGTTCCTTCAAAAGCTTTCAGCAACGTCGGATCAATATCTCTGATAATGTCGAACGTCTCGTTGGGGCTGCCGATATTCGCAATCGTAACGGCAGGCACGATGATCAACGCCAAGAACATGATCAAGCCTTGCACAGTATCTGTCCAGCTGACAGCCAGAAAGCCGCCGAATAGCGTATACAAGATTACAACCGAAGCGGTAAGAAGAATTCCTGTCCGATAATCCATTCCGAAGGCAGTCTTGAATAACTCCCCTCCGGCCACCATCCCTGAAGATGTATAGAAAGTGAAGAAAATAAAAATAACAAGTGCAGATGTGATACGCAGTAATCTAGATGAGTCTTTAAAACGGTTTTCCAGATAGTCCGGAATAGTAATGGCATCATTGGCTATTTCCGTGTACGTTCTCAATCGAGGTGCTACATACAGCCAGTTTAAATAAGCGCCGACCGTCAAGCCGACAACAATCCAGCCTGCGCTCAAGCCCGCCACATACATGGAGCCCGGCAGCCCCATCAAAAGCCAGCCGCTCATATCTGAAGCCCCTGCGCTAAGCGCTGTTACAACAGGGCCCAATCCCCTTCCGCCTAACATGTAGTCAGTCAGGTTGGACGTCTTCTTATAAGCAAAATAACCTAATAAGAGCATGCCTGCCATATAGATGCCAATGGAAATAATCACACCATATTCCAACTTCCTCTCCCCCTAACCCTCTATATTTTCACTATTTTCAGAAAATAGCGTACAAATAGAATACCAAGAATTCATTCATTTGTTAAGAAAAAGGTCCGCATGCATATAATTATGAATGCCTTGCCATCTGACGCGAAAACGTGGATCAACCAGTTCCGGTACGGAAAGCCGCCGTTTATGCATATCACAATACCGGCGTTCCAAAAAGTATAGAATTATAATAATATTCTTGTTATACTTCTTCTACAATTGTATCACAGAAAGGATTTTCTCTATGCAGCAACTATCGAAGAAACAACTGGTTTTTCTGAGCTTCATGTTATTCTCTATGTTCTTTGGAGCGGGCAACTTGATTTTCCCGGCATTCCTCGGCCGGGCCGCCGGCGCCGATACATGGATCGCCATGGCCGGATTCATCCTGTCGGCAGTCGGGCTTCCTATACTAGGCGTAATCGCAGTGGCGAAATTGGGCGGATTGGATGCAATCGGAAATCGTGTTTCACCATTATTCGCCATCATTTTCCCGCTTATCATTTATATTTCAATCGGGCCTTTAATGGCGATTCCCCGCTGTGCGACCGTCGCATTCGAAATGGGCATCAAGCCGTTTCTTTCCGGTGATGAAGAAGTTCTGGGCATGGCACTTATCATTTATTCCATTGTCTTCTTCTGCATCGTTCTATGGTTAAGCTTATCGCCAAGCAAGCTTGTCGATCGTTTCGGCAAATTGCTTACACCAGTCTTACTGGCATTGATTGTTATTATTTTAATAAAGAGCATCACCACGCCGCTTGGAGGCACGGCGGCCCCTGCGGAAGCATACAGTGAAGGCTCCTTCTTCAAAGGTTTCCTTGACGGCTATTTAACCATGGACTTATTGGCTTCCCTGGCATTCGGGATTGTGGTTGCCAACACAGTCCGTACGCAAGGCGTCACCGACAAGCGCAGCATCTCCTTCTCCATGATGGTCGCCGGTCTTGGGGCAGGTGCGCTGCTCGCTATCATCTATAGCATTCTCGGCTTCCTCGGAGCATCCAGCGGAACTGCTTTCGGACAGGCGGACAACGGTGCAACCGTACTGGGACAAGTGATGGAAACGTTGTTCGGCAACGGCGGAATTATTTTATTAGGGTTACTTTTCACGATTGCCTGCCTTTGCGTATCGATCGGTCTCGTGATTTCCTGCGGCGAGTACTTCGCGAAACTGATTCCGCGATTGAGCTACAAACAATGGGCGATTGTCCTTACCGTCATCAGCGGCTTGATTGCCAACATGGGATTGAACGCCATCCTTTCATTCTCCGTGCCTGTCCTCGGGATGATCTACCCGGTTGCGGTTGTGCTGATACTGCTTGTATTTATCGATGATGCGATTAATGGCAGCAAAGCGGTCTACGTATCGGGCATTAGCCTAACAGCCATTTACAGCGTTTTGGACACATTGAACAACACTCTGCTAAACGGCAAATTGACAAATCTCTTGCAAGCCGTTCCGCTCTATGAGTTGGGAGTAGGTTGGATTCTGCCTGGGTTGACCGGCATCTTCCTTGGCTTCATCATCCACAAAATAACCAAGAAAGAAACATTATAACCCAAAAAGGAAGGGGGCTGATTATATGGATAAACAGCCCCCTTCCTTCTTCACTATGTCAAAATGGAATCAAGTAACTAGCTATTTGATTCCGTTTATGCTAGAATTGTATACACTGTGTAAAAGAAATCGATACCATTTTCGGCCATGTATCACTTTCTTGGGTGTTACTTCTAATTCTTTCACATGATGAAAGTTCATAAGAAAAATCTTGGATTGCTTCCGGAATATAGTGGCGTGCTTTTAAGCGCAGGAACAATTGCTCCATTGCTTCATCCGAATCTAATAACTTATTTGTTTTGCGGCATTGGAAACCGGCTACGCATGTGGAAACGATATTCTCGTAGAGGGCTTCCTCTTCAAACACAAATGACGCATCTAGAATTTCTTCAACTTCTGAGTTATCCAACTCAATGATAGTAAGGATATTCACCAACAATCACCCACCCATTTGCTTTTTATACTCTCTTCAAAGAAACTCAATATTAAGACTATTCAGGAATTCCCTTGTTAACCCCATATTAACATGTTCCATGTAATGATTTCCAAGATAGATGTAAACATTATATGAATTTAACAATCATATTGTTGAAAAATGTTTTGATTCCCTGCAAAGAGGGTAATACTAAAGTAGAGTTGCGGACAGTGGAATCCGCTTCATTCAAATGAGCTCTCTTTAATAATGAAGTAAATTGTGCGGTACTAAAAAAACAGTAAGAAACCAACGATGGTTGGTGATATGGACCAATAGGGTTCTAACTGGCGCTTATACCCGATTACACAGCTTTCGGCTTTTTTAAGCCATCAGCGCCAGCTTGTACAAAATAAAGTTGTCTTAGGAGGCATCAACACTTGAATCAGTCAACAATTGGTACAGTAGTTGTTCGAGGCACCTATTCACACTGGATCGGCTTCGGAGCCGTAAGGATGTAAGAGAGGAAGGGCTTACGTCGTTTAGGTAGGACAATACCATTAACGAACCCTAACTTCAAATTAAAGAAAGAATGAAACATGACTATAATATAGCAGTACAAACAAGAGGGTATCCGATAATCGGATACCCTCTTACTATTTCCTACCTGTTATGCCCGGCGTGCACCAGGTCATGATAGAATCCCCCTTGCGCCAGCAAATCATCGTGCGTGCCTTTTTCAACGATGCTGCCGCCTTGAAGGACAAGGATTTGATCAGCTTCCCTTATTGTATTCAACCGATGCGCAATGACAAAGCTTGTTCTCCCCTTCAATAAACGCTTCAATGCCTGTTGAATATGCATTTCCGTAATTGTATCGATGCTGCTCGTCGCTTCGTCCAGAAGCAAGATTCTAGGATTGGCAAGGAGCGCCCTGGCGATTGCAAGCAATTGTTTCTGCCCCTGGCTTAATCCGCTGCCCCCGCTTCTCAAGACTGTCTCATATCCTTCCGGCAGTTTCTCGATAAAGCGATGCGCATTGGCGGCTTTAGCCGCTTCTACAACCTCCTCATCGCTCGCATCCAGCCTGCCATAGCGAATATTGTCCCGGATAGTGCCTTTAAATAGGAAAGATTCCTGCAGGACGAACGCCATCTGCTTTCTGACGCTGGCGCGCGTCACATCTTTCACATCCGTGCCATCGATTGTAATGGAGCCCTCATTATATTCATAGAACCGCGACAATAGATTGATAACCGTAGTCTTGCCCGCCCCTGTCGGCCCCACAAAGGCTATTGTTTCGCCCGGACGCGCCGTAAAGGTAAGATTCCGGATCGTTTGCCCGGCTCCTTCATAAGAGAAAGATACATTCCGGAAAGCGACCTCCCCTTTTACCTCAGGCAAGGAAGCCTTCCCCTTCTCATGATGGGCTTCCTCTTCTGTATTCAATATTTCAAATACCCGTTCAGCCCCGGCAATTGCCGACAGCAAAGTGTTGAATTGGTTTGCCAGGTCGTTCAACGGACGGGTGAATTGGCGGGAGAACTCCACGAAAATGACAATGACCCCGATCGTTATCCAGCCCTTTAAAGCGAAGATTCCGCCGACGCCTGCAATAATGGCGAAACTGGCATTATTTAATACGTTCATGACTTTCGGAATCATGCCCGAATACGTCTGCGACCAAAAGCCCGCCAGCTTCAATTGCCCCACTTTCTCCAAAAACTGTTCATCCACTTTATCCTCTGCCGAAAAAGCCTTGATGATTGTCCGGCCGGAAATGCTCTCTTCAATCAAGCCATTTAATTCACCTAATCGTTTCTGCTGTTTTTGAAAGAGTTTCCCTGTTCTTCTCGTAATCCACTGCATGCCAAGAACCATCGCAGGAACAACGAGCATCGTAACCAGCGTCAATAAAGGGCTTAGCCATACCATAACCGACACTGTTCCCACAAGGGTAAGCGTACTTGATAAAATCTGGATGACCGAACTGTTCAATGTAGAGCTGACATTCTCAATATCATTCGTCACGCGGCTCATCAATTCGCCTTGCTGGTGCTTATCGAAGAAAGCGATGGGCAGCTTGTGCAGATGGCCAAACAGCTCCGCACGCAAATCCCGGACAGTCCTCTGCGAAATGCCGATCATTAGAATGTTTTGCAGCCAGGAAGACAGTGAATAGACGATATACACAACCAGCAGGGAAAAAAGCAATAGCAGCAGCCCATCCGGCTTGCGGGCAACAATATAGTCATCAATCACTTTTCCGATCAGAACCGGCCCGGCAAGCGCCAGCAACGAACTTACCACCACAAGGAAAAGGACAAAATAGAAAAGCCCTTTTTGCAGCGTGAGCATTTGCCAAATGATCCAGAGCGTTTGCTTCGTATCATTCGCCCGCACTTTCTTCTTGGATGTTTTCTCCAAATCGCTCTTCTGCAGGATTTTCTCATAGCGGAATGGTTCATTTACCTGTTTCCACAGCACGTAGCTCCCCCCTTCCTTCAAGCTGGGATTTCAATAATTTTTGATATAATGCGGATTGCCGCTTGAGCGATTCATGCGTTCCTTCCGCCGCCTTTTCACCGTCTTCGAGCAGCAGAATCACATCCGCATGGGAAGCTGTGCTGATTTTCTGGGTGACAATCAGTTTTGTTCCATGATACGAATCAAGTGCTTGCAGCAGCTTTTCCTCCGTTTTTGCATCCAGGGCGCTTGTGCTGTCATCAAACAGCAGAATGCTCGGCTTACGCACCAAAGCGCGGGCGATGGTCAAGCGTTGCCGCTGGCCTCCGGATAGGCTGATTCCCTTCTGGCCGATTACCGCATCCATCCCGCCCGGCAGCTGTTCAATGGCAGTGGCGATTTGCGCATGTTCACATGCTTCTTTAATCTCTTCATCCGTCGCATCCGCTTTTCCCCAGCTTATATTCTCTTTGATTGTTCCCGTGAACAGCAGGGCTTCTTGAGGGACGATGCCGATTTGCCGGCGCAGGAACTTTTGCGGATAGTCCCTCACATCCACGCCGTCAATCAGCACCGAACCGGCGCTTGTATCATACAAGCGGGGAATCAAATGCATGATCGTCGACTTCCCGGATCCGGTCGCACCCAGTATGGCCATCGTCCGACCGGGTTTTACAGTAAAGGAAAGATTTTTAAGCGCCCATCTTGTCTCATCCTCATAATAAAAGCCTACGTTGCGGAATGTTATTTCACCTTTCAGAGGATGGCCGCTCCCTGCCCCGTCGGTATCCGTCATTTCGGCAGGCGTTTGAAGAATTTCATCAACCCTTGCGGCTGATGCCCGCGACCGGGAAAAAATCGTGATCAAAAAGGTGAAAACAGACAGCGCGGACGTGATGCGTGTCGCATAATTGATAACAGCGACGACTTCCCCTACATTCGCATTGCCCGCCATAATTTCCTTGTTTCCAAACCAAAGCATGCAAATGATTGTGGTATTCATCAATAGCAGCAAAACAGGCATGGTAATTTCCATGAAGCGCAGGGCAGAAGCCGTTCTCTCCTTCAGTGCCTCATTCGCTGCCTTGAAATGGTCCATTTCATGGCCGCTTCTTCGGAAAGCGCGGATCAGCTTCATCCCCGCAAGGTTTTCCCCCATCACATTGTTCACATGGTCGAGCTTTTGCTGGACGATTTTGAACATTTTTCCCCCTTTATTCAACATAAACACCATGAAGATGAAAAGCACAGGGACTACAAATGCCAAGAATATCGAAAGGGACGGATGGACGATGAATGCCATCACTAGACCGCCAATCACCAATAGCGGCGCCCGCAGCATAATACGGAGCATGATGAATACTGTCATCTGCAGTTGTTGGACATCGTTTGTGAGCCGGGTCAACAACGCCCCGCCTTGAAAGAGGTTGAATTGGGAATAAGATAATGCTTGAACGCGCCTAAATAATTGCTTTCTTGCATCATAGGAGAAACTCTGACTGGCATGGGCGGCATACAAAGTATTGAAGATGCCCGCCCCGAACGCAAGCATTGAGAACAGCATCATCACGCCGCCCCACACAATAACGGTATGTAAATTTTCTTTCATGACGCCTTCATTAATAATCCGGGCCATAAGTAGCGGCTGGAGCAATTCCACGGCCAGCTCGGCCAACATGAACAGAACAGCAAGCGCCGCCGCCATTTTGTACGGTTTTACGAACCGCCATATCACCTTCAAATCATCATCTCCTCACAAACAGGGCATACTATACAAGCTCTGGCTTTTTTCCAAATAATTATTTATATCTTACTCTTTTTTTGTAATTTTTCCGAATAATTATACTTACCTCTCGCCCATCTGAGGAAAAAATGATTTGCTACAATCTCTGCTAATTGCGTATTATAATAAGATATATCATTAAATGAAAGAGGACTTATACTTATGAATCATTTCTTTAGCATATCGCTTAATGTTGTTTTAGTATTAAATATCTTATTAGCGATTTTCGTCGTTTTTCGTGAACGTAAGGATATTTCTTCGACATGGGGATGGTTGCTTATACTCTTCTTCATTCCGGTGGTAGGATTCTTCCTTTATTTAACATTCGGATTGAATTTAAAGAGGGACAAACTATTTCAATGGGACGACCAAAAGAAAGTCGGCTTGAAACAAATGATTTCCGAGCAAGCTGAAGAATTCGCAAGCGGCACCTACAACTTCCAAAATTCCTGTGTGGAGCAGCATAAGGACTTAATTTATATGCACTTGACCAATAATGGGGCATTGTTGTCCGAGAATAATGCTGTTCAGATTTTCACTGATGGAAAAGAAAAATTCGCACAGCTTATCGAGGATATACGCAAAGCGGAACATTTTATACATATGCAATATTACATCATCAAGAACGATACATTGGGCAAGCAAATAATTTCCGAACTGACAAAGAAAGCAAAACAAGGCGTCAAAGTCCGTGTTTTATACGATGAACTGGGCTCGCGCGGTTTAAGGAAGAAAGCCTTTAAAGAGCTGAAAGAAGCAGGTGGAGAAGTAGAAGTATTCTTCCCATCGAAGTTTCACCTAATCAACCTTCGCATGAATTATCGTAATCACCGGAAGATTGTTGTAATTGACAGTAATGTCGGCTATGTCGGCGGTTTTAACATAGGAGATGAATACTTAGGAAATAATCCTAAGTTCGGCTACTGGCGCGATACACATCTGCGTATTACAGGAAGGGCCGTGCATGCTATGCAGATCCGCTTCATCCTTGATTGGAACCAAGCTTCCGACCGGCATGACATCGCTTATGATCGAGGCTTGTTCCCACCCAGTACAGTACAGGGCGATGTGGGCATACAGATTGTCACAAGCGGTCCAGACTCCGAATTTGAACAAATTAAAATGGGCTATATCAAGCTAATCACAATGGCGAAGAAATCCATCATGATTCAAACACCTTATTTCATACCTGATGCCAGCCTGCTGGATGCACTCAGAATAGCCTGCTTATCCGGCAAAGATGTAAAAATCATGATTCCCGATAAGCCTGACCATATGTTTGTTTATTGGGCCACCATGTCGAATATTGGCGAATTACTTAAAACCGGAGCGAAAGTGTATATTTATGAAAAAGGTTTCATTCATGCTAAGATGATTATCATTGACGAAGAAGTGGCATCTGTCGGTACAGCCAATATCGATGTCAGAAGCTTCCGCTTGAACTTCGAGGTCAATGCTTTCATTTACAATTGCGGCGTATCCAAGCAACTTGCTCAATCATTTACAGATGACATAGAGCACTGCCATCGCTTAACACTTATGGAGTATAACAAGCGGCCCTATCTCATCCGTTTCAAAGAATCGATTTCAAGGCTGCTTTCGCCAATTCTATAAAGTGACTCTTTGATAGGTGGGGGTTTTCCTTCATCCCCCACCTATCATTAGATGAACCAACCTTAGTTGTTACAGGTACT
>JBJEFM010000072.1:0-14872 GCA_051874035.1 Bacillus sp. (in: firmicutes)
AGTCAGGCAGCAATGAAAACAAAACAAAATAAAGTGAATCTTTGATAGGTGGGGGGTTCCTTCATCCCCCACCTATCATTAGATGAACCAACCTTAGTTGTTACAGGTACTTGATCTCCCACTTACACATCTGCGCTTTCACTGCTGCGTTGAAGTGGGAGTCTTAGTACCTGTTAAACGGGATAAAATCAATGCAAAAAGGCTATTCCACAAGCTTATGGAATAGCCTTCGTTCAAACGCAATTAAGCGGATGTTTTTGTATTTTCACCCTTCACAATCGTGCCATCTTTAAGAATTAACTTAGGCGGGTGATTGTCTGTAACCGTATCTTTCGTAATGATGCACTTTTGAATATCATCACGCGAAGGAAGGTCGAACATTAAATCAAGCATGATGCCTTCAATAATAGAACGAAGTCCACGGGCACCTGTTTTTCTTTCGATTGCTTTTTTCGCAATCTCAACAAGCGCTTCATCCTCAAATTCCAATTCAACATCATCCAGCTCAAGCATTTTTTGATATTGCTTCACTAATGCATTCTTAGGTTTTGTCAGGATTTCAACAAGCGCCTCTTCATCTAATTGTTCTAAATTCGCAATGACCGGAAGACGGCCTACGAATTCAGGGATTAAGCCGAAACGCAATAAGTCCTCTGGCAATAGCTTAGAAAGCAAGTCCTTATCCGCTACATCGCTTACCTTATTATCCGCACCGAAACCGATGACCTTTTGTCCTAAACGTCGTTTGATGATCGGTTCAATACCATCAAATGCTCCACCGCAAATAAACAGGATATTCGTCGTATCGATTTGGATGAACTCTTGATGCGGATGTTTGCGGCCGCCTTGAGGAGGAACGCTTGCTACTGTACCTTCAAGAATCTTAAGCAATGCTTGCTGCACGCCTTCACCTGATACATCGCGTGTAATAGATGGATTTTCGGACTTGCGCGCCACTTTATCGATCTCATCGATGTAAATAATACCTTTTTCAGCTTTCTCTACATCATAATCCGCAGCTTGGATAAGCTTCAAGAGGATATTCTCTACATCTTCCCCGACATAACCCGCTTCTGTCAGTGAAGTAGCATCCGCGATTGCGAACGGAACATTCAATAAACGAGCAAGTGTCTGGGCAAGCAATGTTTTACCACTACCAGTAGGTCCTATTAAAGCGATATTGCTCTTCGCCAATTCCACTTCATCAATCTTACTGTTAGAATTGATTCTCTTATAATGATTATATACTGCAACAGCCAAAGATTTCTTCGCTTGACTTTGCCCGATTACATATTCATCAAGAATTTCCCTGATTTCATGCGGTTTCGGAACGTCTTTGAATTCTACTTCCTCTTCCGTTCCTAACTCTTCCTCAACAATTTCCGTGCACAGCTCTATGCACTCGTCACAAATATAAACGCCTGGTCCTGCAACAAGCTTACGGACTTGTTCCTGCGTTTTCCCACAGAAAGAACACTTCAAATGCCCTTTCTCGTCATTAAATTTAAACATGTGCTTCACCCCTTAAAAGTAGTGGAATTGTCTAGTATAAACGCTGCTGCCTTAAGGATTACAGAAAATTATATGTACTAAAAAAACGCACTCCATATGTTTTGCATTGTATCATTTTATCCAATAACAAAAAAAATAAAATGCTTTCCATATAGAAAATAAAAATAAGGACTTCTCATTATGTATGTATATTTCCCCGATTACATTAAAACAAACTCTTAACTTTTCAAAAAGTCAGGTGCAAATGTATGCTGTATTAAAAATAATCTACACTTATTATAATAAAAAATCAATAAAGAAACATTCAATTTAACAATATTTCTTCCTATTAACCAAAGTATTCATAAACCGGAACGGGCATACTTATTAATTATATAAAACAAGGCACGAAAAAAATCGCGCCTTGTCAAATGATTAAGTTTATATAATTAGGCTTGTTTGCTGTTTTCAACTAAGAAGTCTACTGCTTTGCGCACTGCCAAATCAGCTTTCAGGCCTTCTAAGCCGCCAAGAGCTTTCTTGATGTTTTCAACATCCATATTGTACATCTCAGACATTTTTTGAATTTCTTCGTTTACGTCTTCATCTGATGCTTCGATGTTTTCAGCTTTAACGATTGCTTCAAGAACAAGGTTCACAAGAACGCGTTTCTCAGCTTCTTCTTTCATTTGTCCTTTAAGAGCAGCTTCGTCTTGACCTGAGAATTGGAAGTAAAGGTCTAAGTTCATGCCTTGCATTGATAAGCGTTGTTCGAACTCTTTAACCATGCGGTCCACTTCAGTTTCGATCATAACTTCCGGAATATCAACTTGAGCGTTAGCAGAAGCTTGTTCTAATACTGCATCACGTACAGCGTGCTCAGCTTCATGTTTTTTGCTTTCTTCAAGATTCTTTTGTGTTTTTTCTTTTAATTCAGCAAGTGTTTCCACTTCTTCATCAGCATCTTTAGCAAACTCATCGTTTAGCTCTGGAAGTTCTTTTGTTTTGATTTCATGAAGTTTGATTTTGAATACAGCAGGCTTGCCAGCTAATTCAGCTGCGTGGTACTCTTCCGGGAAAGAAACTTCAATATCTTTCTCTTGTCCAGCTTCAAGACCTACAACTTGCTCTTCGAATCCAGGAATGAAAGAGTTAGAACCTAATTCTAGTGAATAGTTCTCAGCTTTACCGCCTTCGAAAGCTTCACCGTCAACAAATCCTTCGAAATCGATTACAACTGTATCGCCATTCTCAGCTTTGCCTTCTTCTTTTACAACTAATTCAGCGAAACGCTCTTGCATCTTAGCTAACTCGTTGTTTACGTCTTCTTCAGTTACTTCAGTGCTTACAGCTTCTACTTCCAAGCCTTTGTAATCGCCTAATGTAACTTCAGGTTTAACAGTAACAGTAGCTTTGAATACTAAAGCTTCGCCTTTTTCCATTTTCTCAACATCGATTTCCGGACGATCTACAGGATCGATTCCAGCTTCTTCAACAGCAGAAGCATATGCTTCAGGAAGAATGAAATCTAATGCATCTTGATATAATGATTCTACGCCAAAACGTTTCTCGAACATTTGACGAGGCATTTTTCCTTTACGGAAACCTGGTACATTGATTTGTTTTACAACTTTTTTGAAAGCAGCGTCTAAACCTTCGTTTACTTTATCTGCTCCTACTTCAACTGTAAGAACCCCACGGTTCCCTTCTAATTTTTCCCATTTTGCAGACATGTGTTTCCCTCCAGAGCATCTATTTAATTAATAGTTCTTTTTACTACGGTTTCGTGTGAGGTATCCTTGTATATTTACATAAAATACTCTCTTTTTACTATTTTGTAACATTGTAAATTGTGGTAACTGACTCTTCACAACCATTACATTATATCATAGCTTACCTGTGTTTCAACAGCTAAAGCTTAAATATTATAAAGAAGAAATTTCTTCTATCTGTTTGATAATAACTAACGCCTTTTCCACTTTTACTATTTCACCATTGTATGTTTCAATGATGTCCTGTTCATTTCCTGTGATCCCTTGATAATGTTCGGCAAGAATATGGAAAGCGGCCGCCCAATGCTTAGAGTCCTCTTCCGGTTCAATTGGATACATAATGAAGGAATGCCGTTCAAGCAGCTGCTGTGCCAATTGCAGCAGAGATGGGCTTTCATGCTCCAATACATCCTCTAAATGCTTATTCGCCTCCACAAAGAATGGCTGCATATGAAGATTCGGAAGTGCTGCCGGAACGACGCCCACCTGTCTGGAAAGCTTGCCAATAATGCACTCATCCTGTATTTCTTGTTCTTTCAGGATCATCAAGAGCATTGTTTTTAAAAAAGGGTGCCCCTCTTCCGCTTGGAGATATGCTTTGATTTCCTCCAAATATTTCCTAACATTATCATCTTTCAATTGCGAAATAAGCATCAATTGTTCTTGATTTGTTTTAGTAAGCAAATCAAGCTGTTCGATTTCCAATCCCTTTACAGCATCGGTTGGTTGCTCATTTTTCATACGTTTACTGAAAGCCAGCATTTTCTCGAAATGCTCTTCTTTAGCGAACGGCACTTGATTCTCATCGAATAATACTTGAATAGTAGCGGCCATCTCCTCATACTCATTCAGTTCCAGCAGAATCATCACGTACATTTCCATCAACTCAAAATAGTCTCCGATGCCTTCTTTAAGCAGGCTCTGGCAATGGTTCTTCGCTTCCTGGTATCTGCCTAATTCCACTAGCGCGACAACCAGGCCGAAACGGACGCTCGCATCGGTTTCTTCCAGTTCAACTGCTTGCAGCAATAATTCAGCCGCTTCTTCAAACTCTCTATTAACAAGCAAATCCATACCTTTTTCTACAAGCCTGTTAACCAATCCTGGAAAAAGGATCACTTGCGCAACTTTCTTATGTTCTTTCATTCTAATAATCCGTCCTGACTCTACTTTATTTATCCATCAGTTTAACATTTTCTGTCCAGGAAACCAAATCGAATCATATCCAACCCTTTCCCTCCCCATAAAAAAGATGCCTCCACAAAGGTGGACGGCATCTTTTCCCACTATATTAGATTGTCACAGCATCCACTTGCTGCTCATATTGTTTGATTTCCTCGTCATATTGTAATGTAATCGAAATCTCATCCCAACCATTGACAAGCATCTCCTTCCAATACGGATGAATATCGAAGGATGCTTCAAACCCCTCATAATCCGTCACTTTCTGAGCCGGAAGATCCACTTCCAGCTTATAGTCATCTGCCTTTTCCGCTTTCCCCATAACTGTTTCCAGTTGTTCAGCCGTCAGCTTAATCGGCAGCATGCCATTCTTCAAACAGTTCTGATGAAAAATATCAGCGAAAGAAGAAGAAATCACTATTTTAAATCCATAGTCTGATAAGGACCACGGTGCATGCTCACGGGACGATCCACAGCCGAAATTATCCCCAGCGACCAATATGCTCGCCCCTTGCGCTTTGGTCTGGTTCAATTCAAATGCTTGATTCTCCGTTCCATCTTCATTAAATCGCCAATTATAAAATAAAAATTGTCCAAACCCCGTTCTTTCGATACGTTTCAAAAATTGTTTAGGAATAATTTGATCCGTATCGACATTTACCCGATTGATGACTGCTACCTTTCCATTAAAAACTGTAATAGGCTCCATTGTCGCACCTCCGCGCTTAATTTAGACTGTTTGTTTCGTTGGCAAATTCCGAATATCGACAAATTTCCCATACAGCGCTGCCGCCGCCGCCATTGCCGGACTGACAAGATGCGTTCTTGCCCCTTGGCCTTGTCTGCCCTCGAAATTACGGTTTGATGTAGAAGCACAATGCTCACCAGGAGGAACGAAATCAGGATTCATGCTCAAACACATACTGCAACCGGACTCCCTCCATTCAAAACCGGCATCTTGAAAGATTTGTGCCAACCCTTCTTCTTCCGCCTGTTTTTTCACCTTTTGCGATCCGGGAACAACCATCGCCCTCACAGACTCTTTCACCTGCTTGCCTTTTGCAATTTCAGCAGCCGCGCGTAAATCCTCAATGCGTGAATTCGTACAAGAACCGATAAAGACGTGCTGTACCTTAATGTCCGTGATCGCCATTCCTTCTTGCAATCCCATATAGGAAAGTGCACGCTCTAATTCGCCTTTTTGCGACTCTGTTTGTTGTTCTGCCGCTAACGGGATATTGTCGCTTACAGCACTGCACATCCCGGGGTTTGTTCCCCAACTGACCATCGGGGAGATATCTTTTCCTTCTATTATAATGACTGTATCATATACGGCGTTCTCATCACTCGCCAACGCCTTCCACTTCTCTACATATGCATTGAATTCATCCGCATCCGGCGCATATTTTCTTCCGCGCAAATAAGAAAATGTTGTTTCATCCGGGCTGACAAGACCCGCTCTTGCTCCCCCCTCAATAGACATATTGCAGACTGTCATTCTTTCTTCCATAGACATAGCGCGAATAACATCTCCACAATATTCGATAACATGGCCCGTACCGAAATTGACGCCAAACTTGGCAATGATATAAAGAATAACATCTTTTGCCGTTACCCCAGGACCAAGTTCACCTGTTATTTCGAGCTTCAAAGTTTTTGGTTTTGTTTGCCATAATGTTTGTGTGGCTAAAACATGCTCTACTTCACTCGTTCCAATTCCAAAAGCAAGCGCCCCGAATGCTCCATGTGTAGATGTATGGCTATCGCCGCACACAATTGTCATGCCCGGCTTTGTGATACCAAGCTCAGGGCCGATTACATGCACGATGCCTTGCTCAGGGCTATCTAAATCTGCTAGAGCGATGCCGAATTCTTTCGTATTCTTTTCTAAAGCTTGCAATTGGTTCTTAGCCACTTCGTCATGGATCATATATTTATTGACTGTAGGAACGTTATGGTCCATTGTCGCAAATGTTTTATCCGGCCGCCTTACTTGGCGTCCCTTTACACGGATTCCTTCAAATGCCTGTGGAGATGTTACTTCATGAATATAATGCATATCGATATACAATAAATCAGGCTTGTTACTCTCACTGCTGACAATATGATCAGCCCAAATTTTTTCTATAATAGACTTCCCCATAATAACCCTCCTCTACTTTCTTAAAGCCCCTCTTGTTAAGAAAAGACACGCGCTTTTCCATCGGCGTCGTGTCTTCTCTTGCTTTTCTTTTGAATATCAACGATAAGCAGCCATGATATTGGAAATTGCTTCATGATCCAAAATGGCAGATTTCACTTCAGCTACCATTTCATCCGTTGTTAACACTTTAGAGCCTGTAGCCGAAATATCTTTCGTGCGGTAGCCTAACTCAAGGATACTATGAACAGCTTTCTCAACAGCTTGCGCTTCTTCTTCTAAGCCGAAAGATAGACGAAGCATGGAAGCCGCTGATAGAATCATCGCTAACGGATTCGCGATATTCCGCCCAGCAATATCCGGAGCTGAACCATGGATCGGTTCATATAAATTCAAGCCTTTATGTGATAGGCTGGCGGATGGCAGCATCCCTAACGATCCTGTTAGAACAGATGCTTCATCACTTAAAATATCACCAAACATGTTCTCTGTTACAACAACATCAAAGCGTTTCGGATTTGTGATTAATTGCATCGCCGCATTATCCACCAATACATGTTCTACTTCTACAGCCGGATATTCATTCGCCACTTCTTCCACTACTTCTCTCCATAGCTTGCTCGTTTCCAAAACATTCGCTTTATCTACAGACGTTACCTTCCCGCGGCGGTTGCTGGCTAGCTCGAATGCAAGGCTGATAATATTTATCATTTCTTCTTTCATATAGAAAAGCGTGTCAACAGCCGCTTCTTTGCCATTACTTGAAGTTCTTTCACTTGGTGTACCAAAGTATAATCCGCCTGTCAGCTCACGGACAATCAACAAGTCGGCTCCCTCAATAACCTCTTGTTTCAATGGAGAGGCTTCCGCAAGACTGGCAAAATACGTGATTGGTCTTAGATTCGCGTATAAATCCAACTCTTTGCGGATTTTTAAAAGTCCTGCTTCAGGGCGCAGTTCCGAAAGGTTATGGTCCCACTTGGGACCGCCCACAGCCCCCAACAGAATCGCGTCGCTCCTTCTGCATTTCTCCAATGTTTCATCAGGAAGCGGAGTCCCCGCTTCATCAATCGCCGCTCCGCCAATCAGACCATATTCAAACTGAAAAGAATGCCCGTATCGTTCAGCAACCGCTTCGAGAACTTCAACAGCTCCCTTCGTAATTTCCTTTCCAATTCCGTCACCCGGCAAAACAGTAATCACTTTATTCATACGCGACATCTCCCCTTCGTTTGAATGTTTTCTACTAAATGGAAAATACATTCTGATCCTTTAAGTAAATCACACGGTTCACTGCGTTCAAATAAGCTTTTGCAGAAGCCTCCAGAACATCTTGCGCTAGGCCGCGGCCGCTTGTTTCCGTATCCTGATACTTCATCTTCACAAATACCTGAGCAAGTGCATCTCGTCCCGCACCGACGGATTGAATACGATAATCAAGCAGATTAACTTTTTCATCAATGCATTTCTCAAGCGTATTGTAAATCGCTTCAATGCTTCCTGCTCCTGTCCCCGCTTCTTGAACGATTTCATTATTAGGTCCGAATAGCGTGACAGTTGCAGTCGGCACCTGGTTTGTTCCATATTGGATTTGGATAGAAGTAAGGTCGAAGAATTTATCCTCTTTTGATAATTTCTCTTCTAACACAAGGGCGACTAAATCTTCGTCTGTCATTTCCTTCTTCTTATCCGATAATTCTTTGAATATTTTGAATAATTTCTTCATTTCATCTTCACTGACTTGAAGGCCCAATTCTTCAAGGCGCGTTTTGAACGCATGCCGACCGGAGTGTTTGCCTAAATACATATTGTTGATCGTAAACCCGACAACCTCCGGATTAATGATTTCATATGTTGACTTCTCTTTCAACACGCCATCTTGATGGATGCCCGACTCATGGACATATGCGTTATTTCCGATTACCGCCTTATTTCCAGGTACAACCATGCCCGTCAAGCGGCTGATTAAGTCACTCGTCCTCTTGATTTCATTCAATGTAATATCAGTTGTTGCCTGATAATAATCGTTTCTTGTATAAAGCGCCATAATCACTTCTTCAAGCGCTGTATTACCAGCTCTTTCACCAATCCCATTGAATGTGCCCTCCACTTGAGTAGCCCCTGCCTCAATCGCCGCTAAAGAATTGGCAACAGCCATCCCTAAATCATCGTGGCAATGCGTAGAAAGCTGCACCTTATCAATAGAAGGAACATTTTCCCGTAAATATTTAAAAATCTTCGCATATTCAGAAGGCACTGTATAACCGACCGTATCCGGAATATTAATGACTTTCGCCCCCGCTTGGATGACTTTCTCTACAATATGGGCCAAGTAATCAAGCTCTGTCCTGCTTGCATCTTCCGCGGACCATTGCACGACCGGGAATTTTGCCGCAGCATACTTCACGCATTGCACAGCTTGCTCGACTACCTCCTCTTTCGACATGCGCAACTTATGTTCCCTATGGATTGGGGATGTAGCAATGAACACATGAAGTCTTGGTTCAGCGCTTACTTTCAGTGCTTCCCACGCTGCGTCCATATCACTTTGCAACGAACGGGAAAGGCCGGTAACGGAGGCTTGCTTAATTGTTGAAGCAATCTCTTTCACTGAAGCAGCATCGCCAGGTGAAGCGGCTGGAAAACCAGCCTCAATCACACTGACGCCTACACGTTCAAGCTGCTTGGCGATTTCAAGCTTCTCACTATAGTTCAAATTGACTCCGGGTGATTGTTCACCATCTCTAAGCGTTGTGTCAAAAATATTAATTTTTTGCACTTGCCACCACCTCTTTCTGTTTTTGTGGTTGAACAAACGGCATCATTTTCCGTAATTCGCGCCCTACTACTTCAATCGGATGCTGGCTTTCTCTTCTATTGATAGAGTTGAATTCTGGACGATTAGCTTGGTTTTCAAGAATCCAGCCTTTCGCGAAGCGGCCTTCCTGGATATCCGTTAAAATATTTTTCATTTCAGCTTTAACAGAATCTGTGATTACACGCGGTCCGGCTACGAAATCTCCCCACTGAGCTGTATCGGAGATTGAATATCTCATATTCTCTAATCCGCCTTCATACATCAAGTCAACAATTAGTTTCAGTTCATGCAGACATTCGAAATATGCAAGCTCAGGCTTATAACCAGCTTCTGTCAATGTTTCAAAGCCCGCTTTTACAAGAGCGCTTAAACCGCCGCATAGTACCGCTTGCTCCCCGAATAGATCCGTTTCCGTTTCTTCTCTGAAAGTAGTTTCGAGAGCGCCCGCTCGAAGAGAACCAATTCCATATGCATAAGCTAAAGCCAGTTCTTTCGTTTCACCTGTTACGTCTTGGTAGATTGCGAACAGAGCCGGTACGCCTGCGCCTTGTTCATACGTTCTGCGCACAAGATGTCCTGGACCTTTTGGAGCAACTAATAGAACATCTACATCGGCAGGAGGAACGATTTGTGTGAAATGGACGTTGAAACCGTGGGCGAACATAAGCGCTTTGCCCGCAGTAAGGCCTTGTTTGATTTCTTCATTATATACTTTAGGCTGCATTTCATCCGGAAGCAGCACTTGAATTACATCGGCTTGTTCAACCGCCTCTTTGACAGAGTATACTTCGAAGCCATCCGCAACTGCTTTATCCCAAGAACCGCCTTTACGGAGTCCGATGATTACTTTATATCCACTGTCGCGAAGGTTTTGCGCATGTGCATGCCCTTGTGAACCGTATCCTACGATTGCGATTGTTTTCCCTTGTAAATATGCTTGGTTTGCATCGTTATTATAGTACATTTGAGTTGTCATCTTTGTTATCTCCCTTTTGATAATTTTTTTATAGTTAACATCGCTATAGAAGCGATTCATTATACGATTGAAAAATTAGTAGGCAGCGCTGAATATTTTTGTGTGCCTCTTGGAAAAGCCGTTGTGCCGGTACGCGCCAGCTCTTTAATGCCATACGGTCTTACTAGCTCGACAAACGCTTCAATCTTTTCGGATTCTCCTGTGATTTGAAATACAACACTCTCTTTGCTTACATCAATGACAGAAGCTCTGAAAGGTTCTACCAGAGCATAGATTTCACTGCGGTTCTGCGGTGTAACAACCACTTTCACAAGCGCCAATTCTCTGGCTACAACCGATTGATCAGAAAGCTCCGTTACTTTAATAACGTCAATTTGTTTATTCAATTGCTTTGTCATTTGTTCCAGAACTCTTTCATCATCCACATTTACAACCACTGTCATTCTGGAAATGCCCTCTTGTTCGGAATGGCCTACCGTTATGCTTTCAATATTGTAATTTCGCTTAGAGAAAAGATTGGTGATCCGGTTCAATACACCCGGCCGGTTCATAACAGTCAGAGTAATGATTCCTTTCATCCTTCATATCCCTCCATTTCATGCAGTCCTTTGCCTGGAGCAACCATCGGATACACATTTTCCATCGCTTCGACTCTCATATCGATCAAAATCGGCTCGGGAGTCGCTAAGGCATTGCGTAAAGCCGCTTCCGCCTCTTCGTTTGTCGCGGCTTGTAAGCCTTTGATGCCATATGCATCAGCCAATTTCACAAATGAAGGCTGGCTCGTCAATAAGCTATGTGAATACCGCTCTCCGTGGAATAGTTCTTGCCATTGGCGAACCATACCTAATGCATTATTATTCAAAATAACAACCTTGATAGGCAGGTTCATCTCCGCCATTACCCCTAATTCCTGGGAAGTCATTTGGAAACCCCCATCGCCCACAACAGCAACGACTGTTTTTGAGCGGTCTGCCAGTTGTGCACCAATCGCCGCCGGTACACAGAAGCCCATTGTCCCCAGGCCGCCTGACGTTACCCATGCATTCGGTTGATTCAACTTGTAATATTGGGCCGACCACATTTGATGTTGTCCGACATCTGTTACAACAATCGCTTCTCCATTTGTCAACTCATGGATTAACTCAATTACTTTTTGCGGTTTTAAGACATCTTGGTTGCCGCGGTCATACTGCAACGGATAGCGCTCTTTCCATTCTTGGATGGCAGTCGTCCAGTCTGAACATTCAGGCTTTTTACCGTTTTGCTTAATCAGGCTATACAATGTTTCTTTCGCATCCCCTACAACCGGGATGGCTGTTGGAACGTTTTTTCCGATTTCAGCTGGGTCGATATCAATATGGGCAACCGTCGCATGAGGAGCGAAGGACTTCAGGTTGCCTGTTACACGATCATCGAAACGGGCTCCGATGCTGATAAGCAAGTCGCATTCATAAAGCGCCATATTTGCTGCATATACACCGTGCATTCCAGCCATCCCCACAAATTGCGGATGACTTGCCGGGAAGCCCCCAAGACCCAATAATGTATGGATTACCGGCAAGCCTTGCTGCTCCGCATATTCTTTCAATTGTTCCGATGCCTTCGCATGGAGAACTCCTGCTCCAGCAAGGATAACCGGCTTCTTCGCTGAGCTGACAGCCTCGAT
Organism: Bacillus sp. (in: firmicutes); assembly: GCA_051874035.1. Classification (GTDB taxonomy): domain Bacteria; phylum Bacillota; class Bacilli; order Bacillales; family DSM-1321; genus Bacillus_AD. The sequence goes on from JBJEFM010000072.1 coordinate 12,049, forward strand.
CAACTTGCGGATTTGCAAGTAATTCGGTTTGATGGTCGGTTGATATCCCGGAAGGTTGATTTCTGGATCTTCCTCCGTCTCTGCCTGCATCATTGCAATATCTTTAGGAATATCGATCAACACCGGACCTGGCCTTCCTGTTGAAGCAATATAGAAAGCTTCTTTAAGGATTCTTGGCAGTTCTTCAACATTCCGAACTTGATAATTATGTTTTGTAATTGGCGTTGTAATCCCCAATACATCCGCTTCTTGGAAAGCGTCTGTTCCGATTACCGACGTCGCCACCTGCCCTGTAATAACAACGAGAGGCAGAGAATCAATCATGGCGTCCGCAAGCCCGGTAATGATATTCGTTGCGCCCGGCCCTGATGTCGCGATTACCACTCCCGGCTTTCCTGTAATGCGTGCATACCCTTCCGCCGCATGGATAGCTCCTTGTTCATGCCTTGTCAGGATATGAGTGATTCCAGCGTCATAAATCTCATCGTAAATAGGCAGTACGGCACCTCCCGGATATCCGAACATTACTTCTACGTTTTGTTTCTTTAAAGCACTCAGTAAATACTGCGCCCCCGATTTCTTAGCCGCTGTCTCTTTTTGCACTAGTGCCGCTGTTTCTTGTGTCAAACAAACCAACCTCCCTGCAATTAATGTTCATTAATGCCCAACTGGTTATCTACGCTTCATTTGTAAGTTGAAGGCAGTCAATATAAAAAACCCCTTCACCCACAGATGCCTTTTGTAATACAGGCTTAAGGGGTGAAGAGGCATTATGAACCTATCCACGGTACCACCCTTATTCGTACAGATTTACTGTACGCACTAGTTCTGTTTGATAACGGGTGCTGGTAACACCCGTTCAGCTTTACTCCTCCTTGTTTCAAGCTGACGCTCAGAGGTGAGTTCACTTTATACCGAACATGCCGGTTTCCACCGTACCGGCTCTCTGTAAAGTCAAAATATAAAGCTAATTGTCCTCTTCTACACTTCTGGCTATTAAGTTGAATTTTCTAAATTTTTTGTTTGTTGACGTTATGATACGCCGATTTCCGGAACTCGTCAATAGTGATTTGATAAATAACTGACAATTTAGATTAATTAGTTTATTTGCATGCGCTTTCATTCCTGTTGTATAAGCATTTCTATTTTCAAATATTCAGAAAAGATTTTTTCATTTCAGAAAGGTCTTGATAAAAAAAGTTTTTTCTGAATAATTAGAGGTACTATTTCTTTCGGAAAGGAAAATTTTATGAAAAAAACAACTGAATTCATCTCCAAGCAATTAGGTATCTTAATTTTACTTGTATCTGTAATCACTTATTTCTCGCCTTGGCATTTAGAAGCGCCTTCATGGGTTCCTAGACTTTTTTTAGGACTTGTTATATTCTTCACCGGCCTTTCCATGAACACAGATGCCCTGAAAGAAATCCGCAACAAAAAGAAAGAATTAATAATCACCGTTCTATTGAAGTGGACAGTAACTGTCTTTGTATCGATAGCCCTTGCTCACATATTCTTCTCTTCGCACGCTGAACTCGCTGCAGGGCTCATCTTAACAGGGGCGGTCCCCAGCGCGACAGCCGCTACCTTATATACCTTTATCGCAGGTGGAAATGTTTCTCTTGTAATCGCTTCTTCTCTGCTCGATGTGGCGCTTAGTCCTATAATAGCCCCGCTTGCCATGGTTGGTTTGGAGACAAAGGCATTTTCCATTTCCTTCTTTAGCTTACTGCAATCTTTCATGATTATTGTCATTATTCCTATATTGGCTGGCATCGCACTCCAACGAATATTTCCACAATTGCCGCACCGTTCCGTCCATGTTACAAAGCTTTTGTCCCCACTCTCTTTACTGATGGTTATTCATTTATTAGTAGGAAGCGGAAAAACATTTATCACAAAGGAAATCTCACTGTTACCATTAATCACATTATCTGTACTACTACAGACAATCATCCCTATGATTATTAATTATTGGATTGCCCGTGTTGCTTTTGCCGATGAATGTGATGCCAGAGCAGCATTATTCCAAACCGCTTTATGCAATTCAGCCTTGGCCGGCATTCTCGCTACCGAGTTCTTCGGTGGTTCGGCAGCGATTCCCCCCATCTTGAACTTGATTGTAAGTTTATCAATAGGCGCTCAAATTTCTAACTATATCCATCATAAACATATAAAATCACAAGCAGGTGCAGCCGCTTAAATACTAAAAACAGGCTATCTAAAAAGACAGCCTGTTTTTTATTCCATCTCATATTCTTTTAGCAACACGACCGAATGAATCCCAAGTACAGTTTCTTCACTTGGGATTTGTTTTCTTTATTAACGGACACTCTTACAATAATGCCATAGCGCCAAATATAACCATGAGGACGACCAGAACTGCCATGCGGATCATAAAGCCCCGAATCATGGCTTTGGCTTCAGCTTCCTCCATCTTCGGACCATTGACTTTCTCCGTCAGTTTCCTCATTTCCGCCACTGATAGGATAATGACTACGACAACAAGGCAAATCCCTATGATTGATACTATATCCATCTTGCTGTAATCTCCTTTATTGTTTACATTGTCCTCATTATAACGGAATAGCTGAAAAACCGCATGTTTTTATTCCATTTAAAGACTCTTCTTAGATAAGAGATAAAAACAACAAAAAAAAGCAAACCCTGTAATAGGATTTGCTCTTGATATCATTGATTACAAATTAAGCTTTAACAACGTTAGTAGCTTGTGGTCCACGTTGACCTTGTTCTACTTCAAAAGTTACGCTTTGACCTTCGTCTAAAGATTTGAAACCTTCGCTTTGGATTGCTGAGAAATGTA
>JBJEFM010000073.1:0-55424 GCA_051874035.1 Bacillus sp. (in: firmicutes)
GCGCTTTCACTGCTGTGGTGAAGTGGGAGTCTTAGTACCTGTTAAACGGGATAAAGTGAGCCGCTTTGTCTTAAAGCGGCTTTTTCGTTATTTTACAAATGCGGCAAGCATATCTTCTTCCACATCGGCCCATAGAGTCGCATCCGATGTATAGATTTTGCCGAGCATCGCATAGAAGTCTTTCAATGTTGTTTCATAAGCGGCATCGCCTTGTGCAGGCAATTTGCTCTTCTGAGTGTCGACCATTGTCTGCACTTTGGCTGCACGCGGGCCCCACTTGGCGAATTCGTTGCCGTTCTCGTCAATCAGGATGATGATTGGGATGGAACGGGCTGTTCCGTTCGTTAAATATTGATCCATCAATTCAAGGTTTTCGTCACGAATGAAGAAACGGGATTCGATATTCGCTTCTTTGGCGATTGTTAGAAAAATCGGCAGGTTGACCATCGCATCCCCGCACCAGTCGGCGGTCAAGATAAGGGCGCGCAGCTTATGCGGAGCCAGGGAACGCGCTTTCTCGACGTCTTGCAGCTGATAAGCGGCAGCAACCTTTTCCATATTCTCGCGGTTCACAGCCATGCCGTTTATATATTGTTCTTCCATCAATCCTTTTTGGAACCAGTCTTGTAAATTCATCCTCTTCATCTCCTTTAGCACCATCGTAGCATGAGGAGAAAATTCGGAATAGTCTTTTGCATTTTTTGGCTGATTTGTTATAATAACAACAAGTTCATAGTGAAGAAATGTGGAGGAGCTGGTGTTTGCCGGCTGAGATAGCGTCCGTTAGAGGCTGACTCTTAGAACCTGATCTGGCTCATACCAGCGGAGGGAACATATTCTATTTGCGTATTTACGTTTATGTGTATTTTTCGTCCGAATTTCTTTCGGGCGTTTTTTATTTTATAAAGTAAATACTATCCACAACAATTACTTGAGCCTGATTATAAGAGAATACATACAGGAGGGAAGAAAGCTGTGAAGAAATTAGGTATATTTTTGTTGGCCATCCTCTTATTGGCGGGATGCGGCAATGATGGGAAAGATGGGGGCAAGCAAGAGAACAAGGAAGAATTGAAGAAAGTGACGATGGTGTTGGATTGGACGCCGAATACGAATCATACAGGCCTTTACGTAGCGCAGACGGAAGGCTATTTCAAGGAACAGGGGCTCGATGTGGAAATCATCATGCCGGGTGAAGCGGGAGCCGACCAGCTTGTAGCGTCAGGCAAAGCGGATTTCGGCATCGGCTACCAAGAAGGATTGACAGAGGCCCGCGCCCAAGGCGTACCGCTTGTATCGCTCGCAGCCATCATCCAGCACAATACATCCGGTTTCGCAGCCCCTGCAGATAAGGGGATAAAGTCTCCGAAAGACTTTGAAGGCAAGACATACGGCGGCTTCGGGGCGCCCGCTGAAGAAGCGGTCATGAAAGCGATCATGGAGAAAGAAAACGCGGATGTGGAGAAAGTCGATATCATCAATATAGGTGACACGGACTTCTTTACCGCTGTGAAAAAGGACATCGATTTCGCATGGATTTATTATGCGTGGACAGGGATTGAAGCAGAGCTTAGAGGGGAAAAGCTAAATATGCTTTACGTGAAAGACTACGCCGATGAGCTTGATTACTATACACCGGTACTAACGACAAGCGAGAAAATGATCGCGAAAGATCCGGAAACAGTGAAAGCGTTTGTACATGCCGTTTCAAAAGGATATAACTATGCGATCGAAAATCCGGATAAGGCGGCGGATATCCTGATTGAAGCTGTGCCTGATCTGAATCCGGAGCTAGTGAAGAAAAGCCAGGAATGGCTGGCATCAAGATACCAGGATGATGCGCCGCGCTGGGGCGAGCAGAAGCTGTCTGTATGGAAGGACTATGGCGATTGGATGGCGGAGAACAAGCTGCTTGAAGGAGATTTCGATCCGGAAGCGGCATTCACAAACGAGTATTTACCGGAAGAGGAGGAGAAATAATGGCTAATTCATTAATCAGCATTCAAATCATTCCTAAAGGCGAGAATGTCATTCCTTTAGTGGATGAAGCAATCAAGATTATCGACGAATCAGGTGTGAAATATGAGGTGCATCCATTGGAGACGACAATGGAAGGCGATTTAACGGAGCTATTATCAGTCATTGAGAAAATGAACCACCGCATGATTGAGCTCGGCTCGCCGAATGTGATTTCACAAGTGAAAATCCTGTTCCAGCCGAACGGCATTACAATGGACACATTGACGGAGAAGTATAAGTGATGAATAAACAATCTCTATGGAAGAAGGGCGCGCCCTTCTTTCTTCTATTTTTTTTATTAGTACTATGGGAAGCAATCACTGATCTGATGAAGGTCGATGCGTGGCTGTTGCCGGCGCCAAGCGCCGTTATTCAGGAAGGCATCACAGACAGCGCGAGGATTCTGGAGCATCTGGGTGCGACTGTTGAGCTGACGGTAGTCGGCTTGTTGATTGGCAGTTTGATCGGCATGGCGCTTGCGGCATGTTTGCATATTTTCCCGAAAGTGAAGGATGCGGTCTATCCATTATTGATTCTGTCGCAGAATGTGCCGATCATTGTGCTCGCTCCTTTGCTCGTCATTTGGTTCGGATTCGGCATGCTGCCGAAATTGATTGTCATTACACTCGTCTGCTTCTTTCCCGTTGCGGTTGCGGCGCTTGACGGATTCAGGCAGACGCCATATGAACTCAAGCATTATTTTCAGATGATGGGGGCGAATAAGCGCGAGCTGTTCTGGAAGCTGGAATTGCCGCATGCGCTGCCTTCGCTGTTTTCAGGTTTGAAGATTTCAGCGACGTACAGTGTCATGGGCGCTGTCATTTCCGAATGGCTGGGCGCAAAGCAAGGAATTGGCGTATATATGACGCTTGCTTCCTCCTCGTTCCGGACCGACCGTGTCTTTGTCGCGATCTTCATCATCATGATTCTGAGCCTGCTTTTCTTCGGCATCATTACACTTCTGGAAAGATACTTCGTTTCATGGAAAAGAAAGGAGAGCGAATAAGATGTTACTCGAAATAAAAGACATTTCCTTTTCTTTCAACAACGGGCAATCCATCATTGAACATCTGCATTTATCAGTAGAGGAAGGTGAATTCGTCAGCATACTCGGCCCGTCCGGCAGCGGAAAAAGTACGCTGTTCCATCTGATCGGCGGCTTATATGTGCCGGATGAAGGCGAGATTCTGTTGAATGGCGAGAGAATCAACGGACGCAAAGGGCATATTAGCTATATGCCGCAGCAACCGGCGCTTCTGCCGTGGCGTACAGTGCTGGATAATGTCATCCTCGGCGCGGAATTATCGGGGCAAGTGGATCGCGAGCAAGCGAAAGCGCAAATCAAAAAAGCCGGTCTGGAAGCTTATGGGCAAGCCTACCCTCATGAATTATCGGGCGGGATGAAGCAGCGGGTCGCATTCCTGCGGAGCATTTCCAGTCCGCAAGCGTTGATGTGCTTGGATGAACCTTTCTCGGCGCTCGATGAACTGACGCGATTGTCGATGCAGAAATGGCTTTTGAAGATATGGGAAGAAGACCGGCGTTCGGTGCTTTTCGTTACGCATAATATCGAAGAGGCGCTGCTGCTTTCGGACAAAATCTATGTATTGTCTTCAAAGCCGGCGACTGTCATCAAAGAATTCAAGGTGCCTTTTGCGCGGCCCCGTACGGAAGAATTGGTGATGAGCGGGGAACTGCTGCGAATGAAACGGGAGATATATGGCTTGCTGAAGGAGAAATCGATATGAAGATTATAGACAGCCATATCCATCTTGATACATATAAGGAAGAGGAACGGAACAGCATACTTGCCGGGCGGGGCTATACGCATCTTATCTCCGTATCGATGCATCTTCCATCATCCATGAAGAATCTGCAATTGGCAAGGCAGGATGGACGGATAAAAGCGGCATTCGGCTTTCATCCGGAACAACCTTTGCCGGCTGAACAGGATGTCCGGGAATTGTTGTCTTGGATGGATGAGCATCAACACGAGATGGTCGCTGTCGGGGAAGTCGGCCTGCCGTATTATTTGCGCCAGGAAAATCCGGCAATAGAGTTGGAAGGGTATCTCCGGTTGTTGGAGAAATTTGTAATCTTCGCCAAGGAGAAGCAGTTGCCGATAATCCTGCATGCTGTGTATGAAGATGCACCTCTCGTTTGCGATTTGCTGGAAAAGCACAGGGTGGAGCGCGCCCATTTTCATTGGTTCAAAGGGGATGAGGCGACAATCCGGCGCATGATAGCGAACGGCTACTATATTTCCATTACGCCCGATGTCTGCTATGAGCGGGAAATCCGCCAGCTTGTGCAGCATTATCCGTTGGAGCTGATGATGGTGGAAACGGACGGGCCTTGGCCGTTTGAAGCTCCATTCACAGGCCGGATGACTTCTCCTGCCATGATTCATGAATCGGTGGGAGAAATCGCCCTTATTAAGCAATTGGATAAAGAATATGTCTATGAAACACTCTATCGAAATACGAAGCGGTTCTATAGTTTAGTGTAAGCATCAATCACCCTTTCTGATTAGGAAGGGTGATTTTTTATAATGCAAGGTATGGTTATTTTTACAAGCGAGTTATTGCTTTATCAAAATAGTATCGGATAGGTACAATAGAAAGTGGACCAAGGCAAGAGATTTAATAATGTGACAGAGGGGGAAATACAGCATGAGGAGAACAGCATCTCTGTTGTTCAGTTTAATGTTGCTGCTTAGCATTGTAGCGCCAGTTGGGCAAGCAGCTTCATTTAAGGATGTATCGACGAACTATCGTTTTTATGACGAGATCAATTATTTAACCGGTAAAGGCATTATCACAGGCTATCCGGACGGAACATTCAAGCCGGAGCAGACGGTGACGAGGGCGGCGGCCGCCATGATGATCGGCAGGGCGCTCGACTTGGATGGGACACAGCGGAAGACGAAATTCAAAGATGTGAATTCCACCATGGTCGCTTCCGGCTATATCCAATCGGCGGTGGAGAAGGGGATTATCTCGGGATTCCCGGACGGGACTTTCAAGCCCAATCAATCTGTGACGCGCGGACAATTGGCGATTTTCCTGGCGAAAGCATTCCAATTGGAGAAGACGGCAACTGTCACGTTTAAAGATGTTTCACCGTCAATGGCCGCCTATCCGTATATCGGCAAGCTAGTAGCGGCCAATATTACGACAGGCTATGAAGACAATACGTACCGCCCGAATATCGCGGTGACAAGAGGGCAATTCTCGGCATTCATGGCGCGGGCTTTAGATCCTAAATTCATACCGGCTCAAGGCACATTGAAGGTCTCGTTTTTGAATGTGGGGCAGGGCGATGCTATTCTGATTACATTCCCGAACGGCAAACGTATGCTTGTGGATGCGGGAAGATCGGATGATAAGATTAAGAAAGAGCTTGCGGCGCTGGGGGTTACATCCATTGATACTTTCGTGGCGACCCATCCGGATGCCGACCATATCGGCGGAGCGGATTATGTCATCAAGAATTATAAGGTAAAGCATGTCATCGATTCCGGACAGCTTCATACTACACAGACCTATCAGAATTATCTACAGGCAGTGAAAGACCAGAAAGCTTCTTTCAAGCTGGCTTCCATCGGGCAGAACATTACGCTTGATTCCAAGGTAGCCGTCAAAGTCCTTCACGTGGATGAAGATGCACAGGACTTGAATGATGGCTCTATTGTGCTGATGGTGACATTCGGCTCAATGGATTATTTACTGACAGGCGATGCCGGTGTTGAAGTGGAAAAGAAAATGATCAACAAAACCAAGCTGCAAGCGGAAGTGCTGAAAGTGTCCCATCATGGTTCATCCACAGGAACTTCTCAAGAATTCCTGAATGTGGTGAAACCGAAATACGCGGTGCTTTCATACGGAACGAACAGCTACGGCCATCCGAATTCGGCTGTCGTGCAGCGCTTGAACAAAATCGGCGCTAAAATTCTGAAAACGACCGACGGCACTGTGAATACATCAACAAACGGTAAAACAATTTCCGTTAAGTAAGAAAGGGAGATGCAAGCATGAAAGCGGGAACTTATACGGTTGAATCGATCGAGAATGGTTCAGTGAAAGTGCTGTATCGGAAAGATGAATCAATCGAAGAAATCATTCCAGTGAAGGCATTTCCATATACAGTGAAGGAAGGGGACCTTGTTTCCATTGAAGCTGAAACAGGGGAACTTAGAATCTCTTATTTGGAGAAAGAAACAAAAGATATTAAAGCGCAGCTAAAAGCGTTGCGGGATGAATTATTAAATAGAGGAAAATGAAAGAAGAGTGCACAGAGTTTTGTTCTGTGCACTTTCTTTTTATTCATTTATCCCGTTTAACAGGTACTAAGACTCCCACTTCCGCGCAGCAGTGAAAACGCAGATGTGTAAGTGGGAGATCAAGTACCTGTAACAACTAAGGTTGGTTCATCTAATGATAGGTGGGGGATAAAGGAAAACCACCACCTATCAAAGATTCACTTTATATAGACGTTTGCTATAATGTGAATATGTTGAAAATTCTTATTACTATTATATGAATGGGCAGGGAGGAAACGGCATGAATAAAGGAGCTGTGTTGAAGCTATCAGCTTCCATGATCATCTTTGGGACAATTGGCTTTTTTTCGAATGTAACAGGCTTGCCGGTCCTGGAATTAATCTTCCTGCGCTGTGTCTGCGCTACGCTTTTTTTGATGGGCTATTGGCTGGTTTCCGGGAGGTATAAGGCGGAAATCTGGGACCGGAAAGAGTTGGTTTATATTATCTTGAGCGGGCTTTTTCTTGTGCTGAATTGGCTGCTGCTGTTCTATGCGTTCAGGGCAACATCCATCACAATCGCAATCTCCATTTATAATTTGGCGCCTTTGATCGCATTGTTCATTAATTTTGTGCTGTTCAAGGAAAGAGTGGAAATGCGCATTGTTATGGCGACGGCCGTTGCCTTCCTTGGCACTGTCTTGATTACATTTCAATTCGGCCAGTCTTTTGCGGGCACTCAATCGATAGGGGCGGTATGTGCGCTTTTAGCCGCCGTGTTTTACGGAGCGATCATCTCACTGGGAAGAAACATCAAAAAAGCCAGCTCCTATATGACTACCTTTATCCAAACATCGATCGGGATTGTGATGCTGCTTCCGTTTGTAAGTTTTGTGTCTTATGTACATTTATCACAGCAAGAGTTAGTTTTCAGTATTGTAACAGGCATTGTCCATACGGGAATCGTCTATTTGCTGTTTTATGATAGCCTCCGTTATTTGAGTGCGGGCATTGCTTCGGTTTTGCTTTTTTTAGATCCATTGGTCGCCATTTTGCTCGATGTGTTCATTACAGGCTTTATGCCGGGAATTGTACAGATTATAGGCATTATCATCATTTTTGCTTCGCTCGGTTATACGCTGAAATACAGCAATAAGCCGGCAGCTGGTAAATGACAATAAAGTCATTTAAAAAATAATAAAGTTGATTAAAAACGTAAAAATGCTTATGTCATGGCGGAGCAGGTTAGCATTCCTGTAATGAATGAACAAACAATCCGAGTTTGCAAAGGGTTTCACTTAAGTTATCGTAGCGTTAGCGCAAGTAAGAATACACCACTTTTTTATTCATTTTTAAAGGGATACATAATTAAATGAACGTAAACTTTAAAAGCCTTCCATGAGTATTAATGATGGAAGGCTACTGTATTTTAGAGAGTAAAACTGAAACCTTTTTTTATTTCGTTGCAGCAGCCGCTTCGAGAACGGCTGCTGGCTTATTTTTTTACTTCTTATTGATTAACGTGCTTGTTTGGTTATCGATGCCGACCGGAATCCCTTTTCCGACAGTGACGCGGCGTACGACGCGTTGGGCGTCGTAGTCGGCGATGGCATAATGCTGCGTGGCGAGATTATCCCAAATGACGACATCGCCTTCGCTCCATTGCCAGCGGACTGTATTCTCTAACCGTGTTACATAGGATTGGAAGATGCTTAGCAGTTTTTCGGATTCGCTCGTTGAGTAGCCTTCCAAGTATCTTACGAAGCCGCCTAATAATAAATGCTTCTTGCCAGTTTCTTCGTGCACATGGACAACCGGGTGCTTCGTTTTGTAAACTGTTGATTCGAATACAGCACGGTATTTTTTTTCTTCTTCACTGTTATTATTCAGCTTCGATAAAGCTTTCCGTGCATAATCGAATTCATTCGTGTGAACCGCCCATAACTGTTCGACAAGTTGCTGTAGCTGAGGGGGGAGATCTTCGTAAGCGGCATTGGTATTTGCCCAGACGGTGTCTCCTCCTTTTTCCGGTATTGTCACCCCTTTTAAGATTGAATATCGAGGCACTTCCGGCACGAATGTAACATCTGTATGCCAATGATTTGCTTTCGCCCCGGCGTTAGAGTCCAATTCGAAGATATAGTTTGTTTTATCTTTTACAGGGACGGTCGGATGGGCGTAAGGTTCTCCAAGCAGTCGCGCGAATGTTTCCTGGGCAGCGTCGTCCAAATGGTTTTGGCCGGTGAAGAAGATGACTTTATATTCGTTCAAAGCCTGCTTGATTTCATTGAACACATCAGGTGCTAAGTCCGCCTGCAATTGTATTCCTTCAATTCTGGCTCCGATTCTTCCTGCCACGGGAACAACATTTACCTGTTTTGTTTGAATAGTTGTCATTATAAATCTCCTCCTGAATAATTATGATTATTTTTGTAAAGCTGAATCGATATATGTGCTATTGATGCGCTCTTCAAATTGAAAAGTTTTTTTGATATAGCCTACTTTCGCCAATGTGTTGATCGAATCTTGCTGTGCTTGTATGCCTTCTGCTGTATAGAACATATCCGGCGGCTCGGAAACCAGGATTTTCTTGATAGTTTCCGCCGGCAATTTTGTTTCGGCGGAATAAATATCTGCTGCTTCATCGAGATTTTCAATCTGCCAATCGGCTGTTTTCTTGTAGATTTTTAAATAGGCTTCTACAAGTTCCGGATGTTCTTTGGCGAAATCGGTGCGGGCGATGATGCCGCCGGGCGCCAGTATGTCTCCTTTCACTTTGAGCTCAATCGCGTTGCCTTTCTCGGTATTATTGATGATATAAGGGTTCCACGTCGCCCACGCATCCAATTTCTTTGTTTCAAATGCGGCTTGGGCGTCGTCTGGCTGCAGATTGATAATTGTAATATCGTCTGTCGTCAATCCATGATGCTTCAAGGCTTTGATTAAATATACATGACCCGTTGTTCCTGAGGCTACGCCGACTGTCTTTCCTTTTAAATCTTCCATCGTTTTGATGTTGCCGGAGGCTTGGGCGATGATCCGCACGCTGGATTTTCCGGCGGACGTTTGCCCGATTAATTCAAAAGGAAGATTCTTCTCCAACCCAGCGATCAATGCCCCGTCCCCCAGAAAAGATAAGTCGACGCGATTTGAAGCGAGCGACTCTAATAAGGGTGGTCCGCTTGGGAACTCACTCCATTGGATGGTGGCGTTATGCTTTTTAAATTCTTCTTCGAACCAGCCCTTCTCCCTAGCAACGGTCAATGGATTCATTTTGCCGTTGATTGCGATTTGAACTTTGACCCCATCTTGTTTTTCGCTTTCTCCGGAAGCTGAGCTGCAGCCGGCAAGCATTGCGGCGCTTAATAAGAAAAAAAGTAAAACAAATAAATGTTCCCGGTAGTTCTTCATACTCTCTCCTTTCTTTTACAAGCCAGAAACCGAGAAGAAAAAAAGATTCAACAAAGGGCGGGTAGCGCTTCATTGAATCTCCGGTTTTCCAGTCGATTATTCCAACTTTATGAAATTGGTTTATGTGATGACGTGCTTGTGATTATGAATGCTATCATAAGACGGAATAATCAGTCAATATGTTTTTTTATTATTCTTATAAAAATAGTTGGAATTAAGTGTTGATTGTTAATCCAATAAGTGGTAACTTATTAATCAAATCAATTTCACGTGAATCGACTAGTCAACTGGAGATTCAGCGAAAAAAGCCATTTGTGCTTTTTCGTTGGATCTCCTATTTTAGTTTAGAAAGGATGTTTATTCATTATGGTTATAGCTTTAGAAATTAATTCTGTCAGTAAAACATTCCGGAATGAAAGCGATAAAGTGCATGTTCTGGACCAACTGGAGCTTACTGTGGAAGAAGGAGAATTCATCACGGTAATCGGGCCGAGCGGCTGCGGAAAAAGCACATTGCTAAAGTTGATTGCGGGGCTTGATTTGGAATATGAAGGCGGCATTGCAATCAGGGGACGGAAGGTGGAGGGGCCTTCCAAAGACAGGGGATTTATCTTCCAGGAGCATCGTTTGTTCCCGTGGTTGAATGTGGAGAAGAATATAGCGGGCAATCTTCCGTTGAAGGATCAGGATATCCGTAACAGGGTGAATAGCCTATTGAGGCTTGTAAGTTTGCAAGGATTTGAAAAAGCTTATCCTAGACAATTGTCAGGAGGGATGTCGCAGCGTGTCGCGATTGCGCGATCATTGCTTAGAAATCCCGAAGTGCTGCTGCTCGATGAACCGTTCGGCGCATTGGACGCTTTCACTCGCACCCATCTTCAAGAAGCGCTGCTGGAGATATGGGAGAAGAATCAAACGACGATGATTTTGGTGACGCATGATATTGACGAAGCGATTTTTCTATCTTCCAAAGTGATTGTGATGGGAGCAAAGCCGGGGCGAATTAAAGCGGTTGTCCCGATTGACCTTCCTTACCCGCGTTCAAGAGTCGGGAAGGCGTTCCAGGAATATAGAACCATTATCTTAAAGAAGCTTGACCATCAAGCGGATGAAATCGAAGACTGGAGTATTTAAGCGAAGGAGAGGAAGAAGGAGATGGAAATACGCACTGTTCCGCAAAATAAGGGTATGGAGATAAAGAAGGCTAAATGGAAGAAAGGAGATGTGTTTTTACGGGGGGCATTCCTGCCTGTTCTGGTGGTTGTGCTCTGGCAAACTTTAAGCAGCCTGGGTTTATTGCCGGAGCAATTATTCTCGTCGCCGCTTTTGATTGCGGCTAGTTTCATAGAGCTGATCCAATCCGGGGAAATGGCCAAGCATCTGCAGATCAGCTTGACACGCGCAGCACTGGGCTTTGTATTAGGAGGGACGCTAGGATTGCTGGTGGGAGTCATTGTCGGCATGAATAAGAAATCGGAGGAGTACTTGAATCCAAGCATCCAAATGCTCCGGACCGTGCCGCTTCTCGTCATTACACCGCTATTCATCATGTGGTTCGGATTCGGGGAACTTTCGAAAGTTTTGCTGATTGCCTTGGGCGCTTTCTTCCCATTGTATCTGCAAACATTCTTGGGGATGCGCAATGTCGATAAGAAGCTCTATGATGTTGCGCTTATCTTTGAATACAGCCGGATGGAGAAGGTGATGAAACTGATGATTCCTGCGGCGCTGCCTAATATTCTGCTTGGTATTCGCCTTGCTCTAAGTGCGGCATGGATGTGCCTGGTCGTCGCGGAATTGCTGGGTGCCGACCGGGGTGTGGGTTTCATGATCCAGGATGCGCGTTCTTTCATGCAGACCGATATTGTGTTTGTCGGCATCATCATATTCGCAGTTGCCGGTAAGCTGTCTGATTCCATCGTGCGTTTCTTTGAGGAACACTTGTTGAAATGGCAAGATAGCTTTAAAGCGTAAGAAAGAGAAAGAACAACGGCGCAGCGTTGTTCTTTCTCCATTTATGCCGCTGATTGCTGCTCCGCGTAGCGGGCGAACATTCTATAGTATAAGAAGCAGCTGAACAGCGCGAAGACAGCTATGATAAAGAAGGTAGCGCTGTTGCCGAACCAATCCGTCATGGGGATGGCGATTGGGGCAATCATGCGGCCAATCGTATATCTAAGGCTCGCGGCGGCGAAATATTGGCCCCGCATATTTTCGGGAGCGATTTTGGCAATAAAGCTATTCTGGATGCCGACTGTCATCAATTCAGCGAACGTGAACACAACCATGCTCAGAACCAGCCCCCATATCCAATGCGTATTGCCTGCAATCAGCATGGCTAGGCCGTAAATGAGCGATGATGCGATAAAGACATCACGTTCATGGAAGCGGTCCATCCATTTTGAAACGATGATGGTGAAGAGCGCCACAATCAATCCATTCAGTGAGATCAGAATGCCGAAAGCCTGTTCGCCGCTGACTTTCCATTCGAAATCTCCGAGCGCCAAGAGTGTTTGATTATGGACCACTTCGCTTGTATAAACAGGATAGAGAAGATCGAGCTGTAAAAAAGTCATGCCGGCAAAAACGCCTGCCAGAATAAAAAGCGAGAAAGTCCGGTCCGTTAGGATAATACGATAATCGCTTAACTGATTCTTCAGAAATTGAAGGCTGCTTGTTTTTACATGTCGTTTGACTAGAACCTTAGGCGCTGTTTCTACCGTCCACTTGGCAAGGGCGGAGCTTAACAGCAAGTTCGTGATGCCCGCCAGCAAGAGCAATTCGAAACGGTGATCCCGATAGAAGATGCTGCCGATGATCGGCCCGATAACAACGGCTAAGTTAATGGATGTATAAAAAATGGCAAAAACGCCGCTGCGGTCTTTTTCATCGACAACATCCGCAATCATCGCTTGGCTGGCAGGATAATAGAACGAACTGAACACACTTACAATAGTGAAACAGATGAACCCGATGCTGGCTGAGTCAAGCCAGGGTGAAGACGCGTAGGCGAATAGGAGATAGGCAAGGCCCTGCCCTCCGCTGGCGATGACCATCATTCTTTTTCTCCCGAAGCGATCGGCGCAGTAGCCGCCCATCAGATTGGCAAGGACGCCAAAGGCCTGTGAGAAGATAAGAAGCATGCCGGCTGTTGTCTTCCCGAATTCATCCGCGAAATAGATGGCGAGAAAAGGGAAGAACATCCAGAATGTAATGTTGACGAGCGCTTCGCCCCCAAGGCGGATTTTTAAGTTTGTATTCCAGTCTCTTAACCGCATTCAAATCCTCCTAACATATAAAGTCCCTAATCTTTTAATCATACAATTTACAAATGGAGATGTATATGAAATGTCGTCTTTGAACGCCGAGATTCATTTACAAATTACCGCATGGGGTATATGATATTTATATAAGAAAGAAAATGAACGTGTTCGTACAAACACCACTAAGAACCCGGTCGGCTCGGCGAATAATCAGTGGGGGGACACCTCTAATGAATGAAGCGCCGTTTTATCGGTCTGTATACATTTCGTTTATCCCGTTTAACAGATACTAAGACTCCCACTTCCGCGCAGCAGTGAAAACGCAGATGTGTAAGTGGGAGATCAAGTACCTGTAACAACCCGATTGGTTCATCTAATGATAGGTGGGGGATGTAGGAAAACCACCACCTATCAAAGATTCACTTTATAATTGTAAGCGAATGTAACGTTAGTGGAAGGGTACATACATGAAGGGGGCAAAGCGATGACTAAGAAGATCGTAATTGTAGGAGGCGTAGCCGGAGGTGCGACAGCGGCGGCAAGACTTCGCCGTATCGATGAGAAAGCGGAAATCGTTCTTTTTGAAAGAGGCGAGCATATTTCATTCGCCAATTGTGGATTGCCGTATTATATCGGGGAAGTGATTTCGAAGCGCCAAGCATTGCTGGTGCAGACAGTGGAAGGCATGTCGAAGAAATTTGCGATGGACATTCGCAATCTGTCTGAAGTAACGGCGATCAATCGTGAGCGTAAGACGGTTTCGGTTACGAATGTAGCGACAGGCGAATCGTATGAAGAGACATACGATGCACTTCTGTTATCTCCCGGGGCGAGAGCGATTGTTCCGCCGATTAAGGGGCTTAATGAAGCAAATAATATTTTTACACTGCGAAATATTCCTGATACAGATGATATTAAGGCAGCGGTTGATTCTCATCAACCTAAGAAAGCGGTCGTGGTCGGCGGCGGATTCATCGGGCTTGAAATGGCGGAAAACCTTGCGCATCGCGGTATTGAAGTAACGGTTGTCGAGAAGTCCGATCAAGTCATGGCGCCTTTGGATTTTGAAATGGCAAGCATTGTCCATAAGCACTTGCAGGAAAAGGGCGTCCGCTTGATTACGGAAGACGGGGTAGAGGCGTTTGCTGAGCAAGGAAAGAAAATCATCCTCGAAAGCGGCAAGGAATTGGAAAGTGATGTAACGATCCTTTCCATAGGTGTACGGCCGGAGAATGAATTGGCGAAAGATGCTGGATTGGCCATAGGCGAACGTGGCGGCATCATCGTGGATGAATACTTGCAAACAGAAGATGCCAGCATCTATGCAATCGGCGACGCGGTCCAGGTGAAAGATTATATTTTCCAAAACGATACGATGGTGCCGCTTGCCGGTCCGGCGAACCGTCAAGGGCGCATCGTAGCCGATAATATATATGGGAAGCAAATACCGTATAAAGGGGTACTGGGTACATCAATCGCCAAAGTATTCGACTTAACGGTAGCCGCAGCAGGCCATAATGAAAAAACGTTGAAGCGATTAGGCAAGGAGTATGAAGCAGTCCATATTCATCCCGCATCACATGCAGGTTATTATCCAGGAGCCAGCCCTATCTCTCTAAAACTCACATTTAACAAAGAAGATGGTACATTGTATGGTGTACAAGGCATAGGGAAGGATGGAGTGGACAAGCGCATCGACGTCGTAGCGACAGCTATTAAAGGCGGTTTGACGGTCCATGATCTTGCGGAATTGGAATTGGCGTATGCTCCTCCATATTCATCCGCGAAAGATCCGGTGAATATGCTTGGATATGTAGCTTCCCATGTCGTTGATGGAGATGTGCAGGTTGTCCATTATGACCGGATTGATGAGCTTGTCCGTAACGGCGCATTATTAGTGGATGTACGCGATCCGCATGAGAGGGAGAATGGTTTCATACCGAACTCCATCAATATCCCACTCGGGGAATTGCGCGATCGCATGGAAGAATTGCCTAAGGATCAAACGATTTATGTATCTTGCCAAGTGGGGCTGCGCGGCTATCTGGCTTGCCGGATCCTTGCGCAGAATGGATTTGATGTTGTCAATGTAAGCGGCGGCTATAAAACTTATGCAGCTGTGTATAGTAAGTAAAAGAAGAACGGCGCAAAGCGAACTATAGTGAAACGACAAAAGCAGCGAATGATTTCGCTGCTTTTGTTGAAGATTGGAAAAAAGTATTATTTCCCGGACAATATTGGAGAGCATCCGTCAAGAATTGACAGGGTGTTTAAGGTGGCGGGTCAAGCGTTCATACGCATTTTTGACGCGTTCTTCTGTAGGGGGTTCGGTATTCTCCAATGGATATTTCAATCCAAGCGCTTCCCATTTATAAACGCCGAGCTTATGATAAGGCAATATTTCCACTTTCTCTACATTGTCCAATGTGCCGATGAAGTTGCCGAGTTTATCTAAATACTCATCGAAGTCTGTAATTCCGGGAACCAATACATGGCGAATCCACACAGGAATCTTTTTCTCGGATAAATATTGGGCGAATTTCAGAATATGATCGTTATATTTCCCGGTCAGGCGCTTATGTTGCTCGCGATCGATATGCTTTAAATCGGCTAAAATCAAGTCTGTGTATTGAAGCAATTCATCCAGCTGTTCCAGGAATTCGGGTCTTTCGGAGAAACAGCCGCCTGATGAATCGAGGGTTGTATGAATCCCTTTTGCTTTACAAGCTTTGAAAAGCTCTGTTACAAATGCAATTTGAAGCAATGGCTCGCCGCCGCTGACCGTGATTCCACCGCCTGATGCTTCCATGAAAGGGCGGTAGCTTTCCAGGTCTTGCACGATTTCGTCGACTGTCATGATTTTCCCTGTGCCTAACTCCCACGTATCCGCATTATGGCAATATTGGCAGCGCATCATACAGCCTTGCGTGAAGACGATATAACGGATGCCGGGTCCGTCCACTGTTCCGCATGTTTCGATTGAATGGATATTACCTTGAATCATCATAATTTCCCCTTCTCGCTCCCGATGGGAACGTAGCTTATATAAGAAAAGACCAAATAGGAATAACGGTTTCTAAACAGAATGTCATTCGAATTTGGTCTTTGTGCAGCTGCAGCGCTTAAAGCTAGTTTATCACTTCGAAATGACTTTCATACAGATCGCTGTATGGCGCTTTCGCTGATATTATTTGCCGCACCGCCACTCTTGGCGAAAGCACCGAGAGTGCGGTGGCAGTTTGTTATTACATGCTTCCGTGGAATGTACGGTTGATTACATCAATTTGCTGCTCACGAGTGAGCTTGATGAAGTTAACTGCATATCCGGATACACGGATTGTTAATTGCGGGTACTCTTCCGGGTGCTCCATGGCATCTAATAAAGTATCACGGTTAAATACGTTGATATTTAAGTGGTGGCCTTTCTTAGATGCATAACCATCAAGGATTGCAGCCAGGTTCGCTTCTTGGGTTGATTGGTCTTTACCAAGCGCTTTAGGTACCATTGAGAATGTGTTAGAGATTCCATCCAATGAATGTTGGTAAGGAATTTTAGCCACAGATGCAAGTGAAGCTAAAGCGCCTTTTGTATCTCTTCCGTGCATCGGGTTAGCACCTGGTGCGAATGGTTCGCCGGCACGGCGGCCGTCAGGTGTGTTACCTGTTTTCTTACCATATACTACATTAGAAGTAATGGTAAGAATGGACATTGTTGTTAAAGAACCACGGTAAGTCGCATGTTTGCGAAGTTTAGTCATGAAGTTCTTAACAAGGTCAACAGCGATTTGGTCCACGCGGTCGTCGTTGTTTCCGTATTTAGGGTAGTCGCCAGTTGTTTCGAAGTCGACAGCTATACCGTTTTCGTCACGGATTACTTTAACCTGCGCATGTTTGATCGCACTTAATGAGTCAGCAACAACACTTAATCCGGCGATGCCTGTTGCCATTGTGCGAAGAATCTTTGTATCATGTAATGCCATTTCAATTCTTTCGTAGCTGTATTTGTCGTGCATATAGTGAATGACATTCAACGTATTGATGTATAGTTCAGCAATCCAATCCATCATTGTATCGAAACGGGCCATTACTTCATCATAATGTAAAATATCAGAAGTAATCGGAGCGAAGCGCGGAGCAACTTGTACTTTAAGCTTCTCATCGATACCGCCATTGATTGCGTATAATAATGTTTTGGCTAAGTTGGCGCGAGCGCCGAAGAATTGCATTTGTTTACCGACACGCATAGCCGATACACAGCAAGCAATTGCATAGTCGTCGCCGTATTCTAAGCGCATGATGTCATCGTTTTCGTACTGGATCGCACTTGTTTCGATAGACATTTTCGCACAGAATCTTTTGAATCCGTCCGGAAGCTTAGTAGACCACAGGACTGTTAAGTTCGGCTCCGGAGCAGGTCCAAGGTTAGATAATGTGTGCAAGAAACGGAATGAGTTCTTTGTGACAAGAGGTGTTCCGTCGATTGACACACCGCCGATTGATTCAGTTACCCAAGTCGGGTCTCCGCTGAATAGTTCGTTGTACTCCGGTGTACGGGCGAATTTAACAAGACGCAGCTTCATTACGAAGTGGTCGACTAATTCTTGCGCTTCGATTTCAGTCAATGTACCGTTTTGCAGATCTCTTTCAATATAGATATCCAAGAAAGTAGATGTACGCCCTAAGCTCATTGCAGCGCCGTTTTGCTCCTTGATTGCTGCAAGGTATCCGAAGTATAGCCATTGGAATGCCTCACGAGCATTAGCGGCAGGAACTGAAATATCGAATCCGTGGGCAGCAGCCATTTCTTTTAATTCGCCCAGTGAACGAATTTGCTCAGAAAGCTCTTCACGAAGGCGGATTGTATCTTCACTCATTACTGAGCTAGTGTTTTTAAGGTCTTGTTTCTTTTGTTCAATTAAGAAGTCCACGCCATATAGGGCCACGCGGCGATAGTCGCCGATGATGCGTCCGCGTCCGTAAGCATCTGGAAGGCCGGTGATGATGCCGGCTTTACGAGCTAATTTCATTTCATCTGTATAAGCGTCGAACACGCCTTGATTGTGTGTTTTGCGATATTTAGTAAAGATTTCTTTAATTTCTTTGTCTACATGGAAACCATAAGATTCAGCAGCCTGCTCAGCCATACGGATACCGCCGAAGGGCTGAAGCGAACGTTTGAATGGTGCGTCTGTTTGGAAACCCACTATTTTTTCAAGCTCTTTGTTTAAGTATCCAGGGCCATGGGAAGTGATTGTAGATACTACTTTGGAATCTAAATCTAAAACTCCGCCAGCTTCACGTTCTTTTTTATTTAAATCCATAACTTGAGCCCAAAGTTTAGTAGTTGCTTCCGTTGGGCCGGCTAAGAATGAATCATCTTTATCATAAACGGTAATATTGTTCACAATAAAATCACGTACGTTAATTTCTTTGCTCCAAGAACCTAATTGAAAGCCTTTCCATTGTTCCATATTCGTCTCCACCTTTCATCCGTATTTTAATAAAACAGAATCTTATTTACCTATATAACAGATTATACAATGTTTGTGTTAATTTGTTAAGCAATTCACAAATGGAATGGTGAATAATTTGTGGATTCCTGTGCTTATAGTTCACTTGATTGTAACAATGTAATCTGAAAATAGAAAAAAATTGCTTTCATTAATGGAGTGGATGTACATTTTTGGTTTTTTGAAGTGATTATATAATAGTGGTTGGTGTAAAGGGAAATAGACATTCTTACGGGTTTTTTAATCTGTAGCATATGAGAATTTAAAACTGTATTATAAACAATGTTATTTCTATTCTATGTTATGAGGTAAAGAAGGGAACTATAACAAATGACTTGGCAAAAGAAACGCCAAGCCATTCGCTATTCCCTATATGGTTCAGTCCGAAAGGCTGGGGAGTGAAAAAGACGACATAAAAGCGGCTTTTTTATCCTGTGTCTCTGTACAGGAAAATGCATTGTTGATTATAATTTGGAATATGAAAAAAAATCATATAGTTTCAATATGCAGAGAGCGAATAAATTAGTAAGGTTTTTTGCTCGGTTTTTCACAAAATACTTTTAGGAGATGATGGTTTTGAAATTAACAACAAGAAAAGTAGCGATTGTCGGCACTGGGTTTGTGGGTGCCAGCGCAGGCTACTCTTTAGTGAACCAAAATATTTGTGATGAATTGATGTTAATTGATATCAATAAAGAGAGGGCGCTTGGGGAAGCGATGGACCTGCAGCATTGCATCGACTTTACGACTTCCCGCACGAAAGTATCCGTCGGGTCATATGCAGAGTGCAAGGATATGGATATTGTGATTATTACAGCAGGCGGTCCTCCAAAGCCGGGGCAAACACGTCTGGATACACTAGAAATCAGTGCGAAAATCGCTAAGTCTGTTGTGGATGGAGTAATGAAAAGCGGCTTCGACGGCATTTTCTTAGTCGCTTCGAATCCGGTGGACATCATTACATATCAAGTATGGAAAGAATCAGGGCTGCCTCGCAATCAAGTGCTTGGAACAGGAACATCCTTGGATTCTTCTCGCCTGAAGCATATACTTTCACAGCATATCAATGTCGATCCGCGCAGCATTAATGGCTATACGCTTGGAGAACACGGGGATTCACAATTCGTCGCATGGTCGCATTTGACGATCGGCGGCAAGCCATTCATGCAGATCCTTGAAGAGCATAAAGAGACATTGGGCGATTTGGATCTCGACGATATCATTACTAAGGTGCGTAAAGCGGGCTTTGAAATCCTTAACCGCAAAGGCACAACTTATTATGGAATCGGTTGCTCGCTCGCATCCATCGTCCGCTCCATCTTTAATGATGACCATAAGATTATTGCAGTATCGACCATTTTAAATGGGGAATATGGGTTCAAGGATGTTTGTGCGGGTGTTCCGACAATCATTACACGCGAAGGGGCCAAGGAAGTTGTCGAACTGAATTTGACGGCGGAAGAAATGGAGAAATTCGAACAGTCCATCAGCATATTGAAAGAATATATGTCGAAGATCGGCTATTGATCTCATAGATAAGGAAGAAAGCGCAAACCATCAGTCGATGGCTTGCGCTTTTTTGAGGATATTTTCATTGGCCGATTAAGAAAGATGCAGAAAATACTCATTTTTTCACGAATTCAACCGATATGATAGGTAGAATGAATAAAGTAAAGTCGGGTGATTTGCATGGATAAGACATCTATCATAGGAGTTGTATTAGGGATTGTTTCGGTAGGGGCTGCGATGGTTTTAAAAGGCGTAAGTGTATCGGCGCTTTTGAATCCCGCGGCCTTGCTGTTGATATTCGTGGGGACGGCGTCGGCTGTCATTATCGCATTCCCTACAGATGAAATTAAAAGAATTCCAAAGCTGTTTAAAGTGATCTTTCAAGAGAAGCAGACTATTTCGCCGGAAGAATTAATCAAGACATTCTCCGATTGGGCCGTTATAGCGCGGAAAGAAGGGTTGCTGGCATTAGAAGGCATTTCGGAAAATGTGGCGGATTCTTTTCTGCAAAACGGTTTGAACCTGGCTGTCGAAGGGCAAAGCGCGGATTATATCCGGGACATCTTATCAGAGGAAATCGAAGCGATGGAAGAACGCCATCAAGCGGGGGCCGCCATCTTTACGCAAGCTGGAACGTATGCCCCGTCCTTGGGCGTACTGGGGGCGGTTGTCGGCCTGATTGCCGCGCTTGGGTTGATGAACAATACGACAGAGCTTGGGCATGCGATATCGGCGGCATTCGTCGCTACCATGATGGGAATCTTCACCGGATATGTGCTATGGCATCCGTTTGCGAATAAATTGAAGCGTAAATCAAATCAAGAGGTACGGGTCAAGAATATGATGATCGAAGGGATTTTATCCATTATCGAAGGAGAAGCGCCGCGGACAATCGAGCAAAAGCTGACTTCGTATTTGCCTGCCGGAGAGCGGAAGAAATGGCTGGAAGGCGAAGTGAAGGCCAATGAGTAGAAGAAGGAAGAAGAAGCGCCAAGAGGAGCATATCGATGAATCCTGGCTGCTTCCTTATGCGGATTTATTGACCCTTTTGTTGGCCCTTTTTATCGTCCTGTTCGCCATGAGCTCGGTCGATGCTGTTAAATTCCAGCAACTTTCAAGGGCATTCAATGATATTTTTACGGGCGGCACAGGCATGATGGAATTTTCCGACCCCATACAAAATAGCGGGCCATATGACGATGATGAGGAGCGGGATTCCAATATGATGGGATCGGGTGGAGCAAAAGGAACACTTGGTGAGAAAGACCAAAAAGAACTATCTGAATTACAGGAACGGGTAGAGGAGTATATTGGGAAAAGTGATTTCAAGGATAAGCTCGGAACGACTTTAACAGGTGAAGGATTGATGATTTCCATCCGGGATAATGTCCTGTTTGAATCGGGCAGTGCAACAGTCCTGCCGGAGGATAAACAGGTAGCGGAGGAAATCGCCGCATTGTTGGTCATGGACCCGCCGCGAAGCATAACGATTAGCGGCTATACGGACAATGTACCGATTTCTACTTCACAATACGCATCGAACTGGGATTTAAGCGTTATGCGCGCTGTGAATTTCATGAAAGTGCTGCTCGAAGATGATAAACTCAGCCCGGAATGGTTCAGCGCCAAGGGCTTCGGGGAATTCAAACCGATTGCAAGCAATGACACGGCTGAAGGGCGGGCGCAGAATAGGCGCGTGGAAATTCTCATTTCACCGCGCAATAAATTGCAAGAATAAAGCCGTCGCTTCCTGTGGCGGTTTTTTGTATGTAAAATACCCATGGCGAAGCCTGCGCCATGGGCTATTCGGATAGAAAGCGCTTCTTCAATTGTGGTGTCGGAATCATGCATGATTCCGACTGCCCCCACCAGCTATACCGTTTTTTTGCTATCAGCCGATATAGGGAATTCCGTACCGGTGGAGGAATAAGCTTGCCGATGAAAAGCAGCTTCCATAGCTTAGGAAGGCGCTTGCAGATCTGCAAGGGCACATCCGATTCAGTATAGGTTTGGTCGCCTTCGATTAGGACGACGCTATTAAGGTCGGAAGGCAGGCCATGCTGTTTAAGGAGCGACTGTCCGATCTCGCTTTGCAAGGAAGCGAACAGAAAGTACTCCTTATGGTCGTGCTTTAAGATGAACTGCACTGTCTTGTTGCATAGGTTGCATACCCCGTCAAACAGGATAATTCCATGTCCCTGAAGCATTCCATCCCCTCCTTTATCGTACTAAGCCTCCCGCTTCAGCAGAGCAGTGAAAGCGCAGATGTCTGTAACAACCCGATTGGTTCAGCTATTGATAGGTGGGAAAGAACTCTCCGCCTATCAAAGATTCACTGTATCCCAAGGTATGGAAGACGGGCCTTTCTCTTATCATACCTCATTTTACCAGTGCCATAAACAAAAGGCTTTTCGTATTTTAAGGACAAAAAAAGGGCGGTCCAAGCGGGAACCGTCCTTTTTCACGTGATTGCTTATACTTTTTTGAGGCTTCCCAGTTCAGCGGCGATTGCTTCTATTTCACTGATGCTGAAGTTTTTCTTTCTGATAACCATTGTATACAGGTCGTGCAGTTCTTCATACATTTCATGATCGAAGTGTGTGGACTTGATGGCCCCCACGTTCATCATACGCAACTTTTCCTTGATTTGTTCCACCATGAATTCAATATTCTCCGGCGTGCTTTTAGATAAATCCATTCTCGACTTCCTTTCCCCAAATGTTCTCTCATAAGACAGTATAACCCGATTCATCGGGTACGGAAAGACTTGCCGGCTTCCGCCCCTTTATTCCTGAAGGGGAAAAGCGTGGATTAGGCGTTTGCCCCGCGTGGTGCGTTGGTATAGAAAGAGATAGAAAAACCAAGGATGAATGTACTATTATGTAAATATAAATAAAAATTTGTAAGGAAGTGAGTTTCTTTGATAAAGGTGTTATTTGTTTGTTTAGGGAATATTTGTCGTTCTCCGATGGCAGAAGCGATGTTTCGCGATTTGGTAAAACGGGAAGGTTTAGAAGAGCACATTTCAATTGATTCAGCAGGTACAGGGGATTGGCATATCGGCCATCCGCCTCATGAGGGGACAAGGGAATTACTGACCCGCAAAGGCATCAGCTATGAAGGGATGAAAGCACGCCAGATGGTTGCAGAAGACTATGACAACTTCCAATACATCATCGCGATGGATGCCAGCAATATGGAGAACATGAAGAACTGGCTTCAAGGGCAGACTGATGCTTACGTAGGAAGATTATTGGACCTTGTGCCGGAAGTGGAGAACAAGGATGTTCCCGATCCGTACTTCACGGGCGATTTCGATGAAGTGCACGATCTGGTGGAACAAGGTTGTCAGGCATTGCTGCAAAAAATAAAAAATGAAAACAATCTATAGTTGGGAAAGTGAGGAGAAAGAGTATGAATTCATACGAAAACAAATCGCAGAATAAATTATGGAAAGGGCTTCTGATCGGCGCATTGGCCGGCGCGGCGATTAGTATGATGGACCGCAATACAAGGGCTGCAACAATCGATTGTGCGAAACGGGGCTATCAAAGTGCACGGAGCATTATTCAGAACCCGGATATGATTATGGGAAGCGTGAGGGAGACATCTAGTAGACTGCGTTCGACAATCGAAAGCATCTCGGAAGATGTATCAGCGATCACAAGCCAAGTGGAGACAATCAAGGAAATCACACCACAGCTTGCATCCGTTGTGAAGGAAACAAAAGAGGTCTTCACAGAAGAAAACGAGAAACAAACAACTGTCTAAAAAAGTAAAAGGAAAATGGGGGTGGTAAGATGCAGAATAAGTTCGTACTCGGTGGAGTAGCGTATATTACGAGGCTGATGAAGAGGGTAAAGGGGCATGATGTATCCGGAATGGCTGCACAGCTGGCCTTTTTCTTCTTACTATCACTATTCCCCCTATTACTTTTTCTTGTAACGTTGCTTCCTTATCTTCCAGTTACGACCGAAGATATCCTAAGCCTCATCAATGATTATATTCCCGGTGATTCAATAGAATTGATTGAGGAACAATTAAATCATTTGATGGTCGGCAGCGGCGGCGTATTATCATTTGGTATCATCGCTACGCTCTGGTCCGCTTCGAACGGGATGAATGCCGTACATAAGGCACTGAACCGGGCATATGGGGTAGAAGATAAACACACATTCCTTGTGACGAGAATACTGGCTGTCGGATTAACGCTAGCATTAATATTTGTATTTATGATTGCGCTGCTGTTGCCCGTATTCGGTCAACAAATCGGCGAATTCCTGTTCTCGTTGCTCGGAATCGACAGTGGCTTCCAGACGCTTTGGACGGTCCTGCGCTGGATCATCAGTGCATTGATTCTATTCATTGTTTTCTGCATTCTGTACTGGATGGTCCCGTATGCGAAGAACATACGCCGCAAAATAGTCAGGGGAGCTTTGTTTGCAACAGTCGGATGGATTGCGGTTTCATTCGGATTCTCTTTCTATGTAAATAACTTTTCCAGCTATACGGCAACATATGGCAGCATCGGAAGCGTCATCGTCCTGATGTTATGGTTTTACCTCTCCGCCCATATTATCATCATCGGCGGCGAGCTGAATGCGATGGCTTCCGAGGAAAAAGAGCCGGTGTGATTTTCTTTCCGGAAATGGGTCATACTAAGTGTGCGGACGGTCCGCCCGTTCCACAACCTATTTAGAAGGGGAGTCATCCTATGGCAAAGCATACGAAGAAAGACGGCGGTACAAAGCAAAAAGGCAAAAACAAACCAAAACATAAAACGTCCGGTTCTGCAAACGGCCAGAACGGCTATCACTAAATAGAGAAAAAGAGTCCAAGCATCTGCCTGGACTCTTTTTCTTGTTGATGATCTTTAGACGGATAAATCCCGCCGTTCCGCATCCGGCTTGAAGCTGAAGAGAGCCGCGAATATGGCCAAAAGCATCATGCTGAGCAGATAGAAGAAGGAGCCGCCGGCGAAATGCTGGATGACCAGGCCGCCGATGAAAGGTCCGGCCATGCTGCCAGCGCTAAAGAACATGCCGCATAATAAGTTTCCGGCCGGAAGCAGGCCTTTTGGCAATAAATCCGCCATATAGCTGATACCGAGAGAGAAGAGGGAGCCGACAATCATCCCGCCGAGCAAGAAGCACAGCAATAAGCCAATGACGGAATTCTGCAGCACGCCCGCAATAGCGAAAATGCAGCCTCCGAGCACCACAATGACTTTCAGTACATGGCTGCGGCCGTATTTGTCGCTGATCATGCCAAGCGGTATCTGAAAGAGGATGCTTCCGATTGAGAATGCGGGCAATATGAGTGAAACAGCGTCGACACCCATGCCTTTCCGCAGTGCATAAACGGGAAAGCTGCCGTTCAAGGAAGCTTCAAGGAATCCGAAGCCAAGCGGTGGAAGCAAGGCGACCCATGCATAGCGCAAGACACTTTTGAAACGCGCAAACGTGCCGAAAAACGACTCTGTTTCCATACCGTGCCCCGGGAATTCATTCTTCAGCAATAAGACCACCAGCCAGGCTGCTATTGTTACAGAGGTGGAAATGATGAACGGCAGCGATTCGTTTACTTGAACGAGCCTTGCCATCACCGGGCCGAATGCGAATCCCAGGCTGAAGAATAATCCATAGATGGAGATATTGCGCCCCCGTTTATGGGCGGGTGATATATCGGTGATCCATGTTTGCGTGGCGAAGTGGAGCATATGGTCTCCGATGCCCACCGCAAGCCGCAGGATAAACCAGAACCAGAATGATTTCCATAACGGGAAAAAAGCGAAGGCGATCGCTACAGCGCCGACGCCAATCAAGATGATCGGCTTATAGCCGAACCGCCTTAGTGGTGCTTCCATAAATGGTGAAGCGAGCAGGATGCCGATGTATAAGCCCGTCGCGTGAAGGCCGTTCAACGAAGAGCTGACGCCGTCGCCTTCAAAGATGATTGCGATCAAGGGCATGAGTATGCCTTGCGAAAATCCGGAAATGGCAACAATGCTGACCAGTATCCAAAAACGTACTTTATCTTTATTCATGTCAGCGCGTATCCTTTATTTTGAAATTTTGTCCCGTTTAACAGGTACTAAGACTCCCACTTCAACACAGCAGTGAAAGCGCAGATGTGTAAGTGGGAGATTAAGTACCTGTAACAACTAAGGTTCGTTCATCTAATGATAGGCGGGGGATGAAGGAACCTCCCAACTATCAAAGATTCACTTTATCCTGAATCCATCGTACGTTCTATTACGATTTTTCGCAATAGAATGATTGCAGGAAGAATGAATCGGGTAAGATATGAGAATAGAAAAATTTTCACCGGCCCGAATAGTGGCTGGCGAGGGAAAAAAGTGAGGGAATGGGATGGGTAATAAAATCTTTTTAATTCTATTGGCAGCGGGATTGCCATTATCGGTAGCCGGCAGTCTTTTGCACTGGCCGAGCGTTATTATGTTTGGAGTCTATTGTTTGACCATTATCGCGCTTGCCAGCTTCATGGGCAGGGCGACAGAAAGCTTGGCGGTCGTCATGGGCCCCAGGGTAGGCGGGTTATTGAACGCCACGTTCGGCAACGCGGTTGAATTGATTATTTCCATATTTGCGCTGCAGGCGGGCTTGATCGAGGTTGTGCTTGCTTCTTTAACAGGTTCCGTACTGGGGAACTTATTATTGGTAGCGGGGCTTTCGTTCTTCATCGGCGGCGTCAAATTCAAACGCCAGAAATTCAATGTATATGATGCAAGGCATAATGCGGGACTGTTGATCTTCGCCGTCATTGTAGCGTTCGTCATACCGGAGGTCTTCTCGCAGACGATGAGCGATGCGAAAACGATGTCTCTGAGTATCGGCATTTCCATCATTATGATTATTTTATATTTAGCGGCCTTATTCTTTAAATTGGTTACGCACCGCGGGGTATATCAGCATAAAGAAGAAAGCGCCCATGAAGAGGAAACACCTGAATGGTCGAAGAAGGTGGCGTTGATCATCCTGCTTCTATCTACTGTGGCAGTTGCGTATGTATCGGAGAATCTTGTCCATACGTTCGAAACGGTGGCTGAATCATTCGGCTGGTCCCAATTATTCATCGGTATTATCATTGTAGCGATTGTTGGTAATGCGGCAGAGCATGCGTCGGCGGTCATCTTCGCTTATAAGAACAAGATGGATATCGCCGTCGAAATCGCCATCGGTTCGACATTGCAGATTTCGATGTTTGTAGCGCCGATCCTGGTACTGCTTTCGTTATTGTTCCCTACATTCATGCCGCTCGTGTTCACATTGCCGGAGCTGGTGGCGATGGTCACTTCCGTCTTCCTGCTGATCATTATTTCCAATGACGGGGAAACGAATTGGTTTGAAGGGGCGACGCTGCTGGCGGCGTATGTCATTATGGGAATCGGCTTTTTCTTGCTATAGATCAATTAAAATAAGGACTCTGCATACGTTCTGTATTTGCAGGGTCCTTATTAGATTTCATTTATTAAATTAACGTGCATATTGTAAATCCAACAAACTATTACTGTTACCAATCGTACTTGTTACTTGCTTATCAACAGTCTTGTATGACGACTTTGTTATAATAATTGTAGGAATGTTCACCACTTTTCGTTTAGTAATTTATACCTTGCGTTAAGTACTTGAATGGCTACGATCGATAGACATACCCCCTTTGGATAGATGGTATTATCGAATGTAATCCCTCCTTCTGGTGAAGATTAACTTTATTATAATGGTTGCAACCAATAAAGTAAATATTCTAAATTTTACAATTTTATTACAAAAGCGCTGCTTGCTTTTCTTCAAAACATCCTGCATAGATTTACAGGCGGCGAGAAAACATAATGTTACATTGAAATTTTACTTCTTAAAGAGAAGGAGTCGCCATCATGAAAAAATGGTTCATAGCATTCAGCACAATCCTGATGTGTGCATTGCCGATCATCGCAAGCGGGGAGGCGCCGGCACCGGGTAAAAGCCAAATGGCGCACATGAAAATCCCTCCCAACGTGATTCATATTACGAAAGAGAACACATATCCTAACGCAAGCCAGGACTTGCCGTATTTGCAGCCGAGTGAATTGACGAAACAGTTGATTTCGTCTTCCAATGTGAAAATCGAAAATCCTGAATTGATTCATATCCTGAATGAAACAACGATTTCTAAAGCGCCGTTCGCCCTGGGCTACCGCGCGACCGTTTATTTGGGCCACTGGGCATTGCAGTATGAATCTGCGGAAACGTCGCCAAACTGGGAATTCCAAAAGATCAATACGAATTATGTCGATAACCGCGGCACCAAAACGCCATACCGGATGCATTATGTGCAAGAAATGCAGAAGGTCGTGCGCGGCGGCCTGACAGCGAAAGTGCCGGCTGCAAAAGACGTCCAGAAAATGATGATCTTAAAAGCCGCAAAGAAAACCAACTTGCCGCTATCCTTTGAAACAGTCGTCGGCGGAGGCACAAAAAGCGAAAGAGCCTACAATGTGCCGCCTAATCGCCTGGGCTATCTCTATGCCTATGCAAGCGCCGTGAACGAGAAGGGGAAAGTAACATATGGTGAAGTCTACCTCGTGTTAAAAGGCAATAAGAAGTCGCTCGTTGTGAAGAACGTGACCTCACAAGGAATCGGCGCCTGGATTCCGGTCCAAGACCATATTTCTTTTGGATTTATCGCGACAGACCGGCCGCGTTGATCAAGAAAAGGGTGCCTGATTATAGGCACCCTTTTCTTGTTAAGCCCGGATGGGCCGCTCGTACTTTGAAGTCGACCGTAGGGTAATAGGAATCTTTCACAAGCACATTCGGACCCAGGCACTTTACTTGCGGGCAGTGGCAGTTCAATGTTTGGGAGAGCGCTGTTTTGTTCCAGTTGTCGTAAGCGGACTTAAGCGTATCGGTTTGCACGTTGCCAAGCGGCGGCGCATCGCCGAAGTCCGTCACGATCACTTCGCCGGTGAAGATGTTGATGTTCAGGCGTGAACGCCCGTCCGGGTCATTGCGAACAGTTACATTCTTTGCGTCATATAGCTTTTGCAGCAAGTCGATATCGGCTTGGTTCGAGCTGCATGGATAGAACGGCAATGTGCCGAACAGCATCCAGATATTTTCATTGCGAATCTCTAATAGATGCAGAATTGCCGTGCGGATTTCTTCGAGCGATACAGCCTGCAATGCCGAAGCGAAGTCGCTTGGGTACATCGGATGCACCTCATGGCGCCTGCACAGCATCTCGTCGACGATTTGCTTATGGATGCTTTCCAGATACGGCAAGGTCCGGTTGTTGATCATTGTCTCCGCTGACACGAAGACGCCTTGCTTGGACAGCTCGCGGCTGTTATCGATCATGCGGTCGAACAGCTTTGCGCGTTGCTGTCTTGTCGGCTTCTTCTCCATCATCGCAAAGCCGTTGTCGATGAATTGATCAACGGTGCCCCAATTATGGGAGATATGCAGCACATCAAGATACGGAATAATATCGTCATATCTTGCCAAATCCACTGTCAGATTGGAATTGACTTGTGTTCGAACGCCCCGTTCATGGGCATACTTTAGGAGAGGGACCACGTAGTTCTGCACGCTCTTCTTCGACATAAGCGGTTCGCCGCCGGTGATGCTCAGCGCCTTCAGGTGTTCGACTTCATCCAGACGGCGGAGCAATAGCTCAAGCGGCAGGGCGTCTTCATCTTTATTCGTCAATGTATAGCCGACCGCGCAATGCTCGCAGCGCATATTGCACAGGTTGGTCGTCGTGAATTCAATATTCGTCAATAACGGTTTGCCGTGCTGCTCTATATCATTATAAGCTTCCCAAGGGTCATGGTTAACAGTAATCGGTTGTAATGGGGTTTGTTTATTTGTAATCATTTTCATTGCTCCCTTAAGAGTAGGATGAATATATGTTTGAATATTCTTTCGAGTATTACAGTATATGTGAAAAATATTCTTTTAAAACAAGTATAACTGTATCTTTTTTGAATATGAAAAACAATCGGTTTGAAAGTATTGATTGAACTTTTTACGATTTTGTAAGAGAATGTAACTACTGCATGCATTACGCGTATACGAGAGAAAGGAGCAATATGCTCATGGGTAAACCAATTACTAATAAAGACGACCAAGTGAATTTCCTGAAACAGCGCTTAACAATGTTCTTAGAAGTGCTTGATAACATAGATCCGGAAGATGCTGATTTAGAAGACGTAGATCGCCTGATTGAAATCCTCGATGAACTTGAAGTGAAATGCGAACAATTCAAGGCAAGATAGAATAAGTCCCCGATGAGGGGCTTTTTTTGATGGAATGGAGCAGCTCTTACTAAAGAAAGCGCGGGTAGGGGCCGAAATGAATCTACTGTGGGAGGAACATGAATATATGATCGCAATCCGGCTGAACTTCAATTGCTATCCTCTCCCGAAGATACAACCGCTGAAAAAAAGGCTGCTTGTTTTCTTGATCCCGTTTAACAGGTACTAAGACTCCCACTTCAACACAACAGTGAAAGCGCAGATGTGTAAGTGGGAGATCAAGTACCTGTAACAACTAAGGTTGGTTCATCTAATGATAGGTGGGGGATGAAGAAAAACCCCCACCTATCAAAGATTCACTTTATTAGAATTGCTCTTATCTTATCCCTTTTCCTAATTAAAGGAGACGGGTATAATGTATTTTAGAGAAAAATGTTAAAATTCTATTTATTGAATAAGGGTTTGGAATACGAGGGGGAAAAATGGAATGGACTTGCAGAAATTACAAGACAGTATGTACCAATTGATTGTGGAGACTTCTACGAACTTACCTAAGGATGTTCGACGCGCACTTCAAGTTGCGAAGGAGAAAGAAATTGCAGGAACACGTTCTGCGATGAGCCTTGCGACAATTGCGAATAACATCAATATGGCAGACGAGAAGGTGTCGCCGATCTGTCAGGATACCGGGCTGCCGACGTTCAAAATCAAGACGCCGGTCGGTGTGAATCAGCTTCAGATTAAAGAAGCGAT
Organism: Bacillus sp. (in: firmicutes); assembly: GCA_051874035.1. Taxonomy (GTDB): domain Bacteria; phylum Bacillota; class Bacilli; order Bacillales; family DSM-1321; genus Bacillus_AD. The sequence goes on from JBJEFM010000073.1 coordinate 30,984, forward strand.
TTATAAAGCAATCGTACAAGCGACAAAAGACGGCAAGCTTCGTCCGAATTCCGTGGACTCACTGACAGGGAAGAATAGCGGGGACAACCTTGGAATCGGGCTTCCAGTCATTAAATTCGATCAATGGGAAGAAGATTATATCGACGCCCGCCTAATTCTGAAAGGCGGCGGTTGTGAAAATAAAAATATCCAATACAGCCTTCCGTGCGAACTTGAAGGTTTGGGCCGAGCCGGCCGCGACTTGGACGGCATCCGCAAATGCATCATGCATTCAGTATACCAAGCACAAGGACAAGGCTGCAGCGCCGGATTCATCGGCGTGGGAATCGGCGGCGACCGTTCATCCGGTTACGATCTGGCGAAAGCGCAATTATTCAGAAGCGCTGATGATGTGAATCCGAATGAAGATCTCCGCAAATTGGAAGAATACGTGATGGAGCATGCGAACGAACTAGGAATCGGAACAATGGGCTTCGGCGGTGAAACAACATTATTAGGCTGCAAAATCGGCGTAATGAACCGCATCCCGGCAAGCTTCTTCGTATCAGTGGCATACAACTGTTGGGCATTCCGCCGTTTAGGCATGAAGGTCAATGCCGAAACAGGTGAAATCAATGAATGGCTGTATCAAGAAGGCGAGAAAATCAATCTTGTTTCGGAAGCTGAACAAGAAGCGGCAGCATCCCAAGAGGGCACTCCCAATGAAATTGAACTTCGCGCACCGATTACAGAAGAACAAATCCGTTCTCTGAAAGTGGGCGATGTCGTCAAAATTAGCGGCATGATGTATACAGGACGTGACGCGATCCATAAATATCTATCTGACAATGATGCACCGATCGATTTAAATGGCCAAATCATCTATCACTGCGGACCGGTTATGCTGAAAGATGATGAAGGCAACTGGCATGTGAAAGCGGCAGGTCCGACAACAAGTATTCGCGAGGAGCCTTATCAAGGCGATATCATGAAGAAATTCGGTATCCGCGCCGTTATGGGTAAAGGCGGCATGGGCGCAAAAACCCTGGCTGCTTTAGAGGAGCACGGCGGCGTATACTTGAATGCAATCGGTGGAGCGGCACAGTACTATGCAGACTGCATCAAATCTGTAGAAGGCGTAGACCTTATGCAATTCGGCATCCCGGAAGCGATGTGGCATTTGAAAGTGGAAGACTTCAAAGCTGTTGTAACAATGGATTCACACGGCAACAGCCTTCATAAAGATGTCGACCAATCCTCACTCGAGAAGCTATCTCAATTCAAAGAGAAAGTATTCAGCTAAAATGGGCAGCGCCTGGCTTGCATGAGCCAGGCGCTTTTTTTGTTATCTGCCCTTATTTTTTGCGGCAGTTTTTCTTTCATGCATTTTTTACCGTTCATGCTTTGCTCTCCTTTTCAAATAATAAAAGCAAGATGATGAAAGGAAACGAGCGCATGAGAAAACTATACATGTTGATTGTTACAATTATAACCCTGTTGTCCGTGGCTATACCGGCATCCGCACAATTGCCGAATAAAGCGTACGGCTGGGGATTCGTGAAAAGCAAGGACGGCGTCCCGGCGGATGCAGGACCCGAGCTGAATGCAATCGTTGAAAAGCACGGCGCCATTTATAAAGGCGATTCCGCTAAGAAAGTGCTGTATATGACTTTCGACAACGGCTATGAAAACGGCTATACCGATCAATTCCTGGATGTATTGAAGAAGCATAAGGTGCCGGGGATCTTTTTCGTGACGGGGCATTATTTGAAAAGCGCCCCAGAGCTTGCGAAACGCATGGTGAAGGAAGGTCATCTGATTGGGAACCATTCCTGGCACCATCCGGATATGACGACGCAATCGGAAGCGCAGATTCTTGAAGAATTGCGCACGGTCCAAGAGGAAACAGCCAAGCTGACAGGGCAGAAAAAAATGAAATATCTTCGTCCGCCGCGCGGCATCTTCAGTGAAAGAACGCTGCAAGTGGCGAACGATGCCGGCTATACCCACATCTTCTGGTCGCTTGCGTACAAGGATTGGGATGTCAATGCGCAGAGGGGCGCCGATTATGCCTACAATGAAGTGATGAAACAGGTTCACCCGGGAGCCATCCTCCTCATCCATACCATTTCGAAAGACAATGCCGATGCGTTGGAGAGGATCATTGTGGACTTGAAGAAGCAAGGCTATACATTCAAAAGCATCGACCATCTTACGAAGCAGAAGAAAGAGAAATAATAGACAATCCCGGGACCATGAGAGGCTCGGGATTATTGGATGCAGCGGTCAGAATTGCCGGCTGCTGCCGCCATCCGTTGTTGTTATGCTGATTTGATTGGCTGTAGATGTTTCTTTGACTGCACTTGTTTCGGATTGATTAGTGTTAAAGTAAATAAGCGGAAAAAATAACGGATAAGCCCAAGCCTATGACCAGACTTGGGTTTATTCGCTATATACGTTAGAAGTGTAAACTGCGTGAATGAGTGTTGGGGGATTAAAGGAAGGGAGGACTATTGTTTCTTTGTCTATCTGTGCTGGATTGATTGTCTGGATTCCCGCTGATGCCTTGCTGACAGGGGAGCTATCCTTGATGGCATAGCCGACCCAGGCAAGCAGAATGCCGATGATGATCACGAAGCCGGCTATAACGGCTATGGTTGATTTTTTCATATGTAGCTGTCTCCTTTTATTCGTAGATGATAGGTCATGAGGTCTGCAAATCTGTTTTTCCTCATTATATTTTATATACCCTCGATTAATAGGATAACACTGTGTTTTTATTAGAAATGCGTATAAAGTGAATCTTTGATAGATGGGTGGGGGCCTTCATCCCCCACCTATCATTAGATGAACCAACCTTAGTACCTGTTAAACGGGATAAAGTGAAACAGCGGAAGCAAGTTATTGGCGTGTTCTTGTGATTCGACGCCCGAAAAGTGATATAATACGAAAAAGTGCGGGACAAATTGTCCAGATATCACTGTTCAATAGAAACAATGCGGGAGGATGGTAAGAACATCCCGTTCATAAATAGATGCGGCAAGTAAATACATGTAAGAAAAACGGAGTGAAATAAATATGAAGAAGCAACAAGAAATGGCGCTGAGCCCCGGCCAGGCCTTTCCTTTAACAATCAAACGGCTCGGCATCAACGGAGAGGGAGTCGGCTATTTCAAGAGAGGCGTTGTCTTCGTCCCGGGCGCACTGCCGGGTGAAGAAATCGTCGCAGAAGCAACGAAGGTCCACCCTAAATTCGCAGAGGCGAAAGTGAAGAAAATCCGCAAAAAATCCAAGCACCGCATTACACCGCCGTGCCCGGTCTACGATCAATGCGGCGGCTGCCAAATCCAGCATTTGGAATACAGCCAGCAGCTGGAAGAGAAGCGTGATATCGTCAAGCAAGCGTTTGAACGCTATATGAAATCAAGTGTCGACAAGCTGGATATCAGACCGGCAATCGGTATGGAAAACCCTTGGAATTACCGCAATAAAAGCCAGTTCCAAGTCGGCCAAACCAATGACGGCAAGGTGATTGCGGGCTTATACGGATTGAATTCCCATCATCTGATCGATATCCCGGAATGCATCGTGCAGCACCCGGCTTGCAACGAAATTACCGCAACGGTGAAAGAAGCGCTCCAAGAACTGAAGATTCCGGCCTATGATGAGAAGAAGAAATCGGGCATCGTCCGTACGGTAATCGTGCGCACAGGCTTTGCGACAGGCGAGGCGCAAGTGGTGATCGTTACGGTTTCCGAGAAGTTGCCTAAGAAAGCGGAGCTCATCCGCATCGTGATGGACAAGCATCCGGAAGTGAAATCATTCGTGCAGAACGTCAATAAAGAAAACACATCGCTGATCTTCGGCGAGAAAACAATTCATCTGGCAGGCGAGAATATCATCAATGAAACGCTGGGCGACCTGTCATATGAACTATCAGCGCGTACATTCTTCCAGTTGAACCCGACCCAGACGGTCAAACTGTACAACGAAGTGAAAAAAGCGGCGGCGCTCACAGGCGAGGAAAATGTCGTCGATGCATACTGCGGCGTAGGTACGATCGGCCTGTGGCTGAGCGATGATGCCAAAGAAGTGCGCGGCATGGACATCATCAAGGAATCCATTAAAGATGCCAGGGAAAACGCGGCCCGCCATGGCAAAACCAACGTGAAATACGAAGTGGGCAAAGCCGAAAACGTCTTGCCGGTTTGGCTTAAAAAAGGCTGGAAGCCGGATGTATTAGTAGTCGATCCGCCAAGAACAGGCTGTGACCGGCACTTATTGCAAGCAATCGTGAAAGCGAAGCCTAAGCGAATCGTCTATGTATCGTGTAATCCATCCACATTGGCGAAAGACATTTCCCATCTTAGCAGGCTATACAAGGTGGAATATGTCCAGCCTGTCGATATGTTCCCTCAGACCGCCCATATCGAGAATGTCGCTTCATTGCGGTTGAAATAATCTTGCCGAGCCTTGAATTCCATCCGGGGATTCAAGGCTTTTTTTGATAATGGGCAGGCCTGTTGATTGTTAGAGAAAAGGAAACAAAAAAGTATATATTTCTTTGTAGTAATCTATGGTATTGCTTTGCTCAGATTGAGCCGCTGGGAGGAACTATATCGGCTTATCGAAAGGTACATATTGATCCATCCATCAGAACAATTTGTCCACTTCCAGTTCAGCAACTTTTCTCCGCTTAACAGGTACTGAGGTTCCCCTTCCGTACAGCAGTAAAAACGCAGATGTGCAAGCGGGGGGATGGAGACCCCGCCTATCAAAGATTCACTCTGCAGAATATCTTTGTTATGGAAATGGTTATATACTTACATATTTATCGGCGTATATGGATGATGTGTTTTTCAGGTAAATACATTTGTGTTTTTACTGAATGTTTATTATTATAAGATAGTGAGAATTTTATTGTAAAAAAATGTAATATCGATGAAGGTTTTGGGAGCATACAAATAAAGTGGAACATTTCGTACGGCTCCATTGCAGGCTGTACGAAGGCATGTGGGGGAATGAATCATGGCAAACAAAGAATTACAGAGAGGTCTGGAAGCGCGGCATATCCGGATGATCGCTTTAGGGGGCACAATCGGGGTGGGACTATTCATGGGATCGGCAAGCACGATTCAGTGGACAGGCCCATCGGTCATGCTTGCTTATGCTGTAGCCGGCCTCTTTATCTTTTTTATTATGCGTTCGATGGGGGAAATGTTATATTTGGAGCCGACTACAGGCTCATTCGCGACTTTCGGCCATAAATATATCCATCCGCTTGCGGGCTATATGACCGCGTGGAGTTACTGGTTTCAATGGGTGATTGTCGGGATGTCCGAAATCATTGCCGTCGGGATGTATATGAATTACTGGTTCCCTGATTTGCCGGCATGGATACCGGGTGTGGTCGCTATGCTGATTCTGGGAGCCGCCAACCTGATTTCTGTAAAATCCTTCGGGGAATTCGAATTTTGGTTTGCGCTTATTAAAATCGTAACGATTATCTTAATGATCTTCGCAGGGCTAGGCTTGATTTTCTTCGGGTTAGGGAATGGAGGAAACGCGATCGGCTTATCGAATCTATGGGAAAACGGGGGCTTCTTCACAGGAGGATGGACCGGCTTCTTCTTTGCCCTTTCCCTTGTGGTCGCGTCCTATCAAGGAGTCGAGCTGGTCGGCATCACAGCGGGCGAAGCGAAAGACCCGCAGAAGAACCTGCCGAAGGCGATTCAAACAATCATTTGGCGCATCCTGATTTTCTATATAGGGGCCATCTTTATTATCGTGACCGTCTATCCATGGAATCAGCTGGATACGCTGGGCAGTCCGTTCGTATCCACGTTTGCGAAGGTCGGCATCACGGCTGCGGCCGGCATCATCAATTTCGTCGTCATCACAGCGGCGATGTCGGGCTGCAACAGCGGCATCTTCAGCGCGGGTCGCATGCTGTACACATTGGCGCTGAACGGGCAAGCGCCGAAAATCTTTGCGAAAGTATCAAAGAACGGCGTGCCGGCTTATTGTACAATCGCCGTCCTGGTCGGCCTTGCAGTCGGTGTTGTCCTGAACTATCTGGCTCCGCCGCAGCTATTCTTGTATGTGTACAGCGCAAGCGTCCTGCCGGGAATGATTCCGTGGTTCGTCCTGCTAATCAGCCAGATCAACTTCCGGAAGGCGCGTTCCGCCGAAATGGAAAGCCATCCGTTCAAAATGCCTTTCGCACCATACAGTAACTACGCAACGATTGCCTTTTTGCTGATGGTATTGGTCGGCATGTGGATCAACCCGAATACACGCATATCGCTCTTAGTCGGTGTCGTCTTCTTGGGTATCGTCATAGCGAGCTATTATATCTTGAAAATGGATAAACGCGTACCATTGGACCGGGAATAAAAGAAAGAGGCTTCCAGCTAAGAAGCACATTGCTATTTCACTAAAATAAAAAGCTGTTTTCGTTGTTTTGCTGTCATAATGTTAAGGCAAGGACCGTATCGGGAAAATGCTTCATGCGATTCCCTGATACGGCTCTTTTGTATGGGATGCGAACCATTTTCTAATAGCCATATCCATGCGGGGGATATGACTGTTGGTAATAATAAAGAGGCTGCTGGCAATTCGCCATAGTGGATTGCTGTGCGTGGGGGGGCGGCTGCTGGTCGCATTCATCGGCCGGACCGATTACGATCGTCTGGTTGTGCAGCGGCGCGAGTGCCCGCTTCAACTGTTCGGGGTCAAGGCAATACGTATGGGCAAGCACTTCAATTGGTGTTTTCGCAAGTATATCGGAGCCCAAGATATATTCAGGATAAGGTGCATCGAAAATGGCAAGCAGATGCGTAGCGTTCTCGGAGGCGATTTCCCAATGCCACCAGCCTTGCGGAATATTCGCCACCTGTCCGGGCTTGATCGGTACATCCGTCACTTCATTGGTGAACGGATTGATCAAAGAAACGACCGCCGCACCGGCAATGCAATAGACAAGCTCCGCCGCGTTCTGATGGTAGTGCGGCTCCACCACATGCCCTTTGCTTAAGTAAATATCGAGAAGCGACACGTTGCCGAGTGTATTCAGCACATCCCTCCCCAGCCGATTAATATAATTCTCTTCATTACGCGTATTCAACCGGTTCTGGTTCACATCCGAAAAATATTGCACATGCGGGCTCATATAATCCATATAAGAAACAACCAATATCATCAACTCCATTTTGGGGATTGTGCTTTAGTATATGGGCTGGGCAGGAAAGCGTGTGTATTGCCATGCCATACAGGGTTCTTGGTGCGGCAATAGTAAAAGAAAATCGTTGAAACTATGGCTGGGAAGGTATATAAAGGCGGTAAGGTGGACGAAGATTATGTTATAGCGTTGAACAGGCAGATGCCTCGCAGGGAGAATGGCAAGTGAAGAAGAGGGGATGGAAGTTCCATTCCTTATATTATTCGACATAAAGGGTGGAGTTATATGACAGAAATAGAGGGTCGCCGCGGTTATAAAGGCATAGTTTCTGAAAACACGCTGCTTGGTTTTCAAACAGCGGTTGAGCCGGGTGCGGGTGGCATCGCACTCGATCTACAAATGGCCAAAGACAGGGGAATCGCCGTTAGCCATGATGAACCGCTCGACTGGACAAACGACGGAATAGAATCCGTCAAAGGTTTGAAATTGGCGGAGAATACAAAATACAGTGCCGCAGCCATTATAACCGACTTCCCGGAGAAAGCGCTGCTTATAGGAAATGCGGAAAGAACACGTATGTATTAAGATTGTCACGGCTATTCTCCTTGTGGGCTGCTTGGTTGTTTTCTATTTTACAGCGGAGAAAGAATCTGGACCGCAGACTTCCGGATCGCCGCAAATCTTCGCCCATCGCGGTGCCAGCGACCGCTTCAATGAAAGCACCATCACCGCTTATGAAATAGCGGCTGCGGAAGGCGTGGATGCACTGGAAATCGACTTGCGCATGACTGAGGACGGGACATTGGTCGCCATGCACGATGAAACAATAGACCGCACCACAAATGGAACCGGTGAAGTAGTCGAATACACATTAGATCAATTGAAATCCATTCCGACTGTGGCGGTCTTTGACGGTGAAATGACAATGGAAGAAATCCCGACATTGGAAGAAATCCTCCAACGGTTCGAAAAGGAAGAGGCATATTATCTCGAAACACGGTTAGTAGAGGGAAAAACCTTGATGGAAGAGCCGCTTCTTCAATTATTAAAGAAGCATGATTTGGTGAAGAGAGAGGCCGTCATGATCCAATCCTTTTCAGAGGAAAGCCTCGAGAAGGTGCGGGAACTGGCTCCCGAGCTGTCGCTTACGCTGCTGTTCCGTAAAGGGGAGTTCGATTTGGAGAAAGCGCTCGCGGCAGACTTCCCTGTCATCGGTATGGAATCGAGCGATGCAACGATGAAGAATGTCAAGGCACTGCAGCGCCAAGGCAAACAGGTGCAGGTCTTCTTCAATGACCGGAACAAGCAAAAGCAAGAGCAGAAACGGATGAAGCGCCTGCAAGTCGACGGGTATTTCACGGATTATATCGGATTTACAAAGGAATTATTATCGAGATGAAAGAGCTTTGCATCTTAGCGGGGTGGTTTTTGTCCCGTTTAACATGTACTAAGACTCCCACTTCAACACAGCAGTGAAAGCACAGATGTGTAAGTGGGAGATCAAGTACCTTTAACAACCCGATTGGTTCATCTAATGATAGGTGGGGATGAAGGAAAACCCCCACCTATCAAAGATTCACTTTATTTGAGGAAGTATGAAAGATGAGCCATCGGAATGTGATGGATCATGCTTCATTACGGTTTTTTTGAAGTAACGTATGTACCTGCTATAAAATCATGGATTGCCCGGTGGTCTTTCCGCAATCCGACCATGAACGCACTTACGATATATCCGATGCCGAGTGTCATAACATAGACCAGCGAAGCGACGACATTACGGAGCAGCATGGTCCCGATGCCTACTTTCTTGCCATCCACTCTGACAATCCGTATGTCCATCAATTTCTTTCCGACAGTGTAGCCATGCCAAACCACAGGTAAGATCAGTAGATAAAGAAGTTGCACAATGCTCATTATCATCTCTTCTTGCATTTCATCGACATTGATAATCATCAAGATAATCATTAATGGAATCCCGACTGCAAAACTATCCAATATACCCGCAGCAAATCTTTTCCAAAACCCTACAGAATCCAACATAGATGATACCTCCAATTCTTGATGTAATGATAACAGTGTAGCAGAATCGAAGGCTGTAAGGAAGGTGACGGGCTCCGTTATCAACCACATGCGGCCCGTTTCAGTGCGTTTATGATAGGAATCTTTCAGGTGGATTTTTAAGAGGAAAAAATGATTGCTTCTTTCAAACGATTAAGAAAATGGCTCTGGAAAATGCTTTTGGTTTTTTAAAAAAGAAAGATACCAATATAATTGGAAGAGAGTGCTTGAAGTACAGCTGCATTGAATAAATGGATGACTTCTTCAAAGAAAGTGTTTTGCTGTAATAGTTTAGAGTCTTAGAAAAAGTCAAAGGGCTAAATCAGTAAGCTTGTATGAACTGTAGAAACAGTGAGATACAATTCGAGTTAGTAAGGTGCAGATGCAGGAGCTGTTTAAAAAAAAAGAGTAATAAAATTTATGTGCAAGGAGTGTAGAATGGTTCAAAAATAGGTAGTAATAAAAAGAGAAATCAGTTGGAAACGGGGAATTCACATGGATAAAGCTACAAAACAAAAATCAAGTAAGCTGAAGATCGTGTTGCGGTCACTATTGATTATTATGGGGGGATTTATAACAGCGTATGGACTTGAAGCGGTATTAATCCCGAACAGTGTATCAGATGGAGGCGTGACAGGTCTAAGTATCGTCGGATCGCAACTATTTGGCGTGCCGCTAGGACTTCTGATCGCGGCCATTAACATCCCTTTTGTTTGGTTGGGATATAAGCAAATCGGCAGAAGTTTTGCGATCTATTCGATTATCGGCATTGCTTCACTGGCAATCGGCACCAGTCTTATGCACCAAGTACCGACGATTATTGATGGCGATACATTGTTAGTCACCGTTGTGGGCGGTATTATCATCGGTTTCGGTATGGGGCTGGCGTTGCGTAACGGCGGCGCATTAGATGGAATTGATATGCTGGCTGTCCTGCTTTCAAGAAGATTGCCCTTTGGGACAAGCGATTTAATCTTATTCTTGAACATGTTTGTCTTTATTGTTGTCTCAACAGTATTTGGCCTTCAAGGGGCAATCCTGTCGGCAATCGCTTACTTTATCGCTTCTAAAGTGATCCACATCGTTGAAGAAGGTCTAAGCGGCTCTAAAACCTTTAAAATCATTACCCAGCAACCTGAATTAATGGTGGAGACAATCCGTGACCGGTTAGGCCGAAGCGCGACATATAAAGAAGCTTACGGCGGTTATTCACATGAACAATTCATAGAAATCACTTGTGTCATTAACCGTTTGGAAGAAAGCAAAATGAAACAAATCATTAATGAGATCGACCCGCATGCGTTTGTGACGGTATATGACGTAGCGGAAGTGAAGGGCGGCAATTTCAAAAAGCACGATATTCACTAATGAAAAACGAAGCGTGATTTCATGAAAATAGAGAATGTAAGTGATAACAAAGTTGATTAATTCGTATTCAATAGGCTTGTTTGTTCCGGATAGTCGAGTCTACATATTGAACCGTATCGGAGCGTGCAGGTTGCTGCACGCTCCACACATTGTGAAGCGGTCGCGTGGTTGGAATAGGTAGAATAGAAAAGCAGTTGATATAGAAAAAATCTATACCATCTGCTTTTTTGTTTATAAAAATACCATTCAGGACCGATTTTCGTTAAAATAAACATTGCTGATTTTCACAATAGTTTTTGCACAAATTATAAATGCCGCATGTACTTGTGTTTGATAATAGGTTATTAAGCATGTTATAAGTGTAGAAGAAGTGGAACATTCGGCTTTCTATTTTTTGGACGAGAGTTTGAAGTTGTATCCATAATGAGAGGATTGAGTTTGAATTGATAGATAATTTTTGGCGTGATTTACCACGGCCATTTTTTGTACTTGCACCAATGGAAGATGTGACAGATGTTGTTTTCCGTCACGTAGTAAGTGAAGCCGGCCGGCCGGATGTATTTTTCACAGAGTTTACAAACTCGGATAGCTATTGTCATCCAGAGGGCATGAAAAGTGTGCGTGGCCGTTTGGTTTTCACAGAAGATGAACAGCCGGTGGTGGCACATATTTGGGGGGATAATCCCGAATATTTCCGTCAAATGAGTATTGGTATGGCGGAGCTGGGATTTAAAGGCGTAGACATCAATATGGGCTGCCCTGTACCGAATGTGGCATCGAGAGGGAAAGGCAGCGGCCTTATTCTTCGTCCAGACGTTGCGGCAGAACTTATTCAAGCAGCGAAAGCGGGCGGACTGCCTGTCAGCGTGAAAACACGACTTGGCTATAAGGATGTAAATGAGTGGGAGGAGTGGCTGACGCATATTCTAAAACAGGATATTGCGAACCTTTCTATTCATTTACGGACAAGAGAGGAAATGAGCGAAGTGGATGCGCATTGGGAGTTAATTCCGGAAATCAAAAAATTACGTGACCGTATCGCACCAAATACGCTGCTGACAATCAATGGAGACATTCCTGACCGTCAAACCGGGCTGCAGCTTGCTGAACAATATGGTATTGATGGCATTATGATTGGGCGAGGCATTTTTAAAAATCCTTTTGCTTTTGAAAAAGAGCCAAAAGAGCATAGCAGTAAAGAATACCTTGATCTTTTAAGACTGCAGCTTGATCTTCAAGATCAATATGCGGAAGTACTGCCGCGTTCAATCACAGGGCTTCATCGCTTTTTCAAAATTTATGTTAAAGGCTTCCGTGGAGCTGCTGAGTTAAGAAATCAATTGATGAGCACGAAATCAACAGATGAAGTCCGTGCATTGCTTGATAGCTTTGAAAAAGAATGTTGATGGGACGGGGAAAGTGAAATGATGCAACTCTCGAAAAGTTATAAAAAAGATAGTACTTACTTTCGATTTTGATCAAGTATGCTTTCTGAAAGAAAAAGGTCTTAAGAATGTAATAAACCCGCCAGCACTCATATGTTGCCACATACAATAGACACACGTAGAGTGCGCAGCGGAAATAATCCGAAAGCCCCTGAAACAGCAGGAAAACAATGCTGGCTTCAGGGGCTTTTGCTTATTCTGCGTAAGAATCGATCCATCCGGTTCACCGCAACCCTTCCAAATAATCCTCCTTCGCTTTCTGCCGCCAAACATGTTACTTTTGAAGGAGATATACAGACTTTTGCGTTTTTACAGAAAAAACGAGGATATATAATATGTGGTTGGATATTACTGCATAACATAAATAGAAGAGAACATGAAGCAGAGGGAATGAATCTATGAATGAGAATTTGATACAGAATGCCGATGAGTGCTACAGGACGGCGGAGGAGCGGGCCGCCGGGTATTTTCAATCGCTGTATGGGCAGGTGAGGGGAAAGGCATATGTGAAGGCGTTGACAGACGATATACAAGTGTGGAAGAAGGAACATATTCATCAAGGTTCATTCTTGTCCTTGCTTTCACGGAGGACAGGAAAGCCTGATTTGAAGGAGTATCATAGTTATATTAAATGGCTGGATTACACCGGGAAGCTGGATGGTTATCTGGACAGGAGTGTCTCTTACATTTTTATGAGAGATTTAGGGAAGGCGTTGGACTCGCCTGCTGTACAGGAGCGGGTGCGGCGTGCGGCCGGCAGTTTGAAACAGCGGCTTACCGGGGCTGAAGCAGGGGAGATGTTCAGCATGGCCAAGCTCTACAGATGGGCGCAGAAGGAAGGCGTCGAGTCGACGATCATCTGGGTGGTGGACAAGGTAAAGACGGCTTCCTCCCGTATTCCGGAGGGAATGGATGCCGAGCAGGCAGAACGCAAGCTGATTAAGATTATCGGAGGTGTCGCCATGCATGCGGTAGAGGAGCTGGACGAGGGGATATCCCCGGAAGTGCGGAAGCGCAAGCTTGATGAAGCGATCAGGCTGGGGTATTGCTACGGGCTGACGTATCCGTTCATTGATGACCTTCTCGATGCCCGTATTCTATCGGATGAAGAGACAGAACGCTATTCCAATCTGATCCGTACGACGCTTCTGACAGGAGACGTTCCGGCTCTTGGCGCTTGGCACGGAAAGAACGGGGAGCTGATGCGCTACATCCATGCGGAGCTGCGGGTGGCTTTCCGTTATATCAAAGACCGGCAGCGAGCTGGGACAAAACGGCATTTCTTCGAGCAGTCGTATGTGTTTTTCCAGTCGCAGGAAGCGGACCGGATGAAGGATTTAGCGAAGGCCGATTACACGAATGAAGAGCTTTACGTTCCGGTCATTTTGAAGTCCGCTTCTTCAAGGCTGATCGTCCGTTCCGTGATCGGCGCCGACGAAGATGAGGGCTTTGACAGCCGGACGTTCTACTATGGCATCTACAATCAGCTGGCGGACGATTTCGCCGATTTGTTCGATGATATGGAAGCCGGCGCGGTGACGCCTTATACCTATTACTTGAAATACCATAAGGTGCGGCCGGATCTGGTCAATCCCTTTGAAATGTATTGGGCGGTCATTGCGAACTTGATCCATAATGTGTATCACTCCCATCCTAAGGTGCGCGAGGTGATATTGGACCGTGCCATCAACGGCCTGAAGCGGTACCAAGAGAGGATGGGAACGAAGCGTTATAACGAAGTCATGGGCATCTTCGCCGGCGGAAGCCCCGCATTCAATCGTGTGATACAGGAATTGGTGAAGAAAGCGGACGATGTGGATTTCTTCGATAAGCTGCTCCGCGACCATATGCTTGCTAATTTAAGAAAGGAACGGCAGGAGCGTGAGGCGTTTTCGGATATCGTGGAAACGGTGCGCCGGGAGATTGACAACCTCCTACAGATTAAGGAAAGTGAATCTGTCCCGTTCATGAAGGAGCCGATCATCGAAGCCGCCAATTACAGCCTGGAGGGCAACGGCAAGCGCTTGAGGCCGATTATGACATGGATCATGGGCGTTGACGGATATGGATTGGATCGGCAGGCGATGGCGCCGCTGCTGAAATCGTTGGAGTATATGCATACGGCATCTCTGATCTTCGATGATCTGCCTTCCCAGGATAACGCGCCTATCCGTAGGGGACGCGCTACTCTGCATAAGGTCTACGATACTGCCACAGCGGAAATAACGGGGCTTTTTCTGACGCAGAAGGCGATTGAAGAACAAACTTCCCTCGAAGGATTCGATTCGGACACGGTGCTCCGTTTGATCCGCTACTCGACGCGTGTCACCATGGATATGTGCAGGGGACAGGCGATGGACTTGAATTCGAAAGGGAAGAAATTGACAATCGAGCAACTGAATACGATGTGCTTTTATAAAACAGGCATCGCGTTCGAAGCTTCCCTCATCATGCCGGCCATCCTCGCCCGCGCGGAAGAGTCGGAAATGGATGCACTGAAGCGGTTCGCCCGCCATGCCGGCATCGCATTCCAGATTAAAGACGACCTGCTTGATGCGGAAGGAGACCGGCTGATGCTCGGAAAGCCGGTCGGCAAGGACGCAGAGAATAATAATTCTACGTTTGTGACCATTTTAGGCAGGGACGCCGCCCGGAAAGAAATGTGGGAGCAATACTGCCGCGGTGCCGAAGCGCTGCGTGAAGTGCCGCGCAATACCGCTTTCTTGAAGCATTTGCTGGATTATATGGTGAATCGGGAGCGTTGAGTTGAATATCATCGAATCAGGCTGTCCGGGCAACTCCCGGACAGCCTGATTGATTATCGGCTTCAATCTTTCCCGCCTTCCGGTCATATTGAATGTATGTTTACCACTATCGATGCAGTGGTACCAATACCTATAAAAGGCCGGTAAGGAGGCAGCGATGTTTACATTCGATTGGATGGGTTTAGTAAGGATTATTAGTATCGGGATTTTGGCTTATGTGGCGTTGATTATCATGCTCCGGATAGCTGGGAAGCGGACATTGACAGAGTTGAATATATTTGATTTGGTCATCACGATTTCTATCGGTTCCGTTTTCGGCTCGGTGCTGCTTGATGAAAAGATTTCCATCTTTGAAGGGGTTACTGCGTTCTTTGTCCTGATCGGCTTGCAGTGGGTGTTTTCGAAGACGACCGAGAAGTTCAATAAGGTCGGCAGCAAATTGAAAGAGGATGCGACTTTATTGTATTATGGCGGCACGTTTTGCTATAAGGCGATGGAAAAAGAAAGAATACAAAAAGAAGAAATTATTCAAGCTGCCCGCATGGATGGGAATTTGTCGATGAATCAGGTACAGGCGGTTGTTCTGGAGTCGAATGGACAATTCTCCATCCTCCCGAAATCAAAGTCGGGAGAAGAGGAGAATCTGAAAAGTGTGGAGCGGCCGGGAAAATGACGAATGATAAAGTGAATCTTGATAGGCGGAGGGGGAGCCTTAGTACCTGTTAAACGGGATCAATTAGTGCCTGCTTTCCCGCTCGAAACATGCCATAATAAAGCTACAGTCTAAAAAATAGGAGTCGACTACATGAAAGATCAACAATATGATGATTTACTATCCATCAAAACAACGGGCGACCAAATGGGTTTCCATAAGTCCTTCCATTATCACCGCTACGAACCGACGCCCTATTCCGCGCTCAAGCTGCTCCTTGAGCAATTGAATCTGACGAGCGCCGACCGCGTTGTGGATTTCGGATGCGGAAAAGGGCGCCTTAATTTCTATATACATCATGAATGCCAAGCTTCTGTTGTCGGAATTGAAATGGATGAGGGCTTCTACGAGGAAGCGATGGCCAACTTGGCGAGCTACGGGAAGAAGCACCCTGCACGCGATATCCGCTTCCACTGCTGTTTGGCGCAGGATTATGAAGTGAACCGGCGCGATAATGTGTTTTATTTCTTCAATCCGTTTTCCGTTCAGATTTTCCGGTGTGTGGTGGACCATATTTTGCTTTCTGTCGAGCAAGCGCCGCGTGAAATTATGATTGTACTATATTATCCTTCCGAGGATTACTTGTTCTTCTTGGATCATCATTCTGCTTTTGAGAGAGCGGGGGAGATTGTATTGCCCGGGCGTGATGAAAATGAACGGTTTGTGCTGTATAAGTTGGCATATTAGTATAATGAGCATCAGAAGAAGGGGGCAGTCCAATCCTTCTTCTGATGCTTTTTTGTTTATGGTTTTACTCTGTCCACACGATTTGCAATGAACGGATTTACCCTGGTAGTCGGAGGGTATAACTGCTGTTTTTTAACAAGCACTAATTTGAGGAGTGCTTTATTTATGAAGGTTTTTTCTCTTTTTTAGCGGAAATATGACAAATGTCATATGGAGACTATGACATGTATGTCTGCAAATGCTAAGACCTAGTCATTATAATTAAGATAATTAAATCAAGATGAAGGGGTTTGGGATAATGAGGAAGCAAACTCAGAAGTTGGCTAGTTTACGTAAGCATGTAGCTCCTTATGAAAATTCGGATGTTTCTAAAAGCATCAAGCAGATGGTGAATACATTCATACCATTTTTCATATTGTGGTACTTGGCATATGAAAGTCTTTCCGTTTCGTATTTTCTTACATTGGGGATTTGTTTGGTCGCGGCGGGATTTCTAGTGCGTATTTTTATTATTTTCCATGATTGCTGCCATGGGTCGTTTTTTAAGAATAAGCGAGCGAATCATTGGGTCGGCACGATTGCCGGCATTATGACGATGTTTCCGTTCAAGCAGTGGCAGCACAGCCATAATGTGCACCATGCATCGAGCGGGAATTTAGACAAACGGGGCATCGGAGATATTTGGTTCATGACGGTTGAAGAGTATGCGAAGGCGACGCCGATGCAGCGGTTTGCATATCGCTTATATCGCAATCCGATTGTGATGTTTGGGCTTGGCCCGATCTATGTGTTCCTGATTACGAACCGTTTCAACCGAAAAGGAGCTAAGCGCAAGGAACGCATCAATACGTATATTACGAATCTAGGCATCATAGCGGTAGCGGCGACTGTTTGTTTGACACTGGGATGGGAAGCGTACGTGCTGATTCAAGGGCCGATTTTCTATATTTCCGGTATTCTAGGCATTTGGCTGTTCTACGTGCAGCATACATTCGAGGATACGTATTTCGTCGAGAATGAAGAGTGGGAGTATGTGAAAGCGGCGGTAGAAGGCAGTTCATTCTATAAGTTGCCGAAGGTGCTGCAGTGGTTGACAGGCAATATCGGGTATCACCATGTGCATCATCTGAGTCCGCGTGTGCCGAACTATAAGCTGGAAACCGTGCACAATGAAGCGGCGCCCTTGCAGCATGTGCCGACAATCACGCTGGCGACAAGCTTGCAGTGCTTGAAATTCAAGCTGTGGGATGAGAAAAATGATAAGTTCGTCACGTTTAGAGAGGCGAGGAAGAAGCAAGCGGAGGAAAGTGGCAACTCCATCCGGCCGGCATATAAGAAGAAGCTGACTTGAGTGCAGGGCTTATAAGAGGAATGTGAACATCCGATAATGGTAGAATAAAAGCAAAGGGATGTATACCGGAAAATGAGGTATCTGCTTATGATCAAAAGATTGCTTACATTACAAAGGAATAATGGCATATCTCCTTATGTGTGGACCATTCTTTGCATCCTGCCGTTCTACTTTATCTTTGAATCATCTTCTAAGATTGCCATTGTGATCGGCATCTGTTTGACTATTTTGTTCTTTATTTGCTACCGGATTGCTTTTATTGCTAAAGGCTGGTCGATTTACTTATGGACTTTTATTATGATTGCGATAGCAGTTGCGGCGACCAACTTGTTCAGCTATGTGTATTTTGCTTTTTTCCTAGCTTACTATGTCGGCAGCATTCATAATCGGATTGCCTTCCGCGTATTATATTTGGTACAAGTGTTTGCGATGTCCATTTCAATCAATTTCGCTTTCGTCCAGCAGGAGCCGTTATTCTTGAAACAGGTGCCGTTTGTGGTGATTACATGGCTCAGTGTCATCCTCCTGCCGCTCAATATCCGCAGCCGCAATGTAAAGGGGCAGCTGGAGATGAAGCTTGCTGTGGCGAATAATAAGATTGCCGAACTGGTGAAGCTGGAAGAACGGGAGCGGATCGCACGCGACCTTCATGACACGTTGGGGCAGAAGCTGTCGCTCATCGGCTTGAAGAGCGACTTGGCAAGCCGTCTTATCACGAAGAATCCGGAGCAGGCCAAAGCCGAGCTCAAGGACGTGCAGCAGACAGCCCGGACAGCGTTGAACGAAGTCCGGAAAATGGTTTCGTCCATGCGCGGCATCAGGCTTAAAGATGAAATCGTACGCGTGAAGCAAATCTTGGACGCGGCGCAGATTGATTTCACGCACGAAGGTGAGTTTAAGCTGATAAAGGTCTCGTTGCTGACGGAGAATATTCTGAGCATGTGCATGAAAGAAGCGGTAACGAATGTCGTGAAGCATAGCGGTGCCAAGAATTGTTCGATTTCAATCGAGCAGTCATGGAAGGAAATCACGCTGACAATCAGCGATGACGGGACGTTCAAGGAAAATGGCGGATTGTCGGAGAAGGGCCACGGATTAAAAGGGATGAAGGAACGCTTGGAGTTCGTGAATGGCAGCTTAGAGGTTCATAAGGGGAATGGGACGACGATTGTTATCAGAGTTCCAAATGACGCAAAGCAGACGGATTAGGAGGAATAGATATGATTACAATAGTAATTGCTGAAGACCAGCAAATGCTGTTGGGTGCCTTTGGTTCATTGCTCGGCTTAGAGGAAGATATGAAAGTCGTCGGCAAGGCTTCTAATGGTGAGGAAGCTATTTCACTTGTAGATCAATTCAATCCGGATGTCTGCATTATGGATATCGAGATGCCGGGCAAGACAGGGCTTGAAGCGGCGGAAGAGCTGAAAGAACGGGATTGTAAGGTCATTATCCTGACGACATTCGCCCGTACCGGCTATTTCCAAAGAGCGCTGAAGGCCGGCGTCAACGGCTATTTATTAAAGGATAGCCCGAGCGAAGAGTTGGCGAGCTCGATTCGGAGCGTGATGATGGGGCGGCGGATTTATGCGCCGGAACTGATGGATGATTTCTATAGTGAAGAGAATCCGCTCACGCATCGCGAGAAGGAAGTGCTTGAATTGGTGGCTACCGGCAAGAATACACGGGAAATCGCCGATGAGCTCCATCTGAAAGCAGGCACAGTCCGCAATTATATTTCGACGATATTGGATAAACTCGAAGTGAAGAATCGAATCGAAGCGATTACCCATTCAAAAGAAAAAGGTTGGTTCAGATAATGGAGAAAACAATGCGGGGACCAGTAGTCAGCGACGACTGGTTCTTTTTGATGCGCATTTTTGCCGTTTAACAAGTACTTCCCGCTCCGGACAGGGCAGTGAAAACGTGGAGTGGCAGGCGGGAGATCGAAGTACATATAACAACTAAGGTTGACTCCTCTACTGATAGGCGGGGCGGAAATGTACGCTCCTTATTTTTTCTTTTACAAGCATAGTATGTCCCCATTTTGCATATTTATCATGAGAGAAACGGATTCTTAGAGAAGAGCGGAAAAGAGTATTCTTTTATCCCGTTTGATAGGGGGAGATGAAGGAAAACCCCCACCTATCAAAGATTCACTTTATCTTCATACATGAAAAGATGGCTATAATTCTTGCAAAGAATAAATAAAGGGGAGAGGTCAAATGGCACGATTAGCAGGTAAAGTAGCGGTTATTACAGGTTCGGGCAGCGGTATGGGACGTTCGGGAGCCCTCTTATTTGCAGATGAAGGAGCAAAAGTGGTGCTTACGGATATCAATGAACAAGCAGTGCAAGCGGTGGCTCAAGAAATTAACAAAAACGGCGGCGAAGCAATAGCTTTGAAACACAACGTAACAGTAAAAGAAGAGTGGGACAAGGTGTATAAAGCAACGGTACAAGCATTTGAGAAACTGGATATTTTAGTAAACAATGCAGGTATTTCACTTGCGACGCCATTTGAGGAACAAACGATTCAAGAGTGGGATCGTACGATGGACATTAACTTGAAAGGAACGTTCTTAGGAATACAATTGGCAATGCCCTACCTTCGTGAGAACGGCGGCGGTTCCATTATAAACATTTCCTCGATTGCAGGCATAACGGGTTCTTCCGGCGCAGGGGCGTATACAGCCAGTAAAGGAGCGGTTCGTTTGCTGACAAAGGCGGTAGCGGTAGATTACGGAAAAGACAACATTCGCTGTAACTCCATTCATCCGGGTTTCATCATTACCCCTATGAGCCGTGAATACATGGAAGATCCAATGTATAGACAGAATTTCTTAGCGCAAATGGCCCTTCAGCAACTAGGAAAACCGGAAGAAGTGGCAGAAGCTGTTCTATTTCTGGCGAGCGACGCGTCTTCACATATCACAGGTGTGGAATTGCCTGTTGATGGTGGCGTAACAGCGAAATAAAAGTATAAGTCCATCATGAAAAACAAAGAAAGAACGCATGTGTTTAATCTGTATGTAAATATCAAGCAGCCCCGAAATATACTGATTTCGGGGCGTTTTTGTTTGTTCCACTTCTTAAACCGATCATCATAATGAATTCCCTAAAGCAGAAATACCGACCTGAAGGCATCGAGCTAAGCCAAAAGTCCTGCAATGGGAATGGGAAAATGCTATAATATCCATAAGAAGATTATGTGAAAGAATAGGTTCTTTTGCAGAAAAATAGTGAATGAAAGTAATGGATTTTCCAATTTATGAAGTTGGGTTTTCTAGTTGACGGGTTGCACCTAACGCTGTTACAATGCTTGAAACGATAATAATGAACTACGATTTCACACTACAATCACATATAAATAATACTCGTATAATTTTGGAAATATGGTCCAAAAGTTTCTACAAACTAACCGTAAACTAGTTCGGCTACGAGAATAGTAGAATATAGCATCGTCTTCTTGGATAGAAGGTGGTGCTATACGTTTATACCCTCATGCTCGCTTCTACTATTCTTCCTTGCCTGCTTACATTTAGGAGGAAGAATTCATGATGAAACCACATACTTTACAAATGCAAATACAAGCAGCCAGAAACGTAATACTGCCTGAGCTTGTCATAAAGAATGTCAAGATTGTCAACCTGTTTACCGATGAGATCGAACAGGCGGATGTGGCGATCCATAATGGCGTATTTGTCGGGATTGGCGATTATAAAGGCGAAAGGGAAATCGACGGATCGCCGTATACAATGGTGCCGGGATTGATTGATGCCCATGTGCATATTGAATCCAGCATGTTGTCGCCGTCAAGGTTCCAGCATGTCGTCTTGCCGAAAGGCGTAACATCAATCGTCACAGACCCGCACGAAATCGCCAACGTGACTGGAACGAAGGGCATCGATTGGATGCTTGCGGACAGCGAGGGCTGCATGATGAATTATTATTATCAACTGCCTTCTTGTGTGCCTGCCACTTCTTTTGAAGATAATGGTGCAACACTGACAGCGGCTGATCTGCAAACCTATTATGGAAAGAAGAATGTCCTGGGCCTTGCGGAAGTAATGGATTTCCCGGCTGTTCTTTCCGGGCAGGAAGCGATGATGGAGAAGCTTACGTCAGCCATCAACCACGGCGTGCCGGTTGATGGCCATGGCGCAGGACTTAGCGGTAAAGACGTGAATGCTTATCTTGCGGCAGGAATTACGACCGACCATGAATGTGTGAAGCCGGAAGAGCTGATCGAGCGCGTCCGCCGCGGCATGTATGTGATGCTGCGCGAGGGATCTGCGGCCCGCAACCTGCATGATCTCTTGAAGGGGTACCGCAAGGAAATGTCCAACCGGCTTCTATTCTGTACAGATGATAAGCATATCGATGATTTATTGGAAGAAGGCAGTGTCGATTTCCATGTGCGCGAGTGCTTGAAAGCGGGCATCGACATCTATTCGGTATTGCGGATGGCTTCATTAAATGCGGCGCAGTGCTACAACTTGAAAGGCAAAGGCGCCGTCGCTCCGGGCTATGACGCGGACTTCATCCTGCTGAGCGATATCGATACGTTCGAAGTGGCTTCCGTTTGGGTGGGCGGAGAGCGCTATGAAGCGGAGGAAGAACAAAGCGCGAGCGGAGAATTCGAGAACACAGTGGTGCTTGGAGACTATCACCAGGAGCTTTTGAAGCTGCCGATGACGAGCAAGCATGCGCGTGTAATCGAGATTATCCCGAACTCCATTGTGACGAAGAACGCAGAATATCCTGTGACGGTGGAGGACGGCTTATTCGTTCCCGATACAAAGGAAGACCTGGTGAAGATTGCGGTTGTGGAACGCCATAAAGGCCTGGGAAGCGTCGGCGTCGGAATCGTGAAAGGCTTCCAGCTCCAGTCGGGCGCTGTGGCAACAACAATCGCCCACGATTCGCATAATATCATCTGCATCGGCACAAATGACCGTGATATGGATGCGGCGATCCGGGAGTTGGAGCGAATCGGCGGGGGCATCACGGTAGTGGGGGAAGGCGCAGTCAAGTCATCGCTTTCCTTGCCTGTAGGCGGTTTAATGACGACTGTCTCGGCGCAGGAATTGAATGATAATTACAATGAGCTATTGGAAGGATTGAAAGAAATCGGCATCACAACAGCGTTTTCACCTCTCTTGACGCTATCATTCCTGGCATTGCCGGTCATTCCTTCTTTAAAACTGACGAATCAAGGATTATTTGATGTAAACACATTCAGCTTTGTGGATGTAAGCATTTAATAGAGAACTGCTTGAAAGCAGGGGGAGCCCCCTTTTTCAGGCAGTTTTTTTATGACTATGAATGGAAACGATATAGTAAATCGCAATTGCTGTTTCCGCCTGCACTGGGCGAAGAGAAGTTATTCCAATAGGAGTAGCTTTTTTTTTGTCCCATTTTTTACGGGAGAAAGTAAAACAGGCTACTAACTTAGTACATTGTCATTCCATGGCACATATAAATACAGGGAATATCCGATGGGAGGTTAGCAGGAATGAGTAAAGAGTTATTGCTTTCTTTAGTTGGTAGGATTGTTAAAGTGGACAGGGGTGGCCCTGAGTCCAGACTGGGAAAATTATTAAGCGTACAGGAAGATTATTTCGCTTTGCAGACAGAGAAGGATGGTGTCATATATTATAGGACGCATCACATCAAGAGCGTATTGGAAAATACAAAGCATGGCTTGCGTTTTGAGGAAAACCAAGCCATTGAGGAAGCTCCTTTTCTATCGGCTGCCGATTTTGCAAGTCTGTTGGAAGGCCTGCGTTATCGTTGGGTGAAAATCAACCGCGGCGGCAAAGAATCCGTCGAAGGTGTACTTGATGATGTCAATGGCGATTATGCTACTTTAATCGCTAATGAAGAAGTGTTCCGCATTTCCTTGTACCATATCCGCAATATCAGCGCAGGATTTCCGGCCAAAGCAAAGATTAATCCCGAAGTGGGGGCACCGGGAGCTGGCCTGGTGAATCTAGGGCCGGTACATCATCATCATGCAGCAAACAATATGGCGGGAGCCGCTCCAGGGATGCCGCCGATAGCGGAAGAACTGGTTAAGGCAACAGTAGTTGGAGGGCCGGCCGATATGGCGGAAGCAGTCGTGGAACAGCCGGAAATAGTGGTAATGCCGCCGATTCCGGAAGCGTCTCAAGAGGAAGGAAATGAAAACGGAGCATAAGGGCAATGGAACCGTTTCGTAAAGGAAAGCGGTAGATCATGTACAGAAAGGATGAATCAAAAGTGGTTGAACAGAATTTTTCTGAAACACTAAGCGGGTTAAAAGGGTATACAATCGGAATATTTCTGAATGGCGGTCAGTTCGTCGAGGGGGTTTTGCTTGATAACGCAGAAGACCATATTATGGTAGAGAACAATGCGAAGCTATTTTATTACAAGAAAGAGCAGATTCGCGCCTTAACAAAAAATACTAAGAATTTCGAAGCTACTCCTACAGTGGAGATGCCGATAGATACTTCGAAGACGCTCAATGAAATTCTTGCGGAGCTCCAGTACAATTGGGTGACGATTGCGACAGCGGACGGCCAAGTGTTTTCTGGCTTTCTCAGCCGTACATTTGAAGAGTATGTAGTATTGATCAACAACGCCGATCAGCTTATATTGCATCAGTCGTTTATTTCACATATGTTTCCGGGGGTATTAGAAGAAGAAAACGAAGAGCAAGCGCAAGATGGCGGCGAAGCTGAAGCACAGGCAGCAGAAGGCGCTAATGAAGGAGAAGGGCAACAGGCCGGGAACCAAGCTCAAGGAGGCGGCAGTGAAAGCGGAAGAAACAGCGAAAGCAGCAGTAGCGATTGCCGAAGAAACAGCGAAAGCAGCAGTAGCGATTGCCGAAGAAACAGCGAAAGCAGCAG
>JBJEFM010000073.1:55524-55856 GCA_051874035.1 Bacillus sp. (in: firmicutes)
TAGCGATTGCCGAAGAAGCAGCGAAAGTAGCAGCAGTAGCGATTGCCGAAGAAGCAGCGAAAGCAGCAGCAGTAGCGATTGCCGAAGAAGCAGCGAAAGCAGCAGTAGCGATTGCCGAAGAAGCAGCGAGAGCAGCAGCAGTAGTGATTGCCGAAGAAGCAGCGAAAGCAGTAGTAGTAGTGATTGCCGAAGAAGCGGCGAAAGCAGCAGTAGTAGCGATTGCCGAAGAAGCAGCGAGAGCAGCAGCAGTAGTAGTGATTGCCGAAGAAGCAGCGAGAGCAGCAGCAGTAGCGATTGCCGAAGAAGCAGCGAAAGCAGTAGTAGTAGTGATT
>JBJEFM010000074.1:0-2849 GCA_051874035.1 Bacillus sp. (in: firmicutes)
GTTGTTACAGGTACTCGGGTCTCCCACTTACACATCTGCGCTTTCACTGCTGTGTGAAAGTGGGAGTCTTAGTACCTGTTAAACGGGATAAATAACTCATTGTTTATAGAGGAGCATAAATAAGACACCCTAGTTATCCACCAAGATGCCTTACTATTGTCTCTAAGTATTAAATTTCCTGATAAAAAGTATCAATTAGATAACTAACAGCCATTAGGAAAATATCGCTAAATAAGGGTTAAACCGTTTTATTCTCCTCCTCGTTTAGCAATAACCTCCCTTGCTGCTTCTATGAAAGATAATATGATTGGTGAAAGCCACTTGTCTTTATGCCATGCCATATGAGTATATACGTGCAAGTCCGGCATTTGCCATGGTAGAGCAACTAGATTACCCCGTTGAACTTCGGCTTCCACCGTGATTTCAGGAAGAAAGGCAATACCGATTCCCGTAATTGCACATTGTTTAATCGCTTCGGCATTTTGAAATTCTAAATAAGTGATACTGTCAATGCCCTTTTTTTCAAATGATCGATCAAACATAGTTCGATAGGTACAACCCTTTTCATTAACAAGGAACACTTCTCCGTGAAAATCTTCCTGCTGTAGTGCAGTTAGTTTCGTGAGAGGATGGTCTGGAGCGACGAACAAGCGGAAAGTTTCTTCCAGTAACGCTTCTACTGCAAGTCCCGTTGAGAGAATGGTTTCGTCCAGCATAAAGACGACATCAGCAGTTCCATCAAAGAGCGTTTGCTTGAGTTCTTGATTTGGAACAGAGCGGAAGATGAGACGAACTCCTGGATGACGGGAACGAAATAGCTGAAAGACAACTGGCAGGCGATAGGCGCAAAGAACCTCATTGGCACTTATCGTTAGTGTACCGCTTAGGTTTTCGTTGTCATGAACGGAACTGCGGGCTTCGTCCAATTTATCCAGAATGCTCTGGATATGAGTTAAAAAGCGTTTACCAGCAGTTGTGAGTACTAACTGCTTGCCCAAGCGGTCAAAGAGACGAACACCAAGTTCATCCTCCAATGCTTTTATTTGCATCGTTATATTGGATGGGACGTAGTTCAGCACTTCCGCAGCCCGACTGAAATTTAAAGTTGAAGCAACCGTGCGGAACGTAATCAGATGGCGCAATTCCATCATACTTCCCCCTTTTAACTTTCAATATTATTGAATACTGCTTTGAATTTTATTCACTTTTCCTGAGATTACCATGAGTTTATACTAACAACAAGAAATTCATTTTGGATTCCACTTTGAAGGGAGCAATAATACAATGGATTATGAAATTTTTGATTTAGGTAACGTAGCCTTGCAATCAGGTATCACATTACCGAACGCTTTTCTTGCTTATAAGACTTATGGGGAATTGAATGAAAAGAAAGATAATGTCATCATCTATCCAACTGCTTTTGGAGACCAGCATGTTCAGAATGAATGGTTGATTGGAAATGGCATGGCACTAGATCCGCAGAAATATTTCATTATCGTCCCAAATCTATTAGGAAACGGATTATCTTCGTCTCCTAGTAACACGCCTCCTCCATTCGACAAGGCTAATTTTCCGCAAGTTACCATCTATGACAACGTTAAATTTCAATATCAGCTGGTGACTGAAAAATTCGACATTCGAAAGATTGCACTTGTAGTTGGATGGTCAATGGGAGGCATCCAATCATTTCAATGGGGGGCAAGTTATCCTGACATGGTGGAACGAATTGCACCTTTCTGCGGAGGTGCTAAGACTTGGCCGCAAACGTATGTAGTCTTGGATGGAATGAAAGCTGCTCTCATGGCTGCAGTTGGCTTTGATTCAAGTAAACTAAACCAGTTGACTTCTGTAGATATGCGCACTGTTGGCCGTGTCTATGCGGGATGGGGCTTATCACAGGCGTATTATAGAGAGGAACTTTATCGTGATATGGGATATGACTCATTAGAGGATTTTTTGGCTGGCGTCTGGGAAGATAGCTTTATGAAGATGGATCCGCACAATGTCCTTGCCATGCTATGGACAGGACAGCATGCAGATATTAGTGCAAACCCTGCATATAACGGAGATTTCGATAAGGCGCTCAAAAGCATAAAAGCGATTGCCTGCATCATGCCAGGGAGAACGGATTTATTCTGTACGGCTGAAGATAATAAATACGAGGCTAAAATTATACCTAATGCTATTTTTAATCCTATCGAGTCGATCTGGGGCCATTTTTCTGGGCGCGGTATCAACAGTGTCGATAATAAATTTATTGATGACAACCTTAAACGCTTGTTGGAGCTTAGTACAAACGGATAGATGAAATCTAGATTTGTATTTTTGGTTTTCCATTAAGAGCCTTATTACATATCAAATGTAGTAAGCTCTTGTTTATCCCGTTTAACAGATACTAAGACTCCCACTTCAACACAGCAGTGAAAGCGCAGATGTGTAAGTGGGAGATCAAGTACCTGTAATAACCCGATTGGTTCATCTAATGATAGGTGGGGGATGAAGGAAAACCCCTACCTATCAAAGATTCACTTTATAGGAAATTAAAATGCACTCCCTTTGTACAATAAGGAGTCCCGTTAGATTTATGCGGATTTGCAACAATAAGGACAAAAAGCGCCCTAATACGATTTTTTGAGGAATGGAAAAATGTATAGTAGCCCCCCATTCAAAATGGGGCTAGAGGCATTATATAACGTTAACAAACGACGCTTTAAGTGCATTTTGAAAGCACGGTCTATATTCAGGAATAAATGTTATAATTTGATTTATATGTTAAATGAGGGTGGGATTTCTGTGGAATATAAATTATTAGTAGAAGATGATTTAATTAAATGTACAGAAACATTTAT
>JBJEFM010000075.1:0-14579 GCA_051874035.1 Bacillus sp. (in: firmicutes)
TCCCGTTTAACAGGTACTAAGACTCCCACTTCAACACAGCAGTGAAAGCGCAGAGGTGTAAGTGGAAGATCAAGTACCTGTAACAACTAAGGTTGGTTCATCTAATGATAGGTGGGGGATGAAGGACCCCCCATCTATCAAAGATTCACTTTATTTTTTACCAGTACAGCGAGCCCGATAAATCCTTTGGGGACTCGCTGTGAAATTTTTTGAAAATAAAATGCTTGAATCTAAGCTGATTGCTTTCTAATCACTGGAGAAACCGAACGTAGAAATCAAGAAGGTCAAAATAATTCGGAATTCACCCTTTACAAACCCTGTTTTTGTGCCTATAATACGTATATAACTAAAGCTCATATAATAGCGGGGATACGGCTCGCGAGTTTCTACCAAGTTACCGGAAATAACTTGACTATGAGTGCGGATTATTGTTCCTGTGATTATAGTAGGTCTATAAGCTCGGGTTCAGTTACTGTGCTCATTTTCTGAGAATAGTAATTGAACCCGAGCTTTTTATATTCAAAATAGATGTAAGAATACTTTGGAGGTTTAAGAATGGAAGCTTTGAAGCAAAAAATCTTGCAAGAAGGGAAGGTCCTTTCAGATACTGTTCTGAAAGTGGATTCTTTCATTAATCATCAAATGGATCCTTTTCTAATGAAGCAAATAGGGGAGGAGTTTGCGGCAAGGTTTCAAGATAAATCAGTAACTAAGGTTCTAACCATTGAATCATCAGGCATTGGTCCGGGGCTGATGGCGGCATTGGAATTAGGTGTTCCAATGATTTTCGCTCGGAAGCGTAAATCGTTGACATTGAAAGAAGGATTGATCACAGCCACGGTGTATTCATTTACAAAGCAAGAATCGAATGAAGTCACGATTTCAAGTGATTACATTCAAGAAGGCGATCGTGTATTGATCATCGATGACTTCTTGGCGAATGGCCAGGCGGCCCTCGGGCTGATTGAAATTGTAAAGCAAGCAGGTGCGGTACCGGCCGGTGTAGGAATTGTGATCGAGAAGTCCTTCCAAGATGGCCGTCAATTAGTGGAAGATACAGGTGTGCAAGTTGAATCGTTAGCAAGAATCGCATCTTTACAAGATGGAAAAGTAGAATTTATAAATTAACTATTCGGGGGTAACTTTGGTGAAAAGCAATTATCTTAAAATCGGTTCTTTAGGAATTCAACATGTGCTGGCCATGTATGCCGGAGCGGTTATTGTTCCATTGATCGTCGGTGGAGCGCTGCAACTGACGCCGGAACAGCTGACATATTTAGTTTCCATCGATATTCTAATGTGCGGTGTCGCTTCATTGCTTCAAGTGTACAGTACTAGATTTTCAGGCATCGGCCTTCCCGTTATGCTCGGCTGTACATTTACAGCAGTGACACCGATGATTGCAATCGGCAGTGAATATGGCATTACGAGTATTTATGGTGCGGTTATCGCGGCCGGTATAATCGTCATTCTTATTAGTAAATTTTTCGGAAAGCTTGTTCGTTTCTTTCCGCCTGTTGTAACGGGATCGGTTGTCACAATTATTGGGATCACATTGATTCCGGTTGCCATCAATAATTTAGCCGGCGGACAAGGGGCGGAAGATTTCGCTTCCTTGCAAAATTTGGGTTTGGGATTCGGAACTTTATTAGTTATTATTGTCCTTTATAAGTTCTCAACAGGCTTCCTCCGCTCTGTTTCTGTATTATTAGGCATTATTTTGGGAACAGTTGCGGCAGCTTTTATGGGAATGGTCGATTTCTCATCTATGGCAAGCGCTTCTTGGTTCCATATGCCGAAACCTTTCTATTTTGGAACGCCGACTTTTGAAATTACACCGATTATTACAATGACACTTGTCGCAATCGTCAGTTTAGTAGAATCAACAGGTGTGTACTTCGCGCTTGGTGATATTTGCAACAAGAAATTGACAGAGAAAGACTTAGAGAAAGGATATCGTGCAGAGGGAATCGCCATTGTGTTCGGCGGTCTGTTCAATGCGTTTCCTTACACTACTTTTTCGCAAAATGTGGGCTTATTGCAAATGTCGGGTGTGAAAACAAAGAATGTGATCTATGCGGCGGGAATCTTCTTGATTGCTTTCGGCCTTGTTCCTAAAATTGGCGCTTTAACAACAATCATTCCTTCCGCTGTATTAGGCGGGGCGATGGTTTCGATGTTCGGCATGGTTGTAGCTGCCGGCATCAAAATGCTGAGCCGAGTGAATTTTGAATCACAGGAAAATCTGCTGATCATCGCTTGTTCCATCGGCATGGGCCTAGGTGTAACAGTGGTGCCCTCTTTATTCGAGCAATTGCCGGCCGGCATTTCAATCCTGACAAACAGCGGTATTGTAATGGGAAGCTTAACGGCTATCATTTTGAACATCCTTCTTAATATGATCGGGAAGAAACCGTCCTTACAATCGCGGATACAAGAACAAAAAGCTTCCTGATGGGAGCGGCAAACCGGATACTTCAAAACCAGTGATTTAGTTCACTGGTTTTTTTGCTTTGTAGCGTTGTGATTGGCAGCATTATATGCACGTAATATAGAGTGAATCTTTGATAGGCGGGGGTTTTCCTTCATTCCCCTATTATTTTAAACGGGATAAATTGCTAGATTTCGAAATCCAAGCAATCTATAGGAGATTGGATTTTGCATGATTTATGTGTTTATTTGTTTTATATGTGGGTATTTATAAGTTATGCTTATATAATTTTGGTGGATTTTGTCATACATAACGTGGAATGATGATTGATGTGGCTTTAAATTCATCGATCATCATTTTGTTTAGGTTGTAGATCCATTTTAATAAGATTGGTCTTTCCATTTCAAAGTGCAAGGAGGATTTTGGAGTGGATGGCTGTCTTATAATGTTTGCCACTAAAATCTTAGGTGAAAAAAGGTCTAAATTCTTTAACCTTTGAATAACTGTAAGAATATACTGTATCAAGTTATAGAAAAGGAATGATTATATTATGGAGAAAAAATATTGTACACATTGCAGAAGATTATTGAGAGAAGGAGAGGTTTGTGAAGCGTGCGGAAAGAGCGATTTTCAATCTATTATTATTTCTGTGCAATCCTGCCGGCAATTCAAGCATAAATCATACAGCGACTTTCTTAAGGAATAAGTCTTGTTTTTATTCAAATTCAATGGTGTTATAATGGGGTAAATGGTTCGTGTGCTATAAGCATGGCGAAGGATGGAGGAAGCTTGATGAAGAAGAGAATCAGCCGGATGCAAAAAGAATTCCTCGAAAAAGAACTGCGTTATTTAAAAGAGCACAATGCGGTAATTGAAATGGAGCCGCTTGAAGAGTATTACCTTGTTGAAGATAAGCGCAATCAAGCTGCATGGCATACTTTTTTGTGGGTGGGGGCTGTGTTGGTCGGCATCGGTTTTCTTAGCTTTATAGCGTCTAACTGGTCTGCTTTAACAAATATAGCGAAGTACTGCATTATACTCTTAGGAGTCGTAGGGTTTTATCTGGCAGGATATAGGCTGGAAACGAAGCTGCCTAGGACTGCCAGAAGTTTATACTATATAGGTATCTTCTTGTTTGGGTCAGGCATCTTCTTAATCGGTCAGACTTTCCATTTAGGCGGGGCTGCATACCAAGCTTTTCTGCTATGGGGGATAGGGATCATTCCATTGGCATATTATTTGAAAGATCGTGCGCTCTTAGCTTTTGCAACGATATTATTTTTTTTATATAGTCTGCAGATTTATGAACAAGGCGATTTGCCGCTTTTGCTAGTAGTATTCATCCCTCTCATCTATTACATCAATCACCACGGCATGCATCAATGTAAGTTAATATTCTTTATGAATTCGCTGCTGCTATTGCATTTCTTGCATTCAGGGATGTGGTATGCGGGCATGAATCAGTGGTTCATCGTGGTAGTACTGTTTACAGCGGGCATTATTGCAAGCAGGATTCCACTTGCTACATATAAAGAGAGCATGGTGATAGTCGGCCATGTTGTCCATGGCATATATGGAATCGTTTTGACAATGCCATTCATATGGGAGCGCTTATTTAGCGAAGGTACTTCCCAAGTATTGGCTCTTATTTTTGCGGTGGCATATGGAATATATATTATTCTATTAATCCGCGGAGGGAAGTTATTGCCGATTGCTATTTTATGCGGTTTGATTTTTCGTTTCTATATTGATATTTCCTATGACTTCTTGCCGAAAAGCTTGTTTTTCATTATAGGGGGCTTTCTCTTGATCGCCTTTGGCATTTGGTTTGAAAGAAGCCGGAGAGGAGAGGCGAAATCATGAAGAAGAATTGGAATATGTTTATGTTTGTCCTCGCCGTTCCGCTGTTGATATTGCTGGGAATGGCCGTGAAACCTGTCTCCGCTTATATGTTCGGCAAGGAAGTGGTGCTCGAAACGGCTCCCTTCGATCCTCGCGACCTTCTCTATGGAGATTATGTTTCATTGCAATTGGCGATCAGCGATATTCCTAAAGAGCTGTTGGAGCCATCAGTAGTGAAGGAATTGGAAAACAATGATGATGCTTCTTTCTTTTCCAAATCAGTAACGGTATATACCTCGCTTATTAAAGAAGATGGAGTATATATAGCTAAAGAAGTGACCCTGGCAAAACCTAAAAAGGGCTTATACTTAAAAGGAAAGATACAGGTTTATAGCGGTATTCTAGATCAGCCTACTATTTACGTGGACTATGGGATCGATCGTTATTACGTGGAAGAAAATACAGGAAAACATTTTGAACAAGAGGCTCAAAAAGGTGACATAAGGGTCGCATTGAAAGTAAAGGATGGCTATGGGTTGATTGAAAGGCTTCAATTCTGACCATCAAAAAGCACGCTGATATCCATCTTGATATAGCGTGCTTTTTTGTTGATTCCAATCATTGGATGAATCATAATGCGAATAGAAATAAAGTAATATAAGGATTTTTAATGAATATAAGAAATTTCCTGTTAACTATTGATAATGATTATCATTTTTGTTATTATAAAAGTAACAAATGATAACGGCTATCAATTAAGAAATTAGGAAGGTGAAAATCATGGTTGCAGTTTTTGTTGCTTTAACTGTAGGTGTATATTCTTCTATTACGATGTATGTATTAAAGCACGTGGGCAAGCCCGCTCATGCCAATAATCAATAGGGAAGCCCTTACAATAGAAGGAATATGAAATTGTGAGAATGATTCATTCCAATTCTTTGCGGCAATATTTTAAATAGTTGAAGGAAAGTCAAATGCAGATGCGTTTGGCTTTTTTGGTTAGTTGGAAAAATATTTGGCATAATCATAGGAAAGAACTAAAAAATGTTTTACAATAAGAGAAAATATAGGGAAACAAGGGGATTGATTCATGATTAAAACACCAACGAATCATACGAACATATTGTCCGTACTAGCCGAAATTTACAAAACATTCAAAAACAACAAAGATGATGATAATAAAGAAAAAATGAAGCAGCTCATCAAAAAAGCGGAGGAATCAGAGGTTCAATTAGCGTTTTGCGGCCATTTCTCCGCCGGTAAATCCAGCATGATCAATTATCTAATGGGAAGTGCGATTTTGCCTTCGAGCCCCATTCCGACAAGTGCAAATATTGTCAAAGTCAAGAAAGGGAAAGAAGCAGTAAAAGTCCATTTCTTTGATGGCAAGCATTCTACTTTCCAAGGCCATCATGATATGAAAGATATTAAAGCTTATTGTAAAGAAGGAGAGCAAATTAAATCTATTCATATCTATTCCGAGCAATTTCCTTTGCCTGAGGATTGTGCTGTTCTCGATACGCCGGGAATCGACTCGACCGATGATGCCCATAGGATTTCCACTGAATCGACGCTTCATTTGGCGGATATCGTGCTTTATGTAATGGATTATAATCACGTTCAATCGCAGGAGAACTTCCTGTTTGCGAAGAAAATGAATGAAGCGGGTAAAAAGCTGTATTTAATTGTGAACCAAATTGATAAACATGATGTGTCAGAGCTGAGCTTCGATCAATTCAAAGAATCGGTGGCAGATGCGTTTGCGGCGTGGAATATTGAAATCGAAGGAATCTTCTATACTTCATTGCGAAACCTCGACTTGCCGGAGAACGAAATTGTCCAGGTACAGCATTATATCCATGAACGCATTGCTTATGAAAGAGCGCACTTGGATGAGTCGATCTTGCTTTCGGCAGAACAATTAATGAAGGACCATCTTTTCTTCTTGCAGGAGCAGCATGCAGAGAAAATGGAACAAGCAGAATCATTGCTCGCTGATCTGGATGAAAGTGAGAAGACTGCCATTTTCCAAACTGTTCGGGATTACGAAGCGAAGCAGCAGCAAATTCAAGCATTTCCTGATGACTATCACCTTCAGATGATTTCGGAATTAAATGAGCTATTGCGCAATGTTTACTTGCTTTCAGCCGATAACCGTGAAACAATTCGGTCATTTTTGGAAGCGCAGCAAGCAAACTTCAAGGTTGGCATGTTCTTTGCGAAGAATAAGACAGAAGCGGAAAGAAAGGCGCGGGAAGATCGTTTAGCGAAAGAGTTAGAAGAAAGAGTGAAAACACAGCTGGATTGGCATGTGAAAGTGTTTGCGGCAAAGTGCATAGAAGACGCAAAAATCGAATCCCATCGTTTAGAAACGATGGCACAGGAATTCGCTGTCGAGATTAACATCGATGAGATTAAGGCACTTGTAGCGAAACAGAGTGAAATCAGCGGTGAATATGTGCTGTTGTTCAGCGAGCGAATCGCCGACTTGATCAAGAAGAAAGCAAAGGATCAAATGCTTGGTTTCTTTGAAGAGATGAAGCCGCTTATTGTTGAATCGCAAGCGGAGAAATTGGAAGATGTGCGTTCTGAGATGGAGCGACTGAAACAATATGAAACTGCTTTTTTATATTTGCAAGGCATCCGACAAGAGGAACAGCGTTTAAAGTTGCAATTTGAGCAGATTATCAACGGCGAGCACTTGGCAGAAGAGGCTTATGTCACATCTATGCTAGAAGAGCTTCACGAAGAAGAGATAAATAACGAAATTCAAATGGATGCAAAAATCAATCAAGCGAAAGCAGATGGCCAGCCGCTTGAAGAAATGGCGGAATATACATTGCAGCCGCTTTCAGAACAAGCGCAGCTTGAAGGAAAAGAGGGGCTGCACAAGTGGAGTGGGCGTTTACAGGCGGCAGCTAAGTCATTGCAGCATGTAAAAGGGTTCTCGACCATTGTTAATGAACTGCAAGAAAAAGCGGAGCGGATGGATAATCAGACGTATACGATTGCTTTATTCGGAGCTTTCAGTGCTGGGAAATCCTCGTTTGCGAACGCGTTATTCGGGGAGAAAGTGCTGCCTGTATCCCCTAATCCGACAACGGCTGTTATTAATAAAGTCATGGCGGCAGGCGATCGGCAGAAGCATAAAACGGCAAGAATCAAATTAAAAAGCGAAAGCATGCTATTGGATGATGTCGGACTTGCCTGTAAGCAACTGAATTATCACCCTGAGACGCTTGAGGATGCTTATGAATTCGGGAACCGTTTAGACAATATCAAAGTCAGCGGCGATGGCAAGGAAAAAGCGCATCTTTCCTTTGTAGCGGCATTCCATAAAGGCTATCCTTCGCTGAAAGGAAAGCTTGGCCAGGAATTTATTGTGGAATATGATGAATATACAGCATTCGCAGCCGATGAATCGAAATCTTGCTTTGTGGATGAAATTGTTCTGTTCTTTGATTGCGATTTGACGAAACAGGGCATTGTCCTTGTCGATACGCCGGGGGCGGACTCTATTAACGCCCGTCATACAAACGCAGCTTTCCATTATATCAAGAACAGCGATGCAATTTTATTCGTGACGTATTATAACCATCCGTTCGCGAAAGCTGACCGTGAATTTTTGATTCAGCTTGGCCGTGTTAAAGATTCCTTTGCGATGGATAAGATGTTCTTTATCTGCAATGCGATTGACCTGGCCCAAACGGCCGATGAATTGGCGGATGTAACACAATATATTAAAGGGCAATTAGAGGGATTCGGCATTCGCTTTCCGCGTTTATTCCCAATATCGAGCAAAGAAGCGCTCCGTGAGCAGACGGATGACTATATGTTCCAGCATGCTTTCTTGCAAGATAGCGGCATGAGGGCCTTCCAACAGTCGTTTACACATTTCATTCAGCATGAGTTAATCGATTTGGCCTGCAGCTCAGCGCAATCGGCACTGCAGCGAGCAATGAACCTGCTGCAGGAAATCATTACAGCAGCAACCGCTTCAGGTGAAGAGAAACAGGAGCGCCTATTGAAAATCCAAAGCGAATATAAAATGTTGCGTGAAGAGTTAGCCGCAAGCGGGAGCGATATCGAGGAACAGAAGCTTCGCAAAGAATGCGATGAATTGATTTATTATATTCATCAACGGGTGTTCTTACGCTATCCTGATTTCTTTAAAGAATCCTTCAATCCGGCTGTCATCAAGGATGATGGCAGAGATTTGAAGGAATCATTGCGAACATCTTTACGAGAGCTGCTTGATAGTATCGGTTTTGATTTCGCCCAGGAAATGAGGGCGACATCATTGCGTTTGGAAAAGCAATGCCGCCTATTGGTCAGAAATAAACAAGAGCAATTCAATAAAATGATTGCGAAAATATGGAATACAGCGGAGATATCCGAATATGAGGCAGGAGAATATGAGGTACCGCAATTTGAGCAAGCGTTCGGTCAATTAACAGCCAATGAATTCAAGAAGGAATTGGCATTATTCAAAAATACAAAAGCATTCTTTGAAAAGAATGATAAGCAAAAAATGGCGGAGGCTCTGCAGGAAGGTTTGCAGCAACCGGCCGAACAGTATTTACAGGTTGAAGGGGAAAAGGCCAGGGAATATTATCAGGATATCCTGCTGAAAGAATTATCATATATGCAGAAACATGTGGAGAAAGCGATCGAAGATGTATATATCAGCTACACATCCGTACTGCAAGAACAGGTGGATGTCGATTTCTATAAGGAAAAAGAAGCCGCATTATCGCGGTTGCTTCAAGTATAATAAAGTGAATCTTTGATAGGCGGGCTTCATCCCGCTATCAGTAGCTGAACCAATCGGGTTGTTACAGGTGCTCGATCTCCTGCTTGCACCTCTGCGATTCCGCTGCCGTGCTGTAAGAGGGAGTCTTAGTACCTGTTAAACGGGATAAGATCATTATAGATGATAACAGGAGGTTAGCGATGTTTATTAATACAGAATGGCTTTACGAGAAGCTTGGCCATGAGAAAGTCCGTATTGTGGATTGCCGTTTTCATTTACAGGAGAAAGAATGGGGGCATGAGCAATACCAGCAAGAACATATACCTAACGCAGTCTATTTTGATTTAGAGAAACATTTATCGAAGCCCCCTGAGAAGCATGGGGGACGGCATCCATTGCCTGAACTTGAACGCTTTCAGAAAGCGTTGGAGCAAGCGGGCATTACAAACGAAGATGCCATCGTAGCCTATGATAGCGGGGAAGGAATGTTTGCCGCACGCTTCATCTGGATGATGCAATATGTGGGCCATGAACGCTTATATATATTGAATGGCGGCTTTAAACGATGGAAAGAAGCGGGTTTACCGACAGAGAAGCTGGTTCCGTCATTTCCGCCATCCCGCTACCATATAAATGAACAGCATCAATTGCTGGCTGGCTATGATGAAGTGAAAGAGCTATCCCAATCAGGAAAGCAAGAGAAGATTTTGATTGATTCGCGTGACTATAACCGTTTTGCGGGAAAAGAAGAACCGATTGACAAGAAGCCCGGACATATTCCGGGCGCTGTGAACTATCCTTGGACGGAGAGCTTCGACCAGAAAGGCTTTAAAGGGAAAGAAAAGCAGCAAGAACGCTTCGGGGAGGTTGACCGCAATAAAGAAGTGATTGTATATTGCGGCTCGGGTGTTTCGGCGATGCCCAATTATTTTGCTTTGAAAGAGGCAGGTTTCGACCGAGTCAAAGTCTATGTCGGCAGCTACAGTGATTGGGTTTCCTATCAGGACAATCCGGTCGGAACAGTAAAATCATAAGGAATAATAGAAATAGGGGATGCGCCAATCCGTGTCCTTTATTTCTATTATTTTTGCCATAAGGAAACTGCAACATAAATTCAGCAAGCGGGATTTGACTATGTTACAATGAAAGGACAGCAATTTTCCTGAGGTGAAGAGAATGTTAAATAATACAAATAGGCCATCCTTTATGCTGGTTGACGGAATGGCTTTGTTGTTCCGCGCTTTTTATGCGACTGGCATGACAGGGCAATTTATGATTAATTCCAGAGGGGTGCCCACGAATGGTGTGCAAGGATTCCTAAAGCACTTATTGTTAGCGGTCGATCACTTTAATCCGCAGCATGTGGCCGTATGCTGGGATATGGGAAGCAAAACATTCCGTACAGAAATGTACCAAGAATATAAAGGGAATCGAAGCGCGCCGCCTGTGGAGATGATACCGCAGTTTGATTTGGCGAAAGAAGCCGTAAAGGCTTTTGATATCCCCAATATAGGCATTGAAGGCTTTGAAGCCGATGATTGTATAGGGACAATCGCCAAAGCTTACAGCAGTGAGTACAATTTGGGGATCCTTACAGGCGATCAAGATATGCTACAATTAATTGAAGATTATATTTCTGTCATTCTATTAAAGAAAGGCTATGGAAATTATGATATTCATAATGAAAATACGTTTTTTGAATGGAAAGGAATTAAACCGAAGCAGATGATCGACCTGAAAGGTTTAATGGGAGATGCTTCCGATAACTATCCCGGTGTGAAAGGAATAGGGGAGAAGACCGCTATTAAACTGCTGCAGCAATTCGGATCTATAGATGGGATTTTGGCGAATTTAGATGCTCTCACTAAAACACAGCGCATTAAAATTGAATCATCACTGGAGATGTTGCATCTTTCCAGACAATTGGCAGCAATTAAATGTGATATTCCGCTAGCATGCGATGTCCAAGATGCACGCTATCAATTCGATCAAGAGAAAGTCGTTCAAATGCTAAAGCTTCATGAATTGAAAGGATTGTATTCACGTTTTATGTAACACATTAAGGAAAGGATTGTCTGCGGTCATGAATGTGGAAGAATACATTGAACATTTAGGGCATAAAGGTTTTTCCTTTGGAAATGATGCTCAAGGCTTTATATACTTTGGCAAGGAACTCACCGGGGCTTCAGATGCTTTGGTCAATGCGGCAATTGAAATAACGCTAAAAGCACAAATATGTTTTGATGGAAGTTTTTACATTTCTTTATTAGAAGCACTAAAGCAGCACAATATTACTTCCAGAAAGCAAGCTCTCCAATTCGCGAAACGGACGAAATTATTGGTGTAATCATAAAAACGGCGTGTGATCAAAAGCAATGGTCACACGCCGTTTTATCCCGTTTAACAGGTATTAAGCCTCCCACTTCAACACAGCAGTGAAAGCGCAGATGTGTAAGTGGAAGACCTGAGTACCTGTAACAACTAAGGTTGGTTCATCTAATGATAGGTGGGGGATGAAGGAAAACCCCATCTATCAAAGATTCACTTTATTATTCGGATGGTTCAATGGCCCTGTGTTCAGGAATTGCTCTTCTCTTCACTGGCAGTTCTGCAAATATAATGCCGGCAAAAATCAATACACATCCAATAATCATGCTTGTTGTAAATGCCTCGTCAATTACGATATAAGAAGTGATTGCTGCGAAGACGGGTTCCATGGCGAAAATCAGCGCCACTCTTGTCGGCGACGTGTAGGCTTGGAAATATGTTTGAGCCAGGAAAGCGAATGCCGTTGCCAATAAAGCTGTAATGAAAAGCCCCATCATTACTTCTTTTTGAAAGAGAACCTCCGTTTGATACATTTCTTTCGGTTTCTCCAAGAATAAACTACATATAAATGATAAGAGAGATACGGTAAAGATTTGGATAATCGTTAACGGCAGCGCGTGATGCTTTTTAGCGAATTTCCCTGTTGTGATAATATGCATGGCAAAACAGATGGCTCCCAATAAGACGAGGAAATCGCCTTTACTGAAAGCGGATGCTTGCAGCATTGTAATCATATACAGCCCGATTGTGGCGCACGCAATGCCGATCATAACATTGCGGTTCGGCCGCTGCTTTAACAGAAAAAAAGAAAAAATAGGCACCAGCACAACGCTAAGCCCTGTTATAAAGCCTGCCTTCGCCGGAGTCGTATACAATAATCCCAAGGTTTGGAGAGCATAGGCCAGGCATAGCCAAAAGCCTAACAGTGCTCCCGCCTTTATCGTCGCTTTGTGAAAAGCTTTTTTGCGTTGGTTAGTAAAGAATAAATAAAAAATGGCTAAAGCGAGAAACGCAATAAAGAAGCGGACCGCATTGAAGCTGAACGGTGTCAAAAAAGAAATTGCGTCTTGCACGACAACAAAGGTCGCCCCCCAGATGAAGACAACAAGCAATAATGTGAGATCGGCCAATAATGATTTATTCAACCTGATTTCCTTCTTTCTGGTCTTTAATGGCTTTGCGCGCCAGCTCATCGGCCGACTTGTTCTCAGAGCTTGGTATCCATTTGATGAAGAAGAGCGGGATGTTTTTGGATAAAGCGACGGCTTGCTCTAATAAAGGGGAGTATTTCTTATTCTTGGCAAATTCTTTTTCCATAGCAGACCAAATGGCTTGTGAATCTGTCCGGAAAGAAACAGTCTGCGCCTGCTTTCGGCAGCAAATTTCAAGTGCTTTAATCAGTGCCCAATATTCCGCTTCATGATTGTCCATCATTCCTAAAGGGATGGAGTGGCGTTCGACCGTCCCTTCCTCAACAATGAAAATGCCCGCTCCGCTCAAACCTGGATTGCCAGCGCTTGCTCCGTCAATATAAACCTGTAGCATATTGTTACCTCCATGATTACTATAACAGTATATTCGGAAAACAAATAATAATTCATTTGTTTAGTAGGATAAAGAAACCTTTGATTATTTTACCATATAGAATAATAAAAAAAGATAGAGAATCAAAAATTGCTCCGATTCCCTATCTTTTTTGTGCAATTATATTGGAAGAGAGCGGAGGATTATGCTTTCTCCAGCTCGTCTTTGAATGTAAATCGTTTGGCGATATATCCGAAAGGTGTATCCAGAACCGATACGATGAATTTCAAGATATATGTTGTAATAAAGATTTCCACCCAGATATGGAAGTCGTATACGCCAAGGAAAGCGATGCTTGTGAAGACAAGTGTATCGATGAATTGGCTGATCAATGTGCTTCCGTTATTGCGAATCCAGAATTGTCCGTCTGCCGGGAATTTTTTACGGAGCCAAGAGAAGAGCGTCACGTCCAATTGTTGGCTGATTAAGAATGCAGCCAAGCTTCCTAGAGCGACCCGTGGCAGGAAACCAAAAATTGTTTGAAGCGATTCTTGCGCAAAGTCTTCTGGATGAGGTTGGAATAATAAAACCATCTGCATAATCACAGTCATTGATAATAGGGTGAAGAAACCGAGCCAGACAGCTTTTTTCGCTTCTTCCTTCCCATAGCGTTCATTGATGATGTCCGTAGCTAAGAATGCGCTCGCATACATGGCATTGCCAAGTGTGGATGTCAATCCGAAAATTTCAATGGTCTTTACGACTTGAAGGTTTGCCAAAATCGTTGAAACACCGACCCAGGCGAACAGACCTTTCTTACCAAAGAAACGATACATCAAGATGGCTAATGTAAAGTTTACAAGGGTGAATACTAAACCGAATACTTCGTTAAACATGTTTACCTCCTAGTTTTGATAACGGGGGAGTTCTCGAACCCCGGTATTATTGCCGTATAGAAAAAGTGCTTGAAAATATTGATATAGCCACGATGATCCTTATTTGTAGTATAACTGTGAAATCCTGAAATATACTGATTCCGATGTATACAACCGATCATTCTCTAAGAAAGAAGAGGCGACCGTGATGATATAAGAAAGCACAATTTTAGGGCAACAGTATTAATGATATTGCAGTTTGAAAAAGAATACAATATATTTTTCAACGGATAATTCAAAGAAAGCAAGTAACGTTTCCCTGTGATATTTATCAGTATTTTGTATAAAATGGTATACTATAATCCTGAATGAAATAAAAAACAAGGAGAAATTATGGATAATCAGAATAAAAACAATCAAGTATTTATTTCCGAAGAGAATCAAGCGTTGCTGGATCGGCAGGGATGGTTCTTGGATTACGAAGTTATGGATGGGCCGATCGCCAATATTCATACCCATGGCTTAGCGGAAAATTTAAACCATGCCGATCTTCAAATTGTGCTTAAGCTAGAAGAAGAAATGGCTGCCATGCTGTTTGAAACCATCATCAGCAATATTGCCGATGGGTATAAATATAAAGTTGGCCGCTCTACAAATGTAATTGAAGGAATAGAAGTGGAATTCAAAGTGTTCGAGGAGGGCAGCCGTAAAGTATTGCGCTTGATTCTTCCTGATTCTGAAGGTCGTTTCCCGGATCACGAAGGCTGCGAAGCGCCATATAAGCACCAATATGAAACGATATAAAGTGAATCTTTGATAGGTGGGG
>JBJEFM010000076.1:0-55332 GCA_051874035.1 Bacillus sp. (in: firmicutes)
GAAATCATCCGTTTCTCTCCATGCCACTACAGACTATTACTTAGCTAATACAGCTAAAGATTCACGATTAAATGCAGGCAGGTCGTCCGGTGTACGGCTTGTTACCAAGTTGCCGTCCACTACCACTTCGCTGTCTTCATATGAAACGCCCGCGTTTTTCATATCTACCGCAATGGATTTATAGCCAGTAGCACGCTTTCCGTTCAATGCTTCTGCTGTAATCAACAATTGTGGTCCATGACAGATTGCGAATACGGGTTTATTTTGATCCATGAACGCTTTTGCAAACTCCACAAAACGGTCATCGCTGCGTAGTTGGTCAGGCGAGAAACCTCCCGGGATAAATAATGCATCAAAGTCGTCCGGTTTTACATCGTCGATGCCTTTATCTATTGTCACTTCAGCTTCCCCTTGTTTACCTTTCACAACCGCCCCGGATTTTTTCTCGATTGTCACGACTGAATGGCCTTCCCCTTTAAAGGCTTCTGCGGGGCTTGTATATTCCACATCTTCAAATAGGTTCGTTAATACCGCTGCGATTTTCTTGCTCATAAAACATCCCTCTTTCTTTGTTTGTTATGTTGGTTATATTGTTTATCTACCCTTTTGGATAAGAATTAATCACCTAAATGTATAAAGCTCTATATTCATCGAATTCCCAAAATAGACAGGTTGATATTACCACGCTCCCTCCTTCTATTTTTCTGTTACAATTTTTAGGGCATCAGAAGCAAACGAAGGAGGGATACAAACATGGCTAAACGCAATCTTCTCTTGACTCTGATGATTGCCTTCGCCTTCATAGGAGCATTCTTTGCAATAATATTCTTTACGTCATCTGAAGAACAAGCCGCCTCAGCGGTTACAACTATAGAAAAGGATTTAAAATCCACCCATACTGATGAACAGGAAGCAAGTCCTTCCGCCGCTTCCAAAAATGCTAAAGCATTAATCGGCTATATCCAGGATTTCCGCAATCCCAATAGCATCGATTACTCAAATCTGACTCACGCCATCTTCTCTTTCGCTCATCCTACAAAGAACGGCGATTTATTATTCAGTGATGAGACAGATTTAGATAATCTAAAGGCGATGGTCGGCAAAGCCAAGGAAACCGGAACTAGAGTCATGTTGGCTGTAGGTGGATGGTCTCATATAAATGGCGGGGAGACTTATGATTATTTTAAAACGGCCATTAGTGAGCCTTCCTCTAGAGCTAAGCTTGTTGATGAGATTATGAACATAGTCGAGCTAGAGGATTTGGATGGAATCGATATTGATTTTGAGCATCCGCGTTCTACAGAAGATGCCAGCAGTCTCACTGCCTTCACAAAAGAACTCGGCGAACAGCTCCATTCTAAAGAAAAAGAACTCTCCATCGCTGTTCATTCGAAAATCAATGCGGTGACAGGAACGGAATCAGATTATGCCGTCTATGAGCCAGCGACATTCACTTATGTTGACTATGTGAATATTATGGCTTATGACGGACAATGGGACGAAGGCTACCATGCGGAGAACTCGGCTCCCTACGCATTCGCTGAACAAGTCGCCGATTATTGGAGCGACTTCTTCGACCGACATAAACTAGCCAAAGAAAAGCTTGTATTAGGCGTGCCGCTATATGGGCAGCCGGCGGATGCCTCCAGCGCCCCTGTTTCCTTCGCCACCATTATTGATCAAAATCCATCCAATGCCCAAAACGATATTATTACCATGAACGGAACGATCTATTACTATAATGGTATCGAGACAATGAAAAAGAAGACAAAACTGGCATTGGAGCATGGATTCGGCGGAATGATGATATGGGAAGCAGGCCTTGACGCGCCGGGATCCGGCAGCATAGTTTCTGCGATCCACGAAGAACTTGAGAGAAATCGGACACTAGCCGTCAAAGAAGCAGCCGTAAACTAACTTTCAGCAAGCGATCTCCTCCCTTGCCATCAGGAAAAGGCCTATTAGCCACCACTAATAGGCCTTTCCCTTTTTCGATACAGAATGCCGCAGGCTTAGATTATTCCAACTTGCCGATCATCCGATAATAACACGCTCTGTCGGATAACGGTAACGATCCGGTTCTTTCTCTCCTCCTAGCATAAAAATGAAAGAAAGAATACCAATTCTGCCGATAAACATCAATATCATAATGACAACTTTACCGAACGCGGTCAGATCAGCAGTGATTCCCATCGATAATCCTGTTGTACCGAATGCCGAACACACTTCAAAAATGATGGCGGTTATGGAAAAAGATTCTGAAATGCTGAGCAAGAAGATCCCTATCCCGCAAACCATCAGAGCAATCATAGCCACCACTAATGATTTCTTGATATCATCGTCGTGAATTTCACGTCTGAACACCTTAACGTGCTGGTTTCCGCGCGCATAATGAATCAGGAACAAAACCAAAATGGCAAATGTGGTCGTCCTGATTCCTCCCCCCACCGAACTTGGAGAAGCGCCGATAAACATTAATGCACACAATAGGAAAAGAGTCGCATCGGCAAATTGGCTTACATCCATTGTAGCCAGTCCCGCATTCCTTGTTGTAACAGACTGGAATAAAGCGTAGAAGAAGCTCTCATGCCA
Source organism: Bacillus sp. (in: firmicutes) (assembly GCA_051874035.1). GTDB lineage: Bacteria > Bacillota > Bacilli > Bacillales > DSM-1321 > Bacillus_AD. The sequence continues at coordinate 2,593 of JBJEFM010000076.1, forward strand.
ATTCTTCCCCGTCAGAAAATGCTGGTGCTCCAAAGCTAATATGCCAATCGCCCCAACAACAATCAACCCAAAAAAAGTTACTGTTGTCAGCTTTGTATACAGTGAAAACTGAAATGCCTTATTAACGTTTTTGCGCAGCAAGCATCTCTTCACCTCTATCAGGACAGGAAAACCGATAGATCCGAAGATTATCAAGGCAATATTGACAAGCTGTATGAAATAATCATGAGCATATGGCATCAATGAAGCTCCGACAATATCAAATCCGGCATTTGTCGCAGCGCTGATTGACATGAATAGCCCTTGCAGAAAAGCCTCCGGAACAGTGGGATAATCTTTCATTAAATAAAGCCCCAAAACAATTGCACCTATCGCTTCAATGGCAAGGAATAATATCAATACTTGTTTCAATAGAAAGACAAGACCGGCAAAAGAGACTTGATTCTGATCTGTCATAATAAGCCTGCGTTCTTTAAAACCGATCTTCCGTTTGAAAATCAACCACAAAAATGTTCCTAATGTCATCACGCCAATACCGCCGAATTGCATTACAAACATCAATAGAAAGTATCCCGTCACACTGAACGTTTCCGTAATATCCACGACGGATAAACCAGTCACGCTCACTGCGCTAACCGAAAGGAACACAGCATCGATAACTGAAAGTTCTACGCCTTCCTGCAACGCGATAGGCAGCTGGAACAAAATAGTGGCTATAGTCACAGCTAAAAAATAGTATAAAACAATGATTTGAGCCGGCGATCGTTTCTTAAGCATACGACTTATTTTCATAGGGTTCCTTTCGAAAATCATATCTTATCTTTCCTCATTTTTCACCAAAACAAGTCGATTCATACCATATTCCACTTGATCACTCTGTTGCGCATTAATAAGAACCGCCGGTCAGCCCTGGCGGTTCCTGAATATGCAAGATCCTTCTCGCTCCTATAACGTTTTTCAGGAAAATTCGCTTTGCTGTTCTCTCATCATTTTACACGTTCAAAATCATGTATGGACAACATCCAATGATAAGTACAGCTCTTCATAGTCTTTCGCTGATTTTTCCCAACTGAAATCAATCCTCATAATCCATTTCACTAATTGCAGCCACGCTTCTTGATCTTTATAAACCCATAAGCTTCGTTCAATAGCGTGTAATAAATCGGAGGCATTATAACTCTCAAAAACAAAACCATTACCTTCTCCATATGTATAATCTCGGATGGTATCGCGCAAGCCGCCCACCGCTCGGACAATCGAAACCGCCCCGTACCTGGAAGCAATCATTTGCGCCAAGCCGCACGGTTCACTTTTTGATGGCATCAAAAACAGATCCGCCCCCGCGTAAACTTTTCTAGCTAAATCATGATTAAAGCATTTCAACGCCGCTACCTTACCTTGGTATTGCTGCTGTAGCCATTGAAAATAATCTTCATATTTCCGCTCGCCGACTCCAAGCACCACTATTTGGACCGGCTCATTCAGTAGTTGTTCCATTACGGCTGTTACCAGATCGAGGCCTTTATGAGCAACCAAGCGGCTAACGATGGCGATTACAGGAATATCTTCTTCTACTGGAAAAGCTACTAATCTTTGCAATTCCGCTTTATTCACCTTCTTCTTCTCGATGCTATCCACTCCATAGTTCACAAATAAAGCAGGATCTGTTTTTGGATTATAACTTTCTATATCAATGCCGTTCAAAACGCCGCTCATCTTGTGATGGTTTCTTTGAATAATTGCGGCAAGTCCCTTCGCGAAATAATCATCCTGCAGCTCATGCGCATAAGTCGGGCTGACAGTATTAACTTGATGGCAGCATTCAATAGCCGCTTTTACCAAATTAATGGATCCGTTATATTCCAGTGCCGCTTCCGCTTCTTTCGGCAAGCCAATTACATCATCCAACATATGCAAGCTATACTTACCTTGATATTCAATATTATGGATTGTATAAATCGTTTTCATCTGCAAATGATGATACCGATAATGAAGATACACAGGAATAAGCGCTGTTTGCCAATCATGGCAATGAATGATACTAGGATGGAAATCCAATAGGCAAATGCTATCCAGTACAGCTTTACTAAAGAAAGCGAAGCGTTCTCCATCGTCTTCATATCCATACGGATTATTTCTTCTGAAGTAATATTCATTATCAATGAAATAAAAAGTGACCCCATTCTTCTCTGTTCGAAACACTCCGCAATATTGTTCGCGCCATGCCAATCCGACATTAAAATGCCCCACGAATACCATCCGTTGCCGCTCTTGGGCAGTTATGCACTCGTATAAAGGGAGAATGACCCGGACATCGAATCGGTCGCCATGATTTTTCATGATTACTTGCGGCAACGAGCCGACTACCTCACCCATTCCTCCTGTCGCCACGTACGGCATTCCTTCTGAAGCGGCTATCAGCACTTTCACTTTCCCGACCTCGTCTGCATGTGCGAATAACTCTGCTTGCGGCAACGCTGTAGCTTGTTCCTCACTTTCCAACAATGCTTTATTGACAGAATCCGATGTTCCCATTTCCCGTTGCAGGACTTGATTGCGGGTTTCTTTCCATGCCTGCGGTTTTCCAATTACATGAACCATCTATCTCGCCACCCATTAAAGTATTTCAACTCTATACATCTTATATAACGCTTCCTTTTTCAATATAGAACGGATGGGTTTGATGCCCGCACAATGTCCGATTATCCCCGATGACGACGTTTTTATCAGTCACAATATGGTTTAATGTGGCATTCATGCCGATCACACTATCCTGCATAACGATACTATTACTGACAGTCGCATTCCGGTCGATTTTCACACCGCGGAATATAACCGAGTTCCTGACTATGCCTTCAATGACACAGCCATCAGCGATGATGGCATTCTCCACTTGAGCATTCGCTCCGTAAGTCGTCGGAGGTGAATCATTGACGCTTGTGTAGATGGGGCGATATGGCTTTCGAAACAATTCTTCCCGCACTTTGATATCCAATAACTCTAAATTGCTAGTCAAATAGCTTTCAAGTGAATCAATGTGCGCATAATAATCCGTGAATTCGTATCCTTGAACAACAAGTCCCGGAGCATGCTTCGTACAATATTCCAATAAATTTTTGCTTTCACAGTCGGCGGCATTGGCGATATGTTTCTTGAATGTATCTTTACGGATCACCATGATGTTCAAATAAAGGGCATCATCTTTCTGGGTACGGGAAGTTTTAATGATTTTCGTTATACGGTTCGCTTCATCCATCTCAAAAACAGTGCGCTTATCCTTCCAATCCGCATCCGTTTCATGTTTCTTATAAACGACTGTTACATCAGCTTGCGTATGGCGGTGGGCTTTCAGCAGATCGGCATATGAAATATTACAGACAATTCCGCAGTCCGAAAGAATGATATATTCTTCATCCGCTTTATCTATGTAGTATGAAATTCCTTTTAACGTTTCCAAACGATTATCTATTTGGACATTCTCTTCGGGGTCCCCGGCATAAGGCTGCAAAAGTCTGATTCCCCCGCGTTTCCTCGCCAAGTCCCACGCCTTGCCGGTGCCGATATGGTCCATCATATTTTGATGATTATGCCTTGTGACGACACCAACCTTGACAATACCTGAATTGGTCATATTCGAAAGGACAAAATCGATCAATCGATATCTGCCGCCGAACGGAACGGAAGCCATGACACGATTCTTCGTGATTTCCGGCACTTGCTTATCACGTAAATTCACAAACACAATACCTAACGCATTCATTCCGCAACCTCTCTTCCCCCTATATTTGCATGCACCATTGTAGCCCTGTTTAAATGATCTGTACTTCCGCTTCCTACATACATATCGCTGTCGATGATTCTCCCTGCCGGTACAACCGCCCGGTCCTTCACCTTCACACCGTTTCCAAGCACCGTCAAATCAGATCCATTCATCCGTTCTTCCCCGATGCTTGAGTGAGCCCCGATACACCCTCCTACATCGATAATACTATAATTAACGCGAGCCCCTTCCTTTATATCGGTGTTCCGCATCACGACACTGTCTTTCACTATAGCTCCCTTTTCCACTGTCACGCCGCTGAATAGGACGGAGTTGACGACTGTGCCATCGATTTCACAACCTTCCGCGATCACACTGTTCTTCACAGAGCCGTTCTTCCCGATGAAATGAGGATGGTCCGGATAATGCCGATAGCTGATCTTCCACTTCGTGTCGCTTAAATCAAATCGCGGCGCCTTTCCCAATAAATCCATATTGCCCTCCCAAAGTGATTGAAGCGTTCCAACATCCTTCCAGTAACCCTCGAACGGATAAGCGAACAGCCGCTCCCCGCCATCCAACATCGCAGGTATTACATTTTTGCCAAAGTCCTTTGATGAAAACTCATTTGCTTCGTCCTCTATTAAATATCGGAAAAGCGCTTCTTTCTTAAAAATATAAACCCCCATCGATGCTTGATTGCTCTTAGGACTTGCCGGTTTCTCCTCAAATTCATAGATTCGTCCATTCTCTTCTGTATTCATAATGCCGAAGCGGCCCGCCTCCTCAATTGGTACAGATAAGACAGCGATTGTACAATCGGCATTTTTCTCAATATGATAATCCAGCATTTCATTATAATCCATCTTGTAAATGTGATCGCCTGATAAAATGATGACATAATCAGGTTGGTAACGTTCGATGAAATTCATATTCTGATAGATGGCGTTAGCTGTGCCTTTGTACCAATCACCTCCTTTCACTCCTTGATAAGGAGGCAGCATATGGACGCCGCCATACATTCGGTCAAGGTCCCACGGTTCACCGTTGTCTATATAATCATTCAATTCCAAAGGCTGGTATTGCGTCAGTACACCGACCGTATCAATCCCCGAGTTAATGCAATTCGACAATGTGAAATCGATAATGCGGTATTTTCCCCCGAAATGAACGGCTGGCTTCGCTATTTGTTTTGTCAATACATATAATCGGCTTCCCTGTCCCCCGGCAAGCAGCATAGCAACACATTTCTTCTTTCGATACATATGGCTCCACAACCTTTTCGATCATTTTCATCCCATACTGTTAATCAAAATTTGCTTTATCATTCAAATCTTTATCTTCGTATGCTTAACATGCTGAAAGACAAGTGTGGCGAGCGGAGGCATATCAATTGAAATGTATCGGTCATAGCCGTGCATCTCTCCCGCTATCGCCTTCAGGAGCTTGCGATTCCGCTGCCCTGCACCTCCGAACTTTTTCAAATCTGTATTGCATATTTCTTTATATGATCCGGCATGGGGAACTCCTATATAATAATCCTTCCATGAAACCGGAGAGAAATTGGCCACAATGACCAGCGAATTGCCTTCACGGTCTAAACGGAGAAACGCCAGTATATTTCTGGAATGATCTTTTTCACAAATCCATTCAAATCCATCCGGAGAAGAGTCCAGTTCCCACAACGGCTTATGCTCTAAATAGAAATGATTCGCATAGCTGAAAAAGGCTTGCAACCTTTTATGAGCTTCGAATTTCAATAAGAACCATTCCAATTCATGCCGATAATCCCATTCGATGAACTGGCCGATTTCAGCCCCCATGAACAAAAGTTTTTTCCCCGGATGGCAAAGCATATAAAGAATGAAACTGCGCACCCCTGCAAATTTATCTTCATATTCCCCTGGCATTTTATCCAATAGTGAACGCTTGCCATGCACGACTTCATCATGGGAAATCGGTAGAACAAAATTCTCATTGTAGGCATACATCAGCGGAAACGTGAGCTTACTGTGATGATATTGTCTCCTGATCGGGTCGACATCAATGTAGGATAATGCATCATTCATCCAACCCATATTCCATTTGAAATTAAAGCCCAGCCCCCCATGTTCCGGCGGCATCGTCACTCCCCGCCAAGCGGTTGATTCTTCCGCGATCATCAGATTATGCGGGAATTTCGTCAGGACCTTACGATTCAACAATTTCAGAAATTCCACAGCTTCCAAATTCTCCACGCCGCCGTGCTCATTAGGATTCCACTCGCCGTCCTGCCTGTTATAGTTCAAGTACAACATAGAAGCTACCGCATCTACCCTGATGCAATCAATATGATATCTTTCCATCCAAAATATCGCGTTGGAAATCAGAAAAGAGCGGATTTCATTTCTGCCGAAGTCAAAAATCCTCGTCCCCCATTCTTTGTGTTCCTGTTTCCTGACATCCTGATATTCATATAACGGCTGCCCATCAAATTCATATAAGCCATGGGCATCCTTCGGAAAATGGCCCGGCACCCAATCCAGGATCACCCCTATCCCATGTTCGTGCGCTGTATTGACAAAATACATAAAGTCTTCCGGTTTCCCATATCTTGATGTAACACTATAATAGCCGCAGATTTGATAGCCCCAGGACCCGTCAAATGGATGCTCCGCCAAAGGCAGCAGCTCCAGGTGGGTATACCCCAAGCTTTTCACATACGGGACCAGTTGATCGGCTATTGTACGATAATCCAAATACTCGCCGTCTTTTGTCTTCCTCCAAGAGCCCAAATGAACTTCATATATATTCATCGGGCTTTCATACACATTGAGTTTGCTCTTATATGTATGCCAATCTTCGTCTGTCCATGTAAACTTTTCTTCAAAACTATATGTATAAGAAGCCGTATGTTCTTTTGTCTCACTATAGACCGCGTAAGGGTCCGATTTCAGTAGAACACGTCCATCCTTTGCGGTAATGGCATATTTATATAATGCGAACTCTGCCACTCCCACAATATAAAGCTCCCAGACTCCCTGCTCTGTTTCTTTCTCCATCGGGTGCATTTTTGCATCCCACTGGTTGAAATCGCCAACAACAGATACGGAAGCGGCATTGGGCGCCCATACTCTGAAAACGAAGCCCGCCCCATCCCCCCGCTGTATATGATGGGCGCCTAAATAATTATGGCTCTCAAAGTTCCTTCCTTGATGGAATAAATATTTAGCTACGGACAAATCTTCCTTATATTGCTGCATCGAATTCAACTCCTCCACTAAAGGTCTGCATATGTTCGCTATTAAAAATAGAACAAGTGAGTAAAGAATAAATGGAACAAGAAATCACTTCCCAAACCATCCGCACCAAACTACATTATAAAAAAAGAAAAAGTAATGCTATTATCCATTTATTATATGAATATAATATAATTAGACAGAAAGAATTATTTCACTACATCATCCAAAGGCGCATATAGCGGAAAAATAAGAGATGTTGTCGAAACTTCGCGGTTTGCATATGGAGAAATTCGAAAATAAAAATGATATATGTTCAGAAAAGGGTCTTTATGTAAAGCAAACAAGCCGCAGCCGGGCTTCTTCCATAGAGAAAGGTTTCTTCAAGCTATGCACCCCATAGAAAGGGGGCTTGCTACTTCTTGTATTTCATGAGGATACATGCTAAGAGATTTTAACGATAGCACCTATAGAGGTATATTCCAAAATAGGTTAAAAATAGAAGATTTGTATAATTGTATTGATTATACCATTTTTACAATAATATACAATCAATTCTATTATAATTGTTATTACAAATGTGCCAATTAAAAAAAGAAAGTCTATATTCCTCCGCAAAAGAATATATACTTTCCTTTTTTACTGCTCATTGATAAATCGCAATGCTCTACTTAAAATTGTCGGCACCACCGAAATATGATTTTCCCCTTCTGCTTTTATGAATTCGAGAGGCAGGCGCTCCCCGCATACTCGGAGCAGACGTTGGAACAACTCTTCGGCATCGCTGACCATATAATCTTTCTCCAATGATCCAACCGCTAACAATACCTTCGGATATGCATCCAATTGTCCAAGCTTCGCGGTAAACGCTTCTTCTTCCGCTAAAATAGCTTGATTATTCCACCAAATAGAAGGACTCCCAGCAATATAATTCTGAAAAGCTGCCGTTCTCGTAAATAGCGTATACAAAGCGAATAATCCACCTAACGAATGTCCGAACAATGTTTGCCGATTCTTATCGATAGAGAAATGTTTTTCAACATATGGCTTTAGTTCTGCTTCAATAAAATCCAAGAACAAATCGGCGCCGCCATTTCTCGGCCACTCACCACCACGCGGCCTCACCGGTAAGGTTACAGAATCAGCCGGCGGTGTAAAATCATAAAAACGACGATCAGTCACGAAATTTTCTTGGGAAGGATATCCTATCCCTACAATGACAGCAGGAATTACACCTGTTTTTTCCGCCCGTCCGGATTGAACTCTGATCGTTTCCTGGAACGTTTGGAAAAACGCGTTGGCATCCAATACATAAATGACAGGATATCCTTCAGGCGGGGCAGGCTGCTTAGGAGTCGCAATCATAATCCGATACGGAAGCTCTGCCCTTTGCGGATAAAATAAAAACTCTTCCGTTCCTGCAATGATTGCTGCTTTTGACGCAATACGTCCATTTATTCCTTCAAGCATTGGCATAAACCCTTTCTTCTTGGACTGACACACTATCATAGCCGAAACAGACAGGCGCCCCGTTGGACGGATCAATCATGACACGGGCATCGATTTCAAAAACCTGTTTCAATACCTCTTTCGTCAATATATCTCCAGGTGTTCCGGCCTTGATGATTTCACCGCCTTTCATCGCTATGATTTCATCAGAGAACCGTGCCGCATGGTTAATATCATGCAATACCATCACAATCGTGCAGCCATGCTCTTTATTCAATCGCTCCACAATCTGCAGGACTTCCAACTGGTGGGCCATATCCAAATAAGTGGTCGGCTCGTCCAATAGTAAAATGCCCGTTTCCTGTGCTAAAGCCATCGCCAGCCATACCTTTTGCCGTTGCCCTCCCGAAAGCTGCGAAAGCTCCCGATGGCGGAAATCGATTGTTTTTGTCAATTCCATCGCCCATTCAATCACTTCTTGATCGGCAGCCGTCAATTTATTCACATTGTTGCGATGCGGGTATCTTCCATAAGAAATAAGCTCTTCTACCTTCAATTGGGGCGGCGCTACGGGATTTTGGGATAATATGGCCAACTGTTTAGCGATTTGTTTGGTAGAAATGCTATGTACATCTTGATCCTGCAGGAATACTTTCCCTTTCTTCTGCTTTAGAATACGCCCCAGTGTTTTTAATAATGTCGACTTTCCGCAGCCATTCGGTCCAATAATCGTCGTGATTTTTCCTTCCTTCAACTGGACATTCAAATCACGGAACACGGTAAATGACTCATAACTTGTTTCTAGTTGTTCCGTACGCAAAATACTCAATTTCATCAGCCTCCTCTTATGCTTTTGTCTTCACCAATAAATAAAGGAAATAAGGAACTCCGATAAGAGAAATGATAATTCCGACTGGAATCTCGGCCGGAGCAAAAATATTTTTGGCGATAAAATCGGATACAATCACAAGCAGCATCCCGACCGCTCCGCAAACAGGAATGACATGATTATGGTGGATGCCAACAAGGCGTTTGGCTATATGGGGGGCCATCAAACCTATAAAACCGATGCTTCCCGATACGGATACGCAAGCGCTGACCAATCCGACACTGCTTAATAATAACAATGTCTTCTCCTTTTCCACCGGAACTCCCAAACTCTTGATATTGGATTCTTCCAATTGGAATAAATCGAGCAAATAGGCCTTTTTCTTAATAAGCGGCAGCAGGATCACAAGCCATGGCAGCATGGAAATGACGTACAGCCAATTTGCATTATATATGCTGCCGGAAATCCATACTGTCGCCATTTCAAAATCGGAAGCTTTCATTTTTAAAGAAATATATAGTGAAAGAGCGCCGAATCCGGTCCCGATTGCGATTCCCGTCAATATTAGCCTCTCCATGTCCAATGTTCCATTTTTCCAGGCGAACAAATAAATCAGCAAGGCCGACCCCATCCCCCCGATTAACCCGAACAATGGGAGCATCATGATAGAAAGCCAGCTCACATCTGTTATGTGGTCTTGAAAGAAGAACATGAAGAGGACAATCGCAGCACCCGCTCCTGCATTAATGCCGAGAATACCAGGATCCGCCAATCCATTACGCGTCACCCCTTGAATGACTGCCCCTGCGACTCCAAGCCCCAGACCGACCAATCCGGCAATGACGATGCGCGGCAGCCTGAAATCAAAAATGACTAAATCTTGCTCAGGAAGAGGATTAATCCGAAGAAGCGTCCTTAATACATCTTTCACCGTTAAATCAAACGTACCGTTCGTCAAGCTGACATAGATGGCAATCACAATGAGAGCGCCTAATACAAGAAGAGTCATTGCATAACGCTGCATATTCTGTTTATGCATGCCTTTGCCCTCCTCTCGTCCGAATCAAATAAAGGAAGAACGGAACACCAATCAGTGAGGTGACTACGCCAATCGGTGTTTCAAACGGATAATTGATAAAGCGGCTAATGATGTCGCTCCAAGCAAGGAAAAGGCCGCCAATAACCCCTGCGCACGGAATGATCCAACGATAATCCACTCCTATCAGAAACCTCGTGATATGAGGGATGATCAATCCTACAAAACCAATCTTCCCGACCAATGCCACTGCTGTACCCGTCAAACAAACAACCGAAAGGATGCTCATCGCTTTCACCCATTTAGTCCGCTGGCCCAAGCCGATTGAAATATCTTCTCCCAATGATAGAATCGTAATCGACTTAGCCAGCAGAAGCGCGAGCATCAATCCTAATAAACCGAAAGGAACCGCAAGCTTCAAAAGAGTAGGATCGACCTGGTCAATTTTCGCATTGTACCAAAAACTCACATTTTGCGACACTTGAAAGTAAGAAGCAATCGCGCTTGAAAGACTGCTCAAAAACGTGCCGATTACCGTACCGATGATCGCCAATCTGACAGGCGACAGTCCATTCCGCAACAAGGAACCAAAGCCGAAAACAAGTCCCGCTCCTAATGCCGATCCGAGCATTGAATAGATGATCATTTGAAATGATGATAGATTCGGCAGGAAAACCATGCAAATAGTAATGACAAAAGCCGAGCCATCCGTCACTCCCATAATGGAAGGAGATGCAAGGTAATTCCTTGTCATCCCCTGCATAAGCGCGCCTGATATTGCGAGAAATGCCCCTACCAGCAATGCCGCGAGCACCCTAGGTAACCGGGAAGCCATGATGATGTTATGATCGACATTACCGGCGTCAAAATGGAAAATTGCTTGCCAAACCGTCAAATAATCAATTTGTTTAGCACCATATAAGATGGATAATAAAATAGTAAGTACGACAAAGACAGGCGCTGCTCCTAAAATCACCAAAGGTGCATAATTTGTTCTTCTCATTTCAAACATCTTTATTTAGCGATATTTTCTTTTATTGCTTTCAAGAATGCTGTTTTACTCCAAGCTGTCCCGCCTTGCGCAAGTGGATCTACTGCATTGACAAATACATGGTCCTCTTTTGCCGCTGTAGTGCTTTTCCAAATCGGATTGTTTTGCAGCTCTTCCAACGCTTTAGGATTATCTTTATTCTCGCTGGATTCGAATTGCAGGAAAATGTAATCCGGATTCATCTGCGCCAATTTCTCTAAAGAGATTTCTTCCTGCGCTTTTGCCGCTTTGATTTCTTCAGGCACCGTTGCTCCCAAGTCTTGATAAATGACTGGATTTAAATATACAGATTCCGGATAAACCATCATATTTCCGCTGCGGATTCGCAGAACAACCATTTTTTTGTTTTTGATGGTATCGGCCAGCTCTTCTTTCGTTTTCTCAGCATCTGCATTATAGTCGCTGATGATTTTTTCCGCTTCCGCATCTTTGCCGGTAAGCTCTCCCATTAAACGCAGATTGTCTGCCCAATTCGTCGAAATATGAGAAACAGGCACCATTGTCGCTACTTTGTTTAACTTTTCCGCTACGTCCGGTTGGTATTTAGAAGTTCCTAAAATTACGTCTGGTTTTAATTGTAAAAGTGTTTCATAGTTTGGCTGCATTTTCTCGCCGATTGATTCCGCCCCGGCCAAATCTTTCGCTAAATATGCCGGCAGTTCTCCGGCGACTGTAATTGCCCCGACCGGTTTAACGCCTAGAACCGCAGCATCCTCCATCGCTTCCAGGCTGGCTGTCGCTATATTATTGATCTTTTTCGGTATTGTATATTCTTCGCCTAAGTATGTAATCATTTGCGTTTCTGCTGCTTCTTTCGTTTCTTCTGTTGCTGCCTCTTCTTTCTCGGCACTTGCCTCCTTGGAGTCATTGTTTGCTTTCTCTGTATCACCGCACCCTGCAAGTCCTAAACTGAATACTGTCGCCATTCCCAGCATGAATAATTTGTTCTTTACTGTCATCTTATGTAGCTCCTTTTGATTAATGATTTTCCGATCGCCGCTATCCTCGTGAACCTCCAATCTCACTCATGAATTCCCTCTACTAAAACTCTCCATCCACCTCTTTTTCTCTATAGGTATTTTTGAAATAGACATTCTATCTTCTCAAATTTACATATCGGTTCCAGTCTTCTAAGTGAAATTCCAAGTTCAATAAATGATAACGATTATCATTATCAAATATATAGCTGTTTTTCTGTTTTTTCAAGAATTTTTTTCTTGATAATTCTTTTATTGACAATATTGTCTGTTTATCTCTGTTTTTCCCGAGAGGAATCACACGAAAATTTATTATATTAAAAAAGAAAAAACAGCACTTCAATTATCTCTTTGATAATTAAGAAGTGCCGTTCTTTCCCCATACAATCTATAATTCTTTTTCGATATCACAGATGGCTGTCTCCCCGGCAAATAAATTAAGGGACTTGCGATATGCTTTTTCATTTCCCGCCACTTCGGCGATGACACATGCCACATCTTGGCGTGGAATTTCCTTCGATGATTCATGCAGGGATACCTTTCCTGTCCCTTTGCTGTTGGATAAAGCTGTAGGATGAAGAATGGTATATGCCAATGAACTGTTCAACAATGCTTTGTCCGCATAATACTTCGCCACATAATAAGGTTTAATCGAATCCGCCCATGTTTCTCGTTTATCGGCGCCATAGGCGGAAACCATGATAAATTGTTTAACACCACTTTGCTCTGCCGCTTCAATCGCTTTAATTGCCCCATCCAAATCAATCAGCAATGTTTTATCATAACCTGTACTTCCTCCTGAGCCGGCAGTAAAGACTACGATATCATTCCCTGCTATAGCGGAGGCCAATTCATCGACCGATGACTCCAGATTCAGCATGACTGTTTCTATATCCAAATGATTTAAATTTTCCTTTTGGACTTCTTTGCGAATAGCTGCCTTTACATTGAACTTCCCTTTTTCTTTTAACTGTTTGACTACTTCCTGGCCAATTTGGCCATTTGCACCGATTACTATTACATTCACTTGTTTTTGATCCCCTTTCGAAATATGCTTGTTATTCATTTATCCTTCCTTGTCGTATCCAAACATCAAACAGACTATTTCCTTCCTTTTCAAATTCTGCTTGTTACCTGTCACTGCAATTAGCGAAAGAATACCTTCAGAAAAGTGGATATTGAAAAAATAACTAATAACTATTGATGAAATAGAGTAACAAACGGCTTCTTTCCCACAAAAAAAGCAGTACCGACTAAGCCGGCACTGCTTTTCATTCTTATAGATTAATAATCCGAAGTAGATTCCTGTCCTTGGGCTAGTTGAACACCACAGCTTGCGCCGATTCGTGTTGCTCCAGCTTCGATCATTGCATTCGCATCTTCCATGCTGCGAACGCCTCCTGATGCTTTCACACCGATTTTTGGTCCTACTGTTTTACGCATTAATGCGATATCTGCAGCAGTCGCTCCGCCAGTGGAGAAACCTGTAGATGTTTTTACAAAGTCGGCTCCCGCTTTTACAGAAAGCTCGCACGCGCGCACTTTCTCTTCATCTGTTAATAAGCACGTTTCAATGATTACTTTTGTCAATGCTTTTCCTTTAGCCGCTTCTACTACAGCACGGATGTCCCGTTCCACAAGCTCATTGTCTCCATCTTTAAGAGCTGCGATATTGATGACCATATCCACTTCATCCGCTCCATTTTCAATAGCATTGGTTGTTTCAAACGCTTTTACTTCCGGAGTAGAAGCGCCTAGAGGGAAGCCGATTACTGTGCATACCTTCACTTCAGGTGTATCTTTTAGAATTTCTGCAGCAAGCTTCACATTTGTCGGGTTCACACACACAGATGCAAATTTATATTGTTTTGCTTCTTCAGCCAAGGCGATGATTGCCTCTTTTCTTGCATCCGCCTTTAGTAAAGTGTGGTCAATAATGCTAGCAATGTTTGTCATATTCAATTCCTCCAACCATTTATTAATGAATTTCTGCATGAACTAAAGTAGGTTTCGCTACCTTAGTTTTTGATATTTTATAAGATGCATAGATTTTGTCCATTACATCTTGTACATTTTCACGATTACTATGGATTGTAACGATTGTATCGCCTTTTTTCAATTCATCGCTTATCTTCTTGTGCAGCATTAAGCCTACCGCTAAATCAACTGTTGATTCTTTCGTTGCGCGTCCTGCTCCAAGAATCATAGCTGCTGTTCCGATACTATCCGCTTCGATTCCAGCTACATAGCCATCTTCTTTTGCTTTTACTTCAATCTGATATTTCGCTTGCGGAAGTTTCGACGGCTCTTCAATAACGGATGCATCTCCGCCTTGTGCTTCAACAAAAAGCTTAAATGTTTCCAGCGCTTTCCCATTGCGGATGACTTCTTTCAGCATTTCACGCGCTTCTTCAACTGTGTCGGCATGTTTAGCAAGAACGACCATTTTACTGCCAAGAGTCAAACAAAGCTCTTCCAAGTCGGCTGGACCTTCTCCGCGCAGGGTATCAATCGCTTCCTTCACTTCAAAAGCATTGCCGATTGCATATCCCAGCGGCTGGTCCATATCAGAAATGACTGCCATTGTGTTGCGGCCGACATTATTTCCGATTGAAACCATCGCTTCCGCTAATTCTTTCGCCGTTTCCAAATCTTTCATGAATGCCCCTGCGCCCATTTTAACATCCAGTACAATGGCATCTGATCCGGAAGCGATTTTCTTGCTCATAATAGAGCTTGCCATTAATGGAATTGAATTAACGGTAGCTGTTACGTCACGCAAACCATAGATTTTCTTATCGGCTGGCGTCAAATTGCCGGTTGGTCCGGTTACAGCGATATTTACCTCATTAACTTGTTTAATAAACTGCTCATTATTGATTTCCGCTTGGAAACCGGCAATCGATTCGAATTTATCAACCGTTCCGCCAGTATGACCCAGGCCGCGGCCCGATAGTTTGGCGACAGGAACGCCGACAGCCGCCACTAAAGGAGCAAGCACGATTGTCGTTGTATCGCCTACACCGCCTGTACTATGCTTGTCCACTTTAATCCCTTTAATGGCAGAAAGGTCAATGACATCCCCTGAATTGACCATAGCCATTGTCATATTCGCTGTTTCGGCAGGCGTCATTCCATTAAAGAATACAGACATTAAAAATGATGACATTTGATAATCCGGAATAGAACCATCTGTATAACCATTAATAAGAAACGTAATCTCTTCTTTCGTAAGCTCGCCGCCATCTCGTTTCTTCTCAATTAAATCTACCATTCTCATTCTGTGCCATCCCCTATCTATTTATATAAGTATGTTGCGGTCAAATAAATAATCCGACTATTGTTGCGGATAATATGGATGCTAAAGTCGATCCAAGTAATAATCTCAATCCAAAGGAAGCCACTTCAGAACCTTTCGCATCATGTAATGCTTTAACAGCCCCCGTAATAATTCCAATTGAACTGAAGTTTGCAAAGCTGATTAAGAATACAGATACAATAGCCGTTGTTTTCTCTGAGAAAGCATCCGCTACGCCTTGGAAGCTTAGCATCGCGACAAATTCATTCGTTACAAGCTTCGTTGCCATAATGCCCCCCGCTTTGATTGCTTCATCCCATGGAATACCCATAATGAAAGCAATCGGAGCGAACGCATATCCAAGAATTTCTTGGAAAGATATGTTGAACACAAGCTCAAAACCATGATTGACCATTGCCATTAAGGCAATAAATCCAATCAGCATCGCACCGACTATAATCGCTACCTTAAATCCATCCATAATGGATTCACTGATCATCTGGAAGAAGGATTCTTTCTCTGTTCCATTTCTTTCACTTGCCGCAGTATAGTCTTCTTCCGGCTGCAATTCATACGGATTAATCAGATTCGCGACAATCAATGCCGAGAAAATATTGATCAATATGCCAACTACCACATACTTAGGATCGAGCATCGTCATATACGCACCGACAATCGCGACACTCACTGCGCTCATGGCAGATGTACATAATGTATATAAGCGTTGCTTAGAAACTTTTCCAAGCTGCTCTTTCATCGTCAAGAATACTTCAGATTGCCCAAACAAAGCAGCGGAAACAGCAACATAATTTTCCAACTTGCCCATTCCATTAAGTTTGCTCATCCCTAATCCTATGTACTTAATCAAGAAAGGCAATACTTTAATGAAATTAAGAATACCAATCAAGATGGAGATGAAAATGATCGGCAGCAGAACATTCAAGAAGAATACCGCTCCCGGTTCGTTTTCCATCCCGCCGAATACGAAATTAACCCCTTCAATACCATATGCCATCAACTGATTGAATAAACTGGCGATGGCCCGGATGACTTTCTCGCCAATGCCTGTGTTAAGAATCAGGAAGCTTAGCACCAATTGTGTGAGCAACATTATGATAATTGGGCGAAGCTTAATGCCTTTACGATTATAACTGAACAAATAGCCTACCATTAATACGAACAGCAACCCCGCAACTACAAATACAACATTCATATGTCTCCCCCTATTCCCGCTCGTCGCATGAAGTTAAAACATTCTCCCACTTCTTTGAAAGCGATAACAAATCGAAGTATAACCGGTTACACACTCTCAAATAACCCCGAAACGCAACCTTTCTGAACAACTTTCATTATAAGAAGGCCATTAGGCAGGATAAACATACCTATTTCTCAATCCCTTAGCTCCTTACACTAAGAAATATATCAACATATTGAACATTTGTAAATGATAAATATTACTTTTGTAAAAAAGATTGTTTTAATTTCCAACTAAAAGCATATATTAAATCTAGATCACAAAAAAACAGCATAAAAGCCAACCTAAATAACGAACAAATCAACAAACAATAGTTAACATACGTTCAATATATAAAACTCTTTCTCCACAAAAAAAACACTGCGAGCATTTGCCCGCAGTGTTTTAATCTTCTTTATCAAGAAGCAATTTCGCTGTACAACTGTCCGTGATCAGAACATTCGCATATTTAGCCTTCAACGCACCCCATATTCCATCTACTTTTTTTAGCCCGCCGGCTACAAGAATCGATTGTTCTTTCTTCTTCAGTTCGTCCAATTCAATACCGATTGTTCTCGCGTTCAGCGCTTCATCGCAAATATTTCCGTCCTTATCGAAGAAGCGCGAGGAAATATCGCCTACCGCATGCTCAGAAATGACCGCCTCTTCTTCCTCGTTAAAATATCCTAATTGGAATAAAAGCGAATCCGTTCTTGGCGTGCCGACAGTAAACAATGCGATATTCGCTTGTTTTCCCATATTTAATAACCTTGCCACATGGCGGTCCGCTTCAATTGCCTGCTTTACAACCACATGGTCGACAATCGCCGGAAGAGGCAGTTGATATACAGTTGCATCAAATGCTTTTTCAAACAGATGCAAAGTCTCCGAAGCGTACGTCTGTTTCTTCGAATGGCTGACGCCGCCTTTCAATTGTACAACGGCCACATCTTTAAGTGATTTATGTTCCAGATATGTGGCCACCTGATAAATGGTTGTCCCCCATACCGTGCCAATTATATCGCCATCTTTTACAATATCGGACAAATAGGAAGCTGCTTTCTTTCCTAGCGCTGTTTTAATCAATGTGTCTTCATACATCGGCACATACGAAACAATCGCCTTTTTCAACCCAAACTTTTCTTCCAATTCCTTTTCATAATTCCCGCAATCTTCGGAAGGATCATTAATCCGGATTTCCACAATTCCCTCTTCTTTCGCCTGTTGCAGCAATCGTGAAACGGTAGGTCTGGAAATCTTCAGTTTATTGGCAATCTCCTGCTGGCTGCAATCCATAAGATAGTAGAGCTTTGCCGCTTCGATTACTTTTCTTCTTTTATCAGAATCCAATCTCCATCAGCTCTCTCATAAGTATAGATACTTTATTTATACACATTATTAGACGGGCGCACAAGAGTGTAATGGATATTTTAAAAGGAATTGCACTGGAGAATGTGGATGCATATCCGGAATCGGAAATGGAACTGCTGTACTTTTTATCAAAACTGCAAAACATAAACTGATAAAACTTGAAAAAATCAGGATAAGTGTTTAATATAAGGTATAGATAAAAAGCCAAGGAACTTACAGGCTCCTTGGCCATTCCATGTAGCATTGGAATCTTTCAACCACCTTTCCGTTTGCGTCGGCGCTGGGTGGTGTTTCTTTTTTTCGGCTTTGCATTTGCAATTCGCAAGGCGATCGCACTAGCAAAAGTAGTAAAGAAAATCGTCAACGAGCTTTCTAAAATCGAACGCAGGAATAGCATAAGGCCAGTCACCTCCTCCCTTCATCCAGGGATATACAAGGAAACTACCACCCGCGGCAAAAAGCCGCTGCTTGATTCATTGCGTCGGTCTTTA
The DNA here is from genome assembly GCA_051874035.1 of Bacillus sp. (in: firmicutes). Classification (GTDB taxonomy): domain Bacteria; phylum Bacillota; class Bacilli; order Bacillales; family DSM-1321; genus Bacillus_AD. The sequence continues at coordinate 21,307 of JBJEFM010000076.1, forward strand.
TACATTCAAAAACCGGTCTCGCGGGCCTTCAACGATACACCCGGAAATATCCAGATTCCTTTATACATGGAGTACATTCCTCACTTCATTCCATTTTTCTTCCAACAAACGGTCCGCTGTTAAATATAAGAAACCATTTCCGACAAATTTAGGCGAATATTCAAGAGGCACTGTCTGCTTGATCAGTTGCGCATATAATTCGGACTCTGTCAATTGCCTGCCGAAGCGTTCATTGGCTATCTTCTTAATCAGCGCCAAAGCTCCCGATACATGCGGCGTAGCCATTGACGTTCCACTTAAGCTTGCATATTTTCCATCAAGATACGTACTGATAATTTTTTCCCCGGGCGCCACCAGGTCCACTTCATTATGGGAGTTTGTAAAATGAGATGACCTCCTCTCCAAGTCGACAGCCCCAACACTAATCACTTCATTATAACAACCGGGGTATCCGAGTTCATCTGTTCCATCATCCCCGTCCCCTTCGTTTCCGGCTGCGCATACCACTAGAATCCCTTCCGCCACCGCTTGCTTGATGACTTCATGGAGAGCAGGCAGATCAGTAGGTCCACCGAGGCTCATAGAGATGATATCGACCTTCTGTTCAATCGCATATTGAATGCCTTGGATGATTCCCTCATACGTCCCTGAGCCGTTCCTGTCCAAAACCTTTACAATGAGTAAATCCGCTTCAGGTGCAACTCCCGCCACACCTGAATCATTCCTTTCAGCCGCGATTGTTCCAGCCACATGCGTACCGTGCCCATTATAATCCTTGAACACTTCACGATTCCCTTTATCATCTTTTGTGAAATTCCGTCCGCCAATAATCCTGTTCCGTAATTCTGGATGTGACACATCACATCCAGTATCCAGAACCGCCACCTTGATCCCTTTGCCCATCGTTCTGTCCCAGACTGCCGGTGCCTGCACCAGCTCTACTCCTGCCGGCACCTCCGCTTTCAACTCGACTAATTCGTCTACCTGATGTGGAAATAAATGCACGTTATACTCCATTCTCATTCCTCCTTGCAGGTTTTTAAAAAGGCTCTGCCATTGTTCTGATGTTGACCTCTCTAACCAGTTGTTAGGAGTTCACGGAGAAAACAGTTCCTTACTTAAAAGGGCTGAATATCCCACACTTCGAAGAACAGTGACAGAGCCTGCAAAAGTTGAATCTGGCTGTTGGGGAAATTTTAACAATTTTCCGAATATTTTTATAGATACTAAAGATGGATATTTCAATTTTTTCGTTATACAATTTTCGACACGTCCGGCTTTTATCGGCTGCCTACAATCATTGTGAAGGGAATTTGTTTGAGTTCAAATATCGTTCCTGTATCACCTGCCTATGATGAAGTTCATGTCCCGCAATAATCCAAACAAGAGCTCGTACGGATACAGGATCTTGATTGGCAAACCCTCTCCATTCCCACACATCTTCCTTTAATCCCCTTATTAATTGAATGGTCGATTCCCGGACAGCGGAAAGGTTGGCGAGCAGTTCCTCCATCGTCAGCAAGTGGAAATCTGCTTCATCCACATATGCATTTTCATCGAATCCGGGCAGCATCGCTTTTTCCCCGCGCGCTATCGACAACAGGCGAAATGCCATAATCCGCTCGGTATCAGCCATATGCCCCAGGACCTGCTTAAGGCACCATTTATCCTCCCCATATCGAAATGCCCCTTGCTGTTCTGTTATCTTTTGAAGCAAAGATTGGGTAGCTTTTCCTTGTCTTTTCAACTCTTCTGCTATATCGCCTTGAGGTACAAGCGCGATATACTCTTCATAATACGAATTGTACTCATTCGGGTCCGGCTTCTTCATAAATCGGTCTCTCCCTTGCATAAAATAAATAACGGCGGAAAATCGCCTTATTACAGCAGAGCCATGGTCCAATGAAATGTATTATAATTCCACATATTTCGGATCGGCCACTTTAACAAGCTGCTTACCTAGGTTGTCCCCCTTAAATAACCCGAGGAAAGCTTCCGGTATGCGATCGAATCCTTCTACAATTGTTTCTTCATATTTCAACTTGCCTTGCTCCAGCCATTTACCTAAATCAATGGTTGCGTCCTTATAATGAGCAGAATAATCGCCAACTGTAAATCCTTTCATAAGCGCACTTGTCTTAATCATGACAGACTGAAGGCGCGGCCCCACATCTTTCCCTTCTGCATTATAAGAAGAAATAGCACCGCATAACGGAATGCGGGCGTTCTTATTAAGAAGAGCAAAAACAGCGTCAGTAACTCCTCCACCGACATTATCAAAATAAATGTCGACACCCTCAGGCACCGCTTTTCTTAAATCTTCTTTAAAGGTTTCTTTTTTATAATTTACAGCTGCATCGAAGCCCAGCTCATTTAGTAAATAGTCTATTTTCTCTTGCGATCCTGCAATGCCTACGACTTTGGCGCCTTTAAGTTTAGCGATTTGGCCAACCGCTGACCCGACAGCTCCGGCAGCTCCGGAAACCACCACTGTTTCACCGTCCTGCGGCTTTCCTATATCAAGCAAACCAAAATAAGCAGTTAAGCCTGTCATGCCGAGGATGCCTAAATGTGTAGTGACAGGCGCTGTGGTCGGATCTATTTTCCGGATTTCATTCTGTCCTACAACGGAATATTCGGACCAGCTAAGAGTGCCGACCACCACATCCCCCTTCTTAAAGGAGGCCGATCTCGATTCCGCAACTTCAGCAATCCCTCCTCCGACGATGACCTTGTTCAGTTCAAAGGGCGCGATATAAGATTTGGCATCCTGCATTCTCCCGCGCATATAAGGATCAACAGACAAATAAAGCGTCCGCAATAGAACCTGGCCTTCTTCCGGAACGGGGATATCGCTTGTTATAAAATTAAAATCACTGGCGGAAGGCATCCCTTTGGGACGATTAGCCAAGTGAATCTCTTTTTGCTTTGCAGATGGCATAGACATTTCTCCTCCTATCGAATATTTTCGTTTCAAAACACAGCTTATCATCCCTCAAGATATATGGTCAAATAAAGAAATTGAGGTTATTTTACCCATTAAACCATTATTTCTCAAGAAAAATAGTGATATAACCAAAAGGCCTAAAACCAAGGAATCGCAATGTGCATCCACTTGCGATTCCTATAAAATTGCAATTCTTATTTGAACATATATTTTCATTTCAGTCCTCGAATAAAAGATGGCATAATAGAAATAAAGACATACATACTTTTCAAAAATTGAAGGAGATTCAACTTATATGACACAAGATGTAATAATTGCTTTTGGATTAACATTGATGGCTGGACTCGCAACTGGAATAGGCAGCCTGATCGCTTTTTTCACCAAGACAACCAATAAACGGTTTCTGGCGATTTCCCTCGGCTTCTCGGCAGGGGTCATGATTTATGTCTCTTTCGTAGAGATTTTCGTCAAGGCGCAGGATGCCTTGATTGCCGCAAAAGGGGAAACGCTAGGAAGTTGGCTGACTGTTATCGCTTTCTTCAGCGGAATCATTGTCATTGCCGCCATCGATAAATTCATCCCGAAACAAGGGAATCCCCATGAATTGAAAAAGGTTGAGGATATGAATAAGCCTGCAAACGAAATTCATAAAGAAGACCTAATGAAGATGGGTGTCTTTACCGCCCTTGCTATCGGAATCCATAATTTCCCGGAAGGGATCGCTACATTCACCACTGCCCTTCAAGACCCGGAACTCGGTATAGCCATCGCTGCGGCCATTGCCATTCATAATATTCCAGAAGGCATTGCTGTTGCGGTCCCGATTTATTTCGCGACCGGTGATAAGAAGAAAGCTTTTCGCTTGTCATTCCTATCAGGTCTTGCCGAACCGGTCGGAGCTATAGTCGCCTTTTTAATCTTGATGCCGTTCTTGACGGATACGATGTTCGGCTTCATTTTCGCAGCTGTAGCAGGTATTATGGTCTTTATCTCGCTGGATGAACTATTGCCTTCTGCAAAAAAATATGATGAAGGCCATTATTCCATTTACGGGGTGGTAGCCGGCATGGCAGTTATGGCAGTCAGCTTATTATTATTTATCTGATTGTTCTATCGCCAACCGCATAAAAGGCAGAGTTTCCTTGCTGCAGAACAAGGAAACTCCGCCTTTTATAATCTCTTCATGCATCCTCAATCCTTTGTTTTATTGTTACAAGTATCGACATAAAACGAGAGGAAGGTTACAAATCCGCTCAAGCGGGAATAAAAGAGAAGATTCAATGAAGGGAAGATGAAGTATGAGCACAACAACCGACAGAAGTTTATCCGAGCGATTTGAAACAGCTTTCAACCGTATACATAAAGCTTTGAAAGAAAATGTTACGAATGCCAAAAGCGATAAATTCACAGATTTAGTCCGACAAGGTAAGAAGCATGGAGTTATCCGTTACTACGAAGCGGACCTTTGCCAATTTGCAAAGTTACGGAATGCTATTGTTCACGAAAAAATCGATGATGGCTATTATATCGCCGAACCGCATGAAGATATCGTGAAAAAAATCGAAAAAATCGCGGATGCCTTTGAAAAGCCTTCCTCGGCGTTATCCATCAGTACAAAAAAAGTCTATAGCTTCCGCGAAACAGATCCGCTGTCCGAGGTGTTAAAAGTAATTAATAAATACGGCTATTCCGAGTTTCCTATTTATGACGAGAAAGGACAGTATAGATGGTTATTGACATCGGCAGAAATCGTCAAATACCTATCCGCCTATTTCAATGAGGATAATATAAACTTAAAACGAGTAAAATTGCTCGATTTATATGATGAGAAGAAAGATTATCATGTCCGCTTTGTCGATCAAAATGCTACGGTCTTTGAAACAGAGGACTTGTTTGAAGAATTCCATAAAAACAATAAAAAGCTAGAGTGCATCATTATCACCGCAAAAGGAACAACAGTCGAAGAACCGAACGGCATCATCACATCCAGCGATTTATTGATTGAACAAATCACCGAGTGAACCATAATCCCCCGCCTTTTAAACGGACGGGGGACCAGCCAAAACAAAAACCCCTGATAGTAATCAGCGGCTTGCTCTTGGTTCCATATTATAAATGCATTAAAAAGAAAAAGTTTTCATCTGATTGTCTGTAATTCCATCCACAAGTACAAGTTCACTATATAAAATCCCCCTTGCTTTATTCAGCAAGTTCTTCTCTTGGGAGTTCAACGCTTTCTCCTCGTTTATCCTTGTCAAATCCCGGACAACCTCAACACTTTCTTGTAGTTTCCCGGATTTGATTTTACCTTCGTTCAATTTGATTCTTTCCTTTAGCGCAAGTCCGGATTCTGTCTCTCCATTCAGAAAAATATTAATGGCATTTTCTAAGGCAGATTGATCTACAACTGATCGAAGATGTAATTTAGATGCATTTTCCACAGGAATCATAATCTGCAAATTATTGATCGATAACTTTATGATAAAGTATTGTTTATTCTCTCCGAGGACTTCTTTCTCTTCTATCGCTTCAATAACCCCCGCTCCATGCACTGGATATACGACCTTATCGCCAACTTGAAACAAACCATCCACCTCCATATAAGTTACACAATACCATTATAACACAAAAAATCATTTAATAAAAAAATTTAATTTTATCACCATCAAATCAAACTTGTCAATACAAAAGACAAAATATTTTCCCATACCATACTTCTGCATTGAAAAGGAGACCTTTCAAAAACAAGGTCTCCTGTAAACAATCAATCTTAGAATGAGAAAATGGATTTAAACAACCCTTTCCAGTCTATCAACACGAATTCTTCTTCATCATTTTCCTCTTCTACTTGGAATGTAACTGTTTTCTTCTCTCCGCCTTCAATTCCGAATTCCAATGTATACTCCCCTGCAGGATTCGTTTCATCCGGAACAAAAGTCGTTTCAAATATTGTCCCTTCTGTTGAAGCAAGCGGGATTTTCTTGCCGGACGGGTCAATCACAACCGCTTCCCATTTCGCAGGGATTGACGCTTCCGCTTTTAGAACAGCCGGGCGGTCGCTGGTGACTCCACCGTTAGGAGCGAAGTCATAGGAAGTGATTTCCGCTACTTCCGGTTCTGCATTTTTATATAGCACTACTTCTTGTTTCGTTACATGTCCCGCTAAATCCGTTACCTCGAAAACCACATCATTCTGTCCTTCATCCAGGAATAACGGCACATCGAACTCTTTAGAGAACTCACGCATTACATAAGGATCATCAAAAGTTTGTTTGAACAATTCATCGCCTTGAACAACCAATCGAATTTCATCGAAGTTATCCGTCACTTTTGCATGAAGTACAATATCAGGCTGCTCTTCACTGCCGGTATCCGCCTCTTTCGCGCCGACAATACCGTCTTCAGGAATACCTGTGATTTCTAATTTGGCCGGTGTTGTATCGATGATGACTTGGCGCCTGAATTCGATTTTATTGCCCACCATATCTTCACCGCTGATATATATATCATGTACACCATCTTCTGTGAACGTCAATGTCGTATTAAAATCAAGATTTTTTGTTTGTTCATTCAACTTAGTCGGGATTTCCACTTCTGATCCCACCAATTTGTCGCTCTTCACTTTTAAGTATGCCAATTCTGTCGCATCCTTGACAGAGCCGGTTAACGGAATCTCTTTACTGTTAAAGACTCCCAAAGCTTCAGGAGCTGTGGTGACGATATACGGAACGGTGTCATCGGAAGCGCTTTTCACGACAGTTCCGGCCAGGTTATCAGCATGATCCAAAGCCAAAATTACAATCTTAGCTTTATCAGAGACTTTGCCGATATCTATCTTGAAGCTAGTCTGCCCGGCAGCATCCAGCGTTTTAACAGCCTTGCCGTCAACTTGCACTTGAATCAATTGCAGGCCGCTGCCTGATCCGTCATTTACATCGAATGATAGGATACCGTTTTTCGCACTGAAAGCCGTTTTTCCGAATACAGGGGCAGCTGTATCGACTATTACTGGAACTTTTACCGTTTGCGGTTCTTTTCCTGCCAAGCCCACTTGTGTCTTCACTTGGTAAAAATACTTGCCGTCTTTAGCTCGCTTGCTCTTAATGAAGCCATCCCAAGTGGTTGAACTCGGTTTATATACATAAGGGGCTGTCGCTTTAAAATTTTTCCTTTGCTCTTTATCTTTTGTAAGAGTACGCAATGTCTTTCCTGTTTCATCCACTATGCTGTATTCCACAATCTGGCTGTTGCGGAGGAAGGTTAAGACTGGCGCAATCGCATCTTTTTGATTATCGCCATTCGGTGAAATCGCGATTGTGTTTTCATCCAACTCTCCCGATACGCCGTTTTGCCCAAGGGCATCTCCCTTATCGTCCACCATGAAGGATGTTTCTAAATAGGATCCCGGATTATAGACCATCGGATCAAGAATGTTGGCCTTATTCCAATCTCCCTTATAACCTACAAACGGAACAGATAAATTCGGGAATGCTTGATCCGATTTATTAATCAACTGAACAAAGCCTTCCACGAAATATCCATTGGCCATCGCATTCACAAGTTCCGCATCCGCATTATCCAAATTGACGCGAACCGTGATGTCCTTGGATTGCCCGCCGAATAAAGTAAAACTCTTCGTATCAACGGACACACGCGCTTTTGCAATATTTCTCTCTTTCATATCAAGAGTGCCATTCGTCACAGCATCTGTTAAAACGGATGTATCCACTTCATATGTTACATCTTCCTCGCTGGTGTTAGTCGCTGTTAATGTAAATGAGAAAGTGTTGCCTTCAATTTCTTTCAGCTCCACTTTTCCTTCATTCGTCCCTTTTTCCACTACATATACAGGTGTTGAAACAGCGGAGTGGATTTGCATAATTCCTGCACCTTGTCGACGCGGAGAATAGAAAATGCCATCATTTGTCGGATCTTCTACAGGTTTGGCTGTATTCATCATTAACAATTTGGCACGCTTCGATTTCTCTGCGTTGCTAAGATCCGGGAACATTTCCTGCACTCTTTGCAGAACAAGCGCAGATCCGCCCGATACATGCGGCGCCGCCATCGAAGTCCCACTCATAAGCCCATACTGGTCATCATTCAATGTCGAATAAATTTGTCCTCCCGGCGCTGTAATCTCCGGCTTCAGTTCAAGGCTTGGCGTCACTCCCCATGAAGTGAACGACGACATATTTCCTGCATTCGCATTGGCGACCGTTACTTGCTTGCCCGTGAATGCCACTTTAGCTGCACCGTCATTCTTCGTTAATTCAGCTATAATCATATTACCATCACTTTGACTTACCGTAACAAGCGGAATAGTCGGTGCGTTCAGCGCCATACTTACATAATCGCCATGTGCCGGCAAGCCTCTAATGATAATTCCGGCTGCTCCGGCCGCTTCAGCCGCTTTTTGGATTTCACCATAGTTCGGGGCGCTGGCAACACGTGCAACGAAAGCAATTTTACCTTTGACATTCTTGCCTTCGTATTGACTCGGGCTTCCATCTCCCGCATATACAACATCAAGTGATTTATTGCCGAATACCGTTAACGGAATAGGAGAAGATTGCTTTTTATAACCTAAAGAATATGCTTTGCCGCCGATTGTCATTTTCATTTCATCTAGCGCGATTTTGTTATTCTCCATCGACGCTACCGAAAGCGAGCTTTTCGCGACGGATGGCGCTCCGACAAGGCCTGTATCAGGATTAGTGGCGAGCGGCTGTTTACCCAGCTCATCTCCCAGATGGGCTGCATTGCCGGCAGAGATGCTCATCACGATGCCATTTTGAACAGCATTATCTACAGCCTTTTGCTCCAAGCTGCTATCGTCGACAAATCCGGCCGTCGATCCTAAGCTCATATTCAACACATCGGCACCAAGCTTAATGCCATCGTCGATCGCTTTAATGTAAATATCACCGAATGTGGAAGGCATCGCAGGGTCATTGCCGAATACCTTTAATGCCAACAATTGCGATTCAGGCGCTACCCCTTTAATGCCATTGCCGCTTTCGTCTCCATTGGCGCCGACTGTCCCGGCCACATGCATTCCGTGCATGGAAGCATCAGGTCCAAGGTCCTTGATTTCAACGTTCTTGTCCGCGTAATTATAGCCATATGGTATCTTGTTTGTGTAGAACTTACCAGATAGATTTTGTTCCTTTGCTTTATCATTGACTGATTTTTCTGTCAATTTATGTCCGGAATTGGCGCTTAATGTCATATCCGTATGTGTATAATCAATGCCTGTATCAATAATTCCAACGACCGTTCCCTTGCCATCATAACCGGTGTTCCATGTTTGCTGCGCTTCTACCATCTCTTTACTGGACAACATATCCGGCTTTTCCTTCGGGCGTTCATATTCTGTCGCAATGGTCACTTTTTTCACGCCGGCTATCTGTTCGATTTTACTAATATCGCCGTATGCTACTTTCCCGCTGATCCCATTCAAAACTGTCGTGAACGCATTTTCTTTCTTTAGGGAAATCCTCTTTTGCTTTAAGTTATTTAAAAAGATATTGTGTTCATCGAGGACGCCTTGTTGAATCTTGTCTTGTTCACCGACCGATAACTGCTTGTACATAACGCCTTTGTCATTGGCATAGGTGATTGCGGGGTCTCCTTCTAACTCGACAATTACTCTCACTTCGTCACTGTCTATGTATTCATCCAATTTCTTAATTGATTTTTGATTATGCTTTTCTATTGATTTGTAGGCTTGCTCTAAATCAATAGAAGGAATGCTAGCATCCTCAGCTTTTACAATGGAACCGCCGGACAATAAAGTAGATGCTGTTAATAAAGTGGCTAAACTCATAGATGCTGCTTTTATTTTTTTCTTCTTCAAAAATATTCCCCCTTTAAATAGTTATTCAGATATAAAAAATAGCCTCCTTCCTATCTATTAAAAATCCATTCTAGCAAACCGATTTTTATCGACACCTGAACTATAACACCCTTGAATAATTGAAGTAAATAAGGGTTTTTGTCTCTTTTTGTAGTTTATTCTTTATGTTTTTTACAATTATCGACTTTTAAAATTATTTACGATTTAGTTAAAATAGTTATATCGGCATATATTTTAATAGTCTTATATACACATTAACGCTCTTCCTTCAATTCAAACAAGACTTTTAACCTATCAAGAAACAATCAGTGGGCAAACTGATTAATCGAGTAAAGAAAGTTCTTTTCTAAAGCTTCTTGCGCTATAGGCCTTCGGTAGCTTTTACGCTAAAAAAGCCGGCTAATCGAAAAGTCGAGTCGATCAGCCGGCTTACCTATATATTTATTTGCTCTATTTCTTCGATATTCTCCCTAGAATAAAAGCGGATACACCGACTCCGATAATAGTATTGGTTTTTTTATTGAAGACTTGCTTACCCACTAATGCAAGGTTTTGCGGACGCTCAGCTAGGCGGCGCATAAAGTAGCCATACCAGTCGCTTCCGAATGGCACATATGTGCAGAACCGGTATCCTTCCTTCGCCAATTGCAATTGGAGTTCTTTTCTGAAGCCGTACAGCATTTGGAATTCAAATTTATCTTTCGAAATGTTATTCTGCTTCACAAATGTTTTGACATAATCAATAATGTGGTGGTCGTGTGTAGCTATGCTTGTGAACTTGCCATGCAATAAATGATACTCGATCATTTTACGGAAATTTCTATCAATTTCTTCTTTGCTTTGGTAAGCAAGGTGCTCCGGTTCTTTGTATGCGCCTTTTACGATGCGCAGGCGATAGTCCTTATATTTCTCGATGTTCTCTTCCGCGTTGTGGAAATAAGCTTGTATAACCGTACCGACAGTATCCTTATATTCACTTGATAACTCATCGAGCAGGTCAAAAGATGGTTGGAGATGGCCGTAATCTTCCATGTCGAAGTTTACGAATATATTATATTGGTTCGCTTGAGCGATTATTTCTCTTAAATTAGCCAAGCAAAAATCATAATCGATATCCAACCCCAACTGAGTGGGCTTCAAAGATATATGAGCGTCCACACCATGTTCGTGTATAGCTTCTATCACTTCCAGAATCTGTTGCTTCGCTTCAAGTGATTCCTCTTTCTCAAATACAAACTCTCCTAAATTATCAATCGTAGCGGAAATGCCGTTTGCATTTAATTCTTTCACACTCTGAATCATTTCTTCGATATTCGTCCCCGCAACAACAGACTGTGCTCCAAGCTTAAGGCCCCATTTCTTAGCACCTTGATTCAGTAATTTATTTTGTGATAGATGTATAAAGAAATCCCGCGTTAGTCCCATCATTATCTCCTCCAAGAACCATTATTAAAAAACAGAAACCTATCCACCACTATTCTATTATTTTTTTGTCGAAAAAAAAACAATTTTCTCAATAAAACACAAATTATGTTAAGGAATATTATCTGATTCTTGGAACTCTTTCTTTTTCTTCCTTTATAATCCGGTCTCAAGGCTCCTCCTGTACAATACCATTGAAAAATATCCAAATTTAAAAATCCACCATTCGAACAAGGACCTAATCACGCTGTTTGGAATATGATGGTACAGATACCCATACATCATTCAAGAAAGGTGTGATCTTTTGGACGTTCAAGTAAATCCTTCTGATCCGAATAGCATCCCAAAATTTGTTGATCAAGTAAAGAAACCACGCACAGCAAGGCCCAGGAACAATCCTCGTTATCCAAGAGGGACCTATTACGAATTGGAAATGAAGGAAGCTCCACATCAGTTCCATCAGGATTTCCCGGAAACAACCATTTGGGGATATAACGGGATAAACCCAGGGCCGACCATTGAAGCGAATAAAGACAAAACAACCTATGTGAAATATATAAACAACCTGCCGGCCAAACATTTCTTGCCGATTGACTATACATTGCACGGTGTAGCCGATTCACCCGAGGTGAGAACCGTTGTGCACCTGCACGGGGCCAATGTCGATTGGAGAAGCGACGGCCATCCAGAAGCATGGTATACGAAGAAATATGCATTTACAGGGCCGGCCTTCACCAAAGAAGTCCATGAATATACCAATCACCAGCCAGGCGCCACCCTCTGGTATCATGATCATTGCATGGCGATTACGCGATTGAATGTATACGCCGGCCTTGCAGGTTTCTATCTGCTCCGGGACTCTCTAGAAGAAAGATTGTCTTTACCCAGCGGTTTATACGAAATGCCTTTAATGATTCAGGACAAATCATTCAATGAAGATGGTTCCCTCTTCTATCCGGACGCCCCGCCATTTCCAGTATCGGTGCATCCATCGATTACACCCGGATTTGTCGGCAATACGATTGTTGTGAATGGAAAAGTATGGCCTTTCATGCGGGTGGAGCCGCGCAAATACCGTTTCCGCATATTGAACGGATCCAATAGAAGAGGTTATGTGCTGAGCCTTTCCAATGAAGAAACGCTCTACCAAATCGGAACGGACGGGGGCTTCCTAACAGAAACGAATGAAATCAAATCCGTGGCTCTTCTGCCGGCAGAGAGAACCGATGTCATCATTGATTTTTCCGATTACAAAGGCCAGGAAATTACACTCCTGAATTCAGATCCAGAATTCCCTGATGAACATACAAATATCATCATGCAATTCAAAGTGACCATGCCGCTCAGAGGAAAAGACACGAGCGAAATTCCTGGGAGCTTATTGCCTGAAATGGATATACATGAAGATCACGCTCATACGATCAGGGATTTGCCGCTAAGCGCAACCATCGATCCTTACGGTAGGCCGATGCTTCTTCTGAATGACCGCATGTATCATGATCCGGCTACCGAAAAGCCGGGTTTTGATAGTGTGGAAATATGGAACTTCATTAATGTAACGCCGATCCCGCATCCGATCCACGTACACTTGGTGCAGTTCAAAATTCTCGAACGCCGCCCTTTCAACGTACAACTCTATCAAGATGAAGGCACCCTTGAATTCACAGGAGAGCCGGAAGAACCAAGAGATTACGAAAGAGGTTGGAAAGATACGGTCAGAGCTGATGTCGGCATGGTAACCAAAATCATTATGCATTGGAAAGAACATCAAGGTAATTACATGTGGCATTGCCACTTCCTTGAACATGAAGATCACGATATGATGAGGCCGATCCGGATTATCAGGGATGCCCATCCTGTACAGCCGCCTCATCCTGATGATCATCCAGAGACCGGAAATCCCTCCTTGGATTGATATTCCCCTTAAGCTTTTATGAATCTATCATTTGCAATGAAAGGTCGGCCAATAAGTTAGCTGGCCTTTTATTGTTCCCCACAAAACATAATTGATAAGCAGATTGATTGAATCCGGAAACCCTCCAGCAGTAAGCTGTATATAATTAAAACTAACAAAGGATTCGGAAAGTCCCATATACCATCAATCAGAGGGAAATTTTATTTCTGTATACTTTTAAAATGAGGAATAGGAGGAGCGTCGCCCTAAAAAAGGATGACAGTTATTCAAATGAAAACAATAAGAATCATTGCACAAATAGCTCTTTTATATATTTTTTTATTCGCCGGAAATCTATTGCACACCCATTTACATATTCCTCTTCCGGGCAGCATCATCGGTTTGCTGCTATTATTTCTGGCTCTATCCCTGAACGCCTTGTCCGTGAAGCGGATTGAACACGGGGCCGGATTCCTGCTTGCCTTCCTGCCTTTATTATTCGTCCCTACTTTAGTCGGAATTATAAAGTATCCAGAACTTTTCTACGGCAAAGGCATCTTGGTCCTTGTAGTTGTCGTTATCAGTACAATCATGACCATTATTTCATCCGGAAAATTCAGTCAATACATTGAAAACAAAGTCAAAAAAAGAGAGGAAAAGAAGAAGTGGTAAAAGCGCTCACCGCCATCATTATCATCGCATTGACAGTCATTATTTATCTTATTATGAATCGGTTATATATACATTTCTCTTCCCCGTTCCTGTCGCCGATCCTGACAACTGTTCTGGTGATTATCGCCGCACTAGTCTATTTCCATATTCCTTACAACACGTATTTAATCGGAGGGAATTGGATCAACTATTTATTGGGTCCGGCAGTCGTTGCTCTGGCTTATCCATTATACAATCAACGAAAAGTTTTAATCCGGTATTTATTCCCGATTATTTCGGGCGTAGTGATTGGATTGCTGATTGGAATGTCGAGCGGCTTTTTATTAGCATTGGCGTTCGGAGTGGATAAAGATATGATTCTTTCGCTTTTGCCCAAATCGATTACAACGCCTGTAGCCATGGAAGTTTCCTATGAATTAGGGGGGATTCCCGCTATTACCGTTGTGCTTGTAGTTATAGCAGGCTTTGTCGGAGCACTATTAGGCCCCATCTTTTTAAAGTGGAGCCACATTCACAGTGAAATGGGGAGAGGGATTGCATTAGGCAGCGCTTCACATGCGCTTGGCACATCCAAAGCTTCCGAATACGGAGAATTAAGTTTCTCCATGAGCTCTGTTTCAATGGCTTTGACGGCTATACTAGGAGCGGTCATCGGATCCATTATCCCATTCTTTCTATGATAGCCGTTTATAAAGTGAATCTTTGATAGGCAGGGAACCTTCATACCCCGCCTATCAGTGAATGAACCAATCAGGTTGTTGCAGGTACTTGATCCTTGCACATCCGCATTTTCACTGCTGTGCGGAAGAGGGCTTCATCGTACGGGGTCAATGTCATCCTTAACTAAGCAGGCTGCCTTTCAACCAAGGCCGGTCCCGATAAGGCCCCATCGGGATTTGAATCAGGCTTGTTCTTCCTTCTGATTTCATCCCATATATTTCATCGCACCTATCCGCATTAAATCCCAACAGCGGATGCCCCCCCATTCCAAGAGCGGATGCCGCCAACAATAATCGCTGCACAAACATTCCCGCCTCCATCTGTTGGATGCGGTAGCCTCTATACCCTAACTCCTTTCTCAAATGATTCCTGTCTCCTGCCACATGAAAACAAAGCGGCACTTGCTGCATATTTACGTTGTCCAAGGACATGCCATATTGCAGCTGCGAACGCTGGTCTCCAAGTTTCATCTCCCGCAAGGAATGGTCCATGCTGTCATAAAGGTAGGCCCCATTCGAGATATCTTCTATATTATATAAACAGCCATATAACAAAACGCGCGAATCCTTCTTATAGTAAGCTCTATCCAAATCATTGCGGTACGAGAAGGAATCAGCCGCCTCCCGCATAAGCGAGGATAATTGTTCTAGACTCACTTTCCCTAAAACAAAATCCATTTCCGGTGAAAACCGTTTTCGGCAAGCCAATGCCAGATCATACGACAAGGGTTTTGTGCGTGGCAGCGATATTTCACCACTCTGTCGTTTCATCTCTTCTGGCACATGAATATGCTGAAAGGACTCTGTCGATTCCAGCATGGATGCTTCATTCATCGCGAGTAACAGCGGATACTCCTTTACCCTTGTTGACCTGACGTAATGGCTGCACTGAATTTCCGGCAGTTCTCCGCATAATTCACCTGATGTGCTGGACCTCTCTATATCGACATTCGTAAACCAGCTTGTCGGCTCCACCGATAACAGAATCGCCGTATATACGCTCTCCTCCTGTTCGGATAATCCGAGCAAATGATTAATAGCCCGGTCAAGAAATTGGAAGTACACTCCGGATTCGAACCCGAACCGCTTCGCCACCTCCAATAGCTGCCCCGCCAATACACCCGCATCCAATCCTTGCAGACGATAAGAAAAGTTATTATATTTATAAAAATTCTTCCAAAACATTGTCGATACAAATACAGTTCCGAAACAAGCGGACATGTCGCAACGATTGCCCAAAGCCATTGCTATATACGAATCAAAGTTTCCTTCCCGCAGCAACACAAGCCGATGATGAGCCGCGTCGTAATGATAGATTCCGGCAGGCAAATCATCCAACTTCAAATATACATATAATTCATTTGGATATAACGCTCCCCCAGAAGGCGCAAAACGCCGAAACGACTGAATAAAGCCCTCTTTTTGTTCTGGAGTATCCGAAGGAAAGATGGATTGGCTGAATTGAGTTAAACCGAACGCATACCAGAGGAAATCACCGATCCTACGAAAGCCGGGCTTTGAAGGCACCGCCCATTCTTCAAGAGTCAGAGGCACTTCTAAAGAAAACGGAAATATAGGCAATCCTCGATAAAGTTTATACGCGAGCGGCGCATCTTCCCAATCCACTTCCCAATCCGGCGGACTCAATTTATCAACATCAAAATGCAGATTATGGAGAAAAGTCTCTAGAACCATCCTCCCACCTCCTAATCTCCGTTCAAGGAAACGGATGCGGATATGGATTAAGCTGTTCATATTTCAAAGGCTGCTTCACGTATCCAAGCTCCATCGGGACTCTCAGCACCCTCTCAAGCCCTGTTATACGAGTAAGATGATGGCCGAACGTCATGGGCAGCATCCCCGGAATTATCACTTTGACACAATGCAGCCCATTCTTTTTGATTTCCGGAGTTGTCTGATTGACTACAATCACATCTTGCTTCAAAAGGCGGAATCCCTCAATGATGCCCTGCAGATCATCTTTCAAGTCTGCGCGCTTCCCATGATCCTTGAACTCTTCCTTGAATGTCCGCATCGGACGGCTATCATCCAGCAAGAAATGTAGACGCTCTTCCGTTTGACTAAGGCCGAATAGCATCCCATGATCATCCATCTGACGGACTAAAGAAGAATCTTCGAACATCCTTTCGTACTTTTCCCTATTCTCCTCGAATTTCTCATCAAGAGTCAGCATCATGCCGGCTAGCTCATGCACCGCGCTTTTCACCGCCCGTACCGGATCCAGATGGGCACCGGCGGCACAAATGATATTCAATCCCTTTTGCTTTCTGTTTTTCGCCAATGTCCATATACTTGGAACCCCGTGTTCCATTGTTGAATTGAATAAGTATATATCATAGCCCGCCACCGCCCGCGCCCGGTCGATCATTACATGCAATTCTTTATCGTTTGCGGAATAAGGGTCCAAACGCGGAAGAGGAAGCTTGGCATACCAAGCCATAAGGAATGAATCGCGCTCCACTACTTCCATAATCCCATAGAAGATGGCCTCCTCCAAACTCCCTCCTAGCGCGCAGCCGTTGGAGGTTTCATAAACGAATCCATCGCCGCAGCCCAGACTATAATAAGCCAGAAGCTCCGGGACCAGGATCGGACGCTCTTGCAGGAACGAGTAGCCCCAGACCCAATTCATGGATCGATCGGGGCTGAATGGCTTGAATGGAAAACCGGGATCTTCATAATGCTCCGACGAATGAATACCCAGCTTAAGAGGATCCAGCGCCCGGTCCTGCAAGTTTCGGTAGCTGTCATGGATGACGGTTCTTTTGCCGCGGGGCTCCATTCCGCAATACCTCTCCAGCCCTTCCAAAATGGCGGTCAATTCACTTGCCGCATACGAGTTAGTCCGTCCCGCCGCTCCTTCTTCGCCTATGAATAAAGGCAAGTTGACACTTACATCGGCAAACGGCGGCACAAGGTCGATCATTTTATTATTCAAAAAGCCCATCCGTTGATCCAGATAATCCTTGACTAAAAATTCACCCAACTCATCCATTGAACGGCTTCGATAGCCATCAAGGCTGATTTTCGGGCTTGGCTGCAGCGAAATTCGCTCCGCCGAATCGACAGGTAATCCGCCGCATACCGTGCACAGCGGGTCAGGAAGGAAGAAATGCCGTGAAGTTTTCAATGTCCGCAGATTGATTAGTGATACCCATCCTTCCGAACCGGACCGGTCGCCTTCCAATATTCTCCGTATTTCTTCCTTTATCAAATAAGCCATTTGCAAAAGTCCCGTGCGTGATGCCGCCAAATCGCGCTGCACTCCTTTATTCCGCTGCGACCACTGCCTGATTTCCCACATTTCCTGACGGTCGCGCCCTGCCATAAGATACCTAAGGTCCGCGCACTGAGAACATCCTTGTTTATCCGGATCAACAAGCGGCCCGACCATTCCTTCCCCGAATGCCACAAAGCTGCGAAGCCACGGTATACCGGCCGCACGCAACACCTTTTCTGCCTTTAGATGAATAGAAGGATTCCAACCATCATGCAGAACTAAAGCGATATCAACATGCGGGGGCAATTCCTCTTGGAAACCGTTCCGATGAATGGCCTGATATCGGCCGGACAGCTCTCTGCATGCATAATCCGCCAATATTCCTTCGCCAATAATCAATACAACATCATTCATCTTGGTCCCCCTCCCTCAGCAGTATACCGAATACTCCTGCTAGTTCTTCTTGAAAAAACGGCTCCAATTCTAGTTCAATTACGGACAGGCGCTTGCGGTTTTGTTCCAATATTTGTAGGGCGGACTGCAAAATTGTGCCATAAGCGATTTCTTCCTCCTTAGGGACTGCTACTTTTCGCAGTTTCTTTCCTGCAATTAGGGTCTCCTCTCGTTGCGCTGCAACGCCGGCCATTACAACTTGTTCATTCATGATAACGTTCTGCAAGGCATTGCGGAGCGCCGTTGTGATATTTAAGCCTACACAGCCGTGCCATCTATCATCAATTCCGACCCAGGCCACCGGAAAGCCAAATAAATCTTTCCCTATACCGACCGTTGGCGTATTCCTCATTGTAGTAAGTGCCTGTAAATAATACAGGCAACGCTCATCTTCAATCGCATCTGCCTCTATCTGTATAATAGGAGCTTGCTGATTAAGTGTTTGCTTGCTGAACTCATGCTCCAAGCATCTTTGCAAGCCGCGGCAAACACATTCTGCGAATGTTTCCCCCGTTCCGATACCGACATATTCTTCACTGTCCGCTGTATAGGCCCCTTCCCTTCGCAATGGCGGCAATATTTCCACAAGCCGGCCGGCTATTTGCGACGCATACGCTTCCACTCCGGCCAATCCTGCTTCCCGCCTGGCCTCCTCATGAGTCAGGGATGCACAGATAATATCCGGAAGCAGTCCGGCCGGTCCATCTGCCAATGGATCGACTACCCGAACCCGGCATTGAGCCAGCGGTAATTGTTCTAAATCTCCCTCCTCCCAGCTGTGGAAAATCCCCGTTTGCGCTGAAGTCAGTTTACTGAAAGAAATAAACCAGCTCCCCGGCTCGCTTTCACTCGTTGTTTGTTCAAGCCGCCGATCGAGATTTTGAATCCATTTTGCTGATGCCTTCCCCTTTATAAGCGGGTGGGGGAGAAAGGAGTGCCAATCTCCTTCCAACGTTTCCATATCAAGCAAATAGACTTGATTAGCTTCCTTTGGCTCATTCACCCCGGCGGCCTCCTTGAACCATTCAAAAGCAAGCACATTGGCCAACATCGCTTCTGCTGTGGAAGAAATAGCGGAAAAACACCGGTCTTCACTAAGCGTGGATTGATGTATTCTTCGCCATGCCGACTCCCAGCATCCTTCCGATTCCGGATGCACCAACGGACCTGCCATACCTATCTTGCCAAGACTTATGGCAGGAAAAAACAGCTTCCCCTCTTGCCTGCACATCGCATGAAGTTCTCGTAATTCTTCCAGATTCCCCTCATGCGAAACATACAATATCGAATTGAATGATTGTATCGCCTCCCGCCATGGAATTTCCCCCTCCGTATCTATGCCGATTTCTTCTACTGCTACTTCTGAATCTGTTTTGCGAGCATATGCTACAAGTTCCCTTAACCTTTGCCTGTTGGTCGGCACCGAATCTGTAATCAGCATGTGGAATGCAGGTAATCCGGATTGAAGCAAAGCAGAGACTAATGAAACAAAAAAAGGACCGGAGCCGATGGCCAATACTTTCATCTGGCGATAGGTTTGGAAACGATACGCTCCCGAACCACCGAAATAGTCCAAGAACTCTATTTGGGAAGCATAGTTATCGAGAAGATCATCCGCCAATCGATGGGGCTGATCCTGGCTCAGATCTTGAACAAATCCATTTTCATACAGAACTGCCGCGATTTCATATACCCGATCCCGGTAGGGTCCCGGCAATCCATCTGTCAGTTCTTGCAATGTATGTTCTCCGTTAAACATCGGCACTAATTTTTCAATCCACTGGGCAATCGTGCTGCCTTCCATGCGAAATGAATATAAGTTATTCCGAAAATATACACCTCCATTTGAATCAGGGATAAAAAAAGTATCCCTTTTCACTTTCAAACACATAGACGGGGCCAAATTTGTCATTCCGCTCCTCCTAACCCATAACTGTTCTAAAATCTGCGGTGCTGCTTCCACAATCATCCTATGTATAACAATTTGTCCCTTATGTCTACTCATATAAAGAAAAGTCCCTGCAACAACCCATGCAGGGACACAGCTCATTCACTATAGAAAAACCGGGGTCCTCAACGGCCGCATCGGCCACAACGGCCGCACCCGCCGCATCCGCCGCATCGACCGCATCCGCCACATCGGCCAAATCCAAAACAGCCGAAGCAAAAAAAGCAGCCGAAGCAACCGAAACCAATAAGTCGAGAAGAATTATCCATGGCATACATGTTTTGATCCCATGGAACTACCTCGCTTGCCCGAAAATCACTAACATTCAACATTTGGAGTTGATTATAAAAATCATTCATTTTATTAACCTCCATATAATAAATAATAAAGATGTAAGCAACAGGAAAAGAGAAATGAACAGGCTGGCCATTAAATCGACCGGCATTTCAAGCACCCTCTCCATCAAAATATGTACAATGGGTGGGTATTGCTACAGATTGAAAAGCCTATTTATATGGGATTTATCCCGATTCCTTAAATTCCTGCAGAGAAGATTACTATTCTTCAGCAAAACAAAAAGCATGAAACTCTTTATTTATCAAGAATTTCATGCTTATAGAAAAAATGATTCGAAGAGCGGTTTGATTCACTGCCGCTTTATTATTCCATTCCTCGCGAAGTAGATTTAATGCGTTCTTCAATTCGCCGGCACGAGAGTGATTATACTCTTGGACAATGAACAATGAAATCAATCATGATACCCCGTCATTCATATTCCTTCTCAAATTCTATTATGCTCCTTACTGTATCAATCGGTCGCACCAGGCGTTCAATCCGCTTGCGTTCCGGCTCTAAAAACGGCGGCAGCGACAGCTTCTCGCCGACTGTTTCATACGGCTCGTCACCCATGAATCCAGGACCGTCCGTCGCCCATTCGAATAAGATTTGCGGTGCGACACGCGCATACAACGATTTGAAGAAATGACGGTCCACATAACCGGATGTACGGAATCCGAATCCTTCCAGCCGAGCTGTCCACTCATCCAACACTGCTCTATCCTCCACCCGGAACGCGGCATGATGGACTGTCCCATAGCCTTGCCGCGACACAGGGAGCGCTGTATTGTGTTCCACAATAATTTGCGCCCCGTTTCCGCCTTCACCGACTTCGAACAAATGATAGGAGCCTTCTGCGGCAATTTCTCTGAATAACATCACTTGCTCCAGCATTTGCTTGAAATAATTGAAATCTGCGATACGGACGAAAACAGGTCCCAAACCTGTAATCGCATACTCTAATGGGACAGGTCCTTTTTGCCATGGAGTTCCCGATGCCACCCCTTTGTTATGTTCATCTGAAATCAACTGATATTGTTGATCATCAAAATCGATAAAGGATAATGTCTTTTTGCCGAATTGCTCTTCAATTCCGGTATGTTTCACTTCAAGCCGATTGAAACGCTTCACCCAATACTCAAGCGCGGCATCGGTCGGAACGCGAAATGATGTTTTGGCAATTTCATTTGTACCATGCACACCTTTTGGGATGTTCGGAAAATCAAAGAATGTCATATCTGTTCCCGCACTTCCTTTATCATCTGCGAAAAATAGATGATATGTCTGGATGTCATCCTGGTTGACCGTCTTTTTGACCAAGCGCATCCCTAGCACATACGTGAAAAATTCATAGTTTTTTTCAGCGCTGCTTGTAATCGCCGTAACATGGTGAATACCTTTTACATGATTCATTTGCTTCTCCTCCTCTATATCTCTTTCAAAATTTTCTTTAACTCTAATTATATAAATCTTCACAAAATTAAAGTTGGAATTTTTCAGATAAAGTGAATCTTTGATAGGTGGGGGTTCCTTCATCCCCCACCTATCATTAGATGAACCAATCGGGTTATTACAGGTACTCGGGTCTCCCACTTACACATCTGCGTTTTCACTGCTGTGTTGAAGTGGGAGTCTTAGTACCTGTTAAACGGGATAAACTGTTTTGCCGCTTGAAAGACGAAAGTACAACAAACATCCAGCACTCATTCTTTTTTTACCAAACGTTAGTTTTTCAAATTATTACGAATTAATTTATCTTTATTTCGAGATAAATTTATCATGGATATACTTCCCTTGTCAACATTTTGAATAATAAAATAAATCTTTGATAGGTGGGGGTTTTCCTTCATCCCCACCTATCATTAGATGAACCAATCGGGTTGTTACAGGTACCCGGGTCTCCCACTTACACATCTGCGCTTTCACTGCTGTGGTGAAGTGGGAGTCTACCTGTTAAACGGGATAAATAGATTATCACAAGCTTATCATCCATCATGTGATTGAATTCTGTTTAATGCCGATTTTTATAACATTCCATTGACCAGGCAGGATTAATCGGATGGCATGTAAGAATATACGGCATCCTCCTGAAAATACTGTAATATTCGCTTCAGTGAAAGATATGCCAATGGGCGCTGACGCTTAATCCGATTGTTTTTGCCATACGACGACAAGCATAAGCAAATCACCTTTTTTACAGCTCGCTCCACTTAGCTGAAAGGTCTATCGTAAAATAGTTCCATATTTCCCAGGAATCCAGAACTTATTATTTGAATTTTTTGAAGGTGTAGCACATTATAGAAGTTGAACAGACCCTAGGTTGTTTTTTATATAGGGGTAATAAAACACGATCGATGGGTTAGTTTCTTATATACGAACAAAGAGGGAGAGATTCAACAATGATTTATGCAAATCCTAATACTAAAGGTGCAGTTGTAAACTTCAAAGAAAAATATGATAACTTTATCGGCGGCGAATGGGTCGCACCGATCAAAGGCCAGTATTTCGAAAATAAATCTCCAGTAACCGGAGAAGTATTCACAAAAGCCGCGCGTTCTACAGTAGAAGATATTGAATTGGCATTGGATGCGGCACATGCGGCAAAAGATGCATGGGGTAAAACTTCAGCGGCTGAACGCGCGCTTATTTTAAATAAAATTGCCGATCGTTTAGAAGAAAACTTAGAAATGATTGCTGTAGCTGAAACATGGGACAACGGTAAAGCGGTCCGTGAAACATTAAATGCCGATATTCCTTTAGCAATCGACCATTTCCGTTATTTTGCCAGCACTATCCGAGCTCAAGAAGGGCGCACCACCCAATTGGACCATGATACAGTTGCATATCATTTCCATGAACCGCTAGGTGTTGTCGGACAAATTATTCCTTGGAACTTCCCGATTCTGATGGCTGTATGGAAAATCGCTCCGGCACTCGCTGCAGGTAACTGTATCGTATTGAAACCTGCTGAACAAACTCCTGCTTCCATCATGGTGTTAGTGGAGTTAATCCAAGATTTACTTCCAAAAGGCGTGCTTAACATTGTGAATGGCTTCGGTGTGGAAGTAGGTAAACCGCTTGCAACAAACAAACGCATCGCTAAAATCGCGTTTACGGGTTCAACTGCGGTAGGCCGCCAAATCATGCAATACGCTACTGAAAACATCATCCCTGTAACACTTGAGCTTGGCGGTAAATCACCGAATGTATTCTTCAAAGATGTTATGGACCAAGACGATGAATTCTTAGACAAAGCGATTGAAGGTTTAGTAATGTTCGCCTTGAACTCAGGCGAAATTTGCACTTGCCCTTCCCGCGCATTAATACATGAATCCATCTACGACCGATTCATGGAACGTGCATTGGAGCGTGTGAAATCTATCAAAATAGGCAACCCTCTTGATACTGAAGTAATGATGGGCGCCCAAGCTTCCAACGAGCAAAAAGAAAAAATTCTTTCTTATATCAAACTAGGTAAAGAAGAAGGCGCTGAATGCCTAATCGGCGGTGAAGAAAATCACCTTGGCGGCAACCTTGAAACAGGCAACTACATCAAACCGACAGTATTCAAAGGCCATAATAAAATGCGCATCTTCCAAGAAGAAATCTTTGGACCGGTACTTGCTGTTACTACATTCAAAGATTTCGACGAAGCAATGGAAATCGCAAACGATACACTTTACGGCTTAGGCGCCGGCGTTTGGTCACGCAGCGGCGACCTTGCTTACCGTGCAGGCCGAGCTATCCAAGCCGGTCGCGTATGGACTAACACATATCATCAATATCCGGCAGGCGCAGCATTCGGCGGCTATAAAATGTCAGGTATCGGCCGAGAAAACCATGCTATGATGTTAGAACACTACCAACAAACAAAATGCTTATTAGTAAGCTATGATAGAAAAGCCCAAGGATTCTTCTAAATCGAAAGGACGGATGTAAAGTATGGTAGAACGTGTCACGGCAACAGAAGAAGCGCTTCAATTAATAGATTCTATTAAAAGGATACATGGCTCTATCATGTTTTATCAATCTGGTGGTTGCTGTGACGGATCTGCTCCTATGTGCTATAAAGAAGGGGATTTCCTTCTTGGGGATTCAGACGTATATCTGGGCTCCATAGGCGAAACACCTTTTTATATGTATAAAAGCCAATACGATTATTGGAAGCATACCCAGCTGATCATCGATGCGAAAGCTGGGCGAGGGGCGGAATTCTCGCTCGATAGCGTTGAAAATACACATTTCATAACAAAATCACGCGTTTTCACAGATGAAGAATATGAAGAAGTGAAAAAACTTCTATAAAGTGAATCTTTGATAGATGGGGGGCCTTCATCCCCCACCTATCATTAGATGAACCAACCTTAGTACCTGTTAAACGGGATAAAATCGGAAAGGCTGCTCTCAAAGTCAGTGAAAAAGACATTGGGGGCAGCCTTCCTTCTATATTATCCAGTAAATAATCCATTCAATATTTGCACTTATATCATTTCCAATTGATGCATTACCCTCTCCGCTAACTCATGCGTCAATTCTTCGTATGTTGCAAAAGTTGATGAAAATCTGCCTCTGGCACCGGTCAAGGATTTCAACTCAGTTGTAAAGTTCAGCATTTCCGCTTGCGGTACTTCCGCAGTTATATGCTCCACATTTTTAACTTCTTCCATCCCTAGGATTCTTCCCCGTTTTCTTGTTAGTTCACTTATCACATCGCCGACATATTCAGATGGAATTTCCATTTCCACCTTCATGATTGGTTCCAGAATACAAGGGTTTGCCTGCGCGATTCCCTGTTTGTAAGCCAAGCTGGCCGCTGCCTTAAAAGCATGTTCCGAACTATCTACAGAATGGTACGATCCGTCATATAATGTCGCCTGCAAACGGATGAACGGAAATCCTGCGATTACTCCTTTTTCCATCGCTTCCTCCAGCCCTTTTTCAACTGCCGGTATGTATTGCCGAGGAATAGCGCCTCCCACTATCTTATTAATGAATAGCAATCCGTCTTCACCATCCGTACGCGGTTCAAAGAGTATTTTCACGTCACCGAACTGTCCATGCCCGCCACTTTGTTTTTTATATCTCCCTTGCACATTTGCCTTGTCTTTGATCGTCTCGCGATAAGGTATGCTGGGCAGCTTATAATCTATTTCAATATCAAATTTATGTAAAAGTTTGCTTTTTATAATCTCTAAATGGGTTTCTCCCATGCCCAAAATGCGCAATTCCAAAAATTCATCATCACGATACACTACAATCGCTGGATCTTCTTCTTGGATTTTCACAAGGGCGCTCATAACCTTTTCTTCGTCTTCTTTTTTCATTACAACTATCACTCTTTCCAATGTGGGCGATTCACAGCTTTGCTGTTTGAAAGTGATAGGAGACGTTTTGTCGCATAATGTATCATTTGTATTTGTATATTGCAATCTAGCAATCACCCCTATATCCCCAGTTGCGATGGATTCGATTGCTTTTTGTTCTTTTCCGCGTACGAAATATAAGCTGTTGATTTTTTCTTCTTTCTTTTTATTCGCATTATAAACGGATGAATTCACGGATAGACACCCACTAAGGACTTTCACAAAAGACAGCCTTCCTACGAACGGATCCATAATCGTTTTGAACACGAGGGCCGCTGTTCCGCTTTTCTCTTCCAGTGCCTCTCCCATCCGCTCACTGCCTTCTTCATCTATATATCTGAATGTTCTGTCTGACGGCGACGGGATGGATTCACAAATATAATCGAGCACCAATTGTATTCCCTTCCCTGTTTGTGCGGAAGTGCACAAGACAGGATAAATTTCACCTGCATTTATTCCTTTTTTCAACCCTTTTCTCATTTCCTCATTTGTTAAAAATCCTTTATCCAAAAATTCCATTAGATATTCTTCACTGGATTCTGAGATAACTTCCATTAACGTTTCACAAGATTCCCGATAATAGGCTTCATAATCTTCCGGAATCTCCTTTATGATGCTTTTATTTTCGATGAAATCATAGACGGAATACGTCCCATGCAGAAGATCGATAATCCCTTCCACCGCATTATTTCGTATGACAGGTATTTGTAAAGCTACAACATTTTCGCCAAATCTTGTTCTCAGTTCCGAATAAACCTTTTCGAAATTACTGTTCTCTTTGTCAATCTTATTAACTAAAAAGGTAATGGGCAGATTGCCTGCTGTAGCGGCTTCAAAGCTCTTTTCCGTGCCTACTTTGATGCCGGAGCGGGCACTGACGGAAATGAAGGCCGCATCCGCTGCCTGTATCCCTTGTATCCTTTCACTTTCAAACTCTAAATACCCGGGTGTATCTAACATATTTATTTTGTAATTTTGATAAAACAATGGAAGCAATGACGTTTGCACAGATATTTTTTTATCTTTCTCTTCAATCCCATAGTCGCTTACCGTATTGCCTTCTTCAATATGCCCGAATCGGTCCGTATTGTGTGCAATATGCAATAAAGCTTCTGCTGCCATCGTTTTCCCGCAGCCTTGATGCCCTAACAATACTATGTTTCTGATTTCCTTACTCATACTGCACCATCCTTCCTCTTAATCGATCATCAGTTATAATGAATTACATAGTAAGGGGAATATATTAATGCATATGTTCCCCAATGAAATCACCTATTATTATTCTAACATATAAACAATTAAGATTTATCAGAAATATAAAGCGAAACAATTGAATGTATCAACTCATATAGCAGAAAATACGATATTATATGAGTATAATTATATACCTTGCCATTCATTCATAAAAAAAATCATATTAAAAAGCCGCAAAGTACATCTATTTTGCGGCTCCTTCTCCATTCAGCCATTACTTTTCCCATCACCAATCCTCATAGCGACGGTGATTGCCATATCGTTTACTATGGCAGGTTTGGCACATATTATACTGATAATCCCACTCGATCGATTGTCCGCAGAACTTGCATTTCTTTCTGTATTTCTTCATATCTTTTTTCAGCAAGCCATGAATCTCTCCACTGATTTCATCCCGCATCCGTTCCCATAACGCCGCTTCTGTTCTTCTGTCCAAACGATATAGAAACAAAAGGTGTAAACCGATCGCTTTATAGGACAACTCCATTTGATCCAAAGAATTTCTCCGGATAATAGGTTCCTGCAATTCTTGGCGATCCACCATGGCAAACATATTCCACTTCCATTGATCTTTCAATGACTGCTCGCGCGTCGAGAATGGAAGATGCAAAAAACTATATAGCTCCGCCATAGGAAGCTTTGCTTCCACTCTCGTTCCCCTTATTTCCTCATAGAGTTCCTGTTCTTGTGTCAAAGGCGATTTAATAGTGCCTTTAGGGTTGTTGTACTTCTTCCATAAGCGGAAAAACTCAGCCAAATCTTTATGGAAAGTACTGAAGCGATTGAAGATGTTTTGCGTGGGGGAAATAGCGAACATTTCAATATTTTCATCTTTCTTTTCTAAAAGCTCAGCCATCTTTTTCACATCATAGGAAAAAGCAACAAACCCTTCTTCATATTTTCCCTTTCGGCCCGCCCTTCCGGAAATCTGTTTAATTTCTTGCGAAGTCAAAGTTCTTCTCTTTGTCCCGTCGTATTTTTCATTTTCCAGGAACACAACCCTTCTAATCGGCAGGTTCAGCCCCATGCCGATTGCATCCGTGGAAACGACCATTTCTGTTTCTCCTCTATGGAACTGCTCAATCTGCTTTTGGCGTGTCTCAGGGGGCATGCCGCCATAAACGACACTCGCTTTATGCCCATCATTCTCCAATTTCGCCGCTACTTGGAGCACTTTTTTTCTAGAGAAAACAATCAGGGCATCCCCTTTTGCCGCTTGGGAGATTTTGAACTTCTTCTTCTGCACTATTAAAGGAACAGTCCTTCTATACTCCAGTACTTCCACACCGTTCCCCTCCAACAGCTGCAATAGCATGTTTTTCGCATTTCTGCTTCCTATAATGTGCACCGTATCGGCTTGGACGGATGTGATGGCTTTATACCAAGCGAACCCCCTGTCCTTATCCGCGATCATTTGCGCCTCATCAATCACAACGCATTCGTACCGTTCTTTCTGAGTGAACATTTCAACAGTGGCGGAAATATGAGTGGCTCCTTCCAAAGCCTTCTCTTCTTCTCCCGTTTTCAATCCACAGCGGATGCCATCTTTTGAAAGTGTTTCATATACTTCAAGCGCCAGCAAGCGTAACGGACCTAAATACAAACCCGTTGAAGCCTTGCTCATTTCTTTCAATGCCGTGTGAGTCTTTCCGGTATTTGTCTCTCCGATATGCAAAATATACTTGGTATTTGGATAAACATGCCGTTCATATTCCTTGCCGATCATTTGGAGAATCATTTCCTCTTCTTTTCTTTCCTTTTCCATCCGTTCGACTTTTTTCTGTTCAAACAGCCGTTTTTCTTCTCTTTTTTGTTCATCGATTTTCTTCCGCCGCTCCGCCAATTGCCGCATATAGATTCCTCTGTGCATTTCCGTATCGAATGGCATCCCAGACAGTTCCCGCATATCCTCCATCAATTCGTCCATCAACCTGTACAAATAATCCGAACCTGTATCATACAGTTCACTATCAAGCCATTCAGATATTTCCCTCTGTAATTCATCTTTCGAAAATAGGTCGAATAAAGACCGCTTCCCCTCTTCGGAAAGCTGTTGCAGAATGGAAGATGGCACTTCTCCATATACATATTCCTCCACCATCGACTTATACTTGTCGAAATAGGTTTCAAACTCTGTATAGCAATGAGAGCCATACACTTCTTCTGTATGCCCTGTGTATTCCGCCGAGAAATCTTCCACTTTGAAATAAGCGCCATGCTGGAATGGGCCACACTCAACCAACACATCATTTCGATCATCCAACTCATATTTCGTACTTTTTGCATCCTGGGCTATTTCATCGGCGATTTGGCTCCGCAAAGGCAAATATAATATAAGATTATTCACATAAAGGAGAGCTGCCGCTTCCTCTTTCAGTTCTTTAGATATGGCTTCTTTCCGCTTGTTTACGATAGCTTCCTTCTTATATTCCTCCCATTTTTGCGGATTGCGAACATAATATTCGCAGATCCATTTCTTGTAATCAAGCTCCATGCTCTGTAGAAGCAGATCCCTTGCCATCGCATTCAATTTTTTAGAACTAATGATTTCCGGAAGATCCCCTTGCGTTTTCAGCAATTCCCTTTTCTTTAATTTGGAAAGGCCGTTCAAAATATTTCCGGCAAGTTCTTTCTCGAATAAAGCATACAAATGTTCAGCGTTTTCTTCGATAAACTTGTCAGGGGCGGCTTGCTCTTCATATACATCTATGTATTTAAATGCTTCCGACCGCAGCACCCGCATAAACCTTTCCTTGGCCAATGTGATATTCTTTTCAATATTTTTGTTCATCACTATATGTTTCCCTTCAGAATACTATTATGTTCTCTCCTTATTATAGCTTGTACTGCATCGCTTTAACTCTCTGATTTTCATTTATCGCTCATGCAATTTTGTGATGAAATGCCAAAAAGCCACGCACATATCTGGAGTACATGGCTTAAGGATCGCTGTCATCCGAAGTTCTTTTACCCGCTCTATTATTCCAGCTCCTCTTTTCATCTAAAAGCCTTATTTATTCGTAGAGCGCTTCATCATAATAACGCTTTGTATTTTCATCAAAGCAAACAATCTTAATTTCCGATAATTCTGTTCTTTCGGCACACCATTCCTTAATAGTTGTTATAGCGATTTTTGCTGCCCTGTCCAATGGGAATCCGTATACCCCTGTACTGATGGAGGGGAATGCAATGCTTTTGCATTTAGTCTCTTCCGCGAGTTCAAGGCAGCTCTTATAACAACTGGACAGCAACTTCTCTTCATCATTTCCGCCGCCTCTCCAGATAGGACCCGGTGTATGGATGACATATGCAGCAGGCAACTTATAGCCTTTCGTGATTTTGGCGCTGCCTGTTTCACACCCTTTCAATTTTCTGCATTCTTCTAAAAGCTTCGGCCCCGCCGCTCTGTGTATCGCACCATCCACTCCTCCTCCCCCGAGCAATGATGTGTTGGCGGCATTCACTATAGCATCGCACCCGACCTTTGTTATATCTCCCAATTCAGTAGAAATTTTCGTCATACTTTCACCTTCCCTATTAGTAAGAACTTCCTCCACTTCTTATAGAAACGCCAATCCAACGAAAACTAGAGTCTCTTTTACACCTTCATTCTATCTTAGGCTGTTTAGCCGCACAATCGATATGCCCAGCCGTTTAACGCCCTCTTTAAGGATATGATTTGAGCTTAAAATGAGATTGCAAGAGGAACGAGATGAAGCGGATTATCATGATTAAAAAGATTTTTGATAAAATGACCTCGGTGCAACACCGAGGTCATCTACTATGTGCATAATGGTCTTTTTAAGACTATCTAAAATATGGCTTGCAGTTCACACATTGACACAACCCATTTTTAGTGAAGCCAACAAAAACTGACATAACTAAAAAGTGAATTAAAGAAGAAAATGCTAATTATTTGTCATCAACATACGTCATTAACTGAACTAGATTGCGTTCCACTTCATAAGCTATTACTAGCATATAAAGTCCTTTCTCTTCTTCTGAAAGGTCAATGGTAAACTGCTCGGCATTCGGTTCTAATTGATTTACGTCAACGGCGATTTCCTTAAACGTCCGAGTCTGTCTAAGCCCTATTTGATAAGGATTCACTTTTTTACCGTCTATACCCGTTACGATATTCTCCATAGTGACGACTGAATTGCTAACGCTTGGCATAGCAAGCTCAAGTACTTGAGGATCTGCTTTTAGCGTTGTTAATTTGCTCAATCCTTTTAATGGAGAGAAATCTGTTACTTCATTGTCCGAAATATCCAGTGTGACTAAATTCTTTGCATATTGTAAGCCTTCTAAGTTTGTCACGCGTTTTGTTCGAGTGCCGGGGCTATCAAGGCTAGTGAGTTGATACATATCACCTAGCGTAATGTCCCCTGTTATTCCTAAAGTTTTCTTAATGGCAGCTTGTAAGTCTTTATCTTTCACTGTGATCACTTGGTCTAAGTTGATTTCAACGAGCGCTTTTTTGGCTTATTTTAGATTCTCCAAAATAGAAAAAGAACTTCCCACAAAAAGTGGGAAGCTCTTTTTAATAGAATAGTAGAACACGTATTCCATGATAATATATGCTTAATCTTTAAATCATTACATTTTAGGTTACAGCTTTAACAATTCGAACTGTTTAGGATATGCCTTGACCAGCTGTCTGTAACGACACATTTTCGCTTAGATGAAGCGCCTGCGCTGTTGAAGCATGAATTTCACGGAAAAGTTCTGGATTTTCCACTAGTGACACGCCGTAAGAAGGAATCATTTCTTTTATTTTCGGTTCCCACTCTTTAAGATGTTGCGGGAAGCATTTTTTTATTACTTCAAGCATAACGTGAACAGCGGTAGAAGCACCCGGAGAAGCACCGAGCAATGCAGCTATCGAGCCATCAGCGGAACTGACCACTTCTGTACCAAATTGAAGTGTTCCTTTGCCGCCGGCCTCAGTATCCTTAATAACTTGAACACGCTGGCCCGCCACCACAATATCCCAATCTTCACTTTTTGCTGTCGGGATAAACTCTCTCAGCTCTTCGATACGTTGTTCTTTTGATAACATAAGCTGTTGGATCAGATATTTTGTCAACGAAAGATTTTTTGCGCCTCCCGCTAACATAGTGAATACATTATTCGGTTTTACAGAACCGAATAGATCCATATTTGAACCGGTTTTCAGGAATTTCGGCGAGAAGCCTGCAAACGGTCCGAATAGTAGCGACTTTTTATTGTCAATGTATCGTGTATCAAGATGCGGAACGGACATTGGAGGAGCACCGACTGCAGCTTTTCCGTATACTTTCGCATGATGCTGCGCTACAACCTCCGGATTATTGCATACTAGGAATAGCCCGCTTACAGGGAAACCTCCCACATGCTTGCTTTCAGGAATGCCTGTTTTTTGCAGTAAAGGAAGACTTCCTCCACCTCCGCCGATAAAGACGAATTTTGCAGTATGGTATTCAATTTTATCATTATCTAGATCGTGGACTTTTACTTCCCACGAACCATCGCTGGTACGTTTAAGATCTTTAACACTATGCTTGTAATTTATCTCAACATTTTGGTTATTCAAATGATTGAATAATATACGCGTTAAAGCGCCAAAGTTAACGTCCGTTCCAGAATCGATTTTTGTAGCTGCTATAGGTTCACTTGATGTACGGTCTTTCATAATAAGCGGAAGCCATTCCATCAATTTTTCCGCATCATCGGAAAATTCCATCCCTTCAAACAGAGGATTGCCTGACAGCGCTTCAAAACGTTTTTTCAAAAATGTTACGTTTGTTTCTCCTTGCACTAAACTCATATGAGGTAACGGCATAATAAATTCCTGCGGATTCTGTATCAGATTGCCGTTTACAAGATAAGACCAAAACTGTCTTGAAAGCTGGAACTGTTCGTTAATTTTGATAGCTTTGCCGATATCTATGGATCCGTCCGGCTTTTCGACAGTATAGTTAAGCTCGCACAGCGCAGAATGCCCCGTTCCCGCATTATTCCATTCGTTGGAGCTTTCCTCTCCTGATTTATCGAGCTTCTCAAATACTGTAATATTCCAATCCGGCACTAATTCTTTCAGGAGCGTCCCTAAAGTCGCACTCATAATTCCGGCACCAATTAAGATAACGTCTGTTCTAGTTTGTTTGTTACTCATTTTTCCCATCCTTATACCCCTAAGATTTGCAGAAAGGATGTAGGCGCTCCTGCTTAGGCGTGACAGCAAGCCGGGGCGTGACCTAGTTGCACAGCTTTTCTGCATAAATTACAATCTGACTCATAGTATATCATTGTTATTTATAAATTTAAAAAATTTACTATTATATGATAATTAGTATATCACTATTATACGATAAGTATAAATCATTTAAAAGCCCGAAATATCTCGTTGAATAATTCTACAAAATTACAAAAGATTGATTAATACTATATTGCATTGACTTAGAACTACTTAAAATTATATTAGAAACTAATGCACACTTAATGCCAAATGTTGATGTTAATAACGCTTGGCAACTACTATTCATAGCGCTGCCCAAAAATTATGTTAGCAAACCACAACAATATACGCAATAGTTAGAAAACAAAAACTACGAAAAATGCCGAATTATTTGATATATTAGGAGTTTCAGTCTTTTGATAAGAGGAACTATATGGATTTCTCATAGGTCTATAGTTTTCATTACTCTATCCAAAAGTTGATAGCCTGAATCTTCTTACACAATTATACCGTTTGCTCGGATATCTCCGAAATAACAGTTACTCGTGTAAAAAACGAAACCCTACGCTTTTCATCAGGAAATAACCCTTTAAAGATTTTATTAAAAAAGTAATATAAAGTGAATCTTTGATAGGTGAGGTTTTTCCTTCATCCCCCACCTATCATTAGATGAACCAACCTGAGTTGTTACAGGTACT
>JBJEFM010000077.1:0-108268 GCA_051874035.1 Bacillus sp. (in: firmicutes)
TTCTACTGGCTCTGTCCATGGTCAGTCCCTTTAAATTGAAAAAGATTTAATAAAAATCGTCTCTTTATATTAAAGAGACGATTTTTTACATCTATTTCCTGTAACTAAATGAATAAAACAAATTATAAGATCACTCAGTCAGCTCAAGAAATAATTCAATATCTTTCACACAAGAACGGATTGCGCTCTCCCAGAAATCCGTCTTTGTGATATCTTCGTTCAAATGCTTAATCGCTAAATCTTCCACAGTCATCGAGCCTGTATCTTTCAGAAGCGCTATATACTTCTCTTCAAATCCATCCTTCTCTTCCAAGGCTTTCTGATAGATGCCCAGTGAGAATAAGTAGCCGAATGTATAAGGGAAGTTATAAAAAGGGACCGATGATATATAGAAATGAAGCTTCGATGCCCAAAAATGCGGATGATATTCATCCAATGCTCCGCAATAAGCTTCCCGCTGCGCCTCTTCCATCAATTCATTTAAACGCTCCGCAGAAACAAAGCCTTCGCGGCGTTCTTCATAAAATCTTGTCTCGAATAAGAAACGAGCATGGATATTCATGAAGAAAGCAATTGTTCCTTGAATTTTGGTCTCCAGCATCGTAATCTTTTCTTCGTTGTCTGCCGCTTCATTTACTGCCGCGTCTGAAACAATCATCTCCGCGAACGTTGAAGCCGTTTCAGCGACATTCATCGCATAATCTCCATTTAACGGATGAACATCGCGCATCGCATATGAATGGAACGCATGCCCTAATTCATGTGCCAACGTCGATACATTATCAGGCGTACCAGAGTAAGTCATAAAGATGCGCGATTGATTGCTCTCCGGAAAATCCGTACAGAATCCGCCGGGTCTTTTATTGCCTCGATCTTCCGCTTCAATCCATCTTTCTTCAAACGCTCTCTCGGTAAACCGCGTAAGCTTCTCTCCGAACGTAGCGAAATGCTTTAGAATGAATGCCGCACCCTCATCATAGGATAGCTGTCGTCCCGCAGCAGTCTCAAGCGGCGCGTCCACATCATACCAACTCAATCGTTCAATGCCTAATAGCTTTGCCTTTCTCTCAAGAAAAGCAACCAGATATTTCTTATTATTTGTGATGGCTTTCCACATGCTATCCAATGTTTCTTGTTTCATCCGGCTGATTGCAAGTGGTTCCTTCAATACTTCCTTCCAGCCCCGCTTATCATATACCGTTAAACGGAATCCCGCTAAGTGGTTCAAGGCATGCGCGAATAATTCTTCTTTCTCGCTCCATGCTTTTTCCCATTCCGCAAACAGCTTCTCCCTTACTTCACGGTCAGGATGCGATAGCTTATTAGCCGCTTGCCCCACCGATAGCATTTCCGTCTTGCCATTCTCTTCAAACGGAATTGTCACGCTTCCTACCAAACTATCATACAATTCACTCCAGCCATGATAGCCATCGATACTTAATTGCTCGATCAGTGTTTCTTCTGTTACCGAAAGTTTCTCTTTCGCATGGCTTCTACGCTCATCCAAAATGAAAGCCAACTGCCGGAATTGATCCTTCGCCAACAATTGCTGGAAGAAATCTTCATCCAGCAGAATCAGTTTCTCATCCAATTTCGCTTGTATTCCTGAATAATCGGCCAGGATAGCCGTAATTTCCGAACGCCATCTCTTCGCTCCGGCATCCTTCATATTTTGCGCTTCCAGACACCCTATATAACTATCACTTTGGCTCAATTTCTTCTCGACACTGGCGATTAAACGCAAAACTTCAGATAACTCGCGCTCGTCTTGCTTGCACGAAACAACTTTCCAATTATTCAAATGCGCCTCCAATTGCTCCATCTCTTGCTTGATTTCTCTTATGTAGGCAGCAAATTGCTCTGAATTACTTCCACCTTCAAAAAACACATCTAAATTCCAAATAGGTGAATAAGACATATACTTCTCCTCCTCTTCAAAGTTATCTACATTTTACCATTAGTAGCTCATCTAAACCAAAGAAAGCTTATGCAAGATAAGCTTTCTAATCAGCAACAGCTATTATTCCACCAGCCATTGCAAAACCACCATCCACCGAATATTAATAAAATCACGATGATGATAATGAATAGCGCACAGCTTCCTCCTGCTCCATTTCCACAGCATGGGACAGCCCTGGGGGGAATCGGCGGGGGCGGGGGCGCTGGCGGCGGCAACGGGCAGCCATATCCATATGAAGCATATCCATATCCCATTCAAGCTCCTCCTTCCTGCTTTCTCCTTATTAAAATATGTAACTAAGCCCGCATTGTTCCTTATTTCGCTTGTCCTTTCTTGAAAAGATACAAGCCTTTTTTAGAAAACCTATGTTGTACAGACACGATTACTATCTCAGCAACATAGTATAGGATTATAGGCGAATGTCCGAATAAAGCGGGGGTGATCGATTGTCTGGATTATTCATGGCACTTGGATATATCATAAAAGAATTTGTACTGCTCGTTTCATATGTGAAGAATAATGCCTTTCCACAACCTTTATCGGCAAAGGATGAACAAAAATACTTACAATTAATGAGCAAAGGAGATCCTGAAGCACGAAATATTTTAATCGAACATAATTTGCGTCTTGTCGCCCATATCGTGAAGAAGTTTGAAAATACGGGCGAAGAAACAGAAGATTTGATTTCCATAGGTACCATCGGCCTCATCAAAGCTATTGAAAGCTACTCAGATGGAAAAGGAACAAAACTTGCCACCTATGCCGCGCGCTGTATCGAAAATGAAATCCTTATGCATCTGCGCGCAACGAAGAAAACAAAAAAAGATGTATCCCTCCACGACCCGATTGGACAGGATAAAGAAGGAAATGAAATATCCCTGATAGATGTGTTGAAATCAGAATCCGAAGATGTAATTGATACCATTCAATTGAATCTGGAGATTGAAAAAGTGAAGAAATATATTGATGTACTCGATGAAAGAGAAAAAGAAGTCATTGTGAACCGCTTCGGACTCGGGACGTTCAAAGAAAAAACACAACGGGAAATCGCCAAAGAGCTGGGAATTTCACGAAGTTATGTATCACGCATCGAAAAGCGTGCACTCATGAAAATGTTCCATGAATTCTACAGAGCGGAAAAAGAGAGAAAAAAATCATAAAGTGAATCTTTGATAAGCGGGTTCTTCACCTCAGCCTATCATTAGATGAACCAATCGGGTTGTTATAGGCACTTTGATCTCCCGCTTGCTCATCTATGTCTTCACTTCTGTGCCGGAGCGGGAATCTTAGTGCCTGTTAAACGGGATAAAGTGAATCTTTGATAGGCGGTTCTTTACCCCCGCCTATCATTAGATGAACCAATCGGGTTGTTATAGGCACTTTGATCTCCCGCTTGCTCATCTATGTCTTCACTTCTGTGCCGGAGCGGGAATCTTAGTGCCTGTTAAACGGGATAAAGTGAATCTTTGATAGGCGGTTCTTTACCCCCGCCTATCATATTACATGTCCGCCTTCCTCCTTATGCACCCTCAACCAATAGAAAAAAAGCCCCCTATTCTAGAGAGCTTTTACTTTACTGTATAGAATCCTGTTCTTCCGCTTGAATGGCTTTTTTCTTATAACGAATCGATAACGTAAAGAATAAAGCGGAACTACATAAAAAAACAAACGTGGATATAATCAATATAGTTGTATTCATTGTTCCTTCAATAAGGGAAATGGACGTTCCTAAATAAAGAAAGACACTTAAACATAGAAGTGTAAAACCATAGCGTTTATAATCAACCATCTTCTCATGAAAGACTGTATTATTGGTAGACTGTTTCACAAAGAATCACCTACACTCTCTATAATTTGTACTTTTACACTGTAACATAATCATAGAGGGCATATCCTATGTAATAGTTGGCAGCTTTGGCATTGAAAACTTAACCAAAATCAAAAACCCCCTAAGTTGAATTTTCAGTCCAACTTAAGGGGTTCACTTCATGGCCGGCAGCTTTTTATGTGGATAAAGATATGCCCTTATGCTTTTAATTCCGCGACGATATTCATAACAAGCTGCGAGGAGTTCACAGCGGCTGTTTCTAGGAATTTATCGAATGAAATATTGGATTCTTTCCCTGCAATATCCGATAAAGCGCGGATGACAACAAAAGGAATCCCGAATTGGTACGCCACTTGCGCGATTGCCGCAGCTTCCATTTCCACTGCTTGCAGGTCTTGAAATTTCGTTCTTACAAATTCTACACGCTCAGGATCATTCATGAATGAATCCCCTGTAGCAATCAGGCCTTTAGCAACTTGCATGCCTTGAATATGTTCAGCGGCTCTTTCCGATGCCTCGATTAACTTCTCGTCAGCTACATAAGTTGGCGGCATTTGCGGAACTTGACCATAAGCATAACCGAAGATTGTTGCATCCACATCATGATGCACAACTTCTGAAGAAATAACCACATCGCCTACTTCCAGATTTTTTGCATATCCGCCCGCTGAACCTGTATTAATAACGGCTGTCGGCTGATATTTCTCCAATAGAATAGTCGTCGACATCGCTGCATTCACTTTACCGATCCCTGATTTAAGTAAAACGACATCCACACCGTCCAATGTACCGACATTGAATTCGCAACCGGCGATTACCTCTTGTTGTACATCTTCCATTTTGTTTCGTAGTATTTGTACCTCTTCTTCCATTGCTCCAATGATTGCGATTTTCATTATTTAACACCCTTCTCTTTATAATTTAATAGCTTCAAGCATCCACACAAACCGATTGCACGGCTTGAATGAAACCACAAAGCCATTGTCGTCAAATAGACTTTGCAAA
The DNA here is from genome assembly GCA_051874035.1 of Bacillus sp. (in: firmicutes). Taxonomy (GTDB): domain Bacteria; phylum Bacillota; class Bacilli; order Bacillales; family DSM-1321; genus Bacillus_AD. The sequence goes on from JBJEFM010000077.1 coordinate 4,794, forward strand.
TAAGGAATTGTTGTATAGTATTCTGTTCGAAGATCCTTCGCCAATTGGGTAAAACCACTGATTTCCGCATCTGAAATCGCTCGCTGATGGGCTTCTCCCGTTTCATACATCGTATCTGCAAACACTATTTTACCACCTTTTATTAACAAGTTGCCATATCGTTTCACAGCAACGGCTTTTTCTTGGTCGGTTAAATGATGAAAGGCATATGTGCTGACAATCGAATCGACGGATTCCACAGCCGGGAACTCCAGAAAATCCCCTTCATGAAAAACAACATTTCCTTGTTGGATTTTCCGCTCGGCAATTTCACGCATAGGCATGGATGGTTCAATGGCGGTGACACTACGGCCTTTATCAAGCAACTTGACTGTCAGGTTGCCTGTCCCGGCCCCGAACTCCAGCACATGTCCTGCAGATGCTGCCGCTACGCTTTCCAGAATTTGCTCATACCCACGGAAAACTTCTTCATATTCTACATCGTGCCCACTTACCGTCCGATCATAATCTTCTGCCCACTCTTCAAAAATCGGTAAAAATTCTCTCCCCATTCTTCTCGCCCCTTTGTTGATTATTCTGATTAACATACTATGTTTTAAAATTCTATTCGATTTAAGAAAAAACGTGCCGAACATGATATAATTTTTTGTACATATTATCCGACCAGGAGGAAGAAATGAATATTTCGTTTGATTTAATTGAAGATAAAGTGGAATTCTTTGAAGCGACAACCCTGCAAGACCTTGAGAAGAAGATTCAAGCGCAAATCGACATCAACAAAACCATTCTACTCACCGTTCATTCTGTCTCTCATCAGTTGCATGTAAGCGAAGACGGCCGGAAGCTATATAGCGCAGTCGTCCATTTCAAAAATAAAAAAGCCTGATGCGCTTCCTATTTGTAAATAGAGAAGAGCGTCAGGCTTTTCTTTTATAGTCACTTCAGTTTTTCCACTTTTGTCGGTTTCCAGCCTTGGCCATCAACCCATTGAATATATACTTTATATTTTGATCCATCGCCTTTTGATAAAACGGTGCCTTCCGCTTTATCCGGAGCGCCGCCATTCCCCAACCAGAGAACGGTCATGCCGCTTTGATCGATGCCCGCCCCGTAAGCCAAGGCTTTCTCCATTTCATTCCAGTCCGTAGTTCCTTGTGTATATGTTGTTACATGCTCGCCGGTTTGTTCCGTGCCGATAGGCTCCCAGCTCTCATTCACGCGTGTTTCTTCCACCGATGGGTTGCCGCTGTTCTCGACAATCCGGTCATCTTCCTCCGGTTTCTTTTCTACATCTGCAGAATCCTCTTTATCCTCATCGGTTGTATCTTCTTCATCTGTTTTTTCCGGATCATTCGTCTTTTCATCGTCTGCATCCTGATCCAAACCATTGGTAGTATCTTCATCATCTTTAGCTGTTTCTTTCTCATCATCTTGTACTTGCTGCGATTTATTCTCTTTATTCGGAGTGGCTGTTTCTTTATCGTCTTTCCCTAAGAAGATCGAAGCGCTCACAATGATAATCGCAACAATAACAATAGTTAGAAGAATATTATAAACAGTATTTGCTTTTCTTTTTTTACCCACTTTTTCAGAACGAGAAGTAAGTCTAGATGGTTTATCGTCTCTCATTCATATCACCCCACCTTTTTATTCAACCCTTATTGTAACAGTCTTGTTTCCGATTTTGAAGTAAATACGTATTTTTCTACTCTTCGTTTTTATTCGAAGGCTTGTTTTTCTGCAATTCCATGATACGTCCGATATACTCCTTTGCCGCCTTTGTGGCACTTCCGTTGGGCAATTGCCCATCCTCGTCCAGTTTCACTACAGCAATCGCATATTTAGGATTTTCCACAGGAAAATATCCGCCAAACCAGCTGTTCACTTTTCCTTTAGCTTGGTTTGTTTGCGCCGTTCCCGTCTTGCCTGCCACCTCAATCGGCAAATCGCGCATATGCATGGCCGCTGTCCCTTTCTCATTCTGGGTCACACCTGTCAGCAATTGTTGAAGTTGCTTCGCTGTCCGAGGCGCAATTTTTTTCCCATCGATATCTATATCTTCGAATTCTGCCGCTGTCGTACCATTTGCAAATTGAATCTTACTGACTGCTTTCACCATTTTTCTTTCCCCATTACGGGCGATTGTGGCCATCATATTCGCCACGCCCAATGGGGTCGCTTGCACATCCTTCTGTCCAATGGCTGTTTGGGAGACGAAATTCACATCTTTCCGATCCGTTTCTTCTAACCAGACACGGCCTGCTTCTTCACGGAACAATTGCTTAACATGCGAATGAAAGACAGTGCCATTCCATCCCGATTGACCGATGAGCTGCAGTTTCTCCGCGTATTCCTCTACCAGACCAGGATTTTTCTTGGATAGCTCTACAGCCACGTCGGCAAACGTCCGATTGCAGCTTTGGGCGAAGCTATCCGTGAAATTCAACATCCCTAATGGTTCGGAACGGTTTTGATCGACCATTCCATTGATGGTAAGATTGCAATTATATAACGTTTGCTCATCTATTAGGTGTTCTTCAATGGCCGCAGCAGCGACTACTGTTTTAAATACAGAGCCGAGTGCCGCTTGCGTAAACATCGCATTCTTGGCTCCATCGCCTTCATTCGGATCGGACCCGACTTGCGGCCTCGAAACAGACGCTGCGATTTCGCTTGATTCGATATCGATAAGAATGAGCCCGCCTTTTCGTATATGGTTCTGGTCCACAATTTCCTCGGCGGCTTGTTGCAATTCCGAATCCAATGTCGTCATAACACGTACCGGATATAACGGGTTGCCCGGCGCTAAATATTTCACATTAATGCCGAATAAAGGCCCCCCTATGCCATCCACATGATAAACAAGCTTCGATTCACCTTCTGAGAGCAAGAATTCATCCAGCGTTTGTTGTAAGCCTTTATCGCCCACTTTCGTCTGGGGAGAAAGATATCGACCTCCATAACGCTGCTGTTTCAACTCAGCGGATTCACTTAACCCTCCGATTAAATGTTGAGCAATTGTATGCTTGGTCGGCATATTGCGAATTGCTGCGAATACACCTGGCGTCTTCAATTCGTTGATTTGTTCCATTTGCCGTTCAGTAAGAAGAACCGGTTGATCGTCTATTGAAAAAATAAAGGGTTCCTTCGCATGCTGCAGCGCTTCTGTTACATTTGACGCCGGTACATCTATAATGTCCGCTAACTCTTCCACAGGCCATGCCATCTTCTTTAGAAACGGAAACAGAATGAGCGTCGGCACTTGTTCATGGTTGAGCGGTTCCCCTATGCGGTCGTAAAACTTGCCCCGCCCGTCATCGAGTTCGATGCTCTGTATACGCTGGTCCACACTTGCTTCAATTAAGTCAATATGGTGCTTCCCGAATGTTTCCGTGCTCACTAGCTGAATTTGAACAAGCCTTGCTATCAGTACACATAAAAGAAAAAGAAACAGGCCGGCGATACCTATCGCTCTTTTTTTCTTCAGCATAAATAAAACACCTCGTCACTATTGTCGACGAGGTGCCTTTATTTAAAACCTATTATTTAACAGAGATGATACGTACATTCATTTCACCGGCCGGTGTCTGAACAGCAACTTCCTCGCCAACAGCTTTGCCGATTAAACTCTTTGCGATTGGGGAGTCATTTGAGATCTTTCCTTCAAACGGATCGGCTTCTGCACTGCCCACGATTGTATATGTTTCTTCATCGCCATCAGGAAGCTCTACAAATGTCACAGACTTCCCTAAAGTTACAGTATCAGAATCCAATTCGCTTTCTTCGATGATTTTCGCATTGCGGATCATATTCTCGATCGTTGTGATGCGGCCTTCAACGAATGCTTGCTCCTCTTTAGCTGAATCATATTCCGAGTTCTCTGACAAATCCCCAAAGCTACGAGCGATTTTAATGCGCTCAACTACTTCTTTACGCTTAACGGATTTCAGATTTTCTAATTCCTGCTCTAATTTCTGTTTACCTTCTTTAGTCATTGGGAAAACCTTTTCAATTGCCAAAACCATTCACTCCTTCTACGGATTACAACGAGTCCACTCGTTTTTCTATACAATTATGTAAAAATACATAATTGCGCGTCCTTTTAAAAAGGGCGCGCATCATCACTTTTCTAGAATGACTTTACGAAGTATTCCCAAGCGGAATTACCATTATCATCCTTTAATAAATATATACAGTATACAAGACATGTTATTACAAAATTGTCTTTTGTTCAAGGATTGTTTTAATTTTCGTTACTAATAAATCAATCGCAACCCGATTCTGTCCGCCTTCAGGAATGATAATATCCGCATATTTCTTCGTAGGCTCGATGAATTGATTGTGCATCGGACGAACAGCGGTCACGTATTGGTCGATCACTGATTCAATGGAACGGCCACGTTCTTTGATATCCCTTACTAAGCGTCTAAGAATGCGGATGTCCGCATCTGTATCTACAAATAGCTTCATGTCCATAAGGTCGCGGAGTCTTTTATCTTCTAAAATCAGAATGCCTTCTAGAATAATGACATCCTTCGGCTCCACATTGATGACTTCTTTTGAGCGTGTATGAAGAGCGTAGTCATATACAGGCTTCTCGATGCTTTGGTAGTCCAGCAGTTTATTGATATGTTCGACCAATAAATCATTATCGAACGCTAAAGGATGGTCATAATTCGTCGTTAAACGTTCCTCGAACGGCACATGACTTTGATCCTTATAATAATAATCCTGTTCCAGCATCAAAATTGAACGGCCTGTAAAGCTTTCAATAATCGCTCTTGTTACACTTGTCTTTCCGGAGCCTGAACCTCCCGCTACACCTATGACGATCGGCTTTTGTTTCATATATTAGTTCTCCTTCCGCATCATGTTGAATGGATGAACTGGCGTGGACATCTTAAATTTCACAATTTGCAATGGGTGACGTGCCGCATCAAGTTCATTACCTTTTTCATCCCAGATTTTATCGATTTTATATAAGAAGTTGTCAATCTCTGGACCGAAAAATTCCACCTCATCGCCTGGTTTGAAATAATTTCTTTGTTGTAAAGTAACCATTTGTGTTTCTTTGTCGTAATCAAGAACCATACCTACGAACTCAAAAGTCGTCTTCTTGCTATGGTTTCCAAACATTTGCTCCTTATACCCCGGTATCCCTTCAAAGAATGCAGGAGCTGTATCACGGTTCGCACATTTATCCAACTCTTCAAGCCATTCTCGCTTGATTGTGAAGTTCTCGGGATCGGCACAATACGCATCGATCACTTTGCGATATACACTCACTACCGTAGCAACATAATGGATTGATTTCATACGTCCTTCAATCTTCAATGAATCGATTCCTAGTTCGATCATTTGCGGAATCGATTCAACCAATTTCAGGTCTTTCGGGCTCATAGCGAAATGCTCATCGCCTTCATCGAACATCGCCACTTCGCCATCTGCCGTATTTTCATATAAATCATAGTCCCAACGGCAGGACTGGCAGCAGCCCCCGCGGTTCGAATCGCGCGCTGTCATATGGTTAGACAGTGTGCATCTGCCGGAATAAGCGATACACATTGCTCCGTGGATAAATGTTTCGATTTCAATATCGACTTTCTCTTTCATCTCACGGATATCATCAGCGCTCGCTTCACGGGCAAGCACAACACGGTGCATACCCGCCTCCTTCCAGAACTCAACAGCTTTCCAGTTAGAAAGTGACTGCTGCGTGCTTAAATGCACTTCTATATTCGGTGCTACGCGGCGGCATGTTTCAATGATTAATGGATCTGCTACAATAATGCCTGTAACCCCTGTTTCTTCAAGGCCTTTTAAGTAGTCTTCCAAGCCATCTATATTCTCATTGTGCGCATAAATATTGGTTGTCACATAAATCTTCGCCCCATATTGCTTAGCGAATTCTACGCCTTCCTTCATTTCTTCGAAAGTGAAGTTTCCGGCGTTTGATCGAAGACCATATTCCTGTCCACCGATGTATACAGCATCTGCTCCGTAACGAACAGCGATTTTCAACTTTTCTAAGTTTCCAGCCGGAGCAAGAAGCTCTGGTTTTTTCACAATTACTCGTTTTCCATCGATTATTTTTGAAATTTTATCAGTAATAGCTTTCAAGGCTATTCCTCCATTTCATCTTTTCATTAATATACCGTTTCTTTAAAGAAAAATCCTGTATCTAGTTTGCGGTTCTTAGGCTGCAAACTCTCCACCTGTTCCAACAGCTCTTCTTTGATTTCGTCATAGGCCTCTATATCAGTGGCACACGTATCGATTGCCTTGCGGTATAATTTCGTTACTTCCACAAGATAGCGCTGCTCTTTCAAAACGCCATCGATTTTAAAACTATGGATACCCGCTTCCATCATCTCTTGAAGTTCATCAATAATGCAAATATCATTTGGGCTCATGATATGTGTCCCATTAAAGTCTTCAAAAATCGGATATTTATTATTGCGCTCCGGATCATGAAGGAACATATTCTTATTCTCTTGGCGATTCTCGATAGCCAGCGCTTTGCCTTGATATTCATAATAGTTGCCAAGCAATGTGCGGCGGGATTGGAACATGCATGTCATGCCATGCACTTGCACCTCTAGCTCAACTTCCGCATGTTCCGCCATTTCAACGATAGCATCCATGTTGATTTCACGGGCAAGAACCGCCCGTTTAGCCCCTTTACTGCCCCAATAGTTACATGTGAACCAGTTTGTCGCAGTAGTTTCCGTATTCCAATGCAGCTTCATATCCGGTGCTACTTCTTTTACTGTCATCAAGACTGCCGGATCGCCAAAGATAATAGCATCGGCACCTGCATCACGTACAAATATTATATAATCTGCAAGTTCATCCACTAAATTGTTATGGAAGATGGCATTCATAGCTACATATACTTGTTTGCCATGTTGATGTGCTGTCTGGATCGCTTGTTCAACATCCGTACGGGAGAACTCTCCAGCAAGGCGCAAACCATAACGCTGTTCTCCTATAACAAAAGCATCCGCCCCTGCTTCAATCAACGGCAGGATATCATCCACGCTTGTTGGTGTAACCAATAGTTCTGGTTTTTTCAACACAATCACCTCTTTGTATAGTCAATATATAAGTAAAACTATTTCTTTTTCGAAATAGCCATTCCATCTCCAATAGGAAGGATGACCGTATGATAATCGGGATGGCTCATCAGCCATGTATTGTAATTCTTGATTTTACGAACAAGCGACCTTGTCCCGCGCTTCTGGATTGCTTCTTCCGGTACAACCACTTGTTCTTTATACAACACATTATCCGAAATGATGATTCCGCCTTCATTAAGAAGCGGAGAATATAATTCAAAGAACTTCACATACTGGCCTTTTGCCGCATCTATAAAAATCACGTCATAAGGCCCCAGCGGCGCGGCACTTGGAGCAAGCTCCAACGCATCGCCTTCCAGCAAAGTGATGGAATCTTCCTTACCGGCTTCTTTAATAAATGCGCGTGCCATTTTAATCCGTTCAGCATCTCTTTCCAACGTTACGATCTTCGCGTGCGGAAGCGTATCGGACATCCGCAGTGATGAATAACCGATTGCGGCGCCGATTTCTAAGATAGATGCCGGATTATGGATTCTAAACAATTGCAGCAATGCTTCTATGCCGATCAAATCCATAATCGGAACATAGTTTTCCTCAGCATACTGTTCCATACGCGTGAACAATTCATTTCTAGAAGGCGTAAGGCTAACAAGGTACTCATTGATCGCCTTGTTCATTCAGACAACTCCTTTCTGGTGAACAATACTATTGTTCTCACTGCATTTCACTTTATCAAGAAAAAACTCGGCAAAAGCCGAGGGAAAAGTCAAAAGTCTTCTTTTTGAGACAAACTTTTATTATTGTAACATACTCATAATGCAAAAGTGAAATAGACTTTTACTTATTTTTTATCATGTATGTGCTCCGCCTCTAATTTTTGGTGCTCTTCATAGGTCTTAGAGAAGAATACTTTACCTTCTTTATTGGCTAGGAAATAAAAATAATCCGTATCGGCAGGCTCTAGTGCCGCCTGTATGGAAGTTTCACCGGCATTGGAGATCGGGCCAGGCGTCAGCCCTTTAATCTTATACGTATTATACGGGTCTTCTATTTCATAGTCGGAATAGAACAGTCGATTTTTATGTTTGCCCATCGCGTATATGACAGTCGGGTCGGTTTGCAATGGCATTCCTGACTCCATGCGGTTATAGAATACGGATGCAATCTCCTTGCGGTCTGTCTGGGCTGTTGCTTCTTTCTCGATTAATGATGCCATCGTCAGGAGCTTGTGGGCCGACATATTCTTCGCTTCCATTTGCGCTTGATATTTCTGCAGCACTTTATTGGTCGTCTCGAGCATATCCTTCACGACCCTTTCAACAGTAGGCTTCTCATCGTACTCATACGTAGCTGGATATAGATAACCTTCTAGAGGATATTTTATATCTTTGCCGAAGATTTCTGAAGTAAGCAGCTCTGGAAATTGCGCTTGCATCTTCTTAATGAATTCTTGGTCATTCAATTGATTGAATACCGTTTTTTCATCTTGGCCTGTCTTATCAGCGATGATCTTGGCAATTTCTTTTAATTGCCTTCCTTCAGGTACAGTCATTTTTAGAACCGCTTCTTTTACAAGTTTGCCCGATTTGATTGTAGCGATAATTTCATCAAGTGTCATGGAAGGTGATAGCTCATACTTTCCGGCCTGAAATCCGGATTCATTCTTAAACTTAATATAATACTTAAATACACGAGCATTCTTAATAATCTCATTTTCTTCAAGAATTGCGGAGATTGTTGATGTTGAAGAACCAATCGGTATTTCAACTTGCTTAGTGGTCTTATCATCAGCGTCAACCGGTTTTAATGCTGAATTGATGTAGAAGAATACACCAACCCCTGTAACTGCAATGAGCAAGAAAATGGATAATGCGGTTATCATCACAATCTTTCTCACCGTCTTCGCTTCACCTTGCCTTTCAACAAGGTTTTGCATCATTATTTCTTTTTTCGAATGTTTATCATCCATGAATGTTCCCCCTTGAAATTCAGAGGCTTCCGTCTACTCTTCTCTTTGATATAATCTGCAGACCACCTTTGTTTCAATCACTACAACATTATACTAAAAATCATATAAAATTACACAGCATTCAACATTTTTTTCACATACGCCCTCCAAGAATCGGCTTTCCCCCGAATGCGGCGGCAATAAAAAAACCTTGCCCGTATTTCAGGCAAGGTTTTCTTCAGTTATGATTGTTTACTCTTCTTCTTGAAACTCGTTTACCATGAATGTATTGTACACTTCTTCAACAATATCCCATTCATCGTCTGTTTCGATTGGTTGTAATCCCGCTTCAGTATCTTCTTCGTTCTCGCTTTCAAGCAATACAGATGCATGGACAAGAATTTCGCCGTTCTCATCTTCTTCACCGATCGGATAGTAAAGAATGTATGTGCGGTCAAAGTCTTCAGAATAGAAAGAGAAAAGCGTTTGATGAAGTTGCTCGTTGCCGTTCTCGTCTATGATTGTAATTTGCTCATCTATTGGATTGTAGTTAACTTTGCTCATTTTGTACACCTCTGTCAGTTATTTTGGCTATCCAAATATCCTTGTAAAATCATTATGGCAGCCATTTTATCAATGACTTTCTTGCGCTTGCCCCGGCTTACATCCGCTTCCAGCAATACGCGCTCCGCAGCCATTGTTGTTAAACGCTCATCCCATAGCACTACAGGTATTTTGAATTTCTTCTCAATTGTCTTCGCGAACTCTTGGCAGATTTCACCGCGAGGCCCGATTGTGCCATTCATGTTTTTCGGCAGTCCCACAACTACTTGCGTGACTTCGTACTCTTTGATCAATTCTTTCAATCGTTTGTAGCCGAAGTCTTGGACTTGCTCATTAATTTTGATTGTTTCGATGCCTTGCGCCGTCCAGCCCATCGCATCGCTTATAGCGACCCCAATCGTTTTGGAGCCTACATCTAAACCCATACTCCGCATTCTACTTGTCACCACGATTATGCTTTAAATAAGATTTTACCAATTCTTCAATAATCTCATCTCTTTCAAGTTTGCGAATAATGTTTCTAGCATCTTGATGTCTAGGAATATAGGCTGGATCGCCGGATAATAAATAACCGACAATTTGATTGATAGGGTTGTATCCCTTCTCCTGCAGAGCGCTATACACTTGCATCAAAACCTCTTGAACATCTCTTTCAAATGGTTCTTCTTGAAAATGAAATTGCATGGTTTTATCAAAGGAACTCATTTGGATACACCTCGCTTCTATCCGTGCCCTTCTTTTTTAGAAGGGCCGATAAGATTATTAATTTATTGTACACCAATAAATTGCTTATTTAAATTGATTTTACCCATTCTTCAACAAATTTAAGCGCAGAATCTACTTCATTTGGGTTTTTACCGCCAGCTTGCGCCATATCCGGGCGACCGCCGCCACCGCCGCCGCAGCGTGTAGCCACTTCTTTAATCAGTTTTCCGGCATGATATCCCTTAGGAATCAGATCACCTGTAACAGCTGCAATAATGTTTACTTTATCGCCTTGAACAGCCGCCAATACAATGACGCCTGATTCAAGCTTTTGTTTAAGCTCATCAGCCATTGTGCGCAGGTTGTTCATGTCAGTAGCTTGTACTTTTGCCGCTAAGACGTTTACGCCGTTGATTTGCTGTACAGAAGACATAAGGTTTCCAGCTTCGATATTTCCAAGTTTCGCTTTTAATGATTCATTTTCACGATGAGCCTCTTTTAACTCCGCCAGTAATGAATCAACGCGGGCCGGAACATCCTTCATATTTGTTTTTAATTCTGTTGCCGCTTCTTTTAGAATGTTGATTTGATCGTTCATTTGCTTGTAAGCAGCTGCGCCTGTCACCGCTTCGATACGGCGGGTTCCTGCACCGATCCCGCTCTCGGAAACGATTTTGAATATGCCGATTGTCGCTGTATTGTCAACATGGCAGCCGCCGCAAAGCTCGATGCTGTAATCCGATACTTGAACAACACGTACAACGTCACCGTACTTCTCGCCGAATAACGCCATTGCGCCCATGGCTTTCGCTTCGTCAATATTCTTGCTTTCGATTACGACAGGGATGCTTTCCCAAATCTTTTCATTTACAATTTGCTCGATTTTCTCTAATTCATCTGGTTTAACTTGTCCGAAATGAGAGAAGTCGAAACGTAAACGATCTTTTTGTACAAGTGAACCGGCCTGGTTAACGTGAACGCCTAATACATCCTTTAATGCTTGGTGCAGAAGGTGAGTCGCTGTATGGTTTTTCGTAATATGGCTGCGGTTATTCTGATCGACGATTGATATAACGGTAGCTCCTTCTTCCAACGTTCCGCTTTCCACTTTTACTCTATGAAGGTTTTGTCCGTTCGGCGCTTTTTGTACATCAAGTACATTTGCTTTCACATCAACGCTTGTCATGATTCCTTGGTCGGCAATCTGTCCGCCGCTTTCTGCGTAGAATGGAGTCACATCAAGGATAACTTGCACTTCTTCGCCTTCTGATGCTGAAACGGCTTTTTCACCATTTTTTACGATTGCAAGAACTTTGGATTCCACTTCCAATTCAGTATAACCAACAAATGTGCTTTCATCTTTAATATCGCCAAGCACACCGCCTTGAACTTGCATGGAGTCTACATCTTGGCGAGCGGCGCGAGCGCGTTCACGCTGCTCCTCCATTTCTTTCTCAAAGCCATCATGGTCCACGTTCATGCCTTGTTCTTCTGCGTACTCTTCTGTCAGTTCAACCGGGAAACCGTATGTATCGTATAAACGGAATACATCTTTGCCCGTGATTGTATTACTGCCTTTTTCTTTTTCCTTCTTCATTACATCGCCCAAGATTTGCAGGCCGTCATGCAATGTTTCATGGAAGCGTTCTTCTTCATTCTTTACAACTTTCATAATGAAATCTTTCTTCTCAAGTACTTCCGGATAGAAATCTTTCATGATTTCGCCCACTACAGGAACTAATTCGTACATAAACGGTTTATGGATGCCGATATGCTTCGCATAACGAACAGCGCGGCGCAATAATCTTCTTAATACATATCCACGCCCTTCATTAGAAGGCAGCGCTCCATCACTAACAGCAAATGTTACTGTACGAATGTGATCAGCGATTACTTTAAACGCCGTATCATGTTCTTTCAACTGGCCGTATTTCGTTCCGGAAATCTCTTCTGTCGCTTTAATAATCGGCATGAAAAGGTCCGTATCAAAGTTAGTCGGTACATTCTGCACAACAGAGGCCATACGCTCCAGACCCATGCCTGTATCAATGTTTTTCTTTGGAAGCGGCGTATATGTTCCATCCGGATTATGGTTGAATTGTGAAAACACCAGGTTCCACACTTCTAAATGGCGCTCATTCTCGCCTCCAGGATATAATTCCGGATCATTAGGGTCATCCCCGTATTCAGGTCCACGATCGTAGAAGATCTCTGTATTCGGGCCGCTTGGACCTTCACCGATATCCCAGAAATTCTCTTCCAGACGAATAATTCTTTCTTCAGGAATGCCTACTTTTTTGTTCCAGATTTCAAATGCTTCATCATCTTCCGGATGGATTGTTACAGCCAATCTCTCCGGATCAAAGCCAATCCACTTCTCATCCGTAAGAAATTCCCAAGCCCATAGAATCGCTTCTTCTTTGAAATAATCCCCGATTGAGAAGTTTCCTAGCATTTCGAAGAATGTATGGTGGCGTGCTGTTTTACCAACATTTTCGATATCATTTGTACGGATTGATTTTTGAGCGTTGGTAATACGGGGGTTTGCAGGGATTACACGACCATCGAAATATTTCTTCAGCGTTGCTACACCTGAGTTAATCCATAATAATGTTGGGTCTTCATGCGGTACCAGTGAAGCACTCGGTTCTACACTATGACCTTTTTCTTTAAAGAAATCTAAATACATTTGGCGAATCTGGGCGCCTGTTAATTCTTTCATTTATATTTCCTCCTTATAAGAAAAACCAGCAAAGGTTTATGTATTTTCAGATTAAACTACAAAAAAAACCCCCATCCCTCAAAAAGGGACGAGAGCAACTCGCGGTACCACCCTAATTATGAACAAATAACACTCCAAGTATTCATTCATCACTTTAGACGCCTTAACGCGGCGAACGGTAGGGATTAGCTACACTCCAGATTAGCTTTCTGTTATCCTTCATCTAGAATTTCTTTCAGCCTAGGGAAATTCCTCTCTTTAGTACATTGTTTGTACCTTTAGATGGTCTATAACATACTCGATCTTTCATCGTTTTTTACAAATTCACCTATTAAGGATTATAGGCACTACAATCCTATTTGTCAAACGGATATGTTATTTTCAGAAACCGTTTAACAGGTACTAAAACTCCCGCTCCAGCACAGCAGTGAAAACACAGATATACAATCGGGAGATCAAGTACCTGCAACAGCTAAGATTGGTTCATCTTTGATAGCTGCGGGATAAAAACCCCCACTATCAAAGATTCACTTTATAAACGTTGTCTTTGTCTTACTTTCATAAAATGCACTTTAGCATGCATAATCGCCACTTTAGCCACAGCCAGCACAGGAACCGCGACTATCAATCCAAGCACTCCTCCCACTTCTCCGCCAATGAACAAGCTAAGCATAATGAGCAAAGGGTGCATATGAAGGCTCTTGCCGACAATCAAAGGCGAGAGAATATTGCCTTCGATGAATTGCAGCCCAAAGACAATCACCGCCACCCAAATGATATGGTGGGGATTGGTCGCCGCAGCAATCACCATAGCCGGGATCGCTCCGATAATCGGACCGAAATAAGGAATAACGTTGGTAATCCCGATAATAATCCCCAAGAGCAAAGAATATTTCACTTTAATCAACCATAACAATAATGCAGAAATCGCACCGACTAAGATGCAAACTATAATTTGGCCGCGTATATAGTTTCCTAATGATTGTTCAACATCTTGCATGAATGCCGCACTTTGCTTTCGAATTTTAGCGGGTGTGATATACCAGGCCGCCCTTTTCATAAGCTCCCAATCTTTCAGGAAATAGAATGCGATCAAAGGAACAATCGCAAAGATAACAACGAAGTCAAACATATTCACTAAATAACCCATAACTTTTGAGAGGAGCGACTCCACCTTCTTCTCGAAGAAAAGGATTCCATCCTGAATGCGTTCTTTATACTCACTTGGCCAATTGGACGTTTTCTGGTCAATGGAATCCAGGATGGACGTATATTTCTCCGTGAAATAAGGAGTACTTTTCATTAAATCATCCAATTCATGCACAACAACCGGAATTCCTTTATATATAGAGAAACCTAAACCTCCGAAAAACACGAAATAAATAAGTAAAATACTGATGCTGCGATGCAATCCCCGCTTATATAGCTTCTCTACTACCGGATGCAATAAATAAGAAATAAATGCGGCTAGTACAAAGGGCAGCAACGCGAGTCCGAAGATTTCCAATATTGGAAGCCAAATCGGCTTTAACTTAAAAAATAATAAAATAGTAAAGAACACTAGCAATAAAAAACCTAATCGGTAAAACCAATTGACACTTATCTTCATATGCCGGCCTCCTTGCCCATAGCTTTTGTACAAAAAAAGTTTTTCATGCACAATAAAGCTGTATTTCCGGGAAATAAGCAAAAAAAGGCAGCCTGCAAGTAGCGATTACTTATCAGGCTGCCTTTTTGGCTTTTGTCAAATTAGATGATAAATGAATTAGAAGAGTGATTTGACTTTCCTTTTCATTTTTCGCATTGACTTTTTAGAAAAACTTTTTGAGTTCATATAAGATGCAGCAACTACTCCCGCACCAAAACTCATCATCGAAGAAATCGGCATTCTTCCCATATATTCCACCTCTTCCATTTACATGGTGTAGCGGCGATCGTCTTCGGAGAATAAATCATCCAAAGAACTGAGACTCCCATCTTCCTCAACTTGATGTGTATGAATAACCCCATCGGATATGGACAGTTCTATTAGACAATTCCAGCAATAATATTGGCTTACGCCAATTTTGCCGATATCTTTACTGCTACAATTCGGACACTTCATAAAATTAAACACCTCAATACATTATTGGAGAAATCTCGATGGTTTCTGCCTCTAATGATGGAGGTCGTCTCGTATGCACTGTTTTCTTGCCATCGGTTATGTCAGAGAAAAAACCATTGGAAATTTCATATGCTACGATTGTGCCCGCTTGTTCAGAAAAATATACATCATCCAATAGCCCCATTTCTTCTCCTTGATCCGTAATAATCATTTTATTGGCAATCGCTCGTTGATGTTGAAGCGTATATACCTTGTCATGCATCGAAGGAGAACGTTCACTTATTTCCTTAACCGTAATCTTATTAGGGTTAAACGACTTAACATTTTGTAGAGGAAGCAGGAATGTTTTCTTAAAAAGCGCTTTCCTGTTGATGAGCAGCCCCGACACAGAGCCTTCTTCAGAAATAACCAAGTCACACACATGACCAAGCAGCTTTCCTGATTCATCATAAACAGGCAGGCCTTTCAACAAAGAGAGCGTTCGCAAAGTACATCCCACCTTTCCGAACATTCTTAGTATGGTTTCTGTAGACCTTTTTATGTTTTGTATTTTTTTCAATGCGATAAAATAAATTCCATCTCATCCGCATTTTGATATATGGAAAGCGGTATGAACTTAATTGATTCGCTTATCACTTGGAGATATATGAAAAAGGCAAAGCGACTGTAAAATCACCTTGCCTTTACTTACTCATAAAATCATAGGGAGTAATATTATCCATCCCAATCATCGGATCGGTATTAAGCAAATCACGTATATAGTCTTCTGCCGTTGTTATAGCTTCTTCACGAACTGTACCAAGAGCAACTTGAGGAGCCTGCTCAATTGAAAAGGCTTGCCGCAATTTTGCAACCAATGTTGTGTTGCGATCATGGTCTTGGGTTCGCTCAACCCCTATCCTGAGCGCTTCTTCCTCCCCGCAAAGTATAAGGAATTGTTTACTGCGCGTAATTCCTGTATAGATTAGTTTCCGCCTAAGCATTCTATAATAACTCTTGACGATTGGCATAATCACAATGGGAAATTCACTGCCTTGCGACTTATGGATAGAGCAGCAATAAGCGTGTGTGATCTGTGTTAAATCCTGCTTCGTATAAGCCACTTCAATCCCATCGAAAGAAATATAAAGCATATCTTGCTTCTCCGTATTCTCCTTGGCATATGAAATCGAAATAATTTCCCCCATATCTCCATTGAATACGTTGCTTTCCGGCTGGTTCACTAGCTGCAGCACTTTATCGCCGATGCGATACACACTGTCGCCAAACGCCAGCTCACGGCGCTTGCCGTCGCTATTCGGGTTGAATATTTCCTGCAGCAGCTTATTGAGCGCATCGATTCCAGCCGGTCCCCGGTACATAGGGGCCAATACTTGAATGTCTTTTGCGGCATAACCTTTCTTCTTGGCATTGGCTACAACCTTTTCAACCACTTCCGCGATTTGGGATGTGTTGCAAGAAAAGAATGAACGGTCTTTCTGTTGAGCGGTTATGTTGGCAGGCAAACGGCCCTTTTTCATTTCATGGGCGAGTTCGATAATAGAAGAACCATCCGCTTGGCGGTAAATGCTTTCAAGTTTAATGGTCGGCACGCATTCCGATTCCAATAAATCTTTTAGCACTTGTCCGGGCCCCACCGAAGGAAGCTGGTCCTCATCACCTACAAAGATGACTTGCACATGATCCGGCAATGCTTTCAATAATTGATGGGCAAGCCATGTATCGACCATGGACATCTCATCGATGATCACAATCCTGCCTTCAATCGGATTCTCTTCATCATAGGTGAAGCCCTCACTGCCATTCCAGCCTAATAGGCGGTGGATTGTCACAGCCGGCAGGCCTGTCGATTCCGCCATCCGCTTCGCCGCCCTTCCTGTCGGAGCGGCTAAAACGAATGGAAACGGGTCTTTATCTTTGTAGGCATGAACATCCATCGATACTCCATGAAGTTCACTATACAATTCGACAATCCCTTTAATAACAGTCGTTTTCCCTGTACCCGGCCCTCCTGTCAGAATCATCATCGGCGACATGAGGGCTGTCTGGATGCCCTCTTTCTGAGCAGGCGCATATTCCACTTCGAGCCTTTCTTCCAACTCACCCAGCGCCAGCAAGAATTCAGATTCAGGGAAGGCATCGCTATATTCGGTTTGCGCAAGAATGCGCTTGATATGTGTGGCGATGCCCTTCTCTGCGTAATAAAGGGACGGGGAGTAGACCTTCATATCCTCAACAATGATTTTCCCTTCTCCTTGCAGCTGTGTAACACCGGCGGAAATATCAGGAAAGGCAATCTCATCCCGCTTGTTTCCTTCAAGCAGCTGCTGTACATTTTCAAGCAGCTGTTTTGCTTCTATGTAGACATGTCCTTCTTGCATACAGTCTTGTTCCAATGTAAAAAGGATTCCGGCTTTAATACGGTCCATATGGCTGCCGCTGATCCCCAGCTGAAATCCAAGCTCATCCGCCCTTCCAAAGCCGATTCCTTCAATATCTTCCACTAGCTTATAAGGATTTGTTTGGATCACGTGCAATGTTTCCTGTTTGTACACTTGATAAATCTTCATTGACAGCTGTGGGCCGAAGCCATATTGATTAAGGGCGATCATGACTTGCTCTAGGCCTTGATGCTCAATAAGAGTATCATATAAGGTCTTCGCTTTCTCAGGCGATAATCTTGGCACCGAATCAAGTATGGAAGGAGTCGCCAGGATTTTGGAGATTGCATCATCACCGATGGAATCGACAATGTTCTCGGCTGTTTTTTTGCCGATGCCTTGGAACAAGGCACTCGATAGATAACTGACAATCCCTTCCTTTGTATGCGGCATATCTTTCTGGAAATGGTCCACAGCGAATTGTACGCCGAATTTTGGATGTTCCTTCAGCTTGCCGTAGAAGATATACGTTTCATGTTCATAAATAGGAGGGAAATAGCCGACAATCACCACCTCTTTCTCATCGTAGGCAGCATTTGTTTCATCGACGCGAATACGCACAACAGAATATAAATTCTGCTCATTATGAAAGATTGTAACGAGATGGCGTCCCTTCATATAAATCTTCGTCGGTTCTTCAAACAAGTTCATTTCATCCTGTTGCACTCCCTTTCCCCCCTTATCCTTATTGCTCTGCTAACATTTGTTCCATAATCTTCTTGCCATTAGCAGCTAATATGTGGTCGCTTTGCGCTTCAAGCGCTTTGGTGAAGCATTCCAATGCTTTCTCGGCGTCTTCAAGATGCCCCGCATATGCCACCCCTAAATTATAAAGCGCATCAGCATGCTTCGGATCTCTCTCCAATACTTCTTCCAATACAGTGATCAGCTCTTCGTATAGCTCTGCCTCCGCCAAGCATAAAGCATACTGGAAGCGTGCATCGTTGTCTTCCGGATTTAATTCAAGGCTGCGTTGGATATACGGCATTGCCAATTTCGCTTGGCCAAGCTGCTGCAACGTCATGCCAAGCATGAAATAGCAATCGCTATTCTGCAGTCCGACCTTAATGGCCTTCTCGAACTCATCTTTTGCTTCCATCAATTTATCATTATCATAATATAAGTTGCCTAATGCATAATAAGCTGCACCGGCATTCTCATCGATTGAAATGGCTTTTCTATAGAAATTCTCAGCTTTGGCCGCTTCCCCTACCGCTGTCAGCACATTCCCGAAGTTAATATAAGATACTGCATCATTCGGATTTTCTTCAATGGCCTCCGAGAATACTTTGGCCGCTTCTTCCCACTTGCCTTCCTGCATGTATTGAATGCCTTGCTCATTTTTATTCACCATATTCACACTCCATTTTTTCTATAAGAAAGTATATCACATTTCCTTCCATCCGTTATCTGGAACAGCATAGGAAATACTAATCAAGCCTCAATCGGATGCTTCTTGAAGAACTTCTCCACTTCTTCATTCTCGCCTATTGTACTTTGCAGTATTTCTTCTTCCCAAGCTTCAGCGTTCTCACTATACTGGCGTACGTCTTTTCCATAGAAGTCCTCAATATCTTTCCTTGTTACTTTGAATGTTTTAGGGCTTGCTGTATGTAATTTAAATTCAACAACATCAACGTTTTTTACTAATATAAAAAGAGTGGTGGCATTATTCAAAAACGCTCTTTTCGTTACTTCCTCCTTCCAATACTTTTCGAAAACCTCTTCTTTTATGTTGGTCCCTTCTTTAATGCCATAATCCAATTTGATTTCATAAGGCTGTTTTTCCGTCTGCAGCGATACTTGTTTCACATATTCGCCGCCCGGAAGCAGATAACTCATGTTCACTACTGCACTTGCATCTCCAATAGAAGAATCCTTAAATGCCAGTAACTCTTCAACTGTATTCTCTTTCGCTTCTTCTTTGGATTGACAAGCCACTAACGTCATCCCGAAACATATGATTGTACTGATCACCAATATCCATCTTTTCAATGATCTCATTCTCCTTTTATATAAAATCCGTAAAAAAATATAAAAATGAAAACCCCATCTCGTATTCGGACCGGGGTTTTCATTTTTCAAACGTTGCCTGATTAACCGACGTAAGTCAATCTTTCGCCATTCTTGTAAATCGTATCAATCGTTCCGCCGCCGAGACATTCTTCTCCATCATAGAAGACAACGGCTTGTCCCGGTGTAATGGCACGGGTCGGTTCATCAAAAATGACTTCTACTTGATCATCAGCAAGTACTCGAACCGTTACCCCATTGTCCGTTTGGCGATAACGGAATTTGGCTGTACATTTGAATTCTTCCGGCTTAGCCCGATCGGATACCCAGCTTACGTTGACTGCCTGCAGGGAAGTAGAGTAGAGAACATCGTTGTCAAAGCCTTGACCGACGTATAACACATTGCGTTTCAAGTCCTTACCGACCGCAAACCAAGGTTCGCCGCTGCCGCCGATGCCAAGACCATGGCGTTGTCCGATTGTATGGTACATCAGTCCATCATGCTTACCCTTTACTTCTCCGTCCAATGTTTCCATATTGCCAGGTTGTGCCGGCAGGTAATTGCTTAGGAACTCCTTGAAGTTCCGTTCACCAATGAAGCAAATCCCTGTCGAATCTTTCTTCGTTGCTGTCGCGAGCCCTGCTTCAGCCGCGATGCGGCGCACTTCTGGCTTAGGCAAATGGCCAAGCGGGAACATTACTTTCTCTAATTGCGCTTGTGTTAATTGGTTTAAGAAATATGTTTGGTCTTTATTATCATCAACACCACGAAGCATTTTATATTCGCCATCACGATATTCAACCCGCGCATAATGGCCTGTTGCTAAATAATCCGCTCCAAGACTGATGGCATGCTCAAGGAAAGCCTTAAACTTGATTTCTTTATTGCACATCACATCCGGATTCGGCGTTCTTCCTGCACGATACTCATCCAGGAAATACGTAAATACTTTATCCCAATATTGCTTCTCGAAATTAACCGCGTAATAAGGAATGCCGATCTGTTCGCAGACTTTCATCACATCTTCATAATCCTCTGTGGCTGTACAGAAACCGTTCTCATCCGTATCGTCCCAGTTCTTCATGAAGATGCCGATTACATCGTATCCTTGTTGTTTCAGAAGCAATGCCGCTACAGAAGAATCCACTCCACCCGACATTCCAACCACTATACGCGTGTCTTTTGGTGCTTTCGTCATGCTTATTAACCCCACTTTTACTTATTGTTTCGTCAGCCGCTTTACAATCTTGGCGATATCATACGCGGCTCTTTCTATTTGGTCCATTGTATTATTCAAGCCGAAACTGAATCGGATTGAATTCGTTGTTGATTCATGATCCTTGCCAAACATAGCGACTAAAACATGCGAAGGATCAATTGTTCCGGCTGTACAAGCGGAACCGCTTGATGCCGCAATTCCAGCTAAATCTAAATTTGCAAGCATCGCCTCAATATTTGTCCCACTAAAACTAATGTTCAAAACATGAGGTAACGAATGGGAAGAACCGTTCACCGAGAAAACCAGCTGCTCTTCCTCAAAAACGCGGAGCATCCGCTCTTTGAATTGCTTGTATAGAACTTGCTTCTCCTGCATTTGTTCCTGGGCAATAGCAGCCGCAAGTGCCATGCCGGTAATCGCCGGCACATTTTCTGTTCCCGCCCGGCGTTTTTTCTCTTGCTCTCCGCCATACAAAACAGGCGTAAGTGCAATGCCTTCCCGGCAATAAAGAAAGCCGATTCCTTTAGGGCCGTTTATTTTATGTGAAGAAACGGATAATAAATCGATACTCATCTTTTGTACATCAATCGGTAAAATACCATAGGCCTGCACTGCATCCGTATGGAAGAATGCTTGGTGCCCCTGCAATAAAGACCCGATTGCATGTACATCTTGAATCGTTCCTACTTCATTATTGCCAAACATAATAGAAACCAGTATTGTATCATCTCTTAAGGCATTTTGTAAGTCTTCCAGTGAAACTGTTCCTTGCTCGTCAACCGGCAGATAAGTCACTTCAAACCCTTGTTTCTCTAAATATTGGCATGTATGCAAGACAGCATGATGCTCTATGGCAGTAGTGATAATATGCTTGCCTTTATGCTGATAGGCACGGGCAACTCCCGTTATTGCATGATTATCACTCTCCGTACCGCCGCTTGTAAAAATAATTTCATTTTCTTTAGCCGCAATGGTGCCCGCTAACCTTCTCCGTGCATCATTCACAGCTTTGCGCGCTTCCCTGCCGAAGAAGTGCACGCTTGAAGCATTTCCATAATTCGCTTGCATCGCTTTCATCATTTCATGTGCTACATCTGGATGCATAGGAGTTGTAGCGGCATGATCGAGATAGATTCTTTCCACTACCTCTTCCTCCTTACTATCTTTCACTATCTTTCCAATATCTCTTCCTTAAATATAATACATATAAGAATCTATATTACCATCTTCCTTATAATTGGCTAAATCTTCTAATGTTGTTGTATCGAGTACATCTTTCACAGCATCACGAATGCGGATCCATAGGGAACGTTTGGCCGGTTCTTCATCTTCAATGCCTTCAACCGGACTGATGGGCCCTTCCAATACGCGGATGATATCACCGGATGTGATCATATTCGGATCTTTCGCCAACACATACCCGCCATAAGCGCCTCTGATGCTCCTTACTAACCCGGCATTCCGAAGCGGTGCGATCAACTGCTCTAAATAATGTTCGGATAAATCATGCGTTTGAGCGATCGACTTCAAAGAAGTCGGACCTTCTCCATGCTTCTTCGCAAGTTCAATCATAATCGTCAGACCATAACGCCCTTTAGTAGAAATTTTCATAATACAGCACCCCAATTAGTTTTATTACAATGTTTATCATTTATGTGAGATTGTTTATTCATTTGCCTTTACATACAAAACAGACTTTTGAAATTATAGCATATATAGATATAACAATACATTTTCTTTTATTATACCGTATTGCCGCAAGCTACAAACAATATAAACTCATAAATGTAAATAATCCCCTGATTTTTTCCATGATATAAAGCAACAAGCACCGGCCGATGACCGATGCTTGCCCTTGTTATTGTGTTACTAGCTTTAATGGAGCCGCGATATATTCCTCTACTTTTTTACCTTGCAGAACATCCGTCGCCGCATCGACCGCCAATTGCCCGATCAAATCCGGCTGCTGCGCCACAGTAGCCGCCAGCTTGCCGGCCTTAACTGCATTCAGCGCATCTTCATTGCCATCAAAGCCAACTACCAATATATCTTTGCCTGTACTATTAATCGCTTCAATTGCCCCTAAGGCCATTTCATCGTTATGAGCGAAAACAGCCTGAATATCCGGCTTGCCTTGAAGCATATTCTCCATGACCGTCAGACCCTTCGTACGGTCAAAATCTGCTGTTTGCTTGCCGATTACATCTAACTTCTGATCCGCGACATTATGGAAACCTTTTCCTCGTTCGCGTGTCGCCGATGCGCCCGGCACTCCTTCAAGCTCAACCACTTTCGCATTCTCGCCTAACTTCTCCACTAAATAGTTCCCGGCCATTTCTCCTCCCTTGACATTATCGGAAGCAACTAATGTTGCAACCTCGCCTTTATCAGAAGAGCGATCCAATGTGATAACCGGAATCCCTACGCTATTCGCCGACTCGACGGCTGCGGAGATTGCAGCTGAATCTGCCGGATTAATAAGCAATACATCGACACCTTGTTGAATTAAATCCTCTACATCATTTACCTGCTTAGCAGAATCATTTTGAGCATCGACAACTACAGTGTCCATTCCTTTTGCCTTTGCTTGATTCACTACTCCATCTTTTAACGATACGAAGAATGGATTGTTTAGCGTCGATACAGATAAGCCGATTTTCACGTCTTCTAATTTATCCTTCTTAGCCGGCTTGGCCCATTCAGGCGGTTCTAATGAACAACCGCTTAAGACCAGTAAAGCTAAAGACAGCAGTACCCATATTTTTTTCATCTGTCACCCTCCTAAGCCGCTTTCTTGCGGTCAATCATAACAGCCGCAAGTATAACTAAACCTTTCACAACCATTTGGAAAAACGATGATACACCAAGCAGATTCAGTCCATTGTTTAATGTACCGATAATCAAAGCCCCGACCAGCGTGCCGACAATCCAGCCGCGGCCGCCCGTAAGGCTTGTACCGCCCAGCACAACCGCCGCAATGGCATCCAGCTCATACGAACTCCCCGCTGTCGGCTGTGCCGAGTTCAAGCGTGAAGTCAGAATCGCCCCCGCTAAAGCTGCAAGAAAGCCTGCCAACGAATAAATCATGATTTTCACACGATCGACTTTAATGCCTGAAATCAACGCAGCTTTCTCATTGCCCCCGATGGCATATGTTTTACGCCCGAAAGCTGTTTTCTGAAGAATGACCCATAGGACAGTAAATGTAATGATCATCGTGATCGCCGGAACAGGAATGCCAAGGAAGTAGCCGCGGCCAAATAACTGGAACGCATAGTTATCTCCTAATCCTGTAATCGGATTGCCGTCTGTATAAACAAGCGTCAACCCTCTGAATATAGTCATAGTTGCCAATGTTGCGATAAATGGAGCCATTTTGCCTTTCGTAACGAGCAATCCATTAATCGCTCCCATAATAGCCCCTAATAGACATCCTACGAGTATAGCGATAATTGGATCTAAACCTGAAACAATCATGCCGGCCATCAGCGCGCTGGATAGCGCCAATATGCTCCCTACCGATAAATCGATTCCGCCTGTTAAGATTACAAATGTCATGCCATATGCTATAAGAGCGTTAATCGCTACTTGACGCAATAAATTCAAAATATTGAGCGGCGCCAAAAAACTAGGATTGATAATCGAAACAATAGCAATAAGTAATAATAAACCTAATAAGGGCCCTAGTTTCTGCGTTATCGAACGAAGATGGTTCGTTTCTTGGATTGCATTCATTTCACTGTCCTCCTGTTGCTAATGTCATAATCTTTTCTTGTGTTGCCTCTTCCTTCATTAATTCACCTGTGATCTTACCTTCGTGGAAAACAAGGATTCGATCGCTCATCCCCAATATTTCCGGCAATTCAGAGGAAACCATGATAATGGCGACACCGCGGTCCGTAAGCTCATTCATCAATTGATAAATTTCCCGCTTGGCCCCTACATCGACTCCCCTCGTCGGTTCATCAAGGATGAGCACTTTAGGACCGATGCCGAT
This sequence comes from Bacillus sp. (in: firmicutes), assembly GCA_051874035.1. Taxonomy (GTDB): domain Bacteria; phylum Bacillota; class Bacilli; order Bacillales; family DSM-1321; genus Bacillus_AD. The sequence continues at coordinate 29,587 of JBJEFM010000077.1, forward strand.
CCATTTAGCGATTACCACTTTTTGCTGATTGCCGCCTGATAGATTACTAGCTTTCATTTCAGAAGATTGCGTTTTAATGCTTAACCTCTCAATCAATAAAGAAACAAAATCCCGCTCCGTTTTCTGATCGATATACCCTTTCAGCGCAAAGCTCTTTAAATTCGGCAGCGCCATATTTTCCCGTATCGAGAAATCCAGCACCAGACCTTCATCTTTACGGTCTTCGGTAATAAAGCCGATGCCAAGTTCAACCGCTTGACTGGGATTCTGAATACGTACAAGCTTGCCGTTCAGATAAATCTCGCCTGCCGATTTCTTATCAAGGCCAAAAAGCGTGCGCATGATTTCGGTTCTGCCTGCGCCCATCAAACCTGAAAATCCCACAATTTCGCCTGCTCGAACAGAGAAACTAACATTCTCGAACTCATTCTTCCGAGTGAGTCCTTTCACTTCCAGTGCTGTATCCCCAATAGAACTCTCCCTCTTAGGAAAGCGATCTGTTAATTCCCTTCCAACCATCTTCTTCACCACTTCATTGAAATCCGTCTCCGGAATCCGCTTAGTGTCTACTGTTTTCCCATCACGCATCACAGTGATCCGATCGCAAATGGTAAAAATCTCTTCCATTCGATGGGAAATATAAACGATGCTCACCCCTTGTTCTTTCAGGGAGCCGATCACTTCAAATAATTTAACAATTTCTCTTTCAGTTAATGCCGCTGTCGGTTCATCCATGATGATTACTTCTGCATTTGTCATGAGCGCCTTTGCGATCTCTATCATTTGCTGTTCTCCGACAGAGCATGCACCCGCCGGTTCATCAAGCGGAATATTGACGGATAATCTTTCAAACTGCTTTTCAGCGAGCGCTTTCATTTCTTTCGTCTTTAATAAACCGAATGGAGACTTGCGTTCTTTGCCGATGAATAAATTCTCAAGAACTGTCATCTCCGGCCAAATAAGCAACTCTTGATGAATAAATGTTATCCCATTTTGTTCAGCTTCTTTCGGATTAGCGAAATACTTCTCTTGCCCATTGATTTCGATTGTGCCCGCATCGCGCTTATGCAGACCGGTAAGCACATTCATCATTGTCGACTTCCCTGCCCCATTTTCCCCCATTAAAGCATGGACCTCACCGGGCAGCAGCTCAAAGTCAACGCCTGTCAAAACTTTATTCGTACCAAACGCCTTTTGAATCTCTTTCATTGCAATTCGCATCTAAAGTCACCACTCCTTAAAAGAATACACCTGCTTGCAAAATGCAATTGGCATATGGGGTAATTTCACCGGTTCGAATAATTGCTTTCGCTTTTTTTGTAAGATCTTTAAACGTTTCATGACTAACATACGTCATTGATGTATCCGGAAAACGATTTTGCATAAATACATGGACGCGTTCATTCTTCGCCTTCATTTCTTCCGCTACTATAATCGCTTCAACCACCATATCATCAACAATAGCCGAAACTGTCGCTTGATAGCTTGGAACACCCGGCGTCAAAGCTAAATCGATTTTCTTCACACCCTCCGGCACCGGCAAACCGGCATCTCCCACAACGATTAAATCGGTATGGCCTAAATCAGCCAGCACCTTAGCGATATGGCTGTTCAATATTCCATGTTTCTTCATAACAGAGGTTCCTCTATTTCTCCGCGATATGGCATACCGCCTTGTGCACCGAATTTGGTCACTGATAAAGAAGCGGCGCGATTTGCGAACAATAACGCTTCATCAAATGATTTTCCTTCTGCTACAGCAACCGCAAATGCGGCATTAAAGGTATCTCCCGCGCCAGTCGTATCAACCGCCTCTACGGCAAAGGAAGGAATTACTTTTTCTTCTGTCCCATCGAAGTATCTTACCCCATTTTCCCCCTCTGTAATGAATAGTTTATTGGGATGAAGCCGCAATGCTTCTTTTATACCCAATTCTGGAAATAATAATGATGCTTCATGTTCATTCGGTGTCAGGATTGTCGCTCTCTCGATGACTTCAAGCGATATAGGGCGCGCCGGAGCCGGGTTCAGCAATAATGTTATTTGATGCCGCTCACATAATTCACTCACATATTCTACTGTTTCAACAGGGATTTCTTGTTGAATTAAAACGATGTGCGCGGATTGTATCAATTCCAGAGCTTCTTCGACATATTCGGGAGTAACATAATCATTTGCCCCTTTCACGACGACAATAGAATTGTCGCCTTCCGCCAAAATGATATGTGCGGTCCCTGAATGAGAGCCTGTAACGGGTTTCACATAGTCGATATGAACTCCATTGTCCTTAAAGTTCTGTAAAATTTGCTCGCCGTACGCATCATCGCCGACACAGCCGACCATATACACTTCGGCCCCTAAACGAGCGGCCGCCACTGCCTGGTTCGCTCCTTTCCCTCCAGGCACAGTCCGAAAGTCCTGTCCCAGCACTGTTTCACCCGCTTTGGGGCGTATGGGGGATGTAACAACCAAATCCATAGAGGAACTGCCGATCACTACTACTTTAACCATTCTTCTTCCACCTTCCTTGTAGTATCTCTTTCTATAAATGCAACAGGAAGACGCACGCTTTGCTGGCCGACCTGTTTTTTCCGGATTAATCCTATCAATAATTGTGCGGCTGCTTTTCCCATATCATAGGCCGGTTGCCTGATGGTTGATAGCGCCGGGAACATGAAGCGGCTTAATGGAATATCATCAAATCCGATGATTTGCACTTCTTCCGGAATGCGTTTACCCAGCAACAAGGCTTCATGCAAAACAGCAGCGGCCGTAATATCATTGCTTGCTATTATGCCATCCGTATCAGGAAATGCAGCGAAGAGACCTTTAGCCCATTCTTGTGCATCTTGAAAAGAAAATGAAGTAGTATGAATTACATGAAATTCAACATTTGATTCAGCCAAAACCTCCATGGAGCCTTGAAAACGCTCTTGGGCCGGCTCTACTTCAACCGGTCCTCGTATGACCGTAATTTTTTTACTGTTGCGAAGCAGCAGTTGCTGTGCGGCTATTCTTCCGCCTTCCCTGCCGTCGGCATACACTGAATATGTTTGCTTCATGCCACGGTCCAAGAAGACAGTAGGAACCTTCACATCCAGATACTGCGCTTTACCTTCTGTAGTTGTTGCAGAGATAAAACCAACGACATTATTTTTCGTAAAGGTTTGGATATAATCAAGTTCTTTCTCTAATTGTTCATCGCTATTCCCTAATAATAAGTGATAGCCTTGAGCTTGGACTTCATCTTCCACACCTCTTGCCAATTCAGGGAAAAATGGATTTGTAATATCAGGAAGCAACAAACCGATTAAACGGGATTCTTTCTTAAACAGCGACCTCGCCACTTCATTGGGAGTGTAATCCAACTCTTGAATAGCCGCTTCCACTTTCTTGCGCGTATCTTCATGCACATATCCATTCTGATTGAGTACGCGTGATACAGTAGCGACAGACACCCCCGCCGCCTTTGCCACATCTCTAATCGTAGACATACTAAAACATCCTTTTCATCTAGCTTGTGTAACCGTTTACATCTTTTTTTGCATTATTAATGCTACCACTTTTATTCTGAGATAGCAATAATTACGTTTTCCTCACTGTCATTCTATAAAAACAAAAGGACTTCCATATGGATTTTATCATCCACGAAGAAGTCCTTCTCTTTAATTCTGTTTTGCTTGCAGCGCTCTTACAGCAACTACCGTTGCTTGCGCACGCGTCGTCGGTGTATGAAGGTCGAATCTTCCATTTTTGTTGCCGATCATAATTCTATGGGTAGATACCGCCTGAACATGGTGATATCCCCAATAGGACTTAGGAACATCTTTGAAGGCAATCGAGGTTCCTGCCGCTTTCAATCCGAATATTGAAGCGACGACTTTCGCCATTTGGATTCGAGTAAGCGGATCATTGGGCTTGAAAGTCTCCGTTTTCGAAAAGACACCTAGAGCTGTTAGTTTCGCTATAGCCATATACACCGGGTGATTTTCTCCTATATCCTTAAATCCAGGATTAGGCGGGATTTCTTGTGTCATCGGAATCGCTCCATACAGAAGCTGTGCCGCCTCTGCTCTTGTTATCGCCTTATCCGGATATGCGAGCCCTTGAGAATCTATCGGCAGCAATTTAGCTGTTAGTGCATATTGAAGCTCTTTCTCAGCCCAATGCCCCTTAATATCAACCGGCATTGCCGCCCCATGATCCGGCGTCGGGGCCAAGGCTCCCTCAATCGCTTCTATCAATGCTTCACCTATTGCCTGATATCCTTCCGCATTCGGATGCACATCCGCCGGATTCGGAACGTACTTCTTGGAATCAAGCCCGCCGAACTGATCATATAGCGGAACAAATACAACCCCTTGTTCGAGTGCAAGGTCTGAAACTGCCTTATTCATTGCAGCGGCTATATTCGCAAGAACGGGAACCACCTGTTTGTATTCCTCATTCTCCGTTAAACTTGGAAACGGAAAGTAATATCCTAGGACAAATACTTTAGCATCCTTATTCAAACTCTTAATCGTTTGTAGAATTTCGATATAATTATTGGATGCGGCTTCAATCGTTGCTTGAATAATGGCCGCGTCAGTAACAACCATTCCTTTCTGAAGATTAATCAACTTCCTGAAAAGATCATTGGCTCCCGCGGAAATAGAAATTATATCCGCCTTTTTGATGGCTGCCTGTACTTCCGGCTTCGTGCCGATTTCATTTAGAATTTGTTCCGTTGTATAACCTGATTTCGCAAACTCCTTCGATGAACTCCCTAGGGTCTCGTTTGCTTCCAAGTATGCTGTAATCCATTCTGAATATCCCATCCCAAATGATTGATCCGGATACTGACCGGCGGCTAATGAATCTCCCAATGAAAGATAATGGACAGGTTTCGTTTCGGCGGCCGAAACAGGCATACTCAAACCAACCAGTAAAACAAACACGAAAAATACAGTGGCCATTCTTCTGGACACCCTTTTCATTTCCCCACTCTCCTTATTTTTCATATGACTCCATATGCTTATGTAGATTCTAGCTGAATATGACTCTATCAAGCTTCCGGCGACAACATAGCACACATAAAGTGAATCTTTGATAGGTGGGGGGTTGCCTTCATCCCCCACCTATCATTAGATGAACCAACCTTAGTTGTTACAGGTACTTGATCTCCCACTTACACATCTACGCTTTCACTGCTGTGTTGAAGTGGGAACCTTAGTACCTGTTAAACGGGATAAAAAAAGGCAACACCTTCATACTTGTTTGGACAGTACAATGGTGTCGCCTTTCACTCTCGGCTCTCAATATCATATTGTTGCACTTTGACTTCACTTTAACAAAAATCTTGGGAGCTGTATATTATTTTTTAGCGTTTTTTCGCAAGTCTGCCAATCTTTGATTGATAAGAACCAATTTCTTCTCTTCACCCGAATTTTTAGGCTCATAATATATAGTGTCTTGCAATTCCTTAGGCAAGTACTCTTGATATACCCAGCTATTAGGATAATCATGTGGATACTTATAGCCTATGCCGTGCCCTAATTCTTTCGCTCCTTGATAGTGGGCATCCTTTAAGTGTGCCGGAATATCGCCTGTCCGCCCTTTTTTCACATCGGCAATAGCGGCATCCAGCGCTTTATAAGCAGAGTTTGATTTAGCGGATAAGCATAATTCGATCACTACGTTCGCCAATGGAATCCGTGCTTCCGGAAGCCCTAACCTCTCTACCGTTTGAATCGCCGGCAACACCCGCGCGCACAGCTCCGGATTTGCCAGCCCGATATCTTCATATCCAATCACTAACAGCCGGCGGCAGATTGCAACCAAGTCCCCGCCTTCCAGGAGACGGGCCAAATAATGCAAAGCCGCATTGACATCACTGCCCCGGATGCTTTTCTGAAAGCTAGAAAGCAAGGAATAATAGATATCCCCTTTCTTGTCATGGCTGAAACCTTTGTTTTCAATACTTTGGTTTACGATTTCTTCCTCTACAACAATCTTGCCTTCTTCGTTCCGGTCCGAAGCCATAACAATGTCTTCCAATAGATTCAAAGCAGTCCGGCCATCACTTGTAGTAGCGGCGATTTTGTCCATTAAAGCAGTATCCATTGTGACAGCCATCTTACCCAGCCCTTTATCACAATCCGTGATCGCACGCTCTAATAGTTTCCTAATATCTTTTGCGGCTAAAGGCTGCAACTGCTTGATTTGCCCGCAACGCGAACGGATGGCGCTATTCACGCTATGAAACGGATTCTCAGTCGTAGCCCCGATCAAGACAAATACTCCCTCTTCCAATGCTTTTAAAAGAGAGTCCTGCTGGCTTTTATTAAATCGATGGATTTCATCAAGAAAGAGAAGCGCATTTCTAGTCAAACGCGCTTCTTCAATCACATTCTCGACATCTTTCTTGCCGCAAGTAGTCGCATTCAGCGCATAGAAATCACGTTTTGTACTGCCTGCAATTGCATAAGCTAATGACGTCTTTCCCGTTCCGGGCTCTCCATATAGAAGCATAGAAGGGACATGGCCGTTCTTAATCATTTTATATAGTGCGGAATGCGGTCCTATAATATGCTCTTGCCCTACTACTTCTTCGATTGTGGAAGGTCTTAATCGATGCGATAAAGGTTCATGATACATAACCTGCCACTCCTTCTTCATCTACTCATTACTTGTTATCATCACTCATACGTACAATTTTAACATCTTTTACAATTTCCCGCACAACCCAGCTCGCTGCGATCAATCCCGCTACAGAAGGAACAAATGCATTGGAAGAAGGCGGCATCTTCGCTTTGCGGATTTCCGCCTCATCATTGCCCACCACTTTACGTACATCTTCTCTTATTACAATCGGACTTTCATCGGAGAATACGACTGTAACACCTTTTCGGATGCCTTCCTTACGCAGTCTGGTACGGATCACTTTCGCAAGCGGATCCGTGTGGGTTTTGGAAATATCGGCGATTTGAAAGCGGGTAGGGTCCATTTTATTGGCGGCACCCATGCTTGAGATGATTGGAATATCACGCTTTAGGCATTCCTTCATCAAATGGATCTTATACGAAATCGTATCAGATGCATCTACCACATAATCCAATCCGTAACTGAAGAATTGCTCGTACGTTTCTTCCGTATAGAACATCTTTAAAGAAATCACTTCACATTCCGGGTTGATATCGGCGATTCTTTCCTTCATCAAGTCCGCCTTGAATTTGCCCACTGTCGACAAAAGCGCATGCAGTTGACGATTCACGTTTGTGATATCCACATCGTCTTTATCAACAAGAATTAAACGCCCTACGCCCGAACGTGCCAACGCCTCAGCAGCGAAAGAACCAACCCCGCCGATCCCTAATACAGCAACTGTTGTATTCTTTAATGCCTCAAGGCCTTCTTTCCCAATCGCTAATTCGTTTCTTGAAAATTGATGCAACATATTTTCCAACTCCATTTTCTATTAAGTAAGAGCTTGTCCAGGGTACAAGCCCAATCATTATCCATAATACCGACCAATAATGTAGGTTTTATTTATTATAAAGGATACCTCTGGAAATCACAAAGCCTTTACAATTATAAACAAAAGACGGGGAAACTATATGCGACTAGCATATAGGCTTCCCCGTCTTTAAACGAAAACCCTCTCATACATAGGGTATATATACAAATCAAAGCGCAAGAGTCCCGATTATGCCGTTTCCGCCTTCGTTTTGAACCCGCTCTACGCAGGTGGGTGCCCTGTTCACAAACTTTGTAAGTCCACTATGAAAGAGGCATTTACGCATTTGCGAAACTGCGAGCTCCCGAAACTATAAGTGTTCGGTCAAAACTTATAGGTGAAGATAACGTACACATCAGGACTCTTACTTGTTGAAAGTATCATATCATATTGAAATGCTCTTTTTCAAGAGTTCCAATATCCTTCTTTAGTCCTTTTTTTGTCCAGTTAATGCCAAACGAAGCTCGATTAATTGATCTACACTTACCGGGCTTGGAGCGTTTGTCAGCAAGCAGCTTGCGCTTGCTGTCTTAGGAAACGCAATCGTATCTCTCAGGTTCGATCTGCCGGCCAATAGCATAACAAGACGGTCTAAGCCAAGGGCGATACCGCCGTGTGGAGGCGTACCGTATTCGAAAGCATCCAATAAGAAACCGAATTGCTCTTGTGCTTCTTCAGCAGAGAATCCAAGAACTTTGAACATTTTCTCTTGAACGTCCCTTTCAAAGATACGCAGTGAACCGCCGCCAAGCTCATAACCATTCAATACTAAGTCATATGCTTGCGCACGAACATGCTGAGGCTCTGAATCCAGCTTATCAAGATCTTCCCTAAATGGCATTGTAAATGGATGGTGAGCCGCGAAGTAACGGCCTGATTCTGCATCATATTCCAGAAGCGGCCAATCTGTCACCCATAGGAAATTGAATACACTTTCATCAATTAGTCCTAAATCTTTGCCCAATTTCACACGGAGAGCACCTAATGTATCCGCTACAACTGTCTTGTTATCAGCTACGAATAGCAATAAGTCACCATCTTCTGCTTCTAACGCAGAGATTAATGCTTGTCCGTCTTCACCTTCAAAGAATTTCGCGATTGGACCTTTCAGCCCTTCCGCATCAACCTTCAACCAAGCTAACCCTTTCGCTCCATAAACAGCTGCGAATGCGCCTAATGCATCGATATCTTTACGGGAATATTTCTCCGCAGCACCTTTCACATTAATTGCTTTCACCTGTCCGCCTGTGGCAACAGCGCTTGTGAATACTTTAAAGTTGGAGTCTTTTACGATTTCCGATACATCCACAAGTTCTAAACCAAAACGGGTATCCGGCTTGTCGGAACCGAAGCGGCTCATTGCTTCGTTATATGTCATGCGTGGCAGGGGCAATGTAAGATCGATGCCTTTAACGTCTTTCATAACCTTTTGCATCATGCGCTCTGCCATATCCATAATATCTTCCTGGCTCATGAAGCTTGTCTCGATATCGATTTGTGTGAATTCAGGTTGGCGGTCGGCACGTAAATCTTCATCACGGAAACAACGCGCGATTTGATAATAACGTTCGAATCCGGCAACCATCAATAATTGTTTGAATAATTGCGGACTTTGCGGCAATGCATAGAATTCTCCGTCATGTACACGGCTAGGCACTAAATAGTCGCGCGCGCCTTCCGGTGTGCTTTTCGTTAACATCGGTGTCTCGATATCCAAGAAACCTTCCGCATCCAAGTAGTTGCGCACAGTTTTCGTTACATCATGGCGCATTTTGAATGTTTCATACATTTTCGGACGGCGAAGGTCCAAATAACGATATTTCAAACGAAGATCTTCAGAAACGTCACCTTTATCCTCAATTACAAACGGTGGTGTTTTCGCTTCATTTAGAATTGTTACTTCTTCGGCTGTCACTTCGATTTTCCCTGTTTTCAAGCTCGTGTTAATCGTTCCTTCAGCACGGGCAACAACAGTGCCTACCACACTTAATACATATTCATTGCGGATTTTCTCCGCTTTCGCTAAAGCTTCTTGTGATAGATCCGGATTGAATACAACTTGAACAAGGCCGGTGCGGTCGCGAAGATCGATGAAGATCAGCCCTCCAAGATCTCTTCTTTTCTGCACCCATCCTTTCAGTGTTACTTTTTCTCCAATGGCACTTTCAGAAACTTCGCCACAAAAATATGATCTGCCAAACATCCCTTTTTTCCTCCCTTATTGCTGTTCTTTTTTGAACTCTTCGATGAAACTTGCTAGGTTAAGCTCTTTTTGCTCTCCGGATTCCATGTTTTTCAATGTAATCTTGTTATTATTCAGTTCATCGTCGCCAAGTACCGCTACAAAACGCGCCTTAGCACGGTCTGCCGCTTTAAATTGCGCTTTCACTTTTCGATCATTATAATCTTTATCTACTGAGAAGCCATTTTGGCGTAATTCATTGACTAATTTAACGCTATAATCTTTTGCTGCATCGCCAAGCGCCACTACATAAACATCAATCGCTTGTTCAATCGGCAATTCAACACCTTCAGCATTCAATGCTGCAATCAACCGCTCGATACTTAGCGCAAAGCCGATTCCCGGAACTTCCGGACCGCCGAAATTTTCTACCAGACCATTGTAACGGCCGCCTCCGCAAAGCGTCGTAATCGCTCCGAAGCCCTTCGCATTACTCATGATTTCAAACGCAGTATGGTTGTAATAATCCAATCCGCGCACTAAAGTCGCATCAATTGTATATGGAACACCCATCGCATCTAAATGCTTCAATACTTTATCGAAGTAAGCGCGGGACTCTTCGTTTAAATAATCGAAGATCGAAGGCGCTGTTCTCATAAGTTCGTTGTCGCGGTCTTTCTTGCAATCTAGGATACGAAGCGGATTCTTCTCTAAACGATTCTGGCAATCGCTGCAGAATTCGCCGATATGAGGCTTGAAGTGCTCTATCAAAGCTGCACGGTGCGCAGTGCGGCTTTCAATATCGCCTAAAGAATTAATAACAAGCTTCAATTCTTGTAATCCGAGTGCGCGGTACAGATTCATAGCCAAGCTGATAACTTCTGCATCAATCGCTGGATCTTCACTGCCGATTGCTTCCACTCCGAATTGTACGAATTGGCGGAAACGGCCTGCCTGTGGTCGCTCATAGCGGAACATCGGTCCATTATAGAACAACTTCACCGGCTGTGAGGCCCATCCGAACATTTTATTTTCAACGAAGGAACGCACAACAGAAGCTGTGCCTTCAGGACGAAGTGTCAAGCTTCGATCACCGCGATCAGTGAACGTGTACATTTCTTTCTGTACGATATCTGTTGTTTCACCTACACCTCTTTGAAATACTTCTGTATGTTCAAAGATCGGCGTGCGTATTTCATTATATTGATATCTTCTGCACAAGTCTCTTGCTACATTTTCAATGTATTGCCAAATCGCCGCTTGTTCAGGAAGAATATCTTGCGTCCCTCTAGGGATTTGCATTTTCATTGGTTTTCCTCCTTTTTATCACATACAAAAAAACCCTCGCCTCTTGTAAACTAATATTACAAGGGACGAGAGTTATTAATTCCCGTGGTACCACCCTAATTCAAAATGCATTATGCATTTCCTCAAAAGAAACAGTTAACGCCTGCCTACGTTCTTCTCCTACTAAAGACCGCTCTTTCAGAGAGAAACCTACGAAGTGTTCGTTCATTAAGCGACGATGTAGGAAAGCTTGCAGCCTATGACTTTCCCTCTCTTTACCCGAGCATCTTAACTACTTTTCTCCATCTCTGGTTTTCAAATTATAATGTATGATTATTTTACTAATGATAATTGTCTCTTCAAGTATTGTCAAGAACTTGCCTAAAGATTCATGAAGCCTTTATACTTTTTTGGATCCCCGCCGCGGCCTGGGCAACCTTTCCCTGCGCATGCCAACTTTATCTTTTTTTTATCTTCCGAAAAAAGTTATAATACCTTATGAGCGCCCTAGGTATTTTTTTAGTTTTTTCACATCGCCGACGTGCAGGCCGAACTCGCTGGCTAATTCGACCATATTGTTATTTTGTTCTCTCTGGATAAAGTCATGGAAATCAACACCGAATAATTGATTCATCCCCGATTGAGTCAAACTGTTCTTTTCACTGCATTTCATTTCTTATCCTCCTAATGATATGTTCGCTAATCATTATTTATCCTGTCCTGTTTAAAGGAATTCTTTCACAGGAAACTGGATTTTTTTCATCAGCAAAAAAATCATGACGTAAGTCTACAAATATAGAGGTGTCACCACGTTGAAGAAAACAAGCATTCTTGTATGGAGCATTATCATCCTATGGATTTCTTCCGCTAATGTAAGCTATGCAGAAGGAGAAACCATTACCATCAATAAATCAGGTGTGAACGCAAGAAGCGGTCCCGGCTTGGAATATGGGGTGATTATGCAATTGCCGGCAGGCAAAACCTATCCAATCATTGAGCAGAAAAATGACTGGGTCAAAATCAAGGCAAACGGCCGGGAAGAAGCATGGGTTGCGGAATGGCTTGTAACGAGGGATGAATCCCAACAGAAGTTGAAGCCTCCTTATGCGACCATCACAGCCTCTTCCATAGCCGTCTATAGCAAACCTTCCTTCCAAGGAAAAAAAGTAGCAGCGGCCAAAAAAGGCGAAAACTACAAAGTGGTTCAAGAAAAAAACAATTGGTATCAAATACAGCTATCCGAAAAGGAAAAAGGCTGGGTGCCTAAGTGGTTCACACGCAGCGAAGTGAAAGCCGCTGCTAAATCCACCAAAGAAAAACAGCGGGTCACTGTGCTCTACGATGAAGTGCCATTGCGAAAAACAACATCCCTTTACAGCGACAGTATAAAAACGGTCAATCAAGGAGATGAACTGACAGTTACTGCCTTAAACAGCGATACATACGAAATCAAACGTTTCTGGGGCAGAAAAGCATACATAGCAGGCTGGCTTGTCCAAGCAGCCGAAAACACACAACAAATTACAAGACAGGGCAAACAACATGACTTTACCGGTAAAACCATTATCATTGACCCTGGTCACGGTGGAAATGATAGCGGAACAATTGGATACAGCGGTGCATTGGAGAAAGATGTGACGAAAGAAACCGCACAGCTGTTGCAGCGGATGCTGGTCGCTTCCGGCGCGAACGTGGTCATGACGCGTGAAGGCGATGAATACCAGCCTCTCTCTTCACGTGTGAAATTATCCAACATGAACCGGGCCGATGCCTTTATAAGCATTCATTATGACAGCAATGAACAACGCAATCTAAAAGGTATTACGCCGTACTATTACCACAGTTTCCAGAAACCGCTGGCTAACGCGATTTATTACAGCTTGCAGAAAGAAAGCGGCCTGACGATTAAAGACACGCGCTATGGAGACTATCACGTACTGCGCCATAACAGCCGGCCTTCTGTCTTACTTGAGCTCGGCTATTTAAGCAATAAGGAAGAAGAGCAAATCGTCACGTCCTATTCTTATCAAAAAAGCGTTGTAGCGGCTATTTATGATGGTTTAGGCAATTATTTTACAGGCGGCAAGTAACGATTCGAAAAAAATGCTGCCGTAAAGAAAATATAGCTGATCCGCTCCGGAATATATGGGATACGTATCCTTTATTTTATATCCTGTGAAACGGATGACAATAAAAAAGACACTCAATTATTCGAGTGTCTTTTTTATGTTTCCGATCATTTCTCTAATATAAGCGTCACCGGTCCATCGTTAATAAGTTGTACATCCATCATTGCGCCAAATATACCGGTTTCCACTTTGACGCCTTTTTGCTTCAATGCTTCATTGAAGCCGTTGTATATTTCCAGCGCATGATCCGGCCTTGCCGCCGCCATAAAATTAGGTCTTCTGCCTTTTTGGCAATCACCGTATAGTGTGAACTGCGATACAGATAAGATATCGCCCCCTACATCCAGAAGCGAATGATTCATCTTGCCGCCTCCATCTTCAAATATACGAAGATTAACAATTTTATCAGCCAGGAAGCCCGCGGCTTCCATTGTATCTTCATGTGTAACACCGACAAGAAGGACAAGGCCCCGTTCTATGCGGCCCACCACTTCGCCATCGACTTTCACGCTTGCTTGCTTAGCTCGTTGCAATACTACCTTCATGACTAAACCCCTTAATTCATAATCCTTCTTACTGCATACACATCAGGAATTTGTTTGATCCGGTCGACTACTTTCTGTAGATGGCTCACATTTTGGATTGAAATCGACATATTGATAACAGCCAGCTTGTTACGGTCTGTTTTACCGGAAACCGCTGAAATATTTGTCTTTGTTTCAGTAACGACTTGCAGGACTTCATTCAATAGACCTCTGCGGTCATAACCGTTGATCTCGATGTCCACATTATATTCTTTCGAATCATTATAGCTGGTTTCCCATTCAACCGGAATCAAACGCGCCTCTACGTCCTCCCCGACCACATTCGGGCAGTCGCTTCTGTGCACTGAAACGCCCCGGCCTTTCGTAATAAAGCCTACAATTTCATCGCCTGGCACAGGGTTGCAGCATCTCGATAAACGAATCAATAAATTATCTATTCCTTTTACACGGACACCTGACTCGCGTTTCCTTGGCGTTGTGTATGCCTTTAATGAAGAAGTGGCCTCTGTAATGGTCGACAGTTGCTCTTGCTCTTTCAGCTTACGCCATTTCTCTGTTAAACGGTTGGCAATTTGCAGAGCAGTGATGCCATTATATCCGACCGCAGCATACATATCTTCATTATTGGTGAAGTTGAATTTTTCGGCTACACGCTTAACGTTCTCCGGTGTAAGAATTTCTTTCAGGTCGAAGCCCATATTCTTGATTTCTTTCTCAACAAGCTCTCGCCCTTTATCCACGTTCTCTTCACGGCGCTGTTTCTTGAAGTATTGACGGATTTTATTCTTCGCTTGTGAAGTTTGCGTAATCTTAAGCCAATCCTGGCTTGGTCCATACGAGTGTTTTGATGTAAGGATTTCAACGATATCGCCTGTCTTCAATTTGTAATCAAGAGGCACCATCTTACCGTTCACTTTCGCCCCGATTGTTTTGTTTCCGATTTCGGAATGGATGCGGTAAGCAAAATCAATCGGAATCGAACCGGACGGCAATTCAATGACATCGCCTTTCGGTGTGAAGATAAATACCATATCGGAAAACAAGTCGATTTTTAAAGATTCCATGAATTCTTGGGCATTTGTCGCATCATCCTGGAATTCCAGAATCTCTCTGAACCATGTAAGCTTTTCTTCCAATGGCTCCGCTTTTATTTCCTTGCCTTCTTTATAAGCCCAATGCGCCGCGATACCATACTCGGCAATTCGGTGCATTTCAAACGTCCGGATCTGCACTTCAAGCGGATCTCCTTTTGGACCGATTACTGTTGTATGAAGCGATTGATACATATTCGGCTTAGGCATTGCGATATAGTCTTTAAAACGGCCGGGCATCGGCTTCCAGCACGTATGGATGATTCCAAGGACCGCATAGCAATCTTTGATGCTATTTACTTGGATGCGTACGGCCAATAAATCATAAATTTCGCTGAATTGTTTATTCTGCAGCGCCATTTTGCGATAGATACTATAAATATGTTTCGGGCGTCCATATATTTCCGCTTTGATATTGACATCTTCTAAACGCTCCCGCACTTCATCCACTACGTCTTCTAAATACTCTTCCCGCTCGTTCCGCTTCTTCTTCATCAGATTCACAATCCGGTAATACTGCTGTGGATTTAAATACCGGAGCGCGATATCTTCAAGCTCCCATTTGATTGTGGAAATCCCGAGACGATGGGCAAGCGGAGCAAAGATTTCCAGTGTTTCATTCGAAATACGGCGTTGCTTCTCGACCGGCAGATGCTTAAGTGTACGCATATTATGCAGACGGTCGGCAAGCTTAATCAAAATTACACGGATATCCTGGGCCATGGCCACAAACATTTTGCGGTGATTCTCCGCTTGCTGCTCTTCGTGCGATTTATACTTGATCTTACCAAGCTTTGTCACGCCATCTACGAGCATCGCCACTTCGTGGTTAAAATTCTCGCTCAGGTCCTCCAATGTCACATCAGTATCTTCCACAACATCGTGAAGAAAACCAGCTGCAACCGTCGACGCATCCAGTTCAAGATTGGCAAGGATACCCGCCACTTGGATCGGATGGATAATATATGGCTCCCCCGATTTTCTATATTGTTCCTTATGGGCATCCTCCGCATATAGGAATGCCTTTTCCACTATTGCAACATCTTCCGGTTGCAAATACGCCTTTGTTCGTTCAATCACTTGTTTTGAGGTTAATATTTGTTCGTTCGCCATGAAACCACCTTAAATGTATAGTAGAATGCTTGGTCAATTACTTCTAAGCTAAAAAGCAAATTCCGACTTTTCTATGTTAAAACGGTTGTTCAGATCACTAATCCGTTCGGCTCTGAAAATAAATATAAATTTATATTATATGAGCTGTATAAAAAATAAAACATCATTTTTTTAATGTATTGTTACTATTATCGAGAAAAAATGAAGGAATGTAAAGTGGTTAATACTTCATTTTCCATATATAATTATCTAAAGCGCTTACATATCTAATAAACCGCCTGCAATTATCTACCATTATTTTCATTTCATTCAAAAACAAACACAAAAAACCTGCCTATATTTATTTATTTTGCCAAGTGGGAGCCTTAGTACTTGTTAAACAGGATAAAAAAATGGATGCAGGCAAGCCATGCCTACATCCATACTATTTTTTAGAAATCCATTAAAGTCAATACATCATAGCCATCCAATTTAGAGCGGCCGTCCAAATCTTTTAATTCGATTAAGAATGCGATACCGGCAACGATTCCGCCAAGCTCTTCTACAAGCTTGATTGTCGCTTCAATTGTACCGCCTGTCGCCAATAGGTCATCTGTGATCAGGACGCGCTGCCCAGGTTTGATCGCATCTTTATGGATTGTCAATACGTCACTTCCATATTCAAGACCATATTGAACTTTAATCGTTTCGCGAGGAAGTTTGCCTTCTTTACGAACAGGAGCAAAACCCACTCCTAAAGAATAAGCGACCGGACATCCTATAATAAACCCGCGGGCTTCCGGTCCCACAACTAGATCTATTTGATGTTCTCTGGCATATAGAACGATTTGATCCGTCGCATAACGGTACGCTTCCCCATTATCCATTAAAGTCGTAATATCCTTGAATACAATACCTGGTTTTGGCCAATCAGGTACAATCGTAATAAATTGCTTTAAATCCATGACTTAGTATCCTCCTTGAGTTCTTGTCCTTCCAGATAGCCTTGCATCGTTGCATAGAGCTGTTCATAGGAAGAGTACAGAAGCTCATTTTCCAATTTAATTTGCTGCTGTTTCTTTATATATGATGGAGCTTCACTCACATCTCGTTTATTCGCTTGTTTGATTATGGAAATGAATCCATTCTCTATTGTAACAAAACCTAATTCAAAAAACACCCGGCAAATGAATTCAACAGTATCCAATGACCATCCTTTATGCTTGGCGATATCATTGCTATAGCGTTTCACATCAAACGGGCCTTTCTTCATAATCAGGGCATACATCCATTTGAAGTGATCTCTTGTAGGCAATGTACTGAAGAAATGTTGCTGGCTCTGATAGAAATGCGTATATAATCGACTAGGCTGTTTACCGGCCAAAAGGCGAGTAAGGATGGCTTCATCGGTTGGCATATCAACAAGAACAATATTTTGATCCTTCAATTCTTCCATAGCCGCCGCTTGTTCATCCTCTACAAGAACGACCGGCCACTTCTCATCCGGGGCCAGTTGCTTTAAAACTTGGCGATTGAAAACAATGAGCTTCGTATTTAACAAAGGAATCGCCTTCAATATTTGCGCAATATTTTTATTCCCCCGCACATCGAATAATTGCCAATGATTCACCGCCACATCCTGCAAGAATAGCTGCGGCTTTTTAATATTATTCCACTCGTTGATCGATAATTCTCCGATAGCGGATAAAGTGGCATTAGGTGTAATTTCATCGCAAATGTCCCCGAGTCCGAAACCGACGGCATCCAATGATCGGCCCTCATCTTTAAACATCGCTTTCAGATGATTGCCTTCCGCTCCAATCCGTTTGATCGAGGAGAGCTTTACATTGTGAAGCAGCACGCGCGGTTTGGGATTATCCACGCCGAATGGAGCAAGCCGTCCCATTTCCTCAATCGTATCGATGGTCGCTTCTTGCAGTTTAATAGACGCATCAATCTTCGTGATCGGAATATAGTCTTCTTCACACAAACATTCTTCGGCAAGTGTATTCAAGCGTTGTCTAAGCTCTTCCACATCATCAATCTTCAATGTCATACCGGCTGCCATCGGGTGCCCTCCGAAATGCGGAAGAAGCTCACGGCACTGTGATAGATTATGATATAAATCAAAACCGGCGATACTTCTGGCAGAACCTTTCGCCAAGCCTTTCTCCCGGTCATAGCTTAATACAATTGTCGGCCGGTAATATTTCTCTACTAATTTAGAAGCGACAATGCCAATGACACCCGCATTCCAGCCTTCCGCACCGACAATCAGAACATGGTTATCCTCAATCGGATAACGCTCTTCCACTTGGCGAATCGCCTCTTTGGAAATTTCCGAAACAATGGTTTGCCTTTCTTTATTTAACGAATCGATTTCATCGGCGATAGCAGAAGCCAACGCCACATCATCCGTTAATAATAAATCAACTGCCGGATCGGCATCGCCTAAACGGCCCGCCGCATTGATTCGGGGTGCAATCCCGAATCCGACGCTATCTTCATTCAAGCTTTGAACATCAATGCCCGCTTTTCTGAATAGAGCAAGCAATCCCGGCCGTGCCGTCTGCTTCAAACGTTTTATCCCTTGTGCCGCGATAAGGCGATTTTCGCCCTTTAATGGCACCAAGTCAGCGATTGTTCCGATTGCCGCGATTTCCAAAAGGTGCGTAGGGACTTCGCCTAATAGCGCCTGCGCCAATTTAAACGCAACTCCTACCCCCGCTAAGTCCTTACATGGATACTCGCTGTCTTCCAACTTAGGATGGATGATGGCATATGCCTCAGGCAGCTCCGTTCCTGGTTCATGGTGGTCGGTAATGATATAATCCATGCCAAGTTCTTTTGCAAGCTTAGCCTCCGCCAATGCGGAAATGCCCGTATCGACAGAAATGATTAAATCCGTGCCATGATTCTTGGCCAGGCGAAATGCTCCTTCATTCGGCCCGTAACCTTCCGTAAAACGGTTAGGTATATAAAAGTCAACATTTGCATGTAATGATGTAAGAGTTTCCATTAGAACGGTTGTACTGCTTACACCATCTGCATCATAGTCGCCAAAAATCAATATATTCTCACTTTCAGAAATAGCATGCCGAATTCGTTGCACGGCTTTATCCATATCCTTTAATAGATATGGATCATGAAATTCAAGGTTTTCTAAAAATAAAAATGACCGCGCATCCTCAACAGTATTAATACCACGGTTCACTAATAATTGTGCTACTAACGGTGTAATATGTAATGCATGAGTCAACTGTTCCACAGTATACTTGTCGGATTGTTCAAGATTCCAACGAGTTCTTGACTGTAACATAAAATCACCCCTCAACCTTCCTCATTATACAGAAGAGAATAAAGGCTTGCAATCGATTTAGGAACTTCCAATCTTTGGTTTTGGATGCATTTTCCTTGTTTTAATCATCCCCCAACGGATTGATATGGACAAATACATCATGGATATTCGGCTGTTGCAGCAATCTTGCTTTCACCCGCTTTCCGATTGCATGTCCTTGCTCGACAGTAAGCTTGGGATCAACGGAAATCTTTAAATCCACAATCACATAATGCCCATGCTCCCTTGCATGCAGTGAATTGATTCGTTTCACTTCTTCATCCTGTAATATCAACTGCTTATAAGGCGCGATCTTCTCTTCCGGCAAGACATGGTCCATCGTTGTATGAATCGCTTCTTTTCCTAAAGAATAAGCCATCTTCACTACAAGAATAGAGACGAACAGCCCCGCAATCGGATCACCATATAATAGCCATGGAATATCGATCTTTTCGCTTAACACCGCTGCACCTACCCCTATCAAAGCTGCGATTGAAGAGTATACATCCGACCTATGCTCATATGCATTTATAATCAGTGCTTGACTTCCTAATTTTTTGCCTAGCCTATATTTATATTGAAACATGGCTTCCTTTACAAGAATGGATACAACGATTGCATAAAGCGCAATTGTTTTCGGTGGTTCAAGATGATGAAAGAAAGCATTGATAGATGATGTCCCTATTTTGATCCCTACAAGAAATAATAGTACAGCAACAATAATTGCCGCAATCGATTCCGCCTTGCCATGCCCATAAGGATGATCCTCATCAGGCGGCTGTTTGGCAGCCCTCAATCCCACAAATACCGCCAGTGAACCCACAACATCCGAAGCGGAGTGGGCGGCATCCGCAATCAACGCTTTACTATTCGCAAATATTCCTACAACACCTTTAAGAATAGCCAGTGCGATATTTCCGACAATGCCAATCATCGCTGCAAATTCAGCTTGTTTAAAACGATCTTTCTCAGCCATAACTTTCCTCCCATAATTACAAACATTTCTTTTATTGTTCCCGAAAAAACCAATCGAATAAGAGAAATTATCAGGAAGCTCGCATACTGTCCGAGAAATCTCGCCGAATAGAAAGAGAGGCCGCTGACAGCGGCCTCTCCTATCGTACTTTATACTTGTGCTTCATCCGTGTTCTTTTTCTTCTCCACATATGTGATTAGAACACCTTTTTTCTTCAGTTCTTTAATCTTAAAGTCCAGCCATAATTGTGATGCAATAAATACAGATGAGTACGCACCGCATATTAGGCCGATTAATAGTGCAACTGAGAATGTAAAGATAGACTCGCTGCCGAAAATCACAAGGGCAACTACAGTAATAAGAACCGTCAGGATTGTATTAATCGTACGCATCATCGTTTGTCGAGTCGAGACATTAACGATTTCTTCCAACTCGGCAACCGTTTTAATTTTGCGTTTCTTCCTCATATTCTCACGAACACGGTCAAACGTAACAATTGTATCATTGATCGAGTAACCGATAATCGTCAGAATCGCTGCAATGAAATTCAAATCAACTTCCAACCGCAATACGCTGAATAGTGTAATGATGAAAAATGCATCATGAAGCAAGGCGATAACAGCCGGCAATCCCATTCTCCATTCGAAACGGATGGATACATAAAGGATGATACCCAGAGATGCAATTAATACCGAGATAAACGCATTCTTTGCCAACTCTTTACCTACCGTCGGAGAAACTGCACTGATATTAGGCTCATGATTATATTTATCTTTGAAATAATCTTTCACCTCTAAGATTTCCGCTTTATCAAGAACATCCTGTGTGCGAACAACCGCTACTTCATTTTTGTCTCCTGATAAAACAATGTCATCATCACTTATTTTTAATGCTTTTAAATCTTTTTCTACTTGTTCTGCAGTAAACGGTTGATCCGCTGTAATTTCAAGACGAGTACCGCTTGTAAAGTCGATGCTTAAATTCAACTTAAATACAAACAAGAAAATGATGCCGATAATT
The DNA here is from genome assembly GCA_051874035.1 of Bacillus sp. (in: firmicutes). Lineage (GTDB taxonomy): Bacteria > Bacillota > Bacilli > Bacillales > DSM-1321 > Bacillus_AD. The sequence continues at coordinate 50,741 of JBJEFM010000077.1, forward strand.
GTCACAACCGAAGAAATCGTATAGAAAATTTTACGCTTGCTTACAAAATCGAGGCGATCAAATTTCGTTGGTAATGAAAGTACGTCAACTGATTTATGGATTGGGTGGATATCTTTCTTCTTCACCCCGAACCAGCCTGGACGTTTATCCAGCAATCCGCTGTCTACACATAATGTTAACAGAAGGCGGGTAACAAACACATTCGTGAAGATACCTGTGATAATGCTGATGATCAGCATGGTCGCAAAGCCTTTTACAGAGCTTGTCCCGAAATAGAACATAACACCCGCTGCCAGCAGCGTTGTCAAGTTGGCATCAATAATTGTAATGAATGATGTTTTGTTCCCGTTTTTATTCGCTGATTTGATGCTTCTTCCGATCCGGATTTCTTCTTTAATCCGTTCATATGTGATAACGTTGGAATCCACCGCCATACCGACCCCGAGAATCAATGCCGCTATACCCGGCAACGTCAGCGTTGCATTCATCCATTCGAATATAAGCAGCAATAGGTATACATATGCCGATAATGTAACCGTTGCAATCAAACCAGGGAAGCGGTAGAAGAAAATCATGAATAAGAACACCGCGATGATGCCGACAGCACCTGCGAAGACCGTTTCATTCAATGCTTTCTCACCGAATTTAGCGCCCACGGATGTGGAGTAGATTTCTTCCAAATCTACAGGCAGCGCCCCTGCTTTAAGCATATTTGCCAAATTCTGCGCTTCTTCAATCGTGAAGCCTCCTGTAATCAATACAGTATCCTGGTCGAACACTTGGCTCACAGTAGGAGCGGAAACCAAATTATCCTGTGTTTCAGGCTTTTGAAGTGAATCTTCGCCCTCTTTGAAATCCAGCCAAATCGCAAGCACATTCGTCGGCGATGGCATTGAGGAAATCTGCTGTGTTACTTCTTTGAACTTATCAGCGTCCTTTAACGTAACTTCCACGACAGGGTTATTATTCTCATCGAATGACTGCTTCGCGCCGCCTTCTTTAAGATCTTTCCCTGTCATCATTTCCTTGTCGTTATAATCCCGGAAAGACAGCTTAGCCGATGTCGACAGGATTTCACGCGCTTCGTTCTGATCTTTGACCCCCGCTAATTGGACGCGGATACGGTCCTTTCCTTCAATGGAAATGATCGGCTCATTGACGCCTAATACGTCAATCCTTTTTGTCAAAGCACTGACCGTATTTTTGAGGACATCCTCGGTGACTTTGCTGCCATCTTCCGTTTTCACTTCGTATAAAACTTCAAAACCGCCTTGAAGATCTAAACCAAGTTTAATATCTTTGACAATTCCTGTTGATGTCGTTCCTATCAATGAAAAAACCGTAATGACAAGGATAAGGAACGCGACGATTCTCGATCTTTTTACCATTATGTAAAAGCCTCCTTACAACTTTTAGGCCTGATCTTGCAGTATGAAAGAAAGTGATGTTTTTGGATATTTTTTATTCAAAAGACAAATTTCATCATAGAAAGATAGGGCACAAACAAAACTCATTTTCACAAACCGCGAACGATTACAAAAACTTTATGCATAACACGAAGTATTCAGAAAAATCCCATAAATACCAATTTAGCTCCAAACATTATTATGAAACAATTTAAAGACAGTGTCAATTTCTGATTTTATCATCTATTCATTCGTTTCATGATATCTTCTCTTGGCTGCCAGCAATTGAACTGATAACGTGTTTTTGTTTCAAACCCTAGACGTGAACACCGATAGGCGATTTGGTTATTCGCTTTGCCAATTTTAAAATGGATACATGTCGCACAGCAATGGTAGTTTTTCTTGCTCATTCCCGCTCCCCTGCCTTCATAAGGCCCATCTACGTGAGCAAATCACGAAAAGCGTCCATATCGATCTCTTCCCTCTGTGAAGCCTTGAATGCTTCTACCGTATTATAAGTCATATATTCCCCGATAGTGATCGTGAGGATATCATTGATCAACTGATAAAGCATGCGGTCCTCTTCTTTTTTCCATTTCTTTTTTTTCAAGAACTCCCACAGATGCTCCACTTTCATATCCTTATAACCTAACAGTATGAACTCCTCTCGTTTGCTATGCAGTGCCGGCAATAATATACTACGATATTGTTCAAAAACATGCTCGTTCCCCATCGCGACCGAATCCCCTTCGTATTAAAGAATATACTGTAATACTTGTCATGCTTTGTCCACTATGCTGCATATAAATCATTGTAGAGTATTCGAACAATTTTGAGAAGGCAGGTAATCTTAAATGTCAAAGTTTTTTCAAGGAACTCTCATCCTTTTGGTTGCCGGCTTTATTACGCGTATTCTAGGCTTCGTTAACCGTATCATCATCGCAAGAGCCATCGGCAGCGAAGGAGTGGGCTTATATATGATGGCTTTGCCGTCCCTGTTTCTTGTTATTACCTTTACTCAACTGGGACTGCCTGTAGCGATTGCCAAATTTGTAGCCGAAGCGAACGCGGCGGGCGATGAGAAGAAAATCAAAAAGATTCTTGTTGTTTCTCTCAGTGTTACGCTCGGCCTTTCTTTCATATTTACCCCGGCTTTATTCTGGCTTGCGCCTTGGCTTTCTGAAACCATGTTTACAGATGCGAGAATCTATTGGCCTTTGATTGCCATTACGCCGATTATCCCTATTGTCGCTGTTTCAGCTGTCATAAGAGGGTACTTTCAAGGCAAGCAAAACATGAAGCCCGCCGCTGTATCGCAAATCATCGAACAAGCTGTCAGAATAGGGCTGATCATTACCGCGACAAGAGAATTCCTTCCATATGGCATTGAATACGCCGCAGCGGCCGCCATGTGTGCTTCCGTCATCGGCGAGCTCGCTTCGCTCCTGTATTTGCTTACACTATTCAAATTAAAGAAGCACTTCGAAGTACGCAAACATTTCTTCGCCTTCGTTGCAAATGGGAAAGAAACGCTAAAGCAGTTATTAAGCATCGCATTGCCTTCAACCGGAAGCCGGATCGTCGGCAACGTTTCTTGGTTTCTCGAGCCCATTGTCGTTGCACAAAGCTTAGCCATCGCCGGCATTTCCAGTTCACTAGCGACACAGCAATATGGAGAACTAACAGGGTTCGCCTTGCCGCTGCTAATGCTGCCGTCGTTCATCACGCTTGCTCTATCAACATCGCTTGTGCCGGCCGTAAGCGAAGCTCAGTCCATCGGCAAAATGAACCTTGTCGCCCACAGGCTCCATCAGGCATTGCGCATTACTTTCATAACAGGCTGTTTAGCCGTTGTCATCCTCTTTGTATTCGCCGACCCTCTCATGAAACTGATGTACGGTGAAACAAAAGCGGCCGTATACATTACGTTCTTGGCGCCTATCTTTATCTTTTCTTACTATCAGACGCCATTGCAATCTGTACTTCAAGCTCTGAATTTAGCAAAGGCCGCTATGTATAATAGCTTGATTGGAGCGATAGTGAAGTTGGTTTTGATTTTCATTCTCTCTTCTCAGCCCCAATTCGGCATTATGGGGACAGCAATCGCGTTCGCGGCCAGCATTGTGCTTGTTACATTTCTGCACTTCTCTACCATCGCCAAAGTCGTCCACTTATCCATAGAAATCCGCGGCTACCTGTTAGCGTTGATTGCTACTATACTATCAGGTTGGATCGGCCACCTTTTCTACACAAACATCCATATGGCAGGCTCCCTTTACATAGCGATTCTTATTACATGCGTTAGCTTCTTCATCCTGTCGCTCTGCTTTAAAGTCGTTTCGCGGAAAGAACTGGCGATGATGATTCCCTTCGTAAAAAAATAAAGAAAAGCGAACGATTCCTGTAAAAGATCGTTCGTTTTTCAACTAAAATGCGCGATTATTTCATTCATCTTTCTCATCAATATAGAGTTTGCCATTACGGTATATACAAAATGAAATCGAATGAATCGAATAGTGCCCTCTTTCATGCAATTCCCGAAATAGCCATTCTTTCGTTCGATTCATATATTTTACATTTTGCAGTTGAATCTCGCCGTCCAATATTAACGGAAGAGCCAGCTCCGCTTCTTTCCCCGGCGGCTTCTTCATAACCGTCAATTCCCCGGAAGGTTCAAGAAGAGCAAAAGCCACCTCTGACAAATCAAAAATATCCTTGGTTCGCAGTTGTTGCAATAAATCATCAAAATTGTAGCGCTCTTTCCTCATCGCCTTTTCATCTATTTTTCCATTATAGATAATAATCGTCGGCTTCCCATCTAATAGCTCACGTATTTTTCTATTCTTCAATGAAATATAGGCGAGTGTAATCTGGATTCCGAGCAGAATCAACATTGGTATGAAAGCCTCGATCAAGCTTATTTTTAAATCGACAATCGCAACAACCGCCATCTCGGCAATCATCATGAAAACAACTAGATCCAATATGCCAAGCTCGCCGATTTCACGCTTACCCATCACTCGGAATATCAATAAAATGACAAAGTACATAACAATTGTGCGAAAACTTAAAACCGCTAATGTATTCATCCATCCACCACCTTACAATCATAAGTTCTAGTTCGTCTGATGACTCCCATATTAAAAGGATAGTTTAGGTTATCGTTCTAATTATTATTCATCATTCATATGCTTGTACTAAAGTTGGTCTACACGACGAAAGGAGTATCCATATGGAAACACGGAATTTTGGAGTTGCCATTCTTTATGGCACCATGAGCATTTTTATAATGGCTGTTTTTTTTAGTTTCATTTTTGCCCTCCTTTTACGTTTCACTTCCCTGACAGAATCATCTCTTTCTTATATGATTTTAATTTTGTCTTTTATTTCCATCTTTATCGGAGGAATTATTTCCGGGGGGAAAGGAAAAAGGCAAGGTTGGATCCTGGGCGGGGGAACAGGGCTTTTGTACACAATCATTCTGCTGCTTTTCCAATACCTCGGATATGATTCCATGTTCACCACGCGGGAATGGATTCAATCCCTTTGCTATATTGTGACCTGTATGATGGGAGGCATTCTCGGCGTGAACCTCTCCGGCGGCCCTTCTTCAGCGAAGTGATGCGACAATATAAAAGCGTCCCCAGGCAATCTGATTACTTCCGATCACCGGGGACGCTTTCTAATCATATTCAATTTCAATCGCATAGCTTATAAAAACAAATTCAAGATAATAGCTGCCAGCACTATGCATACCATGAGCCCGACCATCGTAAAACCGATAATACGCGTTCCTGACGCTTGCTTTTCATCTTTGTGCTTGTGTGCATCCAGCTGATCGATTTCTTCGAATTTCTCATTGGGAGAATAGGTGTGATCATGTTCATTATATGTTTGCTGATGATTTTTTTTCTGTTTTGCCATGTCATTCTCTCCTTTATTTCCGTCCTGCCATCCATTACACGGACTATCCATAAGAACACTTGGGTTTTTCTGATAATTTTACATAACCTTACCCTGCTCCATTGTTAAATAAACAAAAAAGGAAGCTGTCCCGGTTAACCGGGACAGCTTCCTTTTTTGTTTATTTAGATTGTTTTAGCTTTCTCTAATACATCGCGGATTGCCGCACGATCGTATGTAAGACGGCTTCCATCGCCACATTTGATGACAACTGTACCTTCATCGATTGCATCCACTAAACCGTGCAAGCCTCCGATTGTTACAACTTTGTCGCCTTTTTGAAGTTCATTTTGCATAGTAGCAATTGCTTTTTGTCTCTTTTGCTGAGGGCGGATCAATAAGAAGTAGAACAATACAAACATTAATAGTAAAGGTCCGATAGTACTTAATAGTTCCATTCCTGTCACTCCTTTCACATTATATTTATTTTAGAAATTCTTCGCATTCGGCTTATTGAAACCATATTGTTCAAAAAACTCTTCGCGGAAGTCGCCAAGTCGATCGTCCATGATCGCTTGTCGGACTTGCTTCATTAAGTTTAACAGAAAATATAGATTATGATAAGTAGTTAATCGAATTCCAAATGTTTCATCACAGCGTATCAAGTGGCGAATATAGGCTCTTGAATAATTTCGGCAAACATGGCAGTTGCAGTTCTCATCCAACGGACCAAAATCACGGGCATATTTCGCATTCTTTACAACAAGACGGCCATTGCTTGTCATCAATGTACCATTGCGGGCAATCCGGGTCGGCAGCACGCAGTCGAACATATCCACACCGCGCAAGGCACCATCCACTAAAGAGTCCGGAGATCCCACGCCCATCAGGTAGCGCGGCTTATCGCTCGGTAATAAAGGTGTTGTATATTCAAGCATTCTATTCATAATATCTTTAGGTTCGCCTACAGATAAGCCTCCGATCGCATAGCCAGGGAAGTCCAGAGAAACCAGATCTCTCGCGCTTTGCTTACGGAGCTCTTCGAATTCGCCCCCTTGGACGATGCCGAATAGCCCTTGATCGTTCGGACGTTGATGCGCTTTTAAGCAGCGCTCCGCCCAACGTGATGTTCTTTCCACTGATTTCTTCATATAATCGAAAGTAGCCGGGAATGGCGGACACTCATCAAACGCCATCATAATATCGGAACCAAGCGCATTTTGGATTTCCATCGCCTTTTCAGGAGAAAGGAACAACTTGTCGCCGTTCAGATGATTGCGGAAGTGCACTCCTTCTTCTTCGATTTTACGGAATTCACTCAAGCTGAACACCTGGAAACCGCCCGAATCAGTCAGAATGGCGCGGTCCCAGTTCATGAACTTGTGAAGCCCGCCAGCTTCTTTAATAATCTCATGCCCCGGACGCAGCCATAAATGGTACGTATTGCTTAAAATAATACCTGCGCCCAATTCTTTAAGGTCTTCAGGCGACATTGTTTTAACCGTCGCGAGAGTGCCTACAGGCATGAAACAAGGCGTATCAAATGAACCATGCGGCGTATGCACCCGGCCAAGCCTCGCTCCAGTTTGTTTACACGTTTTAATCAATTCATAGCGTATCGCTGTCAAATTCAGTTCTTCCTTTCTATTTCCTTACTAAAGAATAAACATCGCATCGCCGAAACTGAAGAAACGGTATTCTTCTTGAACGGCATGTTCATAAGCCGCCAGCACCCGTTCTCTTCCGGCTAAAGCGCTAATGAGCATCATTAGCGTCGACTTAGGCAAATGGAAATTTGTAATCATTGAATCAATCGCTTTAAACTCATAGCCCGGGAAAATAAAAATATCCGTCCAGCCGCTTTCGGCTTTAAACTCGCCGCCATGTCTAGTCGCGATTGTTTCTAGCGTTCTTGTCGACGTTGTACCGACTGTAATGATCCGTCCATTCTCACGTTTCACTTTATTCAGAAGTTCCGCTGTTTCTTCTGTCATATGATAATATTCAGCATGCATATCATGGTCGGCAATATCATCCACACTTACAGGACGGAATGTTCCAAGGCCCACGTGCAATGTGATAAATGCTACATGGACGCCCATAGCGCGCACCTCGTCCAACAATCGTTCCGTGAAATGCAGGCCGGCAGTCGGCGCCGCAGCTGAGCCCCGTTCTTTGGCATAGACCGTTTGGTAGCGGTCTTGTTCCGCCAGCTGTTCTTTAATATATGGAGGCAGCGGCATTGTGCCCAGTTGATCCAACACTTCGTAGAATACACCATTATAGTCGAACTTTACAATACGTCCACCCTGTTCCAGTTCATCCAGACACGTTGCTTTCAATGCTCCGTCGCCGAATACGACTGTTGTTCCCGCCTTCACACGTTTCGCAGGTTTCACAAGCACTTCCCATACATCTTCTTCATCTTGCTTCAAAAGCAGCATTTCCACTTTGGCGCCTGTATCTTCTTTGATGCCGAAAAGGCGCGCCGGCAATACTTTCGTATCATTTAATACAAGGCAATCGCCAGGATTCAGATGCTTTGTAATATCGCTGAATACTTCATCACTTGTTTCTCCTGTTTCTTTGTTCAATACCATTAAACGACTAGCTTCTCTATTTTTCAAAGGAGTTTGAGCAATCAATTCCTCCGGTAAATGGAAGTCAAATAAATCGACCTTCAACTTTGTCACATCCCGTTTCTATCTATACTATTTTTATTGTAAACCAATCTGCTTCTTTTTATCTAAATTTACCAATGATAAAAAATATAGCCGATAACATAACACTTACCACTATACACGTCACAACCGGAAAATAAAACGTCGCGTTCTCTTTTTTAATAATAATATCTCCGGGCAGCTTCCCTAATTTAACGAATTGCATGAGAAAGCCCACAACAAGAAGAACACCGCCAATGACCATCAGTATCTTAGGCAAGCTATTCATGAAGGGGCCGCCTCCAGTCCAAAGTGTTCATATGCACTGGCTGTAGCCATTCTACCACGCGGCGTCCGCTGCAAGAAACCAATCTGCAATAGATAAGGTTCATATACTTCTTCGATCGTTGCCGCTTCTTCGCCTATGCTAGAGGCGATTGTTTCTACACCGACCGGGCCGCCTCTGAACTTCTCTATAATTCCTTTTAATAGCTTATGATCAATATGATCCAATCCCAGGCGGTCCACTTGCATCAACTCTAACGAATAATGAGCCAGCTCAATAGTGATTTCGCCCGTTCCCTTTACCTGAGCAAAATCACGGACACGGCGAAGCAGGCGATTCGCAATCCTTGGCGTCCCTCTCGACCTTCTGGCGATTTCAAGAGCTGCCACATCCTCTAGATCCGTTTGCAGCAGATTGGCCGTCCTGGTGACGATGCTTTGCAATTGCTCTTCCGTATAATATTCCAAGCGGCTCAGCACACCGAATCGATCTCTAAGCGGCGCCGATAAAGCCCCCGCCCGCGTCGTTGCGCCAACCAATGTAAACGGAGGCAGGTCTAAACGGACACTGCGGGCTTGCGGACCTTTTCCGATGACAATATCCAAGCAGAAGTCCTCCATCGCCGGATACAGGACTTCTTCCACCGCTCTCGGCAAACGGTGGATTTCATCTATGAACAGCACATCCCCCGGCTCGAGCGCCGTCAGAATAGCCGCCAAATCGCCCGGCCTTTCGATGGCAGGACCGGCCGTCGTCCGGATGTTCACGCCCATCTCGTTCGCAATGATGGTAGCAAGCGTTGTTTTCCCTAAACCTGGAGGACCATAAAGAAGAACATGGTCCAATGTTTCTTGCCTCATCTTTGCGGCTTCGATAAATACTTGTAGATTTTCTTTTACTTTGCTTTGTCCGATATATTGCTTGAGCTGCTGCGGACGTAAGCTTGTTTCGAAAGAAAGTTCTTCTGATTCTGCTTCCGATTGAACAATACGTTCACGTTCTTCCATGCCTCACACCTCCTATTTCAAAAGCAGCTGCAATGCCATTTTAATATACTCTTCTGTTGTTTTGATTTCTTTTTGCAATACCTTGCTTACTTTTGTAATTTCTCTATCTGAATAGCCTAGTGCTTTCAACGCCTCCATCGCTTCTTCCAGTTGCTCATTCGTCGTTGGCATGACTTCTACATCATTAAATAGATTCGGGAAGTAATCCGGCACGATATTCTCTAGTTTCCCTTTTAAATCAAGAATCATTTGGCTGGCTGTCTTCTTGCCTACGCCGGGAAATTTAACGAGGAATTTATCATCTTCATTCTCGATTGCCTGGACGACCTGAGCCACTTGTCCGGAAGCAAGGATCGCCAATGCCCCTTTCGGCCCGATTCCCGTTACATTGAGCAGCTTCTCAAACAACGCTTTCTCTTCACGCGTCTTGAACCCATACAATGCCACTAGGTCTTCCCTTACATAATGATACGTATATACGCATTCTTGTTTTCCGTTCACAGAAAAAATAAAAGGATTAGGTGTCATGATGCGATACCCGATCCCGCCATTTTCGATGACAATATATTGCGGTGCGATGAATTCGACCGTTCCTTTAATATAATCGTACAAACTCGCTCTCTCCTATCGTTTACTGTTACTAATTTTAACATAGTTTATATAAGATGTTTACAGTTTAGGAACAAAGAAAAAATGGAGCTCCCAAATAGCTCCATTCTCTTATTCCCTATATGGTTTAAACGTCTCCAATACCTCTTCATACCGCTTCCTGTCTTTCACCCGGATGCCTTCTACAAGCTCGTGGTGCGCTTTGGCTTCCAACATTTCCACATTTATATGAAAGAAAGATTGAATAACATCCGCTTCTGTGGGCTTGCCATTAAAAATAGAAAGCGCCCCCTCCTCGGTAATGCCGAAATATCCATTCGCCTTCAACAAAGGGGAAATATCATCGCTATATTTTTGAAAAACAAACTCTTTATCTGACTGGGATAGAAGAGTATAATCCTTATACTCTGAAATGATCGCTTGGGAATCCGCTTCCTTGAAGAGAATTTCCTCACTATATTCGCCATCTAGATACATAGTTTGGATAATTATTTTCTTCAAGTGGTCGCTGTAGAAAGTAGGACTATCTTTCATATCCCAAGCCGACAAAAAGAATAATACAATTATACTTATGAGACAAGTGACATACGCCTTTTTGCTAATGTGCCTTCTATACATATTCTCACCTCAAGATTAACCGATTTAATCATCATTGCATTATCATTCCCATTCTTACTGAATCTATCCCAGACAAAAAAACCAACCCTTTCGCCAATCAACAGACGATGGTCAGTTTTTTCGCACTTTATCCAATGAAAAAATGGCTTCTTTCCCCTATAACATCCCGGCAATCTCTTTGTATAGCTTTGTGCGGTGCTTCCATTCCCCGGCTGTCAATTTCCAAACCGAATGCAAATACCGATTATCTTTCAAAGCGTTATCCTTAATGATCCGATTCCACTCACGGAAAATATCTGTAGGAAATAGTAACGCATAGAGAAAGGCCGGATTGTCTTTATAACGCTGTAATTGCTTATAAGAAAATAGCTCTTTGCTATCTGCCAAGAACGGCATAATACGGTTGCTGTACTGCAAATAATCGATAAGCGGAGGAGCTTTACTGATCAAATCGAAATCAATAATATTCAAGGAGCCGTCCGCTTTCAAGAAGAAATTATGATGAGCCACATCGCCATGTACGATGCATAGCGGTTCCTTATATAAATCCCGTTCGTATTTCACTAAACCGGCAAGCGACTTCTTTCCCCAATCCAGCCATGATTCAATATAAGAAGATTTCACATACTTGCGGACGATTGAGCTATTATATTTGAAATCATCCAGCCGCTCCTCCCATTTTTCCACCTGATCGAAGCGGTTTACCGGAATTTGCTCATAGAACGTGCTTGTCGCAGAATGAAATTCCTCCAATAAATAAAGCCCTTTCGATCGATTGCTGGAGGTTTGGAATGAGAATTTCTCACTTTTCGGCTTTAAATATTCAATCCACGCATATATTTCACCGTCATATTTAAATGTGGGCATATCCCTGACAAAATTATATGTTTTATAAAAACCTCTATCTTCCAACTTCTTTAGCAACACGCTTTGCGCTTCCAACTTGTGGCGATTGTGGAAACCTTTTAAAAGATACTTGCCGCGCGTCGTATAAATGATAAATACATTGCTTCTTAACTCTTTGATTTTCCGAACCCGTTCTCCCGTTTCTTTTATAGCCTTTTCGAGACGCGTGCGGAAGACACCGTCTCCTCTATTATAATTAATAGAACTCACCGCTTTCATCCGCATATTTTGGCATATGGAACGCTTCAGAAGCTGCGGCTTGGCGCTGTTCATCCGCGAATAATGGCTCTTCGTCTCTTCCGAACATCGCTTGCTGTCCAAACGGGGTCAGAACGGGTTGACTACTGTTCTCTGGACCTGGCACTTGTCTCATATTCATTTGGCTCGGCTGAAGTTGTTGCGGCGCATTCATTGGATTTATTTGATACATCGGCTGTGAGGTATTCATCGGATTCATCTGATACGGTTGCTGCGGCATTTGCGGTGCGTTCATCGGGTTCATTTGATACGGCTGCTGCGGCATTTGCGCTGCATTCATCGGGTTCATTTGATACGGCTGCTGCGGCATTTGCGGTGCGTTCATCGGGTTCATTTGATACGGCTGCTGCGGCATTTGCGGTGCGTTCATCGGATTTGTTTGATACGGCTGCTGCGGCATTTGCGGTGCGTTCATCGGCTTCGTTTGATATGGCTGCTGCGGCATTTGCGGTGCGTTCATCGGCTTCGTTTGATATGGCTGCTGCGGCATTTGCGGCGTGTTCATTGAGGCCTCTTTATACATTGGCTGCGATATTGTCTTCGCTTGGCTCATGACTGGACTGCTGCTGGAAGACTCCTCGCATCCGCAGTCTGACTCCTGCCCTACTTGCGGGTGATAAGTCATCATCGGCTGCATCATCGTTGGTGAATAATGCCCCGGATAGTTTGAAGATTCAACCCCAATATGCGAAGAAGACTCCATAGTAAAAGAAGACGAAGATTCAATATGATGATGCATTCCATGCGCCGGCGTTTCCGGAGCCGGGGATGTATATTGATAAGGGCTGTAATTATAGATAGGCGCCATTGCCATCGGCTCCGGCGATCCCGCCATGTATGTTCCATAGTATGGCTTTGCCATATGTGCATGTGATTCGAAAAGACTTGAACTTTCTTTCTCGCACAACGGTTGAATCATCTGATTAGGCACCGGCTCGCAGAATTGATGGCAAATGGGATAAATCGGCATACAGAACCCATCCCCCGGCATAATCGGTGTAACGGCGACACACTCTTCTTGCACCATCGGCATTTTTGGCTGTGGTATCGGCTTTGGCGCTTCCTTTACAATTGGTTTTGGCTGTGGCTTCGGAACAGTCATATGTGCCATATTGACCGTGTAATAATTATTGATGTCGATTTCAGAAATAATCGGTTGCGGCATCACCGGCATCGGCTTTTCTTTCACGACCGGGGCCATGGGTTTCGGTGCCTCTTTCACAATTGGCTTTGCCACAATCGGCTTTGGCGCCTCTTTCACGATTGGCTGCACTACACTTGGCTTCGGTGCCTCTTTTACGATTGGCTGCACTACACTTGGCTTCGGTGCCTCTTTTACGATTGGCTGCACTGCGCTCGGCTTCGGCGCTTCTTTCACTATAGGTTTCAATACATTCGGCTTAATTGCCTCTTTTTTTGAACCTACATTTATTTTCGTGTTGGGCGAGGCTGAAGGGCTTTTCGCTGCCCCTGCGCTTGGAATTTTAAGTTTCATGCCCGGCATGATCATGTCCGGATTACTGAGCTGGGAATTCATCTTTTTCAACTCTTCGAAATCTACACCATACTTCTTAGCGAGTTTCCAAAGTGTGTCTCCTTTTTGGACAATGTGTATCTTCACGGTGTTTTCCCTCCTATGCGAATGTCCTTATATACTATGAAGAATTAGGCAAAGTGCTAATGTTTTTCAAGAAAACTTATGCTTTTCCGTTACTGAATATGAATGGAGAAGTGTGCTTTATGAAAATATAGGAGTCTCTTATATTTTCTACAAAGAAAAAAGAGGTTGGCCAAAAACGTCTTACGTATCTGGCAACCTCTTTTTCTTATAAAGTTACTTTACTTTTATTAGCCATTACTTTTCTCACGGCAATATATCCGGCAATAATCACCACAAGGGCTCCGGCAATCGGAAATGCATACTTATCAAAGACTTGTCCAGCTTGTTCCCAATTCTCCCCAAGCTTGAATCCTAAATAAAGATAGAAGTATGTAATGGGATACATCGCAATAAAAGTGTACATACTGAATTTCGTCAAACTCATCTTCATCATCCCACAAGGAATGGATATGGCTGTACGGACTACCGGCAGGAATCTTGCAAAGAAAGCCACACCCGGTCCATACTTATCGAAGAATTGGTCTGCCGCCTTAATTTGCTTATCATTCACCAAGAAGTATTTACCGTACTTCACCACTAACGGTCTTCCCCCATAACGGCCTAATGCATATAACGTTATCGGCCCGATTGTACCGCCGACCGTCCCGGCAAGCGCCAATAAGTGGATATTGAAATCGCCTTGCGAGACCCAATAACCAGCCATCGGCAACACAATCTCGGCTGGTATAAATTCAAAACATAACGCTAACAACACGCCGAAATATGAAAACTGCTGAAAAAACTCTATAAACATTAAGATATAATCTGACATATATTCACCCCTAAATGTTCTACAATTTCTAATTATAATTTTTATTCACCAAAAAATAAAACGTTTTGTCGGATTTTAAGAAAAACTTAATAATAGAAAAACCTTATATCCGCAAATATAAGGTTTTTCTATTATTAACGATTATCGATTTTCTCCGGATACAGATCATGGTTCATCAAGCGATGATGGGCCATTTCTTCAAACTTAGTGCCCGGCTTTCCGTAATTGCAATAAGGATCAATACTGATGCCTCCGCGAGGTGTGAATTTCCCCCACACTTCAATGTATTTCGGATCCATCAGGCTGATTAAGTCTTTCATGATGACATTCATGCAGTCTTCGTGGAAATCCCCATGATTTCTGAAGCTGAATAGATACAACTTCAATGATTTACTTTCCACCATTTTCGGTCCGGGAATGTAACTGATATAAATCGTCGCGAAATCAGGCTGTCCTGTGATTGGGCAAAGGCTGGTGAATTCAGGGCAGTTGAGTTTAACGAAATAATCGTTGCCGCTATGCTTGTTATCGAACACTTCCAGAATACCGGGGTCATACATGTATGTATACTTTGTCCCTTGATTGCCGAGCAGTGTCACCCCCTCTAATTCCTCGTTGCTTCTGCCTTGATTATGCATCATGATTGCTCCTTTCTTCTATTTAAATATGTTTTCAACCCCTTGCTTCTAAGCTTGCAGGCGGGGCATTCCCCACAGCCGTCCCCTATAATGCCGTTATAGCAAGTGAGTGTTTTTTCCCTTATATAGTCGAGCTGTCCAAGTCCATCCGCCATTTCCCATGTTTGGGCTTTATCAATCCACATTAAAGGCGTATGAACAACAAATGTATGGTCCATTGCCAAGTTCAGTGTTACATTCAATGACTTGATAAAGATATCCCGGCAATCCGGATAGCCACTGAAGTCCGTTTCACATACACCAGTCACAATATGTTTGGCTCCTTTCACTTTAGCCAGCACTCCGGCAAAAGTAAGGAATAACATATTGCGCCCTTCCACAAATGTGGACGGCACCCCGCCATCTCCTTCTGTAATCTCAATATCATCACGGGTCAGCGCATTCGGTGCCAACTGGTTCAACAGCTCCATATCAAGGATATGATGTTCCACTCCCAATTCCTTAGCGATTGCTTTCGCACATTCAATTTCACTGCTATGCCGTTGTCCATAATCGAAAGTGACGGCAATCACCTCATCGAATTCTTGCAAAGCCCAGAATAAACATGTAGTGGAATCCTGGCCTCCGCTGAATACAACAACTGCTTTTTTATTCATATGTCAACACCCTTTATCCAATAAGTAATATAGCTTCTTGCCTTAATGCGCTATTCTCTCTGAAAACACCTGTAAACGTCGTCATTTTCGTATTGGCTCCCGGCTTTTTAATGCCTCTCGCTGTCATACAGCTATGGTCGCCGGTAATGATCACGGCGACATCATCGCTTCCGGTCGCCTCGAAGATAATACTGGCTATGTCGGCACCGACTCGTTCTTGCAGCTGCAGACGCCGCCCTGCCATATCTGCTATTCTGGCAATCTTGCTAAGCCCTATCACCCGGTCTTTCGGAATATACGCCACAGTCACCTTCATGTTATATATAAGTACCAGATGATGCTCGCAATAACTGTGAATCGAGTACAATCAGAATTCCCCCGATATGATATTCAATCTTGTTTGCATCTATATGTCGCGGCACCTTATACACCTCTTGTATCCTTTGGCCAAATGACTTTATGAACCTGTATTTGCAATCTTACATCATTCAGCTGCTTCTCAATCATGAACTCAACAAGTTTCTTCGGTTCAATCGATTCAACAACCGGACTGAAATAAACAAGGCACTTATTCATTAAGTCATATCGCCTTGCCACATCATAAGCCGTCTGCAGATCCTCTTCGCTGGCGATTACGAATTTGTAGACATCCTCACATCCCACCAAATCAAAATTGCCCGTTTTCATTGTATGATGCATACCGCTGGCCGGCAGTTTATAATCCAATATGAAATGGATATTGCTATCTCTGTATCGTTCTTTATATTTAGCGATATCCATCGCCCCGTTCGTTTCAATATGTATCACAAGCGATGGGTCTTCACTCAACATATCCAGCAAAACGAACAAGTTTTTTTGCAGCAAAGGTTCTCCCCCCGTAAGGGTTACATTCCTCGCTCCGCTCGCTTTGATATAGTCATATATTTCTTCCGCCGTTTGTTCCTCGTATGCACATTCCCCGTTCCAGGAATACTCCGTATCGCACCATGTGCAGCGCAGGTTGCACCCTTCAAAACGAATAAAGGTCGCCAATTCCCCCGAAGTCGGGCCCTCGCCATCAATGGATACGAATCGTTCAATCACTCTATACATACTCAAGACTCCCTGTATACGCAACTGTTCGTCGGCGTCTCAAATAATTCCACTTCATGCATATTCAGTCCCATTTCCTTCAGCAAATGGAAGATATGCCTCGACATTTCCTCAGCGGTAGGGCGGTAAGGCACAAACACAATATCGAATGGTTTCGCCTTTTTTAACTGCTCGGCGATTGCTCTTCCTTCTTCGTTATCTTCAATGATCAATTTGTGGTCGAATAATTCATCGATTTTCTTAAGCTTTTTTTTGATATTTCCGAAATCATCGACCATACCTCTTAGTTGGCCCTCTTCTTGCAGTGTCTCACTGCTTACCTTCGCAATTAACCGGTAGCGATGCCCATGCAGATTATTGCACTTTCCTGCATAACCGCTTAAATAATGCGCCGCATCGAACTGAATTTCACTCTTTAAAATAAACATAACATCCTCCTAGTAATCTGATTCGCCAGGACATAAAAAAGACCTAAAAGCTTATCTTCACCGCTCCAAACAAAAGCATCAGAAAATAAACCTTTAAGTCCACATGCACAAAAAAGGGCGCACTAGGGCGCCCGCTTAAAGTTACGTTTATATGCCTAGTTTTGTTTATCGACAGGATGGTCTCAATGAACTGTCGTATTCAATTGCTTATTCAATCTACCATATGCCGCATCATTACGCAATATGCTTTTTTCCCTTTATTCCGTTTAACAGGTACTAAGGTTGGTTCATCTAATGATAGATGGGGATGAAGGAACCCCTGCCTATCAAAGATTCACTTTATCAAGATGTAAAGTCCCATTCGCCATAAAATTCAACCAGGAACTGCTGCATAAATTGATGCCTTCTGACCGCTATTTCTTTCGCTGTTTTTGTGTTCATTAAATCCTTTAGTTTCAGCAATTTCTCATAAAAATGATTAATTGTATGATTATCCGCTTTCTTCACTTGTTCCAAGGAATGGAATAAATAGGGCTCTATATAAGGATTATATAAGGGCTGGTTCTTATGGCCGCCATATGCAAACGTTCTGGCGATGCCGATGGCCCCTATCGCATCCAGCCGATCAGCATCCTGTACAATCATGCCTTCAATCGTACTTTGGCTGGAGTCCTCTACTCCTCCTTTAAAGGACATCGTTTCAACAATCATCGTAATATGGGTGCGTGATTCTTCATCCACTCCGATGGAACAGAGAAAATCCTCTATTATTGTAGAAGTCTTACCCAAGTCCCTGAACTTCCAATCGTCCATATCATGCAGCAGCGATGCCATCTCCACAATGAATAAATCCGCCCCTTCTTGCTCCGCCAAAAACTTCGCAAGTTTATATACCCTTTCAATATGCCACCAATCGTGGCCGCTGCCTTCACCGTATGATGCATTTTTTACAAAGTCCCTCGTCTGATTTATAATATGCTGTTTATCCATGTCTGTTCCTCTTAACGTATAGTGTATTACTAACCATGTTACAGCAAACTCCCGATAATGAAAAAGAGAAATGCAACGGACCCACAGAAAAATAGAAAGCGCATCCTTCACCGGAGCGCTTTCTACCTTGACTACTTAGTAATATAGACAGAACGAATAATGGATCTTACGGATTCTTTTCCGTTAGGCAATGTTCTCTTGATGTCGATTGTCATGTTATAAACCCCGGAGTAAGGCACTTGAGCCAGAATCCCTGTGAATAATTGACCATCGTCGGAATCCAAAACAGCCGGCTGTTTGACTGCGTTTCCATTGCGATCGATTAAATGTATGTTGAAAGAAAGATTTCCCGTACTCTTTTTCATACTGGCTGGCAGTTTAACTATAAATTTTCCTTTCCCGGCTTTCATAACGCCTGGCATTTCAAGTGAAACCGGCTCTTTCCCGAAGAATGAAGCAGTTAAAAGATAGGCATCTTGCGCTGCCCCCGATTTGATGCGCACCGTCCAATCACCTACAGATAAAGAAGGCATCTGGATTGTATGGATATATGCTCCCGACAGAAATGAACCATCCGCATCTATCTGTTTGCCTGTAAAGACCTTTCCATCTTTCGATACAAGCTGGACCTCCACATCCGGGCTAGCCGTATAAACAGTTACTGTCCCTTTTGTTTGTTGATTGACGTAGAAATGTTCTTCTGACCATTGTTGCTGCCGCAATAATCCCCCATTCACATACTGCGAGGAATCCGTCATGATAGGCTGTGATTCAGTAGAAATTGAAGTATTTATTCCAGCTGTTCCGGTAATTGCCGCATTTCGCAGATAAGGTTCAATGCGCGGAAAAATGGCAGAGCCCATGCGTACATTATCATGATCCAAAGCCGGATCAGTGAAGAGATGAGCGGCATATGGCAGTTTAGCGCTCCATTCATTCACAAGTCCATCATTTGATCCGTACGAGGATAAATAAGCGGCTCCCATGGATAAAGCGGAGAAGGAGGGACCATGGTCTGTTCCAGCGATTGTATAATATTTGTTTTTACTAATATTGCTATTGGAATCAATCACGGAACGGAATTTCGCCATTTCACCTGTTTGCAATGAATAAGTGCCATCATCCTGTTGGCCGAGAAGTGAGCCAAGCCACCCCGCATACCAACTATAGGATAAATCCGCCAGATGGGAACCATGATGAGGAGACCCAAGCGTAAATACTTTGCCTACATAGCGATAAGCACCATACTGGACAAGGGCGGCTTGAGTATCAGGGCCTCCCTTGCTATGGGCAATAATATTCACTTTCTTTCCACTGAAGTGATTGCTTATTTCCGAAAGCATCGAAGCCAGAAGCCGTCCATTAGCATATTGACTTGCAGAACCATTTCCCGCTGCATCATGCAACTGGACAAATACCGATTGATAACCGGCATTATAAGCTTTCGTGTACATGTCGTTGACACCATGATAGACTGTTTCCCCGTACCAGCTCGTAGAACTGCCATTCTTCCCTTGCACAAACACAATAGGAGGTTTAGAGGGATCGAGATTTGGCGGAGTATCTCCTAAAAACCAATCGCCCGGTGTGAATGATTCTTTAGGAGGCTTTAATTTCCCTGCATGAGAGGGAAGGGGCGAGCTCATCATAAAACATGTTAATGCCACCAGAAAAATGGTTATGGATAACTTTCTGAATCGTTTTGCCATACAATCACTCCTTAAAAAAATATAGGAATACTTCTATAACTGTATGTGCATAAAGAGATATTTTTTCTGGTTTTATTCCATTGTTCCAAAATTAGTTCCATACCCCCAGCTGGTTATCTATCATTCAGAATATTATGCCAATGGCAATTATCCAATTTTGCAGTTTCCGCATTATTTTAAAAGAGCGGTCTTTTTATGACCGCTCCAGCATTCTATTGATGGCCAGCACAGCCATATCAGCAACTTCTTTATCAACTGTAATGACATTCATAGGGTTCCCCTCAACAATGCTTTCCAGATTCCACAGCAAATGCTTTGCATCAATGCGGTTCATTGTCAAACATGGGCACATATAAGGGTTCAATGAAATGATTTTCTTATCGGGATGCTGTTCGATCAGCCTCTTCACCAAATTCATTTCTGTGCCGATTGCCCACTCGGAACCCGCTTTTGCCTGTGCGATTTTATCGATAATATATTTTGTACTGCCGTTATAATCCGATTGCTCCACTACTTCATGCGTACACTCGGGATGGACAAGAATATTCATATTCGGGTGCTTAGAGCGGACTTCCCGAATATTCTCCACTGTAAAATTCTCATGAACGGAGCAATGTCCTTTCCATAAGATCATTTTGCAGGTTGCCAACTCTCCGTCATATATTAATTCATTCTTGATCGGATCCCAAATCGCCATATCTTCAAGCGGCACCCCTAAATCAAATGCCGTATTTCTGCCTAAATGCTGATCAGGAAGAAACAAGATACGTTCTTTTTGCTGAAAGGCCCACTGCAGCATGCTGTGCGCATTGGAAGAAGTAACAGTCGCCCCATTATGCCGGCCCACAAAAGCTTTGATTTCCGCTGTTGAATTAACGTACGTCAGCGGTATAATCGTATCTCCGAAGATTTCTTGCAGGGCATCCCAAGCGCGATTTGTCTGCTGTATATTCGCCATATCAGCCATCGAACAGCCGGCCCGCATATCCGGCAAAAGAACTTTCTGATGTTTTTTTGTTAAAATATCTGCAGTTTCCGCCATGAAATGCACCCCGCAGAAAACGATGAATGAAGCCTCCGTTTGTTCGGCCGACACTTGGGCAAGCTGAAGTGAATCGCCCGTTGAATCGCAGTACCTGATGACTTCCTCCCGTTGGTAATGATGGCCGGGGATGAATAGGTCTTTGCCTAACTCCGCTTTTACTTTTTGAATGCGCCCGTGGATTTCCTTCTCGGACATCCTGTTATATTTCTCGGGCAATAAGGCACTGCCCAACAGTGTTTCAAGCATACTCATTATATGTTCTCCTCTTCTTTGATATATAGAACTTTCGCGCTTATGTCCAACGCCTTTACCGAATGTGTCAAACAACCGAGCGATATATAATCCACCCCTGTATCACGATACGTATGTAAATTATCAAGCGTTATGCCGCCTGAAGCTTCTGTAACAATGGAATCCGGGACAAGCTGGGCAAACTCCTTCACCATCGCCGGCGTACAATTATCGAACATGATCACATCCGCGCCCGCTTCCACCGCTTCAGCCACCTGCTCTTTCGTCGATGTTTCCACTTCCACTTTCATCATGTGGCCTGTATTGGCTTTAGCCATCTGTACGGCTTTTGTGATGCTGCCCAGAAAATCGATATGGTTATCTTTAATCATAACGCCATCATACAAACCATATCGGTGATTGCAAACACCGGCGCACTGCACCGCGTACTTTTCCAGCATGCGTAAACCTGGTGTGGTTTTTCTTGTATCACATGGCTTCGTAGCCGTCCCTTCTAAAATCATCGCCGCTTTCTTAGCTTCTGTTGCGATGGCACTCATTCGCTGCACCAGATTTAAGACTACGCGCTCCCCCATCAATAGTGCAGCGATATTGCCTTTAATATCTGCCAGCTTTTCCCCTTTTGCGATATTGCCTCCGTCCTGCACATACAACCTGATTTCCGCATTTTCATCCATCATCCTGAAACCGGTTGTAATGACATCCGCACCACAAAAAATACCCTCTTGCTTAGCGATAAAAGTAAACTGCCCTGTTTCGCTTCCTGTAAACAAGGACGATGAAGTCACATCTCTCTCTCCGATATCTTCTATGAAAAAAGCCTGCAGCATTTCCCTAAGCTTTAACTTGTTCATATATCATTCTTCCTTCCATATAATCGCGAGTGATGATTGTCGATCCGTTTCCATGCGATATATTTTCCCCAGCCGCATCACTCCGGCAATGCGCGCCCTTGCTTTCTTTCCGGAGCAGGGCCGCCTTTGCAATGCTTATGGCTGTCAACGTCATGAATGCCTTTGTCGCGTCATGCTTTGATAATGATTCAAAACTGCCATTTAACAATGATTCATTGGAAAATAAATTCAACCAATCAATCAAACTCTGTAAGCCCTCTCCATTACGAACGATGCCGGCATACTCAAACATTTTTGTTTGCAATGGCGCAATATCAGGCAATAGATTCTTTTTATATTTCAACTTATAAGCTTCGCTATATGCCGGCACCTTCTCTCTGGGCGCTTGATTAAGAAACACCCCGAGCTCTTTCCCGAACACCAAGCCTTCAAGCAAAGAATTACTCGCCAAACGGTTTGCTCCGTGTACACCCGTGCAGGCAACTTCACCGACAGCATAGAGGCCCTTTACATTGGTGCGTCCTTTGTGATCCGTTTCAATGCCGCCCATAATGAAATGACTGGCCGGCGCTACAGGAATCCTTCCTGTTCTCCAATCCAATCCATATCGCTCGCATAAAGCGGTGATTGCCGGAAAGCGTAGATTGAAGTGTTCAATCATGCTTATATCGAGGAAGATTTGCCGTCCATGCTTCATGCAATCAAAAATTGTCTGAGCGACAATATACCGGGGAGCCAAATCTTCCCGCGGATGGATTCCCTTCATGATTGGCGCTCCCTTATCATCCATTAACACTGCACCTTCTCCACGAACCGCTTCTGAAACTAAGCCGCATACTTTACCATCTATATACAGGCCTGTAGGATGGAATTGAATAAATTCCATATCTCTCAATCTGGCTCCCGCTTTCAAAGCAAGCGCGAAGCCGTCCCCCGTCGCATTGTCACTGTTTGTGCTATATGGATAAAGCCGGCCGCACCCTCCTGTGGCCACCACAACATGGGGAGCGCTATATGAGCAAAGATTATCCCGTTCATCCTTTGTAAGGGCTCCTATGCAAGCACCTTTTTCCGATAATCGAAGATCGATGACCATTTCATTCTCTTTTACTACTACATTTGTATTATGTAATTGTTTCAATAGGAATTCCGCTAATTCTCTTCCCGTTGAATCTCCTTTACAATGAAGAATCCGCCTCTCGCTATGCGCCCCTTCCAATCCGTACACAAGCTCATGATGCTGATTACAATCGAACTTCATCCCCTGTGATAACAATGTATCAATAGCTGCAGCACCGGAAGCTGCCAAGTGTTCGACCGCGCCCCTATCATTATGGTATTCTCCCGCCTCCATTGTGTCTCTCACGTGGCTGTCCACCGTATCATAAGCCGCATGGGCCGCGGCCACTCCGCCCTGGGCTAAATATGTGTTACTCACTCTTAGCTTCGTTTTTGTTACCAGCACAACATTTTTCGTTTGACTGGCATATAATGCGGTCTGTAAAGCCGCTATACCGCTCCCTATGATTAATACGTCGCATTGCATATCATTCATCACTACCATCCTTCATTACAG
Source organism: Bacillus sp. (in: firmicutes) (assembly GCA_051874035.1). GTDB lineage: Bacteria > Bacillota > Bacilli > Bacillales > DSM-1321 > Bacillus_AD. The sequence continues at coordinate 74,066 of JBJEFM010000077.1, forward strand.
ATGTCTTGACACTTATATTTACACAAACATTCGCGATTGGCAAGCATTTTATCCATTCACATAGAAAAAGGCTATGCCGGAAATCTAATCCAACATAGCCTACTCTTCCTATTTATGGCTGTTCGCCATTCTTTTTCGGAACACCAATAACCATAGGGCATTGAAAAGCAACAATCCGCTCGATATCAAGAAGACATAAGGAATTCCCCATTTGCTGGCTACCATTCCTCCTAATAACGGTCCTGCTACATTACCGATATACTGGGCTGTTTGATTATACCCAAATATCTTTCCTGTCAATGACGGCGGGACAATCCGCTTTAAGAGTGTGTTAATGGCCGGAATAAGACCGCCTAAAGCAAACCCCAGGATAAACCGCACAGTAATCAACTGCCATATATCGCCTACAAAAGCATGCATAGCGAACAAACCAGCCACAATCACTAAACAGACCTGCAATACCTTTTGCGGTCCCATACGATCGCTTAATTTTCCTAAATAAGGAGCCGCCATTATATTAGATACACCTGCAACAGCTGTCACAATCCCTGCAAGAAAAGCGATATAAGATGTTTTACCGGCAATCTCCGCCACATATAAAGTCAAAATGGGCTGAATGGACATCATGGCTACTTGAAGAACAAAGGTAAGGATAAACAACCGTATTGTAATTCTCCAAAAAGTGGATCTGTCAACCAAGCCTTCATCCCTATGTTCCGCTTTTATATCGTTTTTGTTTTTTCTTTCTTCCTTAATAAATAAAACGATCAAAAAGGTAACGACAAGAAAAATACTAGTTATCCAAAATACTTGTCGAAATCCCAGAAGATCTGCCAATAGCCCACCGAACACAGGGCCTATTAACGTCCCTGCCACTCCTCCTGTAGATAAGATTCCAAGAGCTCGCCCGCTCATTTTAGCCGGAGTTTGGGATGCCACCAAAATAATGGAAGCAGATAAAAAACCCGATACAATCCCCATAATAAAACGGAGCGCCACCAATTGGTAGACGTTTTGGGCAAAGCCTATCAAGCAAACAATAATTGCCATTCCCAAACTGGCGCGCATCAACATCGGCTTTACACCGTATTTATCGGCTAACTTGCCCCAAATCGGCGAAAAGATCGCCGCCGTAATGAACGTACTGGAAAACGCTATACTAGACCACATTTCAATGTCTTGATGAGGCGGCAAGCCTAAATAATCAATATATAAAGGTAAAAAGGGTATGACTAAATTCATACCTGCCACTGTAAAAAACGAACCGATCCAACATATATATAAATTTCTTTTCCACGTAACCACTAAATAGCCTTCTTTCTACTACCAGGTACAAACATATGCCGCTCTAGTATATTATTAAATTAAAGCATATTCGACATAAGAAATATACCCTTATCCATCAATAACTAAACGCTGATCAACGTCCCATCCTTTTACTCTGTTCATCGCTACAATTCTCTGACAGCCTGGTTACGAATTTCATCTTCCCTCCTTTCGATATATAATGTTCATTTCAAAAAAATCTTTTCTTAAAGATTGTCGCTTTCTAGAAATATAAGGGTTTTCTTACTTTTCGCGGTACAATATGTATGCAAATTGACAAGATATATTGGGGAGGGATTTCGTGTTTACACTTAAAGTAAATGAACAAATCAGTATCGGGTTATTGCAACCGCATAATGCCGAGGAAGTATATTCCTTAATTGATGCTAATAGAGAACATCTTAAAGAGTGGCTCGGATGGGTTAATAACATTAGATCTAAAAACGATTACAGCGAAACAATTATTCCAATATGGTTAAAGCAATTTGCTGATAATAACGATTTTAATACAGGAATATTCTATGAGGGAAGATTAGTAGGAATGATATCGCTTCATTTCATTAACTGGAAGACAAAACATACAAGTATAAGATATTATTTGTCAAAGAAAGATGAAGGTAAAGGAATTATTTCAGAGTATGTAAAATCACCGCTTGTATATGCTTTCAGAGATTTAGAACTTAATAAAGTTGAGATACAGTGTGCAGAAGGCAATATTAAAAGCAGGAAGATACCTGAACGTCTCGGATTTCGACAAGAAGGCATAAAACCGTGATGCTGAGTTCATAAATGGGCATTATAACAATATTGTCACTTATAGTATACTTAGAAGCGAGTGGCAGAAAACTCACTAATAAATCCAAAGCAGCCGCCTTATATAAAGGATGGCTGCTTTTCTATATTTCATGAAAAAAATGCATCGTTATACAATTTGAGTTTCGACAAGCGCTGAGTAACATTTTGTTTATCTGTTCTTTGTCCGCCAGTTCCTTTGCTGAAGGAAACTGAACCAGCAGAGGTGTTGGTTTCAATTTCTTGACCAAATCAAACACCGAAATGAGGATACAACGGTTAGCAAGATGATTGTTGAAAGTTGTCTGTGCTCAACAGATACCACCTATAATAAAATCAGTTTATCAGAATTTTCCATATGAACAACAAAGCGATACCAGTTAAAATGCAGTATTGTTGAATAAACAAAGTGTCTTTATATGCGAGGAGAAAATAATATGAAAAGAAAGGTAATTATTTTCACTACTGTAGCCTTATTTTGTTTTATGGGTTATTCAATGCTATATAACGGTTTTTCTGGAGTCAAAAGTATAAATATTCAAGAATACGATAACTCATTCGAAGATGTTAATAAGACGACCGATAAAGAAATAGTTGCAGAAATCACGGGAATTCTTAATAGGTCAAATAAAATTACAAAGACTCGCTATGAACTTGTGAGTGAACCAAAGTACAAGATTCAACTAGAATACAAAGACAATAATAAAGAAGTTTTATACTTTTACGAAGGCTTTGATAATGATGAGACCCTTATCACTAGTGATAGTAGCACTAATTATTACAAAATAAATGAAAAACAAACGAAAAAAATATTTCAGCTTTTATTAAACTAAACAGGTCTTTTAATGAACAAGATTATGGAGCCCCTTCTTTATTTTAAAAATCAACACTACCCTTTAACATAGCTAAAAGATTAAAGAACTTCATTTGCTCGTCTTTAGGTAACTCTAAAAAATTGGCATAGATGTGTCATTCAACATACAGAAACCTCTCCTGAAAGCGTATTTTATCACCTCTTATAAGGGTGGTCAAAATCGCAACAATATCTACGAACAAAGCCAAAAAGAAAGACCAGAGAAAAAAAATAACCGTCGGTTAAGTTTTTTCCTCTAGTCTTTCTATGCATCCACAGAACAAATACCATTCATGTATAATTCTTTATTTCACGAAATGGCTATTCAATGCTTTAAATGGTTCTCTTGCGCGTTCAAGCATAGCCAGATCTACGCTGAATGACATACGGAAGTAGCCCGGGCATCCGAAGCCCGTTCCCGGAACCAAGAGAATATTATATTCATCGGCTGCGAACTTGCAGAATTCCACATCGTCAGGAATCGGACTTTTCGGAAAGACGAAAAATCCTCCTTGCGGGGTAATGAAATTGAATTTGGCGTCCTCCAATATCTCTACCACAAGATCCCGGCGCTTTTTATACTCTTCTTGCTCTGTCACCAAATCATCTGTCATCGCCAGCACACGCTGCATGAATACAGGAGCGTTTACGAAACCCAATGTCCGGTTTGAGAATACTAGCGCAGCCATAAGCAAATCATGCCCTTCCAATTGGTCATCAATCGCAATATAGCCAATACGTTCCCCGGCAATCCCCAAATCTTTACTGAAAGAACTTGCGTAAATCACACGATGGTACGCATCAAATGGGCTGTCATTCTTATCCGCATCAAATGTTAGCTGTGTATATGGGGCATCATATACGAGATAAATATTCGTGCCAAACTGTTCCTCCTTGTCTTTCAACAGCTGTCCTAACGCTTTGATGGAAGCATTGGAAAGAATCGTTCCTGTCGGATTATGCGGTGTATTCACAATAATGGCCTTTGTTTTATCTGAAATTTTCTCCCCCAATGCCTTAACATCGATTTGGAAATCTTCATTCAATTCACAAAAGACAGGCTTCCCTTGCATATTCTCAATATAGTATTTATACTCGACAAAATATGGAACAAGCACAATCACTTCTTCACCGGGATTTATGATGCTCTTTAAAGCCACGTTCAACGCACCCCCGGCTCCTACCGTCATGATGATGGAATCGGCGGAAAATTTCTTATCATACAATGAAAATAAGAAATCAGCCACCTTTTCCCGCGCTTCCGGCAATCCTTGGTTTGAAATATAACCATGAAGGTGGGGAGAATTGCTTTCCGCCAACACTTTAATATTCTCCTTGAATTTCTTAGGCGGCTCAATAATCGGATTTCCAAGCGAAAAATCATATACTTTATCGTCGCCATGGATGCGACGTAATTGATTGCCTTTCTCGAATAAATCCCTGATCCATGATCCTTGTTCTAAATTGGCTTCTATTGCTTTTGAAACTAGGCTCAATTGGCATTTTCCTCTCATTTCATTATTAATTTTTGTAAAAATCTGATTCGTTACTGAAGATATCTATTATTATATCACCTTCTCAATAACCAAATAATCACAAATTCATTTCGTACTTTTATCTTTCCATCATATAAAGCTTTACGTGTTATCCGTTTAACAGGCACTAAGACTCCCGCACTCCGGCACAGCAATGAAAGCCTAGATGTGCAAATGGGAGATCCAGCATTTATAACACCCCGGTTGGTTCATCTACTGATAGACGGGAGAGGAAGGAACCTCATCCATCAAAGATTCACTTTATACTACGTCCGCAAGCGTAACTTCACCGAGATATTGTTTCGCAACTATCTCTAATTCATCTGTCCGCAGAAGTTCCTGGTCCGGCTGAGCGGTTAGATATGCCAATACGCCGCCGTTTGATAAACGTTCGATTTCCTGCCATGAAAAATCAGTTAGTCGCCGTTCGCTAAAGAAATCGACATATGGCTTCCCAAAATAATTGCACCAATAGACACCCGGCAAGCGTGTTTCCAATGTACCAAGTGTATGCTGCCGCTCAGAAGGCATATCATCCGTCATATAACCATATATTCCATTCACCAATAGAATAGTTTCTTTGAATAGTTTCATGATTGCATCCCGATGGCCATGAAATGCCTCGGTCGGCAAGAAAAACGTGATATAATTCAATGACGCCTGATGGGGCTGGTCCATCCAATCAATAGTGAACAGAAAATCCGGATCGCTTGTTTCCCCTAGCATGCCGCCGGCTGTGCCCATCATGTGGTCGATTTCTATATTCTCATATCCTTTCTCTTCCGCTGTCCACAGCTGTAAGAACGCTTGCTGCGAGTAAGCTTGTGTCAGCGGCTTATCCTTGCCTATCCTTTCAGGAATGAAATCTGCATCCTTTAATAATTCGCTGAATTTAAGTGCAATTTCTTGTCTGTGCAATGGATGCAATGTAACAATCTTCACTATCATCCCTACTGCTCTCCCCTTTTCCCTATAATCTATTATGATGTATATAAATACTTTTCCTTTACAATAGAAAAATCCTCAAATAATTTGCTATCATCCACAATCAATTTTTCTGTTTTAATTTTCTCCACCATCAGGCGCAACGCCTGTTCGAACTGGTTGAATAAATAACCCCTGATTTCTTCGGACGATTTGTCCAACCATCTGCTCTCAGGCACTCCGATTCTGATTGTAATACATCGCTGCTCCGCATCTAATAGAACATGTTCACAGCCTTCAAACCCCCACTTCCATCGTTTACCATCCACTCTTGCTTCCGGTGCGAATCTATCAAGGTGGGGCGAGTAAGATTTATTACAAAATGTGTTGAGCAACTTGCTTAATTCAATGGCATGAGGGTCCACAGCATGGGCCGATTGTACATCTCCAAATTTCATACTGAATGTAAAATATGTTTGTTGATCCATCATCCTGCCACCTCTTTCGTTATCAGCACAGCTTATTCTGATTTTGGTTTTTTCACTCCATAATACCATATAATTATTCTTATATATATTCAATATTAAGATAATTCATATTTTATATATAAGTATGAAGAAATAATGAAGACACTGGCTTATTTCCCACCCTCATGTCTTGACATATGTCTACTTACATCCATACACTACAAGTAAGAATCAAGAAGAACCATTTATCCCGTTTAACAGGTACTAAGACTCCCACTTCAACACAGCAGTGAAAGCGCAGATATGTAAGTGGGAGACCCGAGTACCTGTAACAACTAAGGTTGGTTCATCTAATGATAGGTGGGGGATGTAGGAAAACCCCCACCTATCAAAGATTCACTTTATAAAGGAGGAAACGAGCGATGAACTATTTCGATCATGCCGCGACAACATCGATGAGCAAGGCAGCGATACATGCCTTTACAGAAGCCGCCACGCTTTGTTACGGCAATGAAAGCAGCCTTCATGATGAAGGGATGAAGGCTAAACAAGCTCTGGAAGCTTCCAGAGCCATCATCGCTTCCAGTTTCGAGGTCGATGACGAATGTGTGATTTTCACAAGCGGCGGAACAGAGAGCAATCAATTAAGCATCCAAACTTTATTGCGCGATCTCCCGCCATCTAAAACTCATATTCTTTGCTCGCAGTTAGAACACCACTCCATTCTGCAACATATGGAGGAACTAAATCGAAACGGTTATAATATCGAATATATGGAACACACCTCTGATGGAACAATATGCTTAGAACATTTGCAGCGCCAGATTAAAGAAACAACAGCTTTGATCATTTTGCAGCATGCCAACTCTGAAATAGGCATCCTCCAACCAATCAGTGCTGTACACGAATTGATTAAACAAAAGCAGATACGCTTACATGTAGACTGTGTACAATCATTCGGAAAAATCGATTGTACGGCTATCAGTAGCTATGCAGACAGCATAGCTGTATCGAGCCATAAGGTGCAGGGACCAAAAGGAGTCGGCGCCATTGTGTTTCCATCTATCCACACCTTGCGTCCGCACTCATCCATTACACATGAACGGGGGTTCCGCGCCGGTACAGTCAATGTCCCCGGCATCTATTCATTTTCTATTGCCGTCCAGATGATGCAGCATGACCTTGCCTACATAAAGCAGCTGCGGGCTATTATAATAGAAGAATTGCGCAGTGTATATCCCTTTATCCAGTGTGTAGAAGGAGCCGGTGCCAATCAACTTCCCCATATCATTTGTGTGCTGTTCCCTAAAGTGCAGGGACAATATGTTATGATGGAATTAAACAAACGCGGTTACTGCGTTTCATCAGGAAGCGCTTGCCAATCAGGTGCGAAGGAGCCTTCCAAGGTCCTCTTAGCCATCGGTAAAGATGTAGATGAAGCAAAAAGCTCAATCAGGATCTCATTAGGAATGGCTAATACCCGCGAGCAATGCCGCAACTTAGTCAAAGCATTATCTGAAATCATAGAAACAGTTTGCATACAAATGTAAGGAGATAAACCATGAAAAACAATAAAAAGCTACTTGGAGAAGAAAGAAGAAACGAATTACTTAAACGCTTGAAAGCAAGCTCATTCCCTCTTACCGGCAGTGACTTGGCCCGACTCGCCAATGTAAGCCGACAAGTCATCGTCGGCGATATCACCCTTCTAAAAGCCCGGAACGAGCCAATCATCGCCACAAGCCAAGGGTATATTTACCTTCAACAAGACCCTCTGCACGCACAAGTTGAACGGATTGTCGCCTGCTGCCATACGCCGGAAGATACAGAACAAGAGCTTCAGCTTTTGGTTGATACAGGCGTGACAGTCAAAGATGTGAAAGTCGAACACCCTGTCTACGGCGACCTATCTTCTCCTATTATGGTCAGCAGCCGCCGGGAAGCGGCGCAATTCATCAAACGGATTCAAGATACGAACGCCACCTATCTATCTCAACTGACGCAAGGCATCCACTTGCACACATTAGCGGCAGCATCGGAACATATACTGGATGAAGCGGAAGCCGCCCTGCAAAAAGCCGGATTTCTAGTAACCGAAAACGATTGATTATTTTTCCAAAAGGCCGATTTTTCCGGCCTTTTTTTACTTCAAATTTTCTTGAAAAAATTTGATCAAAACACTTGAAAGTCAAAGAAGGTCAAAGTATAATGTGATTAAGGTCAAAGATAGTCAAAGTTAAATTGATCTATTGGATTGGAGAAATAAACGAAAACTAAGGAGGAGTCACATATGTTATGTGAAAAATGCCAAAAAAACCAAGCAACTGTTCAATTGCAGGTTCGTATCAATGGACACCAACAAAGACATCATCTGTGCTCTTCATGCTATAAAGAAGAACGCAATAAATTAGGTGCAGCAACTAAACTGGGAAATATGCACTTTGGATTTAATCCATTTTCATTTAATGATTCAAACGAGCAACCATTTATGTCCGAACAGCCGCCGTCTATGAATCAATATGCCGCTCCAACACAGAACGGTCCGCAACAAGGCGGATTGCTGGATCAATATGGACGCAACTTAACAAATAATGCAAAAGCCGGGCTGATTGATCCTGTAATCGGCCGTGAAAAAGAAGTAAAAAGAGTAATTGAAATTTTAAATAGACGTACGAAAAACAACCCCGTGTTGATTGGGGAACCAGGGGTAGGCAAAACGGCCATCGCAGAAGGCTTAGCTTTAAAAATCGCGGAAGGCGATGTTCCCGTTAAATTGCAAGCTAAAGAAGTATATTTGCTGGATGTCGCATCATTAGTTTCCAATACTGGCATCCGCGGACAATTTGAAGAACGTATGAAAGAACTGATTTCCGAATTGCAAGCACGCAAAAACGTGATTCTGTTCATCGATGAAATTCATCAACTTGTCGGGGCCGGCTCGGCGGAAGGCTCAATGGATGCGGGCAATATCTTGAAACCCGCTTTAGCCCGCGGTGAATTGCAACTTGTAGGGGCCACAACACTAACCGAGTACCGCCAAATCGAGAAAGACGGCGCATTAGAACGCCGGTTCCAACCTGTACAAGTAGATGAACCGACAATTGAAGAAGCAATCGCCATTCTGCAAGGTTTGAAAGAACGCTACGAAACCTTCCATAGCGTTAAATATACGGATGAAGCATTGATTGCCGCGGTTGAATTATCCCACCGCTATATTCAAGATCGCTTCTTACCGGACAAAGCGATCGACTTAATGGATGAAGCCGGTTCTAAATTGAACTTAACAATCGAAACAGCAGCAGAAGAATCCATCAAGCAGCGCCTAGCGGAACTTCATAAAGAAAAAGCTGCTGTTCTAGAAAAAGAAGATTATGAAAAAGCAGCCGCCCTTCGTGATGAAGAGGAAAAACTAGAGAAAATGCTTGAAAATGGAACAACTTCGATTCCTGTAGTCGAAACGGAGCATATCCAAGAAATCATTGCGAATAAAACAGGCATTCCTGTAGGTAAAATGCAAGAAGACGAAGCAGAACGCATGAAACATCTACAAGAGGGACTCAATAAGAAAGTCATCGGGCAAGAAGAAGCGGTGAAAAAGGTTGCGAAAGCCGTCCGCAGAAGCCGTGCCGGCTTAAAAGCGAAAAACCGTCCAATTGGTTCCTTCTTATTTGTTGGACCTACCGGCGTAGGTAAGACCGAGCTATCAAAAGTTCTGGCGGAAGAATTATTCGGAACAAAGGACGCGATGATTCGCCTCGATATGAGTGAGTATATGGAAAAACACAGTGTATCCAAACTAATCGGCTCACCTCCTGGATATGTAGGACATGAAGAAGCTGGGCAATTAACAGAAAAAGTAAGACGGCACCCATACAGCATCGTGTTGCTGGATGAAATCGAAAAAGCGCACCCTGACGTGATGCACATGTTCCTGCAAATTCTTGAAGACGGTCGATTAACCGACAGCCAAGGACGCACAGTCAACTTTAAAAACACCGTGATCATTATGACAAGCAATGCCGGTGTGGGTACTAAACCGAAAACGGTCGGATTTAACAAAGAAGGGATTGAAGAAGAAGTAAATATCCTGCAATCTCTGGGACATTTCTTCAAACCTGAATTCCTGAACCGTTTCGACAGCATCATTGAATTCCAGCACCTTGATAAAGAGCACCTTATCAAAATTGTGGATCTCATGCTTGATGAGCTTTACGATATGCTGAAAGCAGAAGGAATGACCCTAGAAGTACCAATGGAAGTAAAAGAAAAATTAGCTGAGCTTGGATACAGCCCAGAATTCGGCGCACGTCCGTTAAGAAGAGCCATCCAAGAACATTTAGAAGACGGCATTGCCGACCATATGTATGATGAACCTGAAGCAAAAGCATTAAAAGCTATATTGAAAGACGATGAAATCGTCATTGTGGCTCAATAATAATCAGAAGAAGTCTTCCTCTTTTCGTGGAAGACTTCTTTATTTATGATGAATTATTGTATCCCCTCCTTCTCAACCTGTTCCCCATTCAAAATGACTCCTATTAAATAGGCTATATATACATATAATTGTTCTATTCATTCCTCTTGTCCCACTCTTCCAAAGTCATCATGTTAAAGTCTTCCTCCACATCCAAACGCAACGGGGCGATGAATTCAAGGGAATTGCCATCCGGATCTTCAAAATAAATCGCAGCATGGGCCTGAGGATTATTCGGCAGCACAAGCGGCTGTCTTTCTTTTGGAAAACCAAAAGATGTTCTAATAGGGATTTCCTTTTGTTCAAGCCATTCTTTGGCATGATAAATGTCTGCTGCATCAACATGAAATGCAATATGCCTTAAAGAAGGATGATATGGTATATTAACCAGGTCGGTTTCCCACAAACCTAACCAGCTGCGGCCTTTCTCAATCCAAAAGAAGGCCAATCTATCCTGTTGGCCGGCAATCTCCAAATTCAATCCGCTGTAAAATTCTATCGATGCTTTCAGATCACTGACTGGTAAATGAGCTTCATATAATCCTTTAATCAAACCGGCTCCCTCCCTTGTATAATGGTTTATCCCGTTTAACAGGTACTAAGACTCCCACTTCCACACAGCAGTGAAAGCGCAGATGTGTAAGTGGGAGATCAAGTACCTGTAACAACTAAGGTTGGTTCATCTAATAATAGGTGGGGGATGAAGGAAAACCCCCACCTATCAAAGATTCACTTTATTTCACTTGCTTGCAGTCCCGAAACCAAAAAGCTTCGATAGCTTCCAAGGATGGATACTTTACAACCCAATGCTTCTAACTCTCGAATAGTTCCCGGAATCAACACTTCATCCATCGCCATTTCGATATCCACAATAAAGAAGTACTTACCCAGCCCTGTTTTCATCGGACGTGATTCGATTTTGGATAAATCGAGGTTTCTCCAAGAGAAAGCGGATAACACTTTATGTAGTGCTCCGGGATGATTATCAGGCAGTTCAATCATTAGGGTGGTTTTTTTGCCGTTTTCCATTGAATCTTGAACTGTCAGATTCAATGGCTGTTTGGAAACAACGATGAATCGTGTTGTATTATGCTTATAATCATGTACATTATATTGTACGATTTCTAATCCATATTCTTTTGCCGCCAATTCACTGGCAAGCGCGGCCACTTGTTCGTTAGGATTATTCTTCACATATTCCGCCGCTCCTGCCGTCGAAGCCACGCTTTCATAGGGAACACCTTTCAATTCTTTATGAAGGAACTTATGGCATTGGGCGATGGCATGGGAATGGGAATATACCCGTGTGATATTTCTCCAATTATCGATGTTGCTCGGATGCACCATGAAGTGCTGCTGAATCGGCGTGTTGATTTCACCCTGGATTGGTAAGTTCACTTCATGAATTAAATAATCGAGCGTAATATTAACCGAACCTTCCAGCGCGTTCTCTATCGGTACGATTGCCACATCCGCTTCATCTTCCATTACAGCATCCAGGCACTGCGGAATTGTCATCAACGGTTCTATCGTCTCATGCGGAAATGCTTTTAAAGTCGCATAGTGCGTAAATGTCGCTCTTGGTCCTAAGCAAACCACTTTCATCCTGAATAACCCTCCTCATTTGCTAAACAACTGCTTATTGCATTATGTTAGATTATTTTTAGAATTTTTACAACATTTAAATATATATAAAAAAACAGCGAGTAAACGGGCTGCCCCGCTTACTTGCTGTTCTTTCAACCACAGAAGCCCTTTACGTCCGGCCTTTAGGCTCCCGAACCCAATACTTCTACTTTATCCACGAATTCTAATTCTTTTAGGTCAGCCAACAACCTATCGATATCTGTCTTCGTTGAACTTACATCAAGCGATAAGGTCACATTGGCCCTGCCCTGGATGGGAATTGTCTGATGGATGGTCAGTATATTGCACCCTGAATCCGCGACAATCGCCAATAAATTAGAAAGCGTTCCGGAACGATCCTCAAGGTGAAAAAATAACGTAATAATCTTTTCCTTTACGACTGTATGGAAAGGAAAGACTGTATCCCGGTATTTATAAAAGGCACTCCTGCTCAAATCCACCTTCTGCACAGCTTCCCATACCGAATCCGCCTTGCCGCGCTGAATGAGCTCTTTCGCATCAAGCGTTTTCTGCATGGCTTCAGGCAAAACATCTTCACGAACTAAAAAGAATTTATAATCGCTTTTTTTCAAAGTATTCACCCCAAAAGCTTACTCTACAAACTCGAATTCAAATTCACAAATCTTAACCGTATCGCCGTCTTTCGCTCCACGTTTTCGCAACTCATCATCTACCCCATATGAGCGAAGCTGTCTTGCAAAACGCGCAATCGAAGCATCACGGTTGAAGTCTGTCATAACGAACAGCCTTTCAATCTTATCGCCTGACACAACGAAGCGGCCATCCGGCTCGCGTGTAACTTCGAATTCCAGTTCATCTTTTTCGAATTTATAAAGCACGCGGTGTACGCCGGCTTCCTCCATTACATGGTCAAGCGGGAATTCCGGTGTTTCTTCCAGCTTATCGGCAACAGCATACAACAATTCACGGATACCTTCTTTTGTGAAAGAAGAGATTGGGAAGATTTGCACGTCTTCGCCCACTTTTTCTTTGAAGGCTTTCAGATTTTCTTCAGAATCCGGCATGTCCATCTTATTGGCTGCAATAATTTGCGGTCTTTCCGTCAGACGAAGGTTATATTCTTTCAGTTCATTATTGATTGTTACATAATCTTCATACGGATCGCGGCCTTCAAGCCCGGACATATCGATTACATGCACAATGACACGTGTTCTTTCGATATGGCGCAAGAATTGATGGCCAAGCCCTACACCCTCGGAAGCCCCTTCAATAAGTCCCGGAAGGTCGGCCATAACGAAACTGCGGTTATCTTCTGTCGCCACCACGCCTAAATTCGGTGTAATCGTTGTGAAATGATACTCAGCAATCTTCGGCTTCGCTGCTGACACCACTGATAACAAAGTGGATTTGCCTACACTCGGGAAGCCGACCAGCCCGACATCCGCCAGTAACTTCAATTCAAGAATCACATCGCGCTCTTGGCCGGGTTCACCGTTTTCGGCAATCTCCGGAGCCGGATTGGCCGGTGTTGCGAATCGATTATTTCCTCTTCCGCCGCGACCGCCTCTGGCGATGATTGCTGTTTGGCCATGTTCTGTTAAATCGGCTACCACTTCTTCCGTATTGGCATCCCGCACAACTGTCCCAGGCGGCACTTTAACAATTAAATCCGCGGCATTTTTTCCGTGCATGCTTTTGGACATTCCATGCTCTCCACGGTCCGCTTTAAAATGCTTCTTGAAACGAAAATCCACAAGCGTGCGAAGCCCTTCTTCTACTTGGAAAACGACATTTGCCCCTTTTCCTCCATCTCCGCCGGCCGGACCTCCGTTTGGTACATATTTCTCGCGGCGGAATGCTACCATGCCATTCCCGCCGTCCCCGCCTTTTACATAAATCTTTACTTGATCGACGAACATCGGATCACTTCCTTTTTTTGTATAAATCTGTCGTTGTCATCTATATAGCCATTATTGTGTTTGACTCTCCCATTCCATCACAAATACAAGTTCTTCATTAGTAAATGATGCGATACTTATTGTAGCTGACGATGGATATTCCTTCAAAAATGTACCGGCAAGCTGCTTATCGATTATCTTGCCCTGTAGATCAAAGGCAAAACACAGCCGGTTTTCAATTTCATCTATTACAATTTTCAGTTCATTTTCTGTAAAAGGATCCACTGCCTTATTAAGCATATTGAGATAAGCCTCTGTCCAATTATACATGGTTTTATCGATGCTTTCACAACCATTTCTAACATATGATACTTCATACTCTATGGAAAAAACAAATTCTCTCCAATTGCTGGTCATCAGAAGCTCTGCCAGTTTAGGCATTTGCATATTGGCAAGCAGTGCTTCGTTCTTCGCCTCCACGATTATAGAATCAATAATATCCTTCACATCGTCCAGCTTATTCAATTCTATATTGCCTTTGATTAATTGTATCTTGTTTAACCAATCGTGCCGTGAATAATTTAAAAGCTCAATAATTCCCCATTGTTTATCCATAAATAAAAAGTCTCCCAATTCGAAATCACTTTTTGCGGGATAAAACGTACTCCCCTTTAATTTATACGTATATGCCTAGTATAGCAGAAAAGAAATAATTGTTAATGAGTAATGTATAGAGGATAAAAGTGTAGAAGCAAGTTATGAAAAAATAAGAAAACCCTAACCTGATATGGCTAGGGTTCCCTATAAAAGCAATTAAGCTTCTTGTGCAACTGGATATACGCTTACTTTTTTGCGGTCGCGTCCGAAACGTTCGAAACGAACAACTCCGTCAACTTTAGCAAATAAAGTATCATCTCCACCGCGGCCTACGTTTTCACCTGGGTAAATTTTTGTACCGCGTTGACGGTAAAGAATTGAACCACCAGATACATGCTCTCCATCTCCAGCTTTAGCGCCTAGACGTTTAGCTTGAGAATCACGACCATTCTTTGTAGAACCTACTCCCTTTTTGGAAGCGAAGAACTGAAGATCTAATCTTAACATATGTTCCACCTCCTACTTATTGAGGTTAATTTTTATATATTTTTTATAATCTCGTTCAATCGTTTGTAAAGACACAAGCATTCCTTCTAGAAGAAGTTGAACTTTCTCTTGTGAATCCGCTGAAATGTCAGATGGAATTTCACAATAGAGATAGCCTCCGTTACCGGCCGTATCAATAATCGGCTCAACATCCGTTAAAGCCATGATACTGTTCACGGTTCCAAATGAAACCGCGGATGCCCCGGCACAAACAATATCAGAACCACGTTTTGCAAAATTAGCATGACCACTCATCGTGAAAGAATGAATCTTTCCGTTGGTATAATCAAATTTTACAGTAATCATCGTATACCTTACGCGTTGATTGCTTCAATAACAACTTTAGTGTATGGTTGACGGTGACCTTGTTTTTTGTGATAGTTTTTCTTCGCTTTGTATTTGAAAACGATAATTTTCTTTTGACGGCCTTGCTTCTCTACTTTACCAGTAACAGTAGCGCCTTCAACAAGTGGGCTACCCACTTTAACGTTTTCTCCACCTACGAATAGAACTTTGTCAAAAGTAACAGCTTCACCTTCAGCAGCGTTTAGTTTTTCAACGTAAACTACATCACCTGCAGCTACTTTGATTTGTTTACCACCAGTTTCGATAATTGCGTACATACTTGCACCTCCTCATAATTTGTAAGACGCGCCTAAAACAGGTGATTTACTATTATAGTAAATACTTCAAACCTGGATCGAGCGGTTGTAGCAACGGTGCGCTACAAACATAACACAAGAATATTATCACGAAATCAACTGCTATGTCAACTTGTTTTAAAGCAATCTTATTTATCCAGTTTAACAGGCACTAAGACTCCCGCCTATCAAAGATTCACTTTATTACTGAAAAGACTTGATATAGAAATAAGGCTTTTCCGCTTCAATACTAACAAACTCGATTTGAAGGCCTGTATCGCTTTGCAGACGTTCTTTAAACACACTGTTCTCACCGGTAAACCAGCCTAGTACATCCTTCGTCGCTTCCACTACGACGCTCCCATAATCGCTGCGCCGATATTGCAGCAGCTCACGCTCCATGCGAAATGCCGCGGCCTGGGCGCTCTCCACTCTCCCCGTCCCTGCACATGCAGGGCAAATATCAGTGGCATATTGCAATAGTGACGGCGATGTGACTTTTCTTGTCAGCTGCAGAATGCCAAGCTCTGTAAAGCCGATGATTTGAATAGTTATGGCATCCTGGCTCATGCCGTGCTTTATGGCTTGCAACAGTTGTTCCTTGCTTCCTTTCATATTGATGAAATCGATTAGGATCATTCCACTGATATTACGGAGCCTGATTTGCCTCATTGCTTCTTTTGCGGCGGCTATATTTGTTTTTTCAATCGTCTGGTCTTTATTGTGCTTGCCTGTAAACTTGCCTGTGTTCACATCAATGGTAGTCATTGCCTCCCCTTCTTCAATAACAAGGTAACTGCCATGATCAAGCCAGACAATCCGCTTTTGCAAATGTTCGAGCTGATGTTCCACGTTCCAGGCCACAAAGATATTTTCCTGTTCCCTGAAATGAACAACTTCCCATTTTTCTTGTGTTTCTTGCTTCAATTGTTGGAACAACATGAAATCATCCACATACAGGATACCGCTATCTTTTTTCATTTCTGCCCGAATGACTTCCATCAAATGGTCTTGCTTCTTCAATAGAGCAGGCGCCTTGCAAGCAGCCAGCTGCCTCTCTACATCTCGATAAGCTTCTCTGCATTGCTGTAATTCTTGCAGAAAATACGCTTCATCTCTTTCATTCATCCCCGTTCGAATCAGCATTCCTTCTTCTTGCTGCCGATGTTGCTCAGCCAGTTGCTTCCAACGCTCACGTATCGGTTGCGGCAATTTTTTTGAAACAGCGACAAAGTTTTGCTTAGGTGTATATACCATGCAAGAAGTCGAAATCTCGACAAAACCCGTCACCCTTGCCCCTTTGTGCTCCGTTTCATCGCGCACCACTTGGACCAGCAGCTTCTCCCCTTGCGCCACAAGCCGGGAAATAGGCGTATCCTTGCCTTTAACCTTGATGGCCGGTATATCTTCCTTATGCAAAAAACCCTTCTTTTCACGTCCGAAATGGACAAATGCCGCGTCCATCCCGGGTACGATCTTATCCACTCTGGCCGCGTATATATTGCCGACAATGCTTTCTTCATGCTGATTCATCAAATGAATATATTGAAGTTGTTCTTTCTCTAAGACAGCCACCCGCCGCTCACGTGAAAGAGCATTTATTAAAATCATTTTCATAAAAAAATCCTTTCTTATTTAGAAGTACCGTCAACGGACTTTCTAATAAAAAAGGATACCATATTCAATACGGATATAATAGGTCGCCGATTCGGACGGTAGTCAGCTTATCGGTAAAGTACGCATGAAGGATTTCATTTTCATCCAATGAACCTTTTTCCTTCCCTTCCTTTGTGACAATGATCGGGTGCTTATAGCCTCGCTGAAAGAGTTGCAGAACATGATTCACCTGCTCATCTTCCTCGACTTTAAGGGGCTTCAGCTTTAATAAAGCACGATTCTTTCCATAATGCCTCTCTAATAAAAAACGCATAAATACATACTGGCGCTGCCGCCATTCGATGGCAATCGAAAAAAAGATAAAAGCCACGATGATCAGCATATTGAAACTGAATTGCCCAAGCGCAAGCAGGATAAAAAAAAGCAGCAAAGAAACCCCTATCGATAACTGCAATATGAGCTTATGGCTATCCAAGAAAGAATAACGCAAAGACAAGAGCAGGAAAACCAGTTTGCCGCCATCCAGCGGCCAGATTGGCAGCAGATTGAATAAGCAGACAGCACCATTCACATATGTGAACGTCTGAAACGTATCATTCGCAATAAATCCGATCATATAAAGGAACCAAGCCGCCAGAAACAGCAGCAGATGCTGCAATGGCCCCCAAATAATCACATACAGGTCTTCTTTCAACGTGCGATTTCCATATTCATCCGTCTCAAGCATGCCGCCGAAAGGAAGAAGCGTAATAGCCTTAATCCGCCAATTATAGTAGGCGGCTGCACATGCATGCCCCATTTCATGAAAGAATACAACGGCAAATAACATAAGAAGCTCTTGAAAATGCGCTGTAATAACAGCCACTCCCACCACAATCCAAGTCGTCGGGTGAACAGTCACTTTATTTACTAATTTAAGATATTTAGTCAAAGGCCATCACCTGGTTCGGATCAATAAATGTATCATTCTGTTTCATGGCGAAGAATAAGACTCCATTTGCAGTATTGAGATTGGATACCGTTCCTATTTTATCACCCATGCCCACACTATCATAGACTTTCACCTCAATGCTTTTCAGCTTGCCATACCACGATTCGCTTCCATCACGATGCTGAATGACAACCGTATTTCCAAACTTCTCCTTCTTTCCGGCAAAGATAACTACTCCTTCTTGCACAGAGCCTGCTTTTAAATCTTTGTCTGTTTTAAGCAATACACCTTCTCCATTATTCTCGAAAGGCTGAATCACCTTACCCGCCACAGGTACAGAATACTCTGCTGTCACTTGCTCTGCATCTTTATGGCCCTTTTCCTGATCGGATGGCAAAAAGGCGATTGGCTTGCCAAAAGTCTCTTCATACCAATCTGTTACTGCCGCGAATTGAAGCTCTGTCTGTAAAGTAGCGGCGACGAAATCCCTCGTTGCTTGGAACTTATCTGAAGGATGCCTGAAAATAACAGCAACAGCGATGAATAAGATGGCAGATATCAATACCTTGAGCATGAACACTTCTTTACGAAATAACGGATGTACAACTTCCTCGCTGGCATCGTATGTTATGACATTGGATACAGACGCCGGATAGCGGTCATGCTGAGATAGCCTGCCCTTGCTTTCTTGCATTCTTTTTCGCTTTCTAATACGGTTGCGGATATCTCTCCTTCTATCATACATCACAAAAATCATGCCCCTTTACAACAGAAATGTTACTAACACTATATGATGCGTTGGGACAAACTATGCGTACCGAAACAAAGAAGGATAAAGTGAATCTTTGATAGGTGGGGGGCTTCATCCACCGCCTATCAGTAGATGAACCAACCTTAGTTGTTACAGGCACTTGACCGCTTGCACCTCCCTGTTTCCGCTGGTGCGCTGGTGTGGGGGTCTTAGTGCCTGTTAAACGGGATAAAACGAAAAATAATGGGGCATATTAAAAAAACACCCAGTGTATACTGAGTGTTTATCTGCCTTTCCTTAACGAACGCCGAACATTTTTTTGATTCTTGCGAACACACCTTTAGGTGCACTCTCTAGAGGTTTCAAAGGAATCGATTCCCCTAAAATTCTGCGTGCGATATTGCGGTATGCGATGGAAGCAGGGTTGTTCGGATCCATAGCGATTGGTTGTCCTTCATTCGATGCCCTGATCACATTATCATCATCTACAACAATACCGATTAAATCAATAGATAAATGGGTCGTAACCTCATCAATGCTCAACATCTCTCCATTATCGACCATATGACTGCGGATGCGATTGATGATCAGCCTTGGCGCGCTAAGCCGTTCTTCCTTCTCCAACAATCCAATGATGCGGTCGGCATCGCGCATAGCCGCCTTCTCTGGCGTTGTCACGACAATCGCTTGATCCGCCCCGGCGACAGCATTGCGATAGCCTTGTTCAATCCCCGCAGGACAATCAATCAGCACATAATCGTAATCCTGTTTAAGCACCGATACAAGCTCTTTCATTTGTTCTGGAGTGACATCTGTTTTATCGCTTGTTTGCGCGGCAGGCAATAAATAAAGCAAGCCATCAAAACGTTTGTCCTTAATTAATGCTTGGTGGACTTTGCATCTTTTCTCCAGCACATCGACAAGGTCATAAATGATGCGGTTTTCTAGTCCCATGATTACATCCAGATTACGCAAACCGATATCAGTATCAACCAAACAAACCTTTTTCCCGGCAAGGGCTAATGCTGTTCCAATATTTGCGGAAGTGGTTGTTTTACCAACTCCACCTTTTCCAGATGTAATAACAATAGCTTCCCCCACGGTTATAGCCCCCCTTCTAATCGAGACAAATTAGGTCGTAACTTCCTCAATGTTTGGATACGATCAAACACAATTTCATTGCGATCATTTAAATATACACTATGTAGATTCAATACGTCTTCCGAGACGGAGATTGCTGTAGTTGTATTCACACCCGAAATATTCACATGGGCCGAATCCAATCTGCTGGCGGCAATCACTGCATTAGGATTACCCTCGCAGCCCGCGTAAACACTGCCTTTAACGGTTCCGATAATAAATACATTCCCTGCAGCCTTTACAACTCCTCCGGGATTCACATCTCCAATTAATAATAAATCACCCGGCACTTCAAGGACTTGCCCTGAACGTACCACACCGACGCTTGATTTGATTTCGCTTCCGTTCAGCAATTCTTTCATTTCCTGCACGGGCACGACATTCGCTGAAATACTATCTACAATAAGCTTATGGTCATCTTCAATCACAGAAATAATTTTCTCTTCTTCTTCTTTAGAAAATTTGCGATTACCCGTATGAACTTTCACACGGATAAGTGGATCATCATTTTGTAGTCTGTAAGAAACAGATAGTTTGGCTTTCAACTCACTTATAATATCATGGAAGGAGCTAGAATCATCGAGATGGAGCGTAAGTCCATCTTTGGTGCCTTTAATCATAACATTTTGTGAATTTCTACTATTTACCACGTACTACCCACCTCAACAATCCTATATTCTATAGTTTGATTATAATCCCCTTATTAAAAGGGGATTTGAGCTTCATGAGCGCTTTCCAAATAGTAAGTCGCCATTGTCTTGAGTCGCATATTTCAATATGAATTTCCGGATCGGGTATGCCGTAAGAATAATGACTATCGCATTCAAGCCAAGGGTCGGCAACAATCGTTCCAGCGCGAACTCTTGGAAAGTCACATGTGCGAAGCCAAGTATGAAATTGAATCCATAGCTGATTATCTCTAGCATTGCTACAGCAACCAATGACATAAATGACACCATAAATATATTATTATGCAATATATTCATCGCTTTCGAAATCACATATGTGATAATCGGGAAAACGAAGAGATATATACCCAGTATCCCTGTGTACGTAATATCAAAAACAATCCCTGCAACAGCACTGTATATCGCAGCTTTGCGATAATCTCCGAAAACCGCTAAGAAAACAAAAAGAATCATTAAAAAACGCGGCACGAAAATGAGATTGCCATGATACATTTCTCCTATAACAATCTGAACGAATATACTTTCGAAGAGAAATACAAAGGCGATGAAGAGAGGGATGATTAGCTTTCTCACAAGCCGCCCTCCTCATCTTCCACATCTTCTAATTGAGCTGTCGCCTGCTTCTTATCCAAAGCAGGATTCACAACCATTACATGGGATATATCATAGAAATCAGCAAAAGGTTTCACGTAGGCTGTTTGAGTCAAGCCATTCTGGTCGATTTCCACTTTCGACACCTCTCCGATCGGCAAGCCTCTCGGGAATACGCCCCCTAGCCCCGAGGTGATTGCTTGGGAATCTTTAGCGACTTCTTCATCTAACGCATCCTTCTTCAATTCCATCAGCAACATACCTGTTTTCTGATCATACCCTTTTATAATACCATATATGTTCTTCTTCCCTTTCACTTGAATCGCCGCCGATATGCGGTTCTTCGGATCTGTCGTGCTTAAGATCTGGACTGTGGAAGAGAATTGGTTAGCTGCCTTCACCTTTCCGACCAACCCTTTTGAAGTAATGACAGCCATGTTCTTCTCTACACCGTGCAGCTTCCCTTTATTGATGATGACAAGTTCTTGCCATCTATCGGGGTTTCTGCCGATTACGGTCGCTTGGATAGGTGTATACGCGCTTAAATCATCTTTCTTGTCTATGATTTCCCTTAGCTCGTTATTTTCTTTTTCAAGTTCTTGGACTTTGCTTTTCAACGTTGCATATTCATCCAGACGAGCTTTTAGTTTTTCATTTTCTTCATATGTATTTTGAAGATCGCGTAAATCTTCGAATACATCCGTTACAAACTGTGCCGGTGTATGAAAGATTTGCTGAAAGAAACCGGTTGTATCTTTCACGAATTGTTCAGGCCAGCTTACGTTTTCTTTATCCCTTAATGAAAAACCGATCAATGCCACGAGAATAATGATACTTATTAATAGAACGATAAGTTTTTTGTTGAGAAAAAACTGTGGCATGACTTCACCTCTATTTAGTAATCAATTTCGTATTGTGTACAGCAAGAAATTTTTGACAAATACACATAAAATCTCTCCACATTCTACAGTATACCGCAGAATGTGAAGAGCAATCAGTAATTATTTATTATAATTTTGCACGATTTCTAAATTCATGGATATGGTCAAGCGCCTTGCCTGTTCCAAGGGCTACACAATCCAGAGGATCTTCAGCGATTATTACAGGCATTTTCGTTTCATCGGAAATAACTTTATCCAAGTTTCGCAGCAAGGCTCCGCCGCCTGTTAGGACGATTCCGCGGTCCATAATATCAGCCGCTAATTCTGGAGGCGTTTTTTCTAGTGTCCCTTTCACTGAATCAACGATTGAATGAACCGTATCATGTAGAGCTTCACATATTTCTTGAGCAGTGATTTCGATTGTTTTCGGAAGCCCTGTCAACAAATCACGTCCGCGGATCTCCATGTTTTCAATTCCTTCCGAGTCTCCTGCCGCACCGATTTCCACTTTAATTGCTTCAGCTGTACGCTCACCGATCATTAAGTTATATGTTTTACGGATATACGTGACAATTGATTCATCCATCTCGTCGCCCGCAACACGAATAGATTGGCTCGTAACAATTCCGCCTAAAGAAATGATTGCCACTTCTGTTGTACCGCCGCCGATGTCAACAACCATGCTGCCCGTCGGCTCCCAAACCGGCAGATCTGCACCGATTGCAGCCGCGAATGGCTCTTCAATTGTATACGCATCACGTGCGCCCGCTTGTCTAGTGGCATCGATTACTGCACGCTTCTCAACTGCAGTGATACCTGAAGGCACACATACCATCACGTAAGGATTGCGTGCGAATACCCCTTTCTTTTGGGCTTGATTCATATAGTATTTCATCATTGTCGCTGTTGTTTCATAATCTGCGATAACGCCATCTTTCATTGGACGCATAGCCACTACATTCCCTGGTGTACGACCGATCATATTACGCGCATCGTTACCTACGGCAACAATTTGCTTTGTGTCTGTATGAAACGCCACTACTGATGGCTCGCGCACAACAATCCCTTTTCCTTTAACGTAAACAAGTGTATTTGCTGTTCCTAAATCTATTCCAAGATCTCTTGTTCCAAACATGAATGTATCTCCCTTTCTAAACGTCAATTCAAAGCAAGTTAAAGCTATCACAAGTTTTAGTATAAACCACTGTATTTTTTTATATTATTTCATTCATTTCGTTAAAAAATCATAAATAATATTATATAACATAGGCAATTATTATGATAGTGTCATAAATATCCTTTTTCCTTTAAACTTATATATTTCTTCTCGCCAATGATTAAATGATCCAATATATCGATTCCGATAATCTTACCGCATTCTACTAATCTCTTAGTAACTTCAATATCCTCCCGGCTCGGAGTAGGATCTCCGGAAGGATGGTTGTGGATGCAGATAATAGACGCGGCAGAACGCCGGAACGCTTCCTTGAACACTTCGCGCGGATGCACGATGGACGCATTCAAACTCCCTATGAATACAGTTTGTTTATGCAATACTTGATTTTTCGTATTTAAGTATAAACAAACAAAGTGCTCTTGGGAAAGAAAACGCATATCATCCATGCAATAATTCGCACAATCCTCAGGAGAGCGTATGACATATCGATCTGCATAACAAAGATTATTAATTCTTCTGCCTACTTCCACTGCTGCTGACAGTTGAATCGCTTTTGCTTCACCAATGCCCTTGATGCTCGTCATTTCTTCTATGGAGGCATCCTGCAGCAGCCTCAATCCATCGAAATGAGAAATCAGGCGCTCGGCAAGTTGGATTACAGATTCACTTTTCGTACCTGTACGCAGCAATAGTGCAATCAATTCTTGATTCGATAAGCTTTTAGGGCCTTCGCGGAGAAACCTCTCCCTCGGCCTCTCGCTGCTCGGAAAATCCCGTATCATCATAGATTCGCTCAAATGAGTTATCTTCCTTTCCTATCAGTAATTTGCAACGAATAAGAAAGCTGCGCGGCACATATGATGTTTTAGAGAAACGATTGTATCTCTCGAGCCAAGCGTGATATGGGCAAACCTACAACATTATAGTAATCGCCTTTAATTTCTTTTACAAATAAAGCGGCTTTTCCTTGAATGCCGTATGAACCTGCTTTATCGAATGGTTCACTGGTGTCGATATATGTTTCAATATCTTGTTGGGTCAGCTTCCAAAACGTCACATCCGTTCTTACATAAAAACATTTTTGCATTTCTTCAGAGAGGATGCTGACACCCGTATAAACAGCATGGGTATCATCTGAAAGCTGTGTCAGCATATTGTAGGCATCGGCTCGGTCCAGTGGTTTTCCTAATATGTTGCCGTTATGCACAACTATTGTATCACATCCGATGATAAGAGAGGACGGATGCATGAGCATCGCAGCTTGCGCTTTCTTTAATGCCAAATGCTGCACAGCTTCTACCGGAGAGAAACTCTGCGGTATCGTTTCGTCAATATCAGTGGAATATGGTGTGAAGGGTATGTCCAGCAGAGTCAGAAGCTCATGCCTGCGAGGAGATGCGGAAGCTAATATAAGAGATTTCATGATAGTTCACCTTGCCTTTTCTTTTTACGTTACTTACATACAGGAGATACAAAACTATCGTATCAAACTTAAGACTAATACTCAACATCAACAAGCCATCCCCACCGATTAGAGGATCATGTTAACCCCCTTACATTTAGCTCCAATAAAAAAAGCCTTCAAGATTATATCAATCGAGAAAGCCTGCTGTCATGTGCATAATTTATTATTTTCAGCAATAAAAAGTGAACGGTCCCATAACTTATTGCATAAAGTCATTGTACATGATCGCAAATTGCAAAATAGGTTTCTGCATGGCCAAACTTGTTTCCGTGGCATCATTCATAGCCGAGAGTTCTTCAATAGCCTGCTTTAATGGAGCGGCAAGAGCCATCGCCTCTTTCCCTCCTTTTAACGACTCTATATTTTTCAAAGACGTTTTATATTTCTCAATATCAACCTTTTCCGCCTGCAGCAGAAGATCAGTGCCTGCACTGGCTAATTCATGATATAACGAGATTGAAGACGTAATAACTTCGGCTTCCTCCTTCGAAATCTCCTTCTGTCCTGCTCCGACCTTAAATTCTTTCCAATACGAATCAATTCCCTTTTCTTTATACAAACCCGAAACAGCTTTAGCGCGTTCCAGCGAATCGCTCGCGAACAGAAGCAGATAATACTTGTTCTGCTCGGCCAATAGCACCGTCGGAAGGCTCCGCCTTTCCAATATTCCCTGTTGTTTCAGAGCTGATTCGCGGCTGCTGAACACACCTCCTTGTACGGCATAGATGGTGATGGAAGGAAGCGCTGCCAGAGATTCAGCTTTGCGCGGCTGCTCCATTGGCGTTTCCTTTTCTGCAGCCGGTACAACTGTTTGCACTGGCTTCTCTCGGACATCGCTCGCTGTAATTGTCCGGAGCGCAATATACATGAAACCTAACCCGACCGCCACTGCTACAAATGCAGCAATGAAGAATTTCTTCCATTCGCTTTTATTGAACTTTTTTTTCTTTGTGGATGTATATGTATATACATCCACCGGATTTTTAGCTTCTTTCTTCCCTTCTGCTGCAACAGAAGAAGGGAGCACCCAGTCAAAAGCCTCGTCTTTTTGTTGATCCGCAGCTGCCGTTTCTTCCTTGGCAGCTTCTATCGCTTCCATACTTTCTTCTTTAATGGAAATGGTACCGACCGCACACTCATCTTGCTTATCATCCAATTGGGCATTTTGTGTACTGCCATTCATTTTGATAGTAATGGTATTATTGCGTTCCGGCTTGTCCAATAGTAGTCTCCTTTCTGCTTGTTCTTCAACATGACTTTGCTTCATCCTAACATAGAAGCCAAAAAAAATAACAAGACTTTTGTCGTCTTGTTTTCAATAGCTTTTGACATTTTTCTATATATATCGCCCCTCATTAATCTCACCTATAAAATAACACCAAAATACCAGTTTACAATCTGCTCCCCATAGAAATAAGAAGTTAGGGCGCCAAGAGCAAGGAATGGCCCGAATGGAATCGGTTGACGCTTCTTCATAAGCCCGATTGCCATAAACAATAGGCCTGCCGCCGCTCCATACAAAATGGCGAAAAACAGTGAAAGCATGACAAGCTTAACACCAAGTGCAACACCTAGCACAGCAAGCAGCTTAACGTCCCCTCCCCCCATACCGCCATTGCTAAGCAATGCGATCAACAAGAGAACAGCAAAGCCTATCAGCATGCCCAATAGAGCATTCATCAAGTGCAAATCCCCAATAAAGAAATGCAGCACCACAAACCATACAAGAAAGAATAACAGCACCTTATTAGGAATAATCATATAAGCCAAGTCAGAAACAGTGATAATGACCAGCAACGAAATAAGTGAATATGCGATAAATAAATGGTTGTTCCACCCGACAAGAAACGGCGCGCTGATAAACAATAATGCCGTTATAAGCTCTATTGCCGGATAGATTGGCGAAATGGCTTGAGCGCAATTTCGGCATTTACCCTTCTGCAAAAAGTAAGAAAAAACCGGAATCAACTCGGAAGCAGTAAGCTCATGATGACAGCCCGGACACGCCGATCTCGGCCTTACAATCGATTGCCCCAAAGGCACGCGCAATCCCACAACATTAAAGAAAGACCCGAATATTAAACCTATAACCGCTAGATAAACCACTATAAAAACATCCATATACTCTCCCTCTATTCCCTCTTTTTTAGGAGATGGAGCAATATCAATTATGTCTGTGAACTATTTCCCCCGAAATAATAACTACTATATGTATAAGCAAGGAAGATAGCACTATGGTCCCGTGCATACTTCCTTACTCATTCCGCAAATCTATCTAGTTATGCCCGTTTTTGTACGTCCTAGCTTATTCTGAATATAAGGCCTTGTGTAATAAAGGAAATAAAGCGATCCGGTCACAACAAACAGAGCATCGTCTTCCATCATCTTCATGCCTTCTTCTACCGCAGTTTCCCAATCCGTTATTACTCTGGCCGGCACTTTGTTGCAATGGGCGGCCAGCTTGTCCGCCGATAGGGCCCGGTCCATCGTAAATTGTGTGCAAATGATATGGTCCGCCACTTCTTCAATCATCGCCATCATCGTTGAGACGTCTTTGTCAGCCAATGCCGCCGTTAGAAAAATGATTTTCTTATCGCTGTACCGTGCTTGTAATGTATCGATTAAAGCACGAATCCCTTCTTCATTATGAGAGCCATCAATAATGATATGAGGCTGTTCACTGACGGTTTCCAGACGGCCTTTCCAATTAGCTTTCAACAAACCAGTCCTCAATGCATCCTCACTTACAGTAAATCCATGATGCTGCTGTAATAGCGAAGCGGCCGTAATTGCTAGAGAAGCATTATCGGCTTGATGCTTGCCCAACATGGAAATCATGACATCTTTCATCTGTTCGTCACCGAATGAATAAGAGAACAACTCTCCATTATGCTTCGCTTCTTTTTTCTCCACATGGAAATCTTCGCCCAATACATATAAAGAAGAGCCTTTCTCATGGGCTTTTTCTCGGATAACAGGCAGCGCTTCCCCATTGCGGACCGCTGTCACAACCTGTGTATTCGGTTTAATGATTCCCGCTTTCTCCGCCGCGATACCGCTGATGCTATTCCCCAGGATATTCGTATGGTCCCGGGAGATGCTTGTAATAATAGAGAGCAATGAAGTAATCACATTTGTTGAATCGAGCCTTCCCCCGAGACCCGTTTCCATCAATACAAGATCAGGTTGCTGTTCCTGGAAATACATCAGCGCGATTACTGTCAGAATTTCAAATTGTGTAGGAAAAACCTGCTCCTGCTCCATATCTTCAATATATGCCATCACACAATTAAATAATCGCAAAAAATCCGCTTCCGGAATGCACTCATCACCAATCATTATACGCTCCCTAACGCTTTCAATGTGGGGGGATGTAAATGTTCCTACCTTATAACCGGATTCCATCAGTATTTTCTTCAAATAATGCAGTGTCGAGCCTTTACCGTTTGTACCGGCAAGATGGACGAATTTCAATGATTCATGGCGAACATCTAGGCCCGCTAACAGTTCTTCCATTCTTTCTAATCCAAAGTTCATCCCAAAACGTTGTTCGCGCTTGGCTAAATATTCATATAAATCGTCTATTTTTGTTAACATGATCATTCTCCTTTTTTGAAATGAACCATTACTGTTTAAGATTACCTTTCATAATAAAGGATGGAGCGTACTATATACAAAGAAAAAACCAAAAAATCTTCCGGTGGCCAGAAGATTTTTTGGTCATCACTAATTAAATTGATTTCAGCTCTTCAATGCGGCGGATGACGGCATCGCGTTTCTCGCTGTAATCTTTTTCTTTTGCACGTTCTTCTTCAATTACCTTCTCAGGCGCTTTCTTGACGAAGCCTTCGTTGCTTAATTTCTTCTGAACGCGCTCTACTTCTTTATTCAGCTTCTCTAATTCTTTCTCAAGGCGTTTCACTTCTTCTTCTACATTGATCAATCCAAGAAGAGGAAGAACTACTTCCACGCCTGTCACAACAGCAGTCATCGCTTGACTTGGCTCTTCTACATCTGTGCCGATTATCAATTCTTCCGGATTGCAGAAGCGTTCGATATAACCGCTATTATCTTTTAAACTTTGTGCAATTGTTTCATCTTTCGCTTTTAGAATCAAGCTGATTTTCTTACTTAGCGGTGTATTTACCTCCGCACGGATATTGCGTACAGAGCGAATGATTTCCACTAACAGCTTCATATCCTCAGCCGCTTGGTTATCAGTAAGCTCTTCGTTCACTGTCGGCCAAGCCGCTGTCACAATTGTTTCACCTTGGTGAGGGAGATTTTGCCAGATTTCTTCAGTAATAAATGGCATAAATGGATGCAATAATCTCATTGTGTTGTCTAATACGTAAGCAAGGATGGAACGTGTTGTTTTCTTCGCTTCTTCATCTTCCCCGTATAGAGGCAACTTCGCCATTTCGATATACCAGTCGCAGAAATCATCCCAGATGAAATTATACAGCACGCGGCCCACTTCACCGAATTCGTATTTGTCCGCCAGGCGGGTAACCGTTTCAATTGTTTCATTTAAGCGAGTAAGAATCCATTTATCCGCTACTGATTTCTTACCAGTCAGATCAATTTCTTCATATGTCATGCCATCCATATTCATTAATGCGAAACGGGATGCATTCCAGATTTTATTCGCAAAGTTCCAGATCGACTCCACCTTCTCAATAGAGAAACGTAAATCTTGACCCGGCGAGCTTCCTGTTGATAAGAAGTAACGTAATGAGTCACAGCCATATTTATCAATAACATCCATCGGATCGACACCATTGCCAAGCGACTTGCTCATCTTACGGCCTTCACTGTCACGAACAAGTCCGTGGATTAATACATCTTCGAATGGACGAGTTCCTGTAAACTCGATTCCTTGGAAAATCATGCGGGATACCCAGAAGAAGATAATATCATATCCTGTTACTAAAGCCGCTGTCGGATAGTAGCGTTTAAAATCAGCCGTATCCGTATCAGGCCAACCCATTGTAGAGAAAGGCCATAAAGCAGAAGAGAACCATGTATCAAGAACATCGCTATCTTGTGTCCAATTCTCAGCATCTGCCGGCGCTTCTGTTCCTACATACACCTCACCTGTTTCATTATGGTACCAAGCAGGAATGCGATGTCCCCACCATAGTTGACGGGAAATGCACCAATCACGGATATTCTCCATCCAGCGTAGATATGTTTTCTCGAAACGCTCCGGTACGAAGTTTACTTTTTCTTCTTCTTTTTGTTGAAGAGCGATTGCTTCGTCAGCAAGCGGCTGCATTTTAACGAACCATTGTGTTGAAAGATACGGTTCAACTACCGCGCCGCTTCGCTCAGAGTGGCCAACAGAATGCATATGCTCTTCAATTTTAATAAGAACACCTTGCTCTTGCAGGTCTTTCACGATTTGCTTACGGCATTCGAAACGATCCATTCCCTCGTATTTACCGGCTTTCGCATTCATTGTGCCATCTTCGTTCATCACAAGAATACGTTCTAAGTTATGGCGGTTTCCTACTTCAAAGTCATTAGGGTCATGCGCCGGCGTCATTTTAACTACACCAGTGCCGAATTCTTTATCTACATAATCGTCGGCAACGATTGGAATCTCACGGCCCACGATTGGCAGGATTACCGTTTTACCGATTAAGTGCTGGTAGCGCTCATCTTCCGGATGAACGGCCACGCCGGAGTCGCCAAGCATTGTTTCAGGGCGGGTAGTCGCCACTTCCACGTATCCAGAGCCATCTGCCAATGGATATTTCATGTGGTAGAATGCGCCTTGAACATCCTTATAGATTACTTCAATATCTGAAAGGGCTGTTTTTGTTGAAGGATCCCAGTTGATGATATATTCCCCGCGGTAGATTAAACCTTTATTGTAAAGGGAAACGAATACTTGGTTTACCGCTTTCGATAAACCTTCATCAAGCGTGAAACGCTCGCGGGAGTAGTCTAAGCCGAGGCCCATCTTCGCCCATTGCTCGCGGATATGGCCGGCATACTCTTCTTTCCACTTCCATGTTTCCGCGACGAATTTCTCGCGTCCAAGATCATAACGGCTAACGCCTTCATTTCGAAGCTTCTCCTCTACCTTCGCTTGCGTCGCGATACCCGCATGGTCCATGCCCGGCAGCCAAAGTACGTCGTAGCCTTGCATACGCTTCATACGAGTCAGAATATCTTGCAGGGTTGTATCCCACGCATGGCCAAGATGTAGTTTACCTGTTACGTTCGGTGGTGGAATCACGATTGTGTAAGGCGGCTTCTTCTCGTCGCTTTTCGCTTTAAAGTAACCTCCTTTAACCCACCAGTCATAACGGCCTTTCTCGATCGTCTGCGGATCATACTTTGTCGGCATTGATGTTTGATTATTTTCCATTCCAGTCTTCCTCCTAAATCATAAGTAAACATAAAAAAACTCTCTTCCTATGAAAAGGACGAAGAGAGTCTATTCGCGGTACCACCTTTATTCCAATGGACGGAAAGTCCATCGGCGCTTAACAATTATAACGGCTCTGCACCGGCTTTTACTACTATGAGTTCATAAAAGCAGCTCCCGGGCTACTTCCGTCCGCTCTTGCTTAAAAAGCCTCGCAGCTATTGGCTTTTCTCTCTTAAAGCAGAATTCAAACGTACTACTCCCAATCAACGCTATTATCATTTATCTAATTACCTTCTATAGTACAAAAAAAGGCATTCTTTCGTCAATCATTCTTGCCGTATTTCTCTATTTTATGCAAATAACATACACCCATTCTAGGGTTTTCACACATTTTCGAAAAAAACATACACTGGAACAAGATAAAGTGGGTGATCCATAGGCGAGAGGAGAGAAAATCAAATGAAAAGAAGATATAGCCCTTATAACATGCCGCCTTGGCTAAGAAATATACGGAATGTATGTAATCAATTCATTATTCCCATCTGTATATTTCAAGCCATCCGTACGTTTTTCTTCCCGACTACATTCGATGTTTTGCTGCTCATTTTGCTCGTATGCGCCGCTGCCAGCATGCGCTTTAATATTTTTTGAAAATCATAAGAAACAGGGGCGGGCCCATCCGCTCCTGTTTCTTCAGCTTCCTTGGTCGGCAGCCTGCTTCGCCGCCCGCTTCTGTCCTTCGATTTCTTCAATTTTCATTACTAAATATTCGATATTTTTGAGCTGCCAGTAATGCTTTTGCAGTTCCTTGACATATTGGGCTTCTGTTTTCCGATCATGCTTTTTTTCATGATACAATTCAATCGTTTGGATGAAATTCTGTGGATACGCTAAATAACTGATGAACAGCATGATTTCTTCTTCCCTGAGCGGAAAGTATTTATTATAGTGATAAAACCATTCTACACATTCATCACAACGCGTCGGAAATGTATTACAATACTTCCCGAAGAAAGGAAGCAAATCGAAATGCTGCGGTAAAGGCTTCGCATTCTCGAAATTGATAAAATAGCCCGCTCCCCGGTCATTCAAGAGAAAGTGCTTGATACTTACCTTTCCATGAATGATCACTGTCCTCACTTTTTCATCATCCTTCGTCGCTTCGTACCATTCTTCCAATTTCCGCATTGAGAAGGACAATGCTTGCGATACATCATAATAACAAGAACAGAACATCAGCTCCAGCGGCGACATATACCATTTCTTCTCGCATCTGCCGATATACTCTTCCAGGAACTTCTGCTGCTTCTTCCATAAATCCGTCGTTTTCTCAAAATGAACTTCCCTGTCTTCCGGTTCTATAGGGAGATCCTTAACCGTCAATGTATGAATCCGGGCCAATTCCCGGAACATTTGCTTATGCTTCTCATTGCGCTCGCCGCTTTCATCGTTGGCAAGCCAAGGCATCAAATAATATAAACGATTATTATATAACACTCCGTAACGGCCGTCATGAGTTGTATAAATAGGCACAACACGGTTATACCCTCGCTGATATAACCGCTGCACATGCCGGATGAAATCCATACTATGCTGCGGAGCGATGCTTTTCAAGGCATATACGCCTTGATCTGTATATATTTTATAAATGCTGCCGAATGTTTCGGAATATTCGACTTGAAGCATATAATGTTTACTGACTTCCTGGACTTCCCTAGGAATCATTTCACTTCTTTCCACTTGCATCCACTCACTTTCGCAAGCGTCATTTCTTATTTATGACCAGCTTTCTGTGGAATATATAGCACCTTCCCTCCCTGCACCTCACTTTCATCCTCCAAATGATTATAAGCGATGATGTCTTGCTTATTGATTTCATAGCGAGCGGCTAAATCAGATAAGTTTTCACCATTTTGCACAATGCACACCTTAAGTTTTGTTTTCGTTTGCGTTTCTTTTTTGGCAAAGAAATCGGTTAAACTAACAGAGAGTTTACCCGTTTCCGCCAGCGGCCTCTTCTCCTCCGATTCGACTTCGGCCACTTTGTAAATCGGCCTATTCAATGGCGCCGACTCAACCGGTTGCTGTGGCGGCTCTTCGGGCTCGACGGATGCAGCAGGCCTTTCCTCTTGTTTGGCGATAACCGGCCCGCTTTCATTCTTGCTGGATCTTACACTGACCTCTTCCGCTTCCTCAAGGCTGTAGTTAAAAGTCTGATAAGAACTTTCCACTTCTATTTCAGCAGCTGCCGGCTCTTGAACTTCTTCATTTCTTGCATCGGCTCCAACTATATCCGGATAATCGGGAATATCGGGAGGTGTAAAAATCGGCATCGGAATGGCAAAGTGCGATTGAAACGAAAATGGCTTATGATCGAATGCAGGAAGTTCAGGCGCCATCGGCTCTTGCCGCTCGGCTGATTCTTCACGCGGCAAAGCATAAGCAGAAACTTCAAATGATTCATATTCAGATTCCACTTGCAATAATGCCGCTTCTGATTGAACTGTACTCTCCCCGGTTTCTTCTTCATTTTGTACGGCACGCGGCGCAATCGACTCGCTTTCATCAAGACTTACTGATTGGACGGCCGATTCTTGTTCACTATAATATTCTGTTTGCAAGTATGGTAATTTCTGGTCTATATGATCATCCGATGATAGAGTCGTCGATTCATAATCTGCGTCTCTTTCTTGTGGGACAGCTAAAGATTCTTGCTCCACTCCCAAAGGGGCCGATGGCTGCTCTCCATATCCCATCTGTGGATTCATCGTTGATTCTGCCTCTTCGTATTTTTCTTGTTGGATGATGGAAGATTCCCGCGCTTCATATCCCGCTCGTTGGTTCATCGCTGATTCTGCCTCTTCGTACTTTTCTTGTTGGATGATGGAAGATTCCCGCGCTTCGTATCCCGCTCGTTG
>JBJEFM010000077.1:108368-125580 GCA_051874035.1 Bacillus sp. (in: firmicutes)
ATGGAAGATTCCTGCGCTTCATAGCGTGCCTTTGAAATGAAGGAAGATTCCCGCGCTTCCTCATTTTGCAAATGAAGAGATTCATCTGCCGACTCATCAAACCTTTCTGCCTCCTGATAATAGCTGCTTTCCAGAGGTGCAGGGGAAATGGATTCTTGAGAGAATGGATATTCATAATACGTGCCAGGATCGACCATAGGCATTTTTTCTGTCGCATACCGTGCTTGTTGCCCATCATAAATGCCAGTAATCATCAATTCAGCCATTAATTTAATACAGCTACTCTCAGGCATATTGTAATCAAAAGAAGAAATATCCACCTCAATTGCATTTCGATCCTCTACACGATTGGTTGGTATGCTTATATCCACAGGAAAAGTATGGTGGAATATATAATCACCTTGTTCTTCCCTATATAAAATGTTCTGTATATAGCGTTGGTGCACCAAAGGATTATATTCGTTTTCCCAATTCACATGATCGTTCATCCCTTGATATTCTCCAGTCACCTGTAATGTCCCTTCAATCACAATATATTGGTTCCGTTCCGAAATCGTAACATTCGGTTCAATAGAAAGAGAGTAAAGCGCTCCCACTTCTTGACCTTTCGGAAACCAAATGGATTCTTCTAAAGAAAATCGCAAACACGATTGATCTTGATTCGTCAAAACAATGCTCCTCCTCTCAATCACTAAAAAAGACTATGCCTATCATTAGTAAACCTATGATGCGAAAGCTTTTTTTATTACTGCTCGACAGAGGGTTCTTCAGTTGAATTATGAAAAAGCACTTATATAGGCATATACAGAAAAAGGGATGACTGCGGCTAAAGCCCGAGTCATCCCTTTTCATACATCTATTTTACAGTCGCCAAAACATGCATCGGATTTCAATAATCCTCTACTTCTATTACTTGGTTTGCTTTTCTAAAGGCAGTGTCACTGTTTCCAACTCATGATCTAATGCTTCAAGTTGGCGCTGTTTCTCTTTGTCATCCCAATCGAACGCATCGCTCATATAATCCGCTACTCGATCTTTCCAAGTATATACCCAATCAATATTGAAAAGAATAGCACCTGTTCTTCTATAGAAGAAATCGACCAATGTGCAGGCCTGTTCTGCGCGGATACTGTATGCAAGCTTTCCGTACACTTCTTTTGATAAGCCGTAGGATTGTATTTCTTCTTCATTCTGTTCAATCAGCGAATAAACCTTTTTGACGTTTGTGCCGTAGAAACTTGCCAGCTCTCTCGCTTCTTCCTCTGTCAAGCCGACTTCCACGCCTGCTTTCACCTGTTCAAGAACGAAGCCGTCCAAATTATGCGACCCGCCAATATCCCCTCCTGAGATAGGAATTTGCTTGGTTTGACATTTATCGAACAATTTATACTTCTCCTCTTTGAATTGTTCGACCACTTTGTCGACAATCGTCTCAGCCATTTTACGGTAGCCGGTTAATTTACCGCCGGCAATCGTCATTAATCCTGATGGAGCAACCCAGATTTCATCTTTACGGGATATTTCAGAAGGATCTTTGCCTTCTTCATAAATAAGCGGCCGAACGCCTGCCCAGCTTGATTCGATATCCGCATCCGTTATTTTGCTGTCCGGGAACATGAAATCAATTGCCTTCAGTATATATTCGCGATCTTCCCTTGTGATCTTCGGTTCGATCGGATCTTCATCATAAAATGTATCCGTTGTGCCTATATACGCTTTTCCTGCTCTTGGAATGGCAAACACCATTCTGCCGTCTTCCGTATCAAAGTAGATGGCTTGTTTAAGAGGGAAGCGTGATTGGTCGATTACAATGTGGACACCTTTTGTCATTTTCAGTGATTTGCCGTTTTTAGAGTGGTCTTTTTTCCGGAGTTCATCTACCCATGGTCCTGTTGCATTGATGACTTTGCGTGCACGGACGGTATAGCGGTCGCCTGTCAATATGTCCTCGATGATGACCCCTGCTACTTTCGACTCTTCATAAACAAATTCCACAACTTTTGTATAGTTTAAAAGGTCCGCTCCGAAGCTTGCCGCTTTCTTGGCCACTTCCATTGTCAGGCGGGCATCGTCAGTACGATATTCCACATAGTAGCCGCCGCCTTTCAAGCCTTGCTTCTTAAGCAATGGTTCTTTGTTAAGAACTTCTTGTTTCGACAACATCTTTCTTCTCTCGCTTCGTTTGACGCCCGCCAAGAAATCATACACCCGTAAACCTACAGATGTGCTGAACGGCCCAAATGTCCCGCCTTCATAGAAAGGCAGCAACATCCATTCCGGCGTTGTCACATGCGGCCCATTCTCATATACAACCGCCCGTTCCTTCCCTACTTCGGCTACCATCTTCACTTCAAGTTGTTTCAAATAGCGCAAACCGCCATGTACTAATTTAGTGGAACGGCTGGATGTACCTGCCGCAAAGTCCTGCATTTCACATAACCCTACTTTCATTCCACGTGTGACGGCATCCAAAGCAATTCCTGCCCCTGTGATGCCTCCGCCGATAACAAAAACATCATATGTTGTCTCGCTCATTTTTTGTAATATTTGTGATCGATTTAAATTCGAAAATTCCATTTGTACTCCTCCAGTTTTTCATAAAGTGCTTGTTATAAAGTAATTCGTCAAGCTATTGTCCTGTTATCCTTAATGTCATTTTACTCATATCCTATAAAATGAATTGCCCCTATTTTATTGCATATATTCATCCATACCCCAATATTGCCCTTGTCACCCTACTATTTCAGAAAAACAATCCATTTTTTATTATTTCATGCAGTTTTTAACGCTCCGGTGGATCCTATTTTTATAAAAGCATAGAAAAAGAGACCACAAAATCGTCTATACACTATCTCATAGACGACCTGTGGTCTCTCCATATCTCCAACCGAGCTATTAACTTAATAACAGTATATCAAATCACGGGCAGGATGTTTAATGATATGCCTATTTATTTGAAAACTTGGGCCGCTTTCACAGCCTTTTTCCAGCCTTCATATAATTTCTCTTGTTGTTCACTTTCCATAGAAGGCTCATACTCCTTATCCAGCTTCCATTTATCGGATACGTTCTTCTGCCCATCCCAGAATCCCACTGCGATTCCAGCTAGATAAGCAGCGCCCAAGGCAGTCGTTTCATTCACAACGGGACGTTCAACATCCACACCTAGAATATCGCTTTGGAAGTGCATTAGAAAATCATTCTTCACCGCTCCTCCATCCACTCGGAGCTTCTTGAGGGAAATGCCGGAATCCGCCTCCATAGCGCTCAACACATCTTTTGTCTGATAAGCAAGTGATTCAAGTGTGGCACGCACGAAATGCTCCTTCGATGTTCCTCTCGTCAATCCGAAAACAGCCCCGCGCACATCACTATCCCAATAAGGCGTTCCAAGGCCGACGAAAGCAGGTACAACATAGACACCATCAGTAGACGGAACGCTCTTCGCATATGCTTCACTATCACTGGCTTGCTTCAGCATTCTCAACCCGTCTCTTAGCCATTGGATAGCCGAACCTGCAACAAATATACTGCCTTCCAGCGCGTATTCCACTTTCCCGTCAATTCCCCAGGCTATAGTCGTCAACAATCCATTTTCTGATTTAACCGCTTTTTCCCCTGTGTTCATCAACATAAAGCAGCCAGTGCCGTATGTGTTCTTCGCCATGCCATCCTCAAAGCACGCTTGCCCGAATAAGGCCGCTTGTTGATCGCCCGCCGCTCCTGCAATCGGAATTTCTTTCCCGAAGAAATGATACTTGACAGTATTAGCATAGACTTCCGATGAAGGTTTCACTTCCGGAAGCATGGATTCCGGAATGCCTAAGATCTCCAATAGTTCCTGATCCCATTTCAAATCATAGATATTATACATCAAGGTTCTCGATGCGTTGGAATAATCTGTCACATGAACCTTGCCGCCTGACAGCTTCCAAATCAACCATGTGTCGATCGTTCCGAATAACAGGTCGCCTTTTTCCGCTTTTTCTCTGGCTCCTTCAACATTATCCAAAATCCATTTGACCTTTGTTCCGGAGAAATACGGATCAATCAACAAACCTGTCTTATCCCGGATCATCTCTTCATAGCCTTGATCTTTTAATTCGTTGCAAATGCCCTGCGTTTGGCGAGATTGCCAAACAATCGCATTATATACCGGCTTGCTTGTATGCTTATCCCAGACAACCGTTGTTTCACGCTGATTCGTGATACCGATGCCCGCTATCTGTGAAGCATCGATGCCAGTTTCCGAAAGGGCGCTGGCTATGACCGCCAGGATGCTGCCCCATATTTCACTCGCATTATGCTCTACCCATCCCGGATGCGGAAAGTATTGTGTAAACTCCTTCTGGGCTATATGAACTACTTCCCCTTCTTTATTGAATATAATAGCTCTTGAGCTTGTCGTTCCTTGATCCAATGATAAAATATATTTTTCCATTCTCCATCCTCCTAAAAAATCATCCCATATATCTCTTCTTATCCCTTATGCCGACATTTGTTTCTTGTTCACATCCGCAGAATTCCTAGTGATAAATCCGACTGCGACAAGAACAAGTGCACATATAGCTATTACCCCATAATACATCGGCTTAAAATCCCCGGTAAAAACCATCCGATAAAAGACAGCTGCTAAAGCTCCGCCTAAAATAGGCCCGGCAACAGGAATCCACGCATACTTCCAATTGGAACCGCCTTTACCGGCTATAGGCAAAATAAAATGGGCGATCCTTGGCCCTAAATCGCGCGCCGGGTTAATGGCATAGCCTGTCGTACCTCCTAAACTCATACCGATTGCAATGATGAGAAGCCCTACAGCCATCGGATTGAGACCGTCTGAAAACTCATTCGCTCCGATAAACAGAAGACCCAGAATCAATAAAAATGTACCGATCATTTCACTTAATATATTAGAAAAAGCATGTGGTATAGCCGGGCTTGTAGAGAATACCCCAAGTTTTGTCCCTGGATCGTCCGTCGCTTTCCAATGCGGTAAATAATGCAGCCAAACGAGTGCAGCCCCTAATATAGCACCTATGATTTGCCCTACGATATAGCCGGGAACATCGCTCCAAGGAAATTCCCCAATCAAAGCAAACGAAACGGTAACTGCCGGATTCAAATGCGCCCCGCTAAAATTCCCCACCGCAAAGATTCCAAGGGTTACCCCTAACCCCCAAGCGATTGTTGTGACAATCCAGCCGCCGTCCTTAGAAAACGTTTTATTCAAATTCATTCCGGCACCGACACCGCAGCCTATCAATATCAAAACCATCGTACCTACAACTTCTCCCCAAAATGCTGTCATAATGAAACCCCTTTTCATGTTTTATGAAAAAAAGGAGACGCACGCAAATAAACATTCACATGTCATTTGAGTGCGTCTCCATTTCTCCGGCTCAATTATTAACTTATTGCCTAGTATATGAAATGTTGTAAACGCTGTCAACAAATCTTTTCTCTACTTTGCCCTTTAACCAATAATGGGATTTTCCTCTTCGAAATAAGCCCATAAATCCATACTCGATGTAGTGACAGCAACCGCTCCCGCATTCAATGCCTCTTTCACTTCTTCAGGCGTCCGTATAAACCCACCCGCGAAAACCGGGATATTCGTGCGCTTCTTTATTTCCTTGATTAACCACGGCATTGCGCCCGGAAGTACTTCTATAAAGTCCGGTTTTGTTCTTTCAATAATTTTCAAATTCTTCTCTAGAGCGTGCGAATCGATCAAGAACACCCGTTGAACAGCGATAATCCCCTTTTGCTTCGCCTTGATAATGACACTCGCTTTCGTTGAAATGAGTCCGGCAGGCTTAAATTCCTGGCAGATGTACTCTGTTGCATAATCATCATTTTTCAACCCTTGAATGAGATCCATATGATAAAACATCTTTTTATTATATTGCTTCGCCATCGAATAGATGTGCTTGAGCTGCACTAAATGAATATCTAAAAACACCCCTGCATCATAGGACGTTTGAAGAAACTTCTCGAATTCCTTCATATTTCTAGATGCCGGAAAAATCTTCTGCATGCCTTTCACTCCCATTGCTCTCCCTTATCCTATTGAATGATCCCTTTTCTATGTCTCAATTAGCGGAAAGAAGATATTTGTAATCTTGCATTTATTTACTTATACACCATTTCATTCTTTGTAAACATAAGAAGGCATGACCCGATGCTGAAAATCGGGGCCATGCCTTGTCGACATAAAGATTTATTATAATAAAAGTAAACGGAAATAACAATTAAAAAGGGGATCAACCCGCATCATCCGCAAGCTCTCCATCTGAGAACTGGCTATTATAAAGATCGGCATAGAATCCGCCTTTTTCCAATAATTCTTGATGATTCCCTTGCTCAATTACTGTTCCTTTATTCATAACTAAAATTAAGTCAGCATCCTTGATTGTAGAAAGGCGATGGGCGATTACAAAACTTGTTCGGCCTTTCATTAACATATTCATGGCTTTTTGAATATAAATTTCCGTCCTTGTATCTACACTGCTGGTCGCTTCATCCAAGATAAGTATTGCCGGATTGGCAAGGATTGCCCGGGCAATTGTCAATAATTGCTTCTGCCCTTGTGAAATATTCGTTGCATCTTCATTTAGAATGGTATTGTATCCCTCCGGCAAAGTTCGGATAAAATGATCGGCATGTGCCGCTCTAGCTGCTTCATATACTTCTTCATCCGTAGCACCCTCACGGCCATAGGCGATATTTTCTTTGATTGTTCCATGGAATAGCCAAGTATCTTGTAAAACCATGCCGAATAATCGGCGTAGATCGCTACGCTTCATTTCAGTGATATCGACGCCATCGATACGGATTGTTCCGCTATTGATTTCATAAAAGCGCATTAAAAGATTGATTAAAGTTGTCTTTCCCGCGCCAGTCGGACCCACGATGGCAATTGTTTGGCCAGGTTCAACGGCTATATTCATGTCTTCTATCAATGTAACCCCCTGTTTATACCCGAACGAAACATGATTGAAAGTCACTCGGCCTTTCGGATAAGCAATAGTCTTGGCATCAACGGCTTCTGGCACTTGCTCTTCTTCATCCAATAGCTCGAATACCCGTTCGGCGGAAGCGATTGTTGATTGAATGATATTGGCGATATTGGCTGTCTGCATAATCGGTTGCGAGAACTGGCGCGCATATTGGATAAAAGCCTGAATGTCCCCGACCGCAATCGTTTTCTGTGTTACCAAAATTCCTCCGATTACGCTGATTAATACATAACCGACATTATTCACGAAAGACATTAACGGCATGATGGCTCCGGAAATGAATTGAGCTTTCCATCCGGATTCATATAGCCTCTCATTGATCTCTTGAAATTCCTGCATCGCTTTCTTCTCATGTCCAAATGCCTTCACCACTTCATGCCCTGTATACATCTCTTCCACATGGCCGCTCAAATTGCCGAGCTCCCTTTGCTGTCCGATGAAGTGGCCTTGTGAACGCTTGGCGATCAGCATGGCAATGACAGCGCTAAGCGGAAGTGTCAGCAATAAAATTAGCGTCATGATCGGACTGATGGTCAGCATCATGATAATAACGCCGAC
Organism: Bacillus sp. (in: firmicutes); assembly: GCA_051874035.1. Lineage (GTDB taxonomy): Bacteria > Bacillota > Bacilli > Bacillales > DSM-1321 > Bacillus_AD. Next base: position 115,946 of record JBJEFM010000077.1, read on the forward strand.
GATTGTAACGAAGGATGTAATAAGCTGCGTCAAGCTTTGCTGCAAGGTCGTGCTGATATTATCCATATCGTTCACAACCCTGCTCAATGTCTCTCCATGCGTCGTGCCATCAAAATACTTAAGGGGAAGACGGGAAATTTTCTCTTCCGCTTCTTCACGCAATCTATATACCGTTCTCTGTGCGACCCCCGCCATAACAAATTGCTGAATGAAGCTGAATAAAGAGCTTAGTAAATATAGCCCTCCCAATAAGAACAAAAGGTTTCCGAGATAGCCGAAATCAATCGCGGCGCCCGGGACACCAGCAAACTTCCCGGTAATGCCTTCGAATATCTTCGTCGTGGCCATCCCTAGAATTTTCGGACCCAGAATAGTGAAAATCGTACTAAGAATGGCTGTTATAAACACTGTCAGCAATCGGAATTTATGAGGGGCCAAATAACGCAGCAGCCGTTTCAATGTTCCTTTGAAATCTTTCGCTTTGCTTACGGGAGCCCCTATTCCTCCGCGGGGCGGACCGAATCCGGGACCTCTGTTCCCTCTTTCTTTACTCATGCGATTTCCTCCTCTGATAGCTGGGAGGATACTATTTCCTTGTACACATCACACGTATCCATCAACTCCTGATGCGTCCCTATACCGGCCATTTTGCCTTCGTCCAATACAATGATTCGATCGGCATCCATCACTGTCGTTACCCGCTGCGCCACAAGCAATACGGTGGATTCCATCGTTTCCGATTTAAGGGCGGCACGCAGCTTCGCATCTGTCTTGAAATCCAGGGCGGAGAAGCTATCGTCGAATATATAAATCTGAGGCTTGCGAACGAGCGCACGCGCAATCGAAAGCCTTTGTTTCTGTCCGCCGGATACATTTGTGCCTCCCTGTGCGATGACAGATTGATAACCATCTTTCATATTGGCGATAAAATCCGACGCTTGCGCAATACTTGCCGCATGCTCAATTTCTTCTTGCGTTGCATCCTCTTTGCCGAATGCGATATTTTCAGCGACTGTTCCTGTAAAGAGCACTGCTTTTTGGGGGACCATCCCGATTTTACTGCGAAGTGCATCAAGAGGCATATCTCGCACATCCACACCCATCACTTTCACACTGCCGGAATCCACTTCATAGAAACGCGGAACGAGCTTGACTAAGGTTGATTTTCCTGATCCTGTTCCACCTATTATCGCTGTCACTTCCCCGGCTCCCGCGGCAAATGAAATATTGCACAATGCCGGATGTTCGGCCCCCGGATAACTGAATGTCACATCATCGAATTCAATGATGCGGCTCTGATTTGAAGGCTTGACGTCTTGCGGCGCTTCTGCAACCACTGTTTCCATCTCGAGTACTTCATTGATACGCACAGCGGATGCCGACGCTCGGGGAATCATGACAAACATCATAGAAAGCATGACCATCGAGAACATAATTTGCATGGCGTATTGCAGAAAGGCCATTAAGTCTCCCACTTGCATATTTCCATTATCGATTCGAATGGCCCCAAACCAAATAATCGCGATAGAAGTGCAATTCATAATCAACATCATAGCCGGCATCAAAGTGGCAATGATTTTATTTACTTTAATCGTTGTCTCTGTCAAATCGGAATTCGCTCGTTCAAACCGTTTATGCTCATAAGCAACCCGGTTAAATGAACGAATGACCCTCACACCGGTTAAATTCTCCCGCAGCACACGGTTTACAGCATCAAGTTTTACTTGCACCATTTTAAATAACGGAATGCCTTTTCTCATGACCAATCCAATCACCAAGAAAAGGATGGGTACGGCAATCAAAATCACTTTCGATAACTCCGCATCCTTTGAATAAGCCATGACGATTCCTCCAATCGCCATCAAAGGAGCCGTTACCATCATCCGCAGAATCATATTCAATACCGTCTGCACTTGGGTGATGTCGTTTGTCGTTCTTGTGATCAAAGAAGCCGTCCCTACTTGATCGAACTCTTGTAAAGAGAAATTTTCCACATGGGAGAATACCCGATGGCGCAGATCCTTCCCATAGGACATCGATACTTTCGCCGATAAATAACTGGCCGCCACCGAACAGATTGTTCCTAGTGCCGCTACTAGCAGCATGAAGCCTCCAACCTTCCAAATATAAGGGATATCATTCTCGACTACACCCACATCGATAATGTCAGCCATCAGAGTCGGCATGAACAAATCTGTTAATGCTTGAATAAAAAGCAAGACTAATACAAATGCGATTGGGATTTTATATGGTGCAATATACTTCAATATCTTTCGCATGAAACATCAACTCCCTGGATTCTTCTCTTGAAAAAAGTATATACTTTCAATAATAATCTCGTTTTTTATTACATCACTTAATAATGAACGAACGTAATTATTTGCAAAGCCCCTTATATGAATCATCTTTCGTTATAGGTCAATATACCCAATTGAAAATATCTAAATCTTTCAAATTAAAATTTTATTGCACAAAAAAAGCTAATACTCATTAAAGTAGTATTAGCTTTATCATCTTTCATATAAATTATTTTAATGTAGAAAATGCTTTTTCCGCCGCAGCAATTGTTTTAGCTAAATCCTCGTCACTATGCGCTTTTGAAAGGAATAAACCTTCAAATTGTGAAGGCGGCAGGAAAATGCCCTCATTAGCCATTTCACGATAATATGCCGCGAAATAATCCAAGTTTGATCCCTTGGCTGTCTCATAATTAATGACCTTCTCATCTGTAAAGAAGAAACCGATCATAGAACCTGCGCGGTTGAACGAACAAGGAATGCCATATTTTGAAGCCGCTTGTGAAATGCCTTCTTCAAGGATATCGCCTTTGCGTCTGAATTCGGCATAATCTTCAGGCGTTAAATTCTGTAATGTAATCAAGCCGGCTGTCATCGCTAATGGATTACCGGATAACGTACCCGCTTGATAAATCGGACCGCTCGGAGCAATATGCTTCATGATTTCTTCTCTGCCGCCGAATGCGCCTACAGGCAATCCGCCGCCAACAACTTTGCCGAATGTTGTTAAATCAGGGGCAATGCCATAGTAGCCGCTTGCGCAATGATAATCCACGCGGAAGCCGGTCATTACTTCATCAAAGATTAATAATGCCCCGTATTCTGTCGTCACATCGCGCAATCCTTGCAAGAAGCCGGGAAGCGTCGGTACAACACCCATGTTTCCGGCTACAGGCTCTACAATTACAGCCGCAATGTCTTCGCCATATTGCTCGAATGCATAACGGATGCTTTCAAGGTCATTATACGGAACAGTAATTGTATTCTTCGCAGTGCCTTCCGGAACCCCGGGGCTATCCGGCAAACCTAATGTCGCCACGCCGGATCCTGCTTTGATCAGCAGGGAATCTCCATGGCCATGGTAACAGCCTTCGAATTTAATAATTTTGTTGCGGCCTGTATAGCCGCGCGCCAAGCGCAAGGCACTCATTGTAGCTTCCGTTCCGGATGAAACCATTCGGATCATTTCAACGGAAGGTACACGCTTCATAATTTCCTTTGCCAGCTCATTCTCAAGCAGTGTCGGCGCCCCGAAGCTTGTCCCTGTTTCAGCTACCTTCTTGATTCCTTCCACCACTTCAGGATGACTATGGCCTAGGATCAATGGCCCCCAAGATAATACATAATCAATATATTCATTGCCATCAATATCATAAATCTTTGACCCAGCGCCGCGTTCCATAAAAATCGGGTTCATATCAACTGATTTAAAAGCGCGGACAGGGCTATTCACACCGCCAGGCATTAAATGGACCGCTTCTTTATAAGCTGCTATCGACTTATCATAATTACGCATATATATAATCTCCTTTAGTAAAGCTTTATTCCTCTTCCAACCAACGGGCTACATCTTTAGCGAAGTATGTAATGATCAAATCAGAACCCGCGCGTTTTAAACCTAATAATGTTTCTAGAACGATGCTCTTCTCGTCAATCCAGCCGTTGATTGCCGCCGCTTTAATCATACTATATTCACCGCTTACATTATAAGAAACAATCGGCAGATTTATATTGTTTTTCACATCACGAATGATATCCATATACGCGAGCGCCGGCTTCACAATTAAGAAGTCCGCCCCTTCCAAAAGATCGGATTCCGCTTCACGCATTGCTTCCATACGGTTGGCCGGGTCCATCTGATATGTCTTGCGGTCACCGAATTGCGGAGCGCCGTTAGCCGCATCCCGGAAAGGCCCATAATAAGATGAAGCATATTTGACAGCATAAGACATGATTGGGATATGCGGATACCCCGCTTCATCCAACCCTGCACGGATGGCTGCCACAAACCCGTCCATCATATTCGATGGCGCAATGATATCGGCTCCGGCTTCCACTTGGCTGATGGCCGTTTTCACCAGATATTCCAATGATTCATCATTTAAGATTTGGTCGCCTTCAACAATTCCGCAATGGCCATGGTCTGTATATTCGCATAAACAAGTATCTGCCACCACAAGCACTTCCGGATGCTTTTCTTTAATCATTCGTGTCGCTTGTTGAATCAATCCATTATGGTCGAAAGCGCCTGTTCCGCATGCATCTTTATCATGTGGATGCGGGACACCAAAAAGAATCAATGCTTTAATGCCCAAATCAACGGATTCTTCTACTTCCTCCATTAAGTTATCTAAAGACAATTGATAAATGCCCGGCATAGATGCGATTTCATTTCTGACATGTTCCCCCGCCGCTACAAAAATAGGATAAATCAAATCCTCTTTGCGCAAGTAGGTTTCCCTTACTAACGAACGCATGCTTTCACTTTGCCGTAAACGTCTATGACGTGTAAATTGAATTTCTGACACGATGATTCCCCACCTTTATATTTATATAACCCATTATTCTTACTCTGCTGATTCATATGCGCAATACGTTTCCATACTTCGCACTAAACCTTCCATTGTGTATTTCTCCGCACATATATGAACATACAGCCCCAATCGCTCAGCTGTTTTTTTGGCAATGGGTCCGATGCAAGCAATCTTGGAACCGGCGATACACTCCTGCAAATGATGCTTTTCGACAATCTGCATGAAATGTCGGACTGTGGATGAACTTGTAAAACTAATAATATCACACTTTTGCTTTTTCAACGTATCGCATAGCTTGCTTTCACTTGCTTCGGGCAATATCGTTTCGTACATAACCATTTCATCACAGTGGAACCCTTGCTTCTTAATGGCATCCGCAATTATAGATCGGGCCAGATTGCCCTTTACGATAAGCACCCGGGCATCCGGCTCCAGGCACGGGAGGAACTCCGCCGCGAATCTCTCGGCTACATATTCTGTTGGAACGAATTGCGGCTCGTAACCGCGGCTCTCTAAAGCAATCTTGGTTTTCTCGCCGATTACGGCAATACGCTGCATCAATGGCTTCTTCCATCTCTGGAAGAAATACTTTACGCCATTTTTGCTTGTGAAAATAATCCAATCATATTGCGAAATGGCAGCAAGCTTCCGTTCCATCTCCGGCGGCAGCGGGCATGTTTGAAAGCCGATTAAAGGAATCGTGATTGGGATACCTCCGCGCTTTGCTATATTTTCCGCAAAGCGCGAGCCATCGCTTTCTTCTCTCGTAATCAACACCGTTTTTCCTTGCAGGGCAGAAACTGGATCCATTACCCTTGCATCTCGACTTTCACTTCATCAATCAGCTTCTGCGCGCCGCGAGCTTGAAGCTCCTTCGCTACTTCTTTCCCTACCGCTTCTGCATCAACGCCTGTGAATTGTTCCTTTAGAATGATTTTCCCATCCGGTGTACCCACCAAACCGGTCAATGTAATCTCTTCTTGGTCATTAATGGTTGCAAATCCGGCAATCGGAACTTGGCAACCACCTTCCATCATGTGAAGGAAAGCCCTTTCCGCCGTCACGGCTTTCGCTGTAGCTGGACAAGCGAATTCCGCCAATCCGGCAAGAAGTTCAGCATCATCGCTGCGGCATTCAATCGACAGCGCACCTTGCCCTACAGCCGGCACACATAACTCTGGATCCAAAAACTGCGTGACCACATCCGAACTCCAACCTAAACGAGATAATCCCGCTGCCGCTAGAATAATAGCATCATAGTCTTCATCCTGCAGTTTTTGAAGGCGGGTATCAATATTGCCGCGAATCCACTTAATTTCCAAATCCGGTCTTTTTGCTAATATTTGCGCACTTCTTCGCAGACTGCTCGTACCGACCACAGCACCTGGCTTCAATTCTTCCAATGTAAGTCCATCCTTTGAAATCAGTACGTCGCGGTGGTCTTCCCTAACAGGGATACAGCCAATCGTTAAGCCTTCCGGCAATACAGCCGGCATATCCTTCATGCTATGGACAGCTATATCGATTTCTTTCGTTAACAGTGCGTGTTCAATTTCCTTTACAAAGAGTCCTTTCCCGCCCACTTTAGAAAGTGTCACATCCAGAATACGATCACCCTTCGTCACAATCTCCTTCACTTCAAATTCAAAAGGCAGATGCAAAGCTTTCAGTTGATCGATAACCCAATTTGTTTGTGTAAGTGCCAATTTACTCCTTCTAGATCCGACAATAATTTTTCGCATAATAGCCTCCTACATATTCCAATAATGAAAACCTGATAAACTACTAAATAAAAAGAAATTAATTAACACAATAAAGAAAGAAGTAATATTCCAATATGCCAGCTTCTTTCCATATATTTGCCTCCTTAGCTTCACATAGATAAAGACGCTATAGCATAGCAGCATGAAGATGGATCCCAATACTTTCGTATCGATCCAGCTTAACCCCGGTAATTTAATATTAGCCCACTGGATACCAAGCACCAAACTGAAAAACAGGATCGGCAAGCCAATCACATTCAACAGGTACGACCACCTTTCGAGCTGGGATAAATCGCCCAGCCGCATAAGTCGTTTCCCCCATTTCTTACGCTTCAATAAATCATACTGGATCAAATAGAGAAGAGACAGCACAAAAGAAAAAGTAAAAGCTCCGTATGCCAGAAATGCCATTGTAATATGGATGAACAGCAGCTCTGAGACCAGTTGCTGCGCCAAAACCTGCGATTCCACTTGGATCGGAGCAAACGTATTTATAGCCATGACAATAAACCCTAATACATTTGTGAAGAAAACAATAAAGTCTGTTTCAAGCAATTTATTTATACATAATGAAAACGTAATGAGCACCCATACATAAAAGTAGAGCCCCTCAAAAATCGTCAATACAGGGAACCTTCCTGTATTCAGCATATATAGGCATAAAAAAATTGTTTGTAATAACCAAACAATCGTCAGCAACCAGAAAGCGATCCGTTTCGCTTTCTGGTTATTATGAAGAAAATCAATGAAATATAAAAGAACGCTTAATGCATATAAGACAACCGTCACTTCATGGAGTCTTGTCATCGACATGTCAAGCATATAATTATCCCCACTTACACTTCAACTACTATAGTTTTTGGCTCTTGGATTTGAGAAGAGCGGACTTTCTTCTGCTTAACTTTCTGCGCATCTACCAGATCTTCAATATCAAATGTTTGAATGAATCCTTGCAGAGCTTGAGTGCGGTTATCCTGCCCCGCCAACTCTTTAGCATAGAGGATCGGGTCTTTCAGCATCTGATTGATAATGCTCTTCGTATGCTTGCTGATGATTTTGCGCTCCCGGTCTGTAAGCTGCGGCAGCTTTCTTTCCAAGCTTTCCATTGTACCGGCCTGAATAGAAAGGGCCTTCTCCCGCAGTGCTGAAATGACCGGCACCACACCAAGCATATTTAACCAATTGTTGAAGTCGGCAATCTCTTGCTCTATCATGATCAATATTGCTTCAGCTGCAATTTTTCGTTCTTGCAGATTCGCTTCCACAATACCCTCTAAATCATCTATATCATATAAGAATACGCTTTCGATATCCGCAATCGCCGGTTCTAAATCCCTCGGTACTGCAATATCCACCATAAAGATTGGACGGCCTTTGCGCATATGATTGACGTATTTCATCGAATCTTTCGTCACGACGTATTCCTTGGAGCCTGTCGATGAAATTACAATGTCCGCTTCTACTAAAGCGCATTGAAGCTCACGCAGTTCTTTCGCTTGGCCCTCGAATTTTTTTGCCAGAACGACCGCCTTCTCATGCGTACGGTTGATGACCGACACCTTCTTGGCTCCCGCACTATATAAATTCTGGATGGCGAGTTCCCCCATCTTGCCTGCACCAATAACAAGAACATTCTTATTATTTAAGCTGCCGAATATTTTCTTGGCTAATTCTACAGCCGCATAGCTTACAGATACGGCATTCGTATTGATTTCTGTTTCGGAATGCGCCCTTTTTGCCAATGTAACGGCCTGTTTGAATAATTGATTAAAAACCGTTCCAATCGTCTCTTTTTGTTGGGCAAGCGCAAAGCTTGACCGCACTTGGCCAAGGATTTGTGTTTCGCCAAGAATCATTGAATTCAATCCGCAGCTTACCTGGAATAAGTGATCGACAGCTTGATCGGCTGAATAAATGAATAAATATGGGGCGAAATCTTCTGTCGGTAAATCAAACCATTGAGATAGAAACTCTTTAATATAATAACGACCTGTATGAATTTGATCTACAACCGCATAAATTTCTGTTCGATTGCATGTTGAAATGATGATATTTTCTAAAATGCTTTTCTTCTGTTGCAAGGCGACCATCGCATCGGCAAGCTCGCCTTCATTGAAGGATAAACGTTCTCGGATTTCAACAGGGGCAGTCTTATAATTTAAACCAACTGATAATATATGCATCCCTTTGTTCGCACCCCCAGGAAAAAATTACATAGTCACATAAGTTAAATTATAACATGTAAATCCTTTAAACTTTTTTAAAAATTTGAACATATATTGACACGCTATGCTACTATAAAAACATATATAATAAAAGGATAATATAATAGTAAATAAGAATTATTACTATTTAATAATGTATCAAAGTCCATTAGCATCTTCAAGTACTTTGTTCGGAAAGAAGGAATGAAATGAATTCGCGAAATCTATTCTCAGCAACTACTTTAATCCTATTCGGCATTTATTTTTTTCTTAATCAATCCAACGTTAAAATTTTCGAAAATTTCTATACGTGGCCGACTTTACTATGCATTGTAGGCATCGCTTTCTTCGTGCAGGCATATAAAGGACGCCAGAACGAAGCCATCCTGCCCGGCGTCATCCTGTTTGGATTCGGCTTGCACTTTCACATCGCCCAGCATTTGAGCATCTGGCCGAATGAAATCGGCACCCTTATACTGATTATCGCATTAGGTTTCCTGCTTCAATCGCGCAGGACAAAAACCAGCTCCATACCCGGCTTATTGTTGCTGGCAGTGGCTGTTCTGTTATTGTTCAAAGAGAAGACAACGGATTTATTGGGGACCCTTGGCACAGGGACGGCCTCCATTCTTTCCTTCTGGCCGCTCCTGCTCGCCGGAGCGGGTATAACTTTACTGGTTATAAAGAAATGATAAAGTGAATCTTTGATAGGTGGGGGTTTTCCTTCATCTCCCACCTATCATTAGATGAACCAACCTTAGTTGTTACAGGTACTTGATCTTCCACTTACACATCTGCGCTTTCACTGCTGTGTTGAAGTGGGAGTCTTAGTACCTG
>JBJEFM010000078.1:0-14239 GCA_051874035.1 Bacillus sp. (in: firmicutes)
TTTTTGTTTATTTTTTGATATCGATTACTTTAAAGCACTCGCAGGCCGACAATGTGTATGTTGTAAAATGAGACTTTGATAGGTGGGGATTTCGTCTATCATTAGATGAACCAAGCAGGCACTGCAAGGATAGATGGTATAACTGTTTATATGAAATATTAAAATCATGTTCCAAATACACAACAGTTTCTTTAAAATCAATAATTAAAATACTATAATAAAAAGGAAGGAAATATATAGGCATTTCCAAAGGAATCTGGTCAAACATAGCGAATGTAAATAAACAATAGGAAGAGAAGCTTGAATTGGAGGGATAAATGATGAGCGAACAACAAAGCAGGGGCTTTCTATTAAAGCAACGGGCTTTTTTGAAACTATATTTATTGGATTTGATAGAGAAGCGAAAAGGATACGGATTCCAGATGCTTGATGATCTACGCAAGGAATTCAAGGCATATGGCTATTCCCCGACACATTCTGAATTATATAAATCGCTGCATGAATTATATAAGGAAGGAATTGTAACAAGAGAGAAGAAAATCAAGGGAGAGCCGGGTGTCGACTTTCAAGAAATCGTAATTTATCATTTGACTGATAAAGGAAAAGAAGCGGCTAAACTATATAGGAAACAAATGAAAGTAGAGCTGGACCGTTGTGTGGGGCTATTGACAAAAGCGGTAAAAGATCACTATGGCCCTGTAAAATGATAATCAAAGAAAGGAGACTATTTCGCTGAAGAAATGGTCTCTTCTTTATCAATTTAAGAATACTATCGATTTTATTATTCTGAAAATTTATAAAATTTTGTTTACTTTAAGAGGAAATTATAATTAAATGGTTATATATTACAAAAATATAAAAAGATGGAGGGGAAACATGGGGAAAGTAGTGAAGAAATCATTCTTATTTATTGTAGCTTCCATGATGCTGATTCTATCAGCATGCAACAGCTCGGATAAAACAAATGCAAAAGATAGTGGCGGGAAGTCGGACGGTCCGGTAGAAGCGAAATTTGGGGTAATATCTTTTATTACAGGATCAGGTGCAGCTTACGGGGAAGCGATTACAAACGGATTTAACCTGGCGTTGGACGAAGTGAATGCGGAAGGTAAAGTGAAAATCGAACTTGCGGTTGAAGATTCTGCCGGGAAGCAAGAACAAGCATTGTCCGCAGCCCAGAAATTAATGGCTGATGACAGCATCATTGGTTTATTGGGACCGACGCTAAGCACGGAAATGAATGTGGTTGCTCCTGAAGCCGATTTAACAGGTGTTCCTATTATGGGCACGTCGACGACGGCGGACGGCATTCCACAGATTGGTGATTATGTTTTTAGGAATTCCATTCCTGAAGCACTTGCCATCCCTGCTTCAATAGATAAAGCAATTGAAAAATACGGCGTGAAGAAGGTCGCTATTCTGTATGGAAATGATGATGTATTCACAAAATCAGGTTATGACACGATGAAGAAGCAAGCGGAAAAGAAAGAATTAGAGATTGTAGCTTCCGAAACATTCCAAAGAGGACAATCCGATTACAATGCCATCCTTACAAAAATCAAAAAAGCAAAGCCGGATTTAATTCTTTGTTCAGCTCTTTATAATGAAGGGGCTGTCATCATGGACCAGGCCCGGAAGATGGGGATTGACGCGCCGTTTGTAGGTGGTAATGGATTCAACTCTCCGGAAATCATCACAATCGCCGGAAAAGCGGCTGATGGACTGATTGTGGCAACACCTTGGTTCGGTGCGAAAGAAGATGTCAAAGTTCAGGAATTCAATAAAAAATATAAAAATGAATACGGTAAAGAGCCGGATCAATTCGCTGCTCAAGCATACGATGCAATGAAGATTTATGCGAAAGCATTAGAGGAGGCGGGTGTGGCAGACCGCGATGCTTTCCGCGATGCGTTGGCCCAAACAAAAGACTTTGATGGCATATTGGGCAATTTCTCGTTTGATGAAGAAGGCGATGTTGTGATGAATCCGACAGTGCTTATCATCAAAGATGGCACATTCCAATTATTCGAGTGATTGTAGCGGTGCCATTCAATAATCTATAGCAAAATCACGGCTTGTGCCATGCCGCGGTGCTGTCCGTGATTTTCCCTTATACAAATATAGTATTTATCATTTACATAGGAGAGAGGGGTGCCGATTATGCTGTTGGAGCAAATCATTAATGGCGTCACATTAGGCAGTATCTATGCAATCGTAGCTTTGGGATTCACATTGGTATTTGGCGTATTGGGCATCATCAACATGGCGCACGGGGAAATATTTATGTTTGGCGCTTTTATTGGCATTATGGCAACAAGTGTATGGGGGCTTCCGCTCTGGATGGCTTTTATTGTGGCGATAATTGTAACAGCCGTCCTTGGCTATTTACTTGAACGTTTCGCATTGCGCCCATTGCGGGGCAAGCAAGGTGTATCCCATCTTGCACCTCTGATCAGTACGATTGGTGTTTCGATGTTTTTGGAGAATTTATCACATCATTTGTTCGGATCCGGTAACCATCCATTCCGCAATTCTTTCTCTGAAATTCATTTTCAGTTTGGTTCCATTACAATCTATTTGGTTCAAATTATGATTTTCGCTATTTCAATTATTTTGATGGCGGCATTATCTTACTGGCTATTGAGAACAAAAGCTGGAAAAGCGCTGCGTGCGACTGCGGAAAATCTGGAAACAGCCAGTATCCTAGGAGTAGATACAAAGCGAATCATTATCTTGACGGTTATCATCGCTTCCGCTATGGGAGGGATTGCGGGAATTTTGGTAGGGATGGCCTTCAACTCAGTTAATCCGCAGATGGGGCTGTCCATTGGTTTAAAAGGGCTTGCCATCATTATTCTCGGCGGAATGGGCAATGTGAAAGGGGCGATGGCCGGAGGATTGATCCTTGGTCTTTCGGAAACATTCATTGTTGCATACGGCGACTCCGGTTATCGTGATGCAGTGGCCTTCATCGCGATTATCTTCATTCTATTAGTAAGACCGCAGGGGATTTTTGGACAGAAGATAGCAGCGGAAGGAAGGTGAAAAAATATGATTGCGGAGTTTCTTAATCCATACTATTTGCAAGTGTTGTGCTTTATTCTTATTAATATCATATTAGGCTTAAGCGTTTATATTCCCCTGTCTTCCGGCCAATTGTCTTTAGGGAGCGCCGGGTTCATGGGAATCGGGGCATACACTTCGGCATTGCTGACAATCAATTTCGATGTTCCAATCGTAGTGGGGATACTTGCGGGGGCGATTGCCGCAGGAATATGCGGCATTATAATCGGCTTTCCATCGCTTCGTCTGCAAGGGGTGTATTTGGCGATTGCCACATTGGGATTTGGTGAAGTAATGCGAGTTTTCTTTGTAAACTGGGAATCGGTCACAAGAGGGGCGGTTGGGTTATCAGGCATTCCACAGGTTGGCAGGGAGATTTTCATGAAGCTGCGGGAATGGGGGCTTAACCCTAACGATTGGGGATTGAAGCCTAATCAATTTGTTTATTTAATTGTTTTCATCTTATTATTGATCATCGTTGTTTTGTTGATTTGGTTTTTCATCAGGCAGAATCATTCGCGTGTCGGAAGAGCGTATGCTTCCATTAAAATGGATGAAAAAGCGGCTGAAGCGATGGGCATCAACATCACATATTATAAGGTCTTATCTTTTACACAAGGAGCTGTGCTTGCCGGTTTTGCAGGAGCGCTTTTCGCCCACGTAATGGCGTACATAAGCCCTGCCGATTTCGCGTACCATCGAGCGGTGGAAATTCTGATATTCGCTGTATTTGGAGGCAGCGATGTTATTTGGGGCGCTATATTCGGTGCGAGCTTTATGACACTTTTGCCGGAAGCGCTGCGCTTTATCAGTGAATATCGTTATATGATCTACGGATTGATCCTCATGTTTATGATGGCTTTTCGTCCGCAAGGTTTGATCGATCCGTCCGTGTTAAGATGGTTCAAAAGGAAATCAGCGAAAAGGGGGCGTCCACATGGTACTGGAAATCAGAAACATTTCTAAAAAGTTCGGCGGCATCGCAGCATTGACCGATGTAACGTTTTCTGTTAAGGAAGGTGAAATTTATGGATTGATCGGTCCGAACGGGGCTGGAAAAACAACGATGTTCAACGTAATTACGAATATGTTTCCACCCACTTCAGGAGACATTGCATTTTTGAATCAATCGATTACAGGAACCAAACCTTATAAAATTACGGAAAGGGGCATTTGCAGAACCTTTCAGAATATCCGGCTCTTTCCACAGATGAAGGTGCTTGAGAATGTCATGGTCGGCGGGCATTCCCAAAGCTCATCGGGAGTATTCAGAAGTGTTTTTCGTACAACATCACAAAAGCAGGAAGAGGCAGCTCTGTATCATCGAGCGGTTGAATTGCTTGAGTTAGTCGGTTTGGCGGGGCAACAGGAGATGGTTGCTGAAAATTTGTCTTACGGCCAGCAGAGAAGGTTAGAAATAGCACGTGCGATGGCAAGTAATCCGAAATTATTGTTGTTGGATGAACCGGCGGCAGGAATGAATGAAACAGAAACAGAAGGCTTGTATGGATTAATTAAACAGGTGCAGGCGAAAGGGATAACGACATTGATCATCGAGCATGATATGCCGCTTGTCATGAAGCTGTGCGATCGGATTACCGTCCTTAATTTCGGAAAAAAGCTTGCTGAAGGAACGCCGGAAGAAATTCAGAATAATCCTCAAGTCATAGAAGCTTATCTTGGTTCAGAGGAGGATGAGCATAGTGCTTAAAGCCGCCAATCTTGAAACATATTATGGGAAGATCCAAGCGCTTAAAGGCATTAGCCTTGAAGTGGAGCAGGGAAAGATTGTCACGATATTAGGAGCGAACGGAGCAGGGAAGACGACAACAATGAAAACCATTGCCGGACTATTGAAGCCTAAGCAAGGAAAAGTGGAATTTCTGGGGGAGGATATCACCGGCTTACGGCCTGATCAACTTGTCAGAAAAGGAATAGCCCTTGTACCTGAGGGAAGAGCAATCTTAGCAAGTATGACTGTGCTCGAGAATCTGGAAATGGGGGCGTATCATCGCAATGATAAGGATATAGCAAAGGATATTGAAGAAGTGATGCAGCATTTCCCTATTTTAAAAGAAAGGAAAGATCAATTAGGCGGGACATTATCCGGTGGACAGCAGCAAATGTTGGCCATTGCGAGAGCGATTCTTTCCCGCCCTAAATTATTGCTGTTGGATGAACCTTCCATGGGGCTGGCTCCGTTGATTGTCGCAGACATTTTCAAGATCATTAAGCAAATCAATGATGAGGGGACAACGATTCTGCTTGTTGAGCAAAATGCAAAGCAAGCGCTGCGGATCGCTGATTATGGTTATGTTCTTGAAACAGGCAAAGTTATTATAAATGGCCAAGCGGCAGATCTTTTGGAAGATTCGCGTATCGTTGAAGCATATTTAGGAAAGAGGACGAGTTGAAAATTTTACACAAGAAGAGGTCCACAAGTAGTAACTTTTGGATTTCTTCTTTTTGTTTATTTCCGCCTAAAGTGTGGAAGATAAGTAATAATGTGCAATTGTATAATGAAGCAGAACGAATAGTTGTTTAATTGTTTATATTTATTATTTTCATGTTGTAATATATATCGAAATACATAATTGATTGTCATTATTAGTTATATTAAAATAATAATAATATAAATTCAACACCATGGAAGGAGCTGTTCGTGTGGATTTTTACCGCAGCAGTACAGAAGAGGTCTTTCGCGAAGTCGATAGCCAAGAGAAAGGCTTGACGACTGCAGCGGCGAAAGAAAGAATCGAGAAGTACGGCTATAACGAATTAAAAGAACAAAACAAAGCATCCATCTGGAAACTTTTTTTAGAAAACTTCAAAGATCCGATGGTTATTGTGCTTCTCATTGCGGCGGGCGTCCAAATTGTTCTGGGGGAAATTATGGAGTCCGTCATTATTTTCATCGTATTGATTGTCAATGCGATCATCAGTGTAGTGCAAACCAAAAAAGCTGAAAGCTCGTTGGATGCCTTAAGGCAAATGTCGGCTCCGGAAGCGAAAGTGGTCCGTGATGGGCAAAAAATCACGATTCCTGCCAGGGAGGTGGTAGTGGGCGATGTCATCTTGCTTGAAGCGGGAGATTATGTTCCAGCTGATGGGCGGGTCATTGAATCAGGCAGTTTAAAAGTGGAAGAGGGCATGTTGACCGGCGAATCGGAAGCCGTTGAGAAAAATGCCGATGTAATCACGGATAAGGAAGTGCCATTAGGGGACCGCCGCAATATGGTGTTCAGCGGAGCGATGGTTGTATATGGGCGTGGAACAGCAGTGATTACCGGTACAGCGGAAAATACTGAAATCGGTAAAATCGCCGGCTTGTTGGAAAGTGCGGAAGCTAAGCAAACACCTCTACAACGTAAGCTGGAAAGCTTCAGCAAGAAACTGGGCTTTGCAATCTTAGTGCTATGTATCATCATCTTCGCCGTACAAGTCGGGCGCGTTTGGTTCGCCGGCGAGACAACCGATATGACGACTTCGGTGCTGAATGCATTAATGTTCGCTGTGGCTGTTGCCGTGGCGGCTATACCAGAGGCTCTATCATCAATCGTTACGATTGTCCTTGCGGTCGGCACGAACAAGATGGCCAAGCAGCATGCGATTATCCGCAAACTGCCTGCTGTGGAAACACTGGGGTCTACGGCTGTTATCTGCACAGACAAGACCGGAACGCTTACACAGAATAAAATGACGGTAGTGGATTATTATTTACCGCATGGCACAAAAGAAGAATTTCCGGATGATCCTGATGTTTGGACAGAAGGGGAACATGCTTTAATACATATCGCTGTGTTATGCAACGATTCACATATTAATGAAGAAGGCAAAGAGCTGGGCGATCCTACAGAGGTGGCGCTAATCGCTTTCAGCAATAAGAAAAATAAGAATTATAATGAAATACGGGATATCTTCCCGCGTGAAGCGGAAATCCCGTTTGATTCAGACCGTAAGCTCATGTCTACGGTGCATACATTTAACGGACAGAAATCGCTTTTAGTAAAAGGGGGTCCGGATGTTCTGTTTAGCCGTTGCCGCTATGTGCTAGTGGACGGTAAAGAGCAAGAATTGACAGATGATATGCTGGATAAATTGCAAACAGCCAATGAAGATTTCTCGAATCGCGCTCTCCGTGTATTGGCATATGGGTTTAAGCGTTTAGAGAATGGAAGAACGCAAGTCGGCTTGGAGGATGAATATGATTTAGTGCTTGTCGGCTTAACAGCCATGATCGACCCGCCTCGTGAAGCCGTGTACGGTTCCATCGAAGAATCCAAGAAAGCCGGTATACGCACGGTTATGATTACAGGCGACCATAAAACGACCGCTCAGGCGATCGGGCGCGATATCGGCTTAATGGATGAGGGCGATATCGCTGTAACCGGGCAAGAGCTGGACGCGATGTCTGAACAGGAATTGGATGAGAAACTGGAGCATATAGCAGTCTATGCCCGCGTTTCACCGGAGAATAAAATCCGCATCGTCCGTGCTTGGCAGAAGAAAGGGTGCATTACAGCGATGACTGGAGACGGGGTGAACGATGCCCCGGCACTCAAGCAAGCAGATATCGGGGTTGCGATGGGAAGCGGTACAGATGTAGCCAAAGATGCGGCAGCTATGATTCTGACAGATGATAACTTTGTTTCAATCGTAAATGCGGTAGGCGTGGGGCGTACAGTATTCGATAATATTAAAAAATCCATCGCCTATCTATTCGCCGGAAATCTAGGTGCAATTATTGCGATTTTGGTCGCTCTTGTGCTGAATTGGGTAAATCCATTCACTGCTTTGCAATTGCTATTCATTAATTTAGTAAACGATTCGCTGCCTGCGATTGCGCTAGGGATGGAAAAAGCTGAGCCGGATGTAATGAAACGAAAACCAAGGGATATTAAAGAAGGAATCTTTGCAGGCGGAACAATGCAAGCGGTTATCATGCGCGGCCTGTTGATTGGTGTTGCTGTTATCATTTCGCAATACATCGGATTGCAGCAATCAGCGGAAATAAGCATCGCTATGGCATTTACGACGTTGATATTGGCGCGTACTCTGCAGACTTTTGCTGCTAGATCGAATACACAAACATGCTTTGAGATAGGTTTCTTCAGTAATAAGTATGTATTTGGTGCGGTTGCGGTTTGCTTGGCGTTATATACGATTACTACATTGCCGGGTGTCCGCGAAATCTTCTCGATTCCAGCAGGCTTCAATCTGCGTGAATGGGGTATTGCGGCAGGGCTTGCGCTGGGGGCAGTGGCCGTAATGGAAGCAGGAAAAGTTATACGCCGTATAGTGAAATAAGTGAGATAGCTGTGTAAGAAGGATGATTATTCTTTTTACACAGCTTTTTTTGAGTGAATTTCCATTAACTGTGATGATCTGCTTATATTTGAATCGGATTTACTGTTTAAAACTAAATTATTTGACGAAATCAATTTATGTAAGTATACTAACTTACATAAAGTAACTAATTGTACTCAAGAAGAAGAGATCTAGATAGGTCATTTCCGTGAGTTCATTAAAAATAAATATAGGTATTGGAGAGACGAAGAATGGCAAAAGCATTGTTTATTAAAGTGAATGATCGCCCTGTCGATCAAGCGGTAAGTACGCAAATGTATGAAACATTTTCAAAGGTATATAAAGAAGCGAATCGTACAGATGAAATTGTTGAATTGGATTTATTTAAAGAAGAGCTGCCTTACTACGGGAATACTGCTATAACAGGAATTTATAAACGTAACCAAGGGTTGGAGCTTACAGTGGAAGAAGCAAAAGCGGCGGATTTAGTCGATAAATATGTAGATCAGTTCCTTGAAATGGATAAGGTTGTCATTGCTTTCCCTTTATGGAATTCGACAGTGCCGGCTCCATTGATTACATATCTTTCTTACTTGGCGCAAGCGGGCAAAATGTTCAATTACACGGCTGAAGGCCCTGTAGGATATGCAGGCGGGAAAAAAGTTATGTTATTAAATGCCCGTGGATCGGATTATTCTTTAGAAGAAATGGCTGCCTCTGAAATGGCAGTGAATTTAGTGAAGTCCATCATCGGTTTATGGGGCATTACAAATCCTGAAGAAGTTGTTATCGAGGGACATAATCAGTATACTGACCGTACACAAGATATTATTGCGGACGGTTTAGAAAATGTTGCAAATGCCGCTTCGAAATTCTGATTTCAATAAAGTGAATCTTTGATAGGTGGGGGTTTTCCTTCATCCCCCACTTACACTTCTGCGCTTTCATTGCTGTGTTGAAGTGGGAGTCTTAGTACCTGTTAAACGGGATAAAAAATTTATCATGTATTGTTGATTATTAAGAAAAAGTGGAAAATAGGAAGAGGCTGCCCAATAAGTCACTATGCGACAGATTTATAGGGTAGCCTCTTATTATTTTGACTTGATATTTTTTTCATTAAGATACAATATAAGAACGAACAGTTTATAGGAAGTAGGGATTTATTTGCCTGATTTTTTATCATTAGGAATTTCTGAGACTTTAGTCAACCAACTGCATGATATGCAGGTTATGGAACCAACAGCGATTCAAGAACAAGCTATTCCGGCTATTCTTGATGGGCAAGATGTAATCGCACAAGCCCAAACGGGAACAGGCAAGACGTATGCGTTTATTTTGCCGATCCTTGAAAAGATAGATGCTGATTCTGAACGAATTCAAGCACTTATTGTAACGCCAACACGTGAACTGGCGCTGCAAATAACAAGCGAAGTGGAAAAATTATTGGCAACTCATGATAATATGACTGTATTACCGATATACGGCGGACAGGATGTAGAGAAACAATTAAAGAAATTGAAGAAAAAAATCCATATTGTTATAGCGACACCAGGACGCCTAATCGACCATCTGCAAAGACAAACAGTGGACCTGCAGCATGTATCATATCTTGTTTTGGATGAAGCGGATCAAATGCTGCATATCGGCTTCCAAAACGAGGTGGATACGATTATCAGAGAAACGCCTTCTTCACGGCAAACTTTGCTTTTTTCGGCGACTATGTCCGGAGAGGTGCAAAAATTGGCACAGAAACATTTGCGGAATCCGGTAACGATACAAGTGGAAAAGAAGCAAGGCCCGGCGAGCAATGTGGAGCAAGCGGCTCTTGCATTAACCGATCGAGCGAAGCAATCCGCCCTGATTGAGTTAATCGAAGAAGACCGTCCCTTTCTGGCGGTGATTTTCTGTCGGACAAAGCGTAGGGTAACCAATTTATACGGTGCATTAAAGGCCCATGGCTTTGCCTGTGATGAGTTGCATAGCGATATCTCGCAAGCAAAGAGAGAGCGGGTCATGAAGCAATTCAGAAATGCTAAGCTGCAATTATTAATCGCAACAGATGTAGCGGCGAGAGGCCTCGATGTGGAAGGTGTCACCAATGTATACAATTATGATATTCCTGAAGATGCCGAAAGCTATGTTCATCGCATCGGCAGGACCGGACGGGCAGGAACATACGGGAAAGCTGTGACGTTTTATACGAAAGATGATGTCAAGATGCTCAAAACGATTGAAGAAGAATTGCAAATTACGATTGATAAACTCAAACATCCTTCTTATTATGGAAATGATGAAGATTATGTTCAAGAACATTCCGCTCCAGTAAGAAAGAAGAACTTCTCTAAAAAAAAGAATAAAAATTATAGACGTTGAAAGAAAGGCAGTTCAATATAGAGCTGCCTTTCTTTCATTGGAGTTACAAGTGGAATATAATGGATTATTTTTTAAATTTACAAAATATTATATTTACTCGTTTGTGTTTCTTATATGAATCATTTAAAATTATTGTGTAAATATAATCCAAAAAAGGAATGCGTTATCGAGTATCGGAGAGGGGGAAATTATATGGTAGTAAATATGAAAGAAGCAGTGAAACTGCCTGTTATCATGGCGCCTATGTTTTTGGTTTCTAGTCCGCGAATGGTGATTGAAGGCTGTAAGGCCGGCATAATCGGTTCATTTCCATTATTGAATGCCCGTACAAGCACTGATTTAGAACGTTGGTTTGAGGAAATTACTTCCGAGCTGGAAGAATATGAAGCCATGTCAACCGTACAGGCCGCTCCATGGGCCGTTAATTTCATTTCACATAGTTCAAATCATAGATTTGAAGAAGACCTTCAATTAATCAAAAAATATCAACCTCCTATTGTCATTTCTTCCCTGGGTGATCCAAGTCCGGTCGTTTCTGCCGTCCATTCATATGGGGGGCTTGTCTTCTCTGATGTCATTAATTTATTCTTTGCGAAGAAAGCCGCAGAGAAAGGTGTAGACGGATTAATATTGGTTTGCAACGGGGCGGGAGGTCATGCCGGCACACTTAATCCGATGGCGTTTGTAAGCGCTGTGAAAGAGTTCTGGACAGGCTATACAATCCTTTCCGGCTGTATTTCAAATGGCCGTGATATCCTGGCGGCCCAAGTGCTTGGAGCGGATTTTGCTTTTATGGGCACACGCTTCATTTCAGCGCATGAGAGTATGGCCAGTGAAGCCTACCAAAACATGTTGATTGATTCATCAATGGACGATTTGATTTATACAGATGTATTCAGCGGTGTGAATGCGAACTATCTTGTACCGAGCATTCGCAAAGCGGGGTTGGACCCGGATAATTTGGTGAAAGAGGGCGGTCTCGGTTTTGCAAAGGAAAAAGGAAATGCGAAAGCATGGAAGGATATTTGGTCGGCGGGGCAGGGCGTCCATTCCATCAAGAAGACGCAGTCGACTGTTGAAATCATTGAAGAATTGAAAAACGATTATAAAGAAGCAAAAAGCAAAATCAATACGCTTTCCTATAAAGCATAAAATAAAAGGGAGACCCAATATGTTGAATGGGCTCCCTCTTATTTTGATTTTTGTAAAAGAAGGAGATAAAGTTTTATAAATAGCATCTTGGTGTATGTTTTAAATTTGGAACGCTCCGAAATAGTACAGGTTTTTTAATGTATATTTATACAAGCGATTATTCCCAGTGCCGGAAAGGCTGTTTCCTTTTAACTGGATGTCCAGAGTGCTATGATATGGCTATCGAATCAAGCTATAGAGAGCAGGAGCGAATGATGAGTAAGCATTTATATAAATCCTTTAGAACATTATATGAGAATAGTATAACGGTAGATATATTGGCTGAAGAAATTGTGAAGTTCGATTTGGATATGCCTTTGCATCGAATTATCCATGAATCCAGATATAGGGGATTTGATGTGGTTGTGATTTCAGAGAAAGGTGCGGTGGTTGGCTACATCAATACTGTAAGGAATTACGCTATGGATGCTCGGGTGTTAGATGTGATTGAACCGATCAGTCATTCCATTATGATTGCCGCCAATACGCCACTGAGCGACTTGATTGAGGTATTAAAACAGCATCCCAGACTCTTCATCCTAGAAAAAAATGAAGTTACCAAAATCGTTACTCTTGCTGATTTGCAGAAGCAGCCATTCACGATGTGGATTTTCGGAGTTATTAATATATTGGAGATGCTGCTCGTATCAGCAATCAAGAAGTACTTCCCCGATGAAGAATGGCAATCTCATATATCAGAAAGCAGATTAGCATTTGCTCGACAATTATATGATAAAAAAGTATTGCGCAATGAAGATATTAGTTTGCTTCAATGCTTGCAAATAGCAGATAAAATGACTATTGTGGCTAAATCCGAGCATCTGATTGCGGAACTGGATTATTCTTCCCGAACCAAGTTATTGAAAACGTTCAAGAATATTCAGCATATACGAAACAGCATTGCTCATGCTCAAGATTTGCATGATGATATGGAATGGCGGGATATTTTTGAAGTGATTTCCGAGTGCGAGAAATTGATTATAAGATTGGAAGAAATCGTTTAAACATAAATGGCGAAGAACAGGATCTACATAGCTATCGGTGAAGATGGAAAATAATCAGGGATATAAAGTGAATCTATTAGCAAGATAATATTTTGTATACAATACAGCTTCCTTTTCTGCAGATGTGAATTCAATTTAGCCGAAGCGGTAAAAGGATGATAAAAGGTAATTTTATGTAATTGTGCATTTCTGATATGCAATTAGGACCTACTACTGGTAGTATGTTTTAAGTATATAAAATAGTTTATTGGAGCGGTGAGTTTGAAAAGGAAAAAAATGTGGATTATATTATCAATTATTCTGTCAGTACTTGTAGTCGGGCTTATTGGTGTCAGTGATTATTTTTATAATATCGCAGTAGCCAGCGGCCCGAAAACATTCTTGGATGATAATCCGGATTTGGAAGTATCAAGTGATATGTCCGTCAAATATGAAGGAAAAGAATGGCTGGGACGGACACCATATGAAGAAGTATCCATCACTTCATATGATGGCCTTAAGTTAAAAGGATACTACTTCAAGGCAGAAGAACCGACGAATAAAACGGCGATCATTGCACATGGTTATTCGGGCAAAGCGCTGGATATGGCTCGCTTTGCAAAGTTTTATCAAGAGGATCTGGGCTATAATGTACTGATGCCGGATGCCCGGGGCCATGGTGAAAGTGAAGGCGATTATATCGGGTTCGGTTGGCCGGAACGCAAGGATTATGTGAAATGGATCGACTTCATTCTTGATCAAAACGGCCAAGATTCGGAGATAGTGCTTCACGGTGTATCGATGGGCGGGGCGACAGTGATGATGACAAGCGGCGAGGAGCTGCCGGAACAAGTGAAAGCTGTTGTGGTCGACTGCGGATACACTTCTGCGGAAGGTGTTTTGAAATATCAGTTGAAACGCATGTATAATTTACCGAGCTTCCCGATTATCCAAAGCACAAGCGCTATGACGAAGCTGCGTGCCGGCTATTCGTTTGCGGAAGCTTCGGCGCTGGAACAAGTGAAGAAAACAAAACTTCCTATTCTCTTCATCCATGGTGAGGATGATACTTTCGTGCCGGTAGAGATGGTTCATGAATTATATGAAGCGGCCGATACGGAGAAAGAATTATACCTTGTCCCAAATGCGGAACACGGCAACGCATATGATGCCAACCCCGATATGTATGAGAAAAAGGTGACAAGCTTTATTGGACAATATATAAAATAAAATACGTAATGAAATGGCCCTTTGCTTAGAAGGGCCATTTTTACAGTTTAGCTAAAAATAGACGGGTAACCACTTTATCTCTAATATTTATT
>JBJEFM010000079.1:0-2758 GCA_051874035.1 Bacillus sp. (in: firmicutes)
CGCTTTCACTGCTGTGTTGAAGTGGGAGTCTTAGTACCTGTTAAACGGGATAAACTTGCCACAATGATTCCCCCTGCTTCTTATTAGAATTGCTAAAACGATTCCATAATCGCTTTCCTTATACTTGCTTATTCGGGCTCTGACTTCAATAATGTCACCGCATTCTTCGACAGGACGATGAAATGATGCTCCTCCCCGTAGCCAAGGCCCCTTATATATCCATCATTCTTCCCAAGCAACTGATGAACGTTCGTTCCCCTCCGCCAACGGAACAATTGATCGTGCTTGCCATAGCCGCCGGAGAAAAAAACATCCTCATCCCGCACACAAATTGCATTGGATCCATCCATTCCCCTAAATGTTTCACATGAAACATTCGTTCCTGTTCCAAAGGAAACATGTATCAGAGGAAAATCAGTATAAGGAAGCAGCCAGATCGACGTTCCTTCTCCTTTGCACATGGCATAACAATCAGATATGACCGGAGCGTTCTCCAGACCGGAATGATACTTGAATACAGCATTGCCTCCGAAATCGAACAACACCAATCCTTCCGTTGAGATGCCGTTCCCGAACACACCTTCATCGCAGTAGCTGACCCAGATTCCCTCCTTGCCGACCTCGATATCCTCTATCCCGTCACCGGCATGGAAAGAGCATAGCAAGCGCCCTGTAAAATCAAGAATGAACATATTATCTTCCCCATTGCATCGTGGATTGGCGACAAGGATTATATCGTCTGATATCCAGCGCACCATCGGATGGTTCAACTTCGCCGGAATGCTGAAGCGCAACTCTCCATTCATCGCAATATAATGGTGCCTACCTTGCTTCAATAGCACAACGAGACCATCTTCATCTCTCCAATCGGCATTCTTCAGTTTATATTTATGAAAGCCGTCCTCTTTCATTGAGAAAACAAGCTTCTCCGTTATCTTCCACATAGCCATCCCTATCGTCCCCCTATTTCATGTCTCCTCACTCTACCATAATGTGGATTGGCTGTAATGCGCAGGGCAAAAGAGGAATGCATCAAAGCTGTAGGCCATCCTGTACGGACAAGCTTTCACAGCACAAAAAAGCCGGTTGGTTCCATGAAACCAACCGGCTATACGAACATCTTATTTATTTTCAAAACCCGATTTTATAGGTTACGGAGTTACATCCTCTGCTTTACGGGCCTGTCTTACATGTATTTGTTTCATCGCAAATCTCGCTATCGGCTGTGCAATCAATAGTTCAATCCAAAATGCAATCCCGAAGTTTCGAGGCCAAATATGAAGGAAATTCTCAAATGGTTCCAAGCTTATTTGTTGCGTACCGATCCACGTTCCTATGATAGTCAACCAGAGTGATAGCACCATTACGTTCAATAAAGTATTTAATAATATTCTTGCATTGAATCCATCTGTCTTTCCTATAAATCTTGGAAGCAGTTTACTGACAATCGGCCCCGCAATCAATCTTACAGATAGAATGACAACGATCCACATAAACGGGATAATCTTTAAAGTATCCAAATACACTTCTTTGCTGAAGCCCCGTTCCAACCCCATGATAATAGGGGCGATCGTGTTCACTGAAATGATTGAAATAATCAAGAGGAAGAGTATACCTTCTCTTCTGTTTCGAGGCAGCCTTGTTTCTACATGCATATTGTTTGTCATCTCCAAAAAATAATATTTCAGATGGCAGACGTATCACAAGACATATATTTTTGATCAATAATAAGACCAATATCTCTACACACTGATTCTATCGTAATATTAGCATATTTTTCTTTCAAATGCTCTTCAAGCGCTTTTTTCACCGTTTGTTTACATACATTTATCCCGTTTAACAGGTACTAAGGTTGGTTCATCTAATGATAGGTGGGAGATGAAGGAACCCCCACCTATCAAAGATTCACTTTATCCAAATGCTTATGCTGTTTACGATTGTATATTTCGCCAATTTCTTGGCATACAAAAGACCGTTTTACTTTCTGATGGATTGAACCAGCTTTCTTAGCAAGAATAAAACGAATACTGCGAAAACAGCAGTCAGAATGAATCCTAGAATGCCTATATTACTTAACAAATCCCCCACCTCCCAATTAATGCAATTAACTAAATTGCCGTTATTTCACCAAAAAGTAAACTCACCGTTCCCTGCATACGGAAAAGGAACGGATCAAACAGTATGAAATTCTAGATATTCATCCGTTTCTATAAAACCAAACTTTTTATACACCGGTCTCCCCATTGTTGAAGCCCCAAGCCATATTTTTGAAACGCCTGAAATCGTAACTTCTTCTACTAATCTAGTTAACAGCTCTGTAGCAATTCCTTGTCCACGGTAATCTTCGTTCGTATACATATTTGCGATATAAGCCCTTTTTCCAGTTTTATTGCTATAACTAGGTGGAAATTCATAAAAAATGACCGCACCGCAAGCTATGATTTCTTTGTTATCTTCTACCAGCCATTGAATTAAAGTCCCATCCGTCAGTTTATTTGTAAAGAAGTCGGCTAATTCGGAGTCAATATCTATAGTCGGTTCCATTCCTTCATCTATCAATTGCTTTTTTCTTAACTCAACCAAATTAGGAAGATCATTGATTGTTGCTTTTCGATAATGCACCTGCAATCACTCCTGTCACTTTAAAGGAAATTACACCTTTACATTATTTTACCATATAATCTTCTTTCGCTAAGCTGATTCGTTTATCCCGTTTAACAGGTACTAAGGTTGGTTCATCTAATGATAGGTGGGAGAT
>JBJEFM010000080.1:0-2757 GCA_051874035.1 Bacillus sp. (in: firmicutes)
CCAGAGACATTCGTCCAGTCTCCAACAGCAGGGCTTCACCTGTTTTATATTGCAATCTCCATTCCATTTTTGAATGTAAATCGAATATCTTCTTTTCCGTAGACCGTCACATAATCTATCATGCTGAGCCAGAGCATTTCATCGAATTCCGAAATATGTTCTGTCTGCTCCAGCTGTTCCAGAAACAAGCGCAGCCTTTGCTGCCCGGCTCTTTTCTGGACGATAAGCTCCGTTACTTCATCATATCTGTTTTTTAAGCCGGTATATCTTTCAACCAGCGAGTCATACCGTTTGTTGTATTCTTCCTGATTCAGAGCCGAATGTGCATTTTCCTGAACACAATCATCAATCAGATCCGCCGTTATGCTGAGTTCTTCCTTCAGGCTTGTTTGTTCACTTTCCAATGCATCTGTTTTATACAAATGATCCGTAATTTCCTGATATGTTGACAGTACTTCTTCCTTCTCATCCACAAGCCGGTTCATCGCAATCAGAAACAACTCCATAATTTCTTTTTCATCCAGCTTGGGTGATGTACAGGTTTTCCGGTCTGCATACTTGTCATTACACCGCCATACGACCTTACGGTATTTATCATTGGAATGCCATACCTTTGAGCCGTACCAGCCCCCGCAGATTCCACACTTGATCTTTCCGGAGAAAATATTCATACCGCATACCTGTTTTTCTTTCTTACTTCTCGCAGCCATAAGACTCTGCACCAAATCAAAGGTTTCCGGCTCAATGATTGCTTCGTGATTTTCCTCTACATAATACTGCGGTACTTCTCCTGTATTCTTCTTTTTCTTCTTTGTGAGGAAATCCGTGGTGTAAACTTTCTGAAGCAGTGCATCTCCCTTGTATTTTTCATTTGTCAGAATGCTTCTGACCGTTCCGCCGTACCATTTTTGCTTGCCGCCCGGTGATGGTATGCCTTCTGCTGTCAGCAGCCTGGCAATGGTATACGGTGACCGTCCCTGCAGAAACATTCCGTAAATTTTCCGTACAATCTTTGCCTGTTCCTCATTGACAACCAGATTCCCGTTCTCTCCACGGTCATATCCCAAAAAACGTCCGAATGGCACCGTCACTTTTCCGTCTGAAAATCGTTTCCGTTGTCCCCATGTACAGTTTTCAGAAATGCTCCGGCTTTCCTCCTGTGCAAGTGAACTCATGATTGTTATCAATAGTTCGCCTTTTCCATCAAATGTCCAGATGTTTTCCTTTTCAAAGTAACATTCGGTTCCGTTTTCCTTCAGTTTGCGAATGGTTGTCAGACTGTCCACCGTGTTTCTGGCAAACCGGCTGACGGATTTCGTGATAATCAGGTCAATCCGTCCGGAAAGCGCGTCCTCAACCATGCGATTGAATCCATCTCTCTTTTTCGTATTACATCCCGTGATGCCTTCATCTGCATACACTGCTACAAATTCCCAGTCGGATCTGCTTTCAATATAATGGGTATAATAATCTACCTGTGCTTCATAGCTGGACTGCTGTTCCTCATGGTCAGTGCTGACACGGGCATAGGCGGCAACTTTTCTCTTTTTTCTGCCATGCATTGGACTTACTGTGTATTTGCTGATGGTAGCCGGTATTGTGATTACGTTCTTTGCCATGTCTTCACGCCTCCGTCTTTCAAGTAATACTCCAGACTCCCGTCTTCAAGCACAAGTATTTCTTCTATCTGCTCATTGAATATTTTTTCATTAAAATCATCCATATCCATTACATATGCTGAAATCTGGCGCAGATGATAGTCAGTATAAACTGATTTTCCTATGCATCCTATGTTTTTTCTCTTACTTCCCGTGCAATACCAGTAAGAGAATTTTCCTGCGCAATTTACATGATGATAAGGACAGCCACAAACAGCACAATGTATTTTTTCATGAAACGCTTTCGTATAAGTAAAGATATGCTTGTTTTTATTTAAATGCAGTACTTTTTGAATTATTTTTCTGCCATCATAAAATCGGAATGCAAGATTTCCGTCTGCCATCACAGTAATCTCCTGGATTTCAGCCTTGAATGCTTCTTCATCAAAATGATTCATATTAAGGGCTTCAGCGCAACTGCTCTTCAGCATACCTTCATCACAATTCATACTCGAACAGGTAACTCCATGTTCCTTCTTTGCCCGACAGATCCAGATTGCCTCCGTCTTTCTCTTTTTGTTTCGTGTAAAATATCTCCCACACGTTCCGCATTTGATTTTTTTGCTGAAACAATACGTTGGATTTAGCAACGCGTCCCGTCTTTTGCGTTCTTCCTGTACCTTTTCGTATGTCTCTCTGTTTAAAATCGGTTCGTGCGTATCCGTGATATAGTACTGCGGCAGTTCTCCATTATTCCTGACCTTTTTCTTCGTGATCGGATCAGTCATATAGGTTTTCTGTCTCCTCATATCACCGACATATGCTTCATTGTAAATGATTCTGGCAAGAGCTGCTTCCTGAAATGGATTTCCATTTATCGTCCGATGACCGGTATTGTTCAAGTTTCTGCATATTTCACGGAGAGACAGCCGATCAAGATACATCTGAAATATCCGTCTGACAACTTCTGCTTCTTCCGGTATGATAACGTACTGTTTCTGTTCTTCATCGTACCGATAGCCGAGAATGTGCTTATTGGCAACCCCAATCTCGCCGGACTGGAATCTCTTGCGAATTCCCCATTTACAGTTCTCTGAAATACTTCGGCTCTCTTCCTGTGCAAAGGATGCCAGAATACTGAGCATCAGTTCTCCGTCAC
>JBJEFM010000081.1:0-6905 GCA_051874035.1 Bacillus sp. (in: firmicutes)
CCCCCACCTATCAAAGATTCACTTTATTGAGTAGAAAAATGATTACAACAATGGTCTCAGCGGGTATAAAACTATCATTCATCCGCTTATACTTCATCATTCTTTTGTATAGCGGAGATGACTACTATATGTTTCACAATAAACAAGGGGGATATTGTAATGAATTTTAATACTTTTTCTAATATACCAAGGAATCTTTTATTGCATGCTAACTTCGGTTTGGAACGTGAAGGGCTGCGTGTGACTGAGAAAGGGATGCTGTCCATGAAACCCCATCCTGAGGTGTTTGGCGATAGGAATAGCAATCCATATATCACTACCGACTTTTCTGAAAGCCAATTGGAACTTGTGACGCCAGTCTTTCATAGTGCGAAGGATGCCGTGTCGTTTCTGGATTCGATCTATAATATTGCTGTTCTCGAATTGAAGGATGAATATATCTGGCCTCAATCCATGCCATCGATTACGCCTGATGAGCAAGATATTCCTGTCGCTGCTTCATCTTCTCAGAAAGATCCTTATAAAGAGTACGTATTGGACAAATACGGAAGCAAAAAGCAATTGATTTCGGGAATCCACATCAATTTTTCTTTGGGTGATGAACTGATTCAAGCGCTTCATAAAGCAATGGATAAAGATCGGCCTCTGGAACAATTTAAGAACGATCTCTACTTGAAAATGGCCCGAAATTACCTGCGTTATAATTGGCTGATTGTCTATTTATTAGGATCGTCCAATACCGTCCATGAAACTTTCACCGAGACGTGTGAAATTCCGTTAGATCAAATTTCCAGAGAAACCTACTCCGGCAAAAATGTTGTTTCAATCAGGAATAGCCGCAGCGGATATCGGAATACACAGCTCATCCAACCGGATTACTCTTCGCTCCCCCATTATATAGACTCAATTAATGCCTATATTGACAAAGGCGCGCTGGCAGCAATTAGGGAGCTGTATGCCCCTGTAAGAGTGAAGAATACAGATGAATTCACCCCTGAGAACTTGTTGAAGGGCGGCATTCAATATATTGAGATACGAAATATAGATTGCAACCCATATGTAAAGAGCGGATTAATCATTGAAGATGTAGAGTTCATGCACATCTTCTTACTATATTGCTTAGCTAAAGAAGAGTCCCATTATGAACATTGGCAGGCAGAATGCGACTATAATAGCAAGAAAGTAGCAATAAAAGGCCAGGATATAGATATTAACCTCATTAAAGATGGGCAGGATATAGCGTTCCTGGATTGGGGAATGGAATTATTGAATGAAATGCTGGAATGGAATTATGCGATGAAATTGCCTTTTGAGCAAATATTACAAGATAAGATGGATGTATTGAAACAACCGGAACTTACGTATTCCTACAGGATTTCGAAACAGTGTGAAGATGAAGGTTTCATAGGGACATATATTAAGCTAGCTAAGCGATATAAAAAGGAAGCATTTGAGGATCGTTTTCGATTAAGACCTTATACAGACCTGGAGCTATCTACTCAAGCCTTGATGAAAGAATGCATCAAAAGGGGCATTAGGATAGAAGTCATCGACCGCAAGGAAAATTTTCTGAAGTTGACGAAAGGCGGTAATGTTCAACTCGTTAAGCAAGCTACGAAAACAAATAAAGATTCCTATATTGCAGTTTTGGTGATGGAGAATAAAACGGTCACAAAGCAAATTCTTCACCAGAACGGCATTTCTGTACCATTGGGAGAGGAATTCGATGATATGGCGAAAGCTGTTTTAGCACTTGACAAATGGGAGAATCGGCCTGTAGCCATTAAGCCCAAGTCCACTAATTTCGGCTTAGCGGTATCGGTATTTCCGGACGGAGCAAGCAAACAGGATGTAAAAAAGGCGCTCGAAATAGCATTCAAACAGGATGGAACAGTGCTTATAGAACCCTTCATAAAAGGAAAAGAATATCGTTTTCTGGTCATCGGCGGAGAAACTGTCGCCGTTTTGCATAGAATTCCCGCGAATATAATGGGCGACGGTAAGTCAACCATTTCTGAATTAATTACACGTGAAAATCTGAATCCACTGCGGGGCAAAGGATATAAAACACCGCTTGAGCAAATTGAAATCGATGATCATGTAATCTTATTCCTAAGGCAGCACGGGTTGACGGTGAGCAGTATTTTAGAAAAGGGGCAGCTTCAATATCTGCGCGAGAATTCCAATGTATCGACAGGCGGGGAAAGTATAGATGTGACGGACGATATACCGGAGCGCTTCAAAAAATTGGCCGTTTCAGCTGCTAAAGCAGTGGGCGCCCATATATGCGGAGTGGATATGATGATTGAAGATGCGGCCGATGAACAATCGTCCTATTCCATTATTGAATTGAACTTCAATCCGGCAATCCATATGCATTGTTACCCGCTTAAAGGGAAGGAACGAAATATTGCATATAGCATTCTTCAACTTCTTGATTTTGCCTAGGATGCAGAAGGGGGGGATAGGTGGATTTTCTGGATTTATAAGTGAAAAATGTTTATTTTTAGCTAAACCAGGCTATGTATAACCTAAGCAAGTTAATAATAAGAACAGGAGGTAAAACAATGACGGGATTACAAAAAGGAGCTCTTGTCTTAACGATTGTCGGTGCTATCAATTGGGGGCTGGTCGGGTTATTTCAATTTGATTTAGTTGCTACTCTTTTCGGTGGTACAGACGCCATATTGGCTAGAATCGTTTACGTGCTAGTCGGTGTTGCTGGTTTAATTAATTTAGGGTTATTATTCAAATCAAATGATAGAGTAACTCATGAAGTACACCAACCAAGAACAACTCATTAAGAGAAATAGAGTTATAACATGGCAGTACTAAAAAACATCGCCCAAAGTGATCATCACTTTGGGCGATGTTTTTTAGTACTCATATAATCTATTAAAACAGGCGTACAGCTTTAACGGCACGAGGTTTCCAGTAACTATTATAAGAAGCGATTGAAACACCTTTAGAGCTCGCGGAATGAAGAATCGTAGAGCTGTCGACTACAATGGAAACGTGGTTGATTACACCATTATAATCTGTATCGAAGAAGATTAAATCGCCTTTTCTGATATTGGATAAAGAAACAGTTTGGCCGACTTTTGATTGCTCAACAGATGTTCTAGGCAATGTGATGCCGTTTTCTGCGAATACACGCTGTGTGAAGCTGGAGCAATCGAAAGCATCGGTTTGATTAGGAGATGCACCATATAAGTATGCAGCGCCTAAATATTTCTTGCCTGTGTTAATAATTGCATCAGCCTTCTTTTCCCATGAAGAAGTGGAAGGGGTGCTTACGCTAGGCGTAGTAGTAGATGCGGCACTGCCTGAAACTTTGATTACTTGACCGATATGAATGACATTAACATTTGTGATAGATGGGTTTAAAGCTTGTAATTGAGACACGGTCGTGTTGAACTTCTTAGCGATTTTACCGAGTGTATCACCTTTTACAACTGTATATGTTTTGGAAGTGGAATTATTCTGATTAGTTGAAACGCTAGTTTTTAAGACTTGTCCAGGGTAAATAACATCACTTATTAAATTATTCCATGTTTTTAAGTTATTAACAGTAACATTATAATTTTGTGAAATAGACCACAGTGAGTCCCCCGACTTCACCGTGTAGTCTGCTGCTAGTGCTTCGCTTGAAAATAATAGTGAAGTAGCAACAGTACCGGCTAAGATGAATTTTTTCATGTTGCATAAACCTCCGATTTGATTAATTAGCACAAAAAATATCATAACAACATAAACATGGTAATAATAGATGTAAAATATTCCATGGCAATATAGGTTTTAACTGGAATAAAGAAGAAAAAGAATAGTGAGATGATTGA
The DNA here is from genome assembly GCA_051874035.1 of Bacillus sp. (in: firmicutes). Lineage (GTDB taxonomy): Bacteria > Bacillota > Bacilli > Bacillales > DSM-1321 > Bacillus_AD. The sequence continues at coordinate 3,840 of JBJEFM010000081.1, forward strand.
GAAAAATGTTAAAATGGCTATAAGAAAAGCGCCAATTGTATAATCGGGAGAGTGATGGAACTATGAAACTATTGGAAAGCAGCCGACTGGTACTAAGAAATTGGAAAGAATCGGACTACTCTGATCTATATGAATATGCTAAAGATGAAAGAGTAGGGCCGAATGCAGGGTGGCCTCCTCATAAAAGCGAGGAAGAAAGTAAATCTGTGATTCGGATGTTTATTGCTCAAGACGATGTATATGCCATTGTGCTGAAAGAAGAGGGGAAAGTAATTGGAAGTTTAGGGTTGCATGCCCGTTTTCCGGATGAATCGCTCAAGCATTTGAGTCAATTGGAAGTGGGCTATGTCATTCATCCGGCTTATTGGGGCTTCGGTTATGCTCCTGAAGCGGTAAACAGGGTTATTCAATATTGTTTTGAAGAAAGGGATTTAGATCTTTTGTGGTGCGGCCACTTTGATTTTAATGAGAAGTCCCGGAGAGTGATAGAGAAATGTAACTTCAGTTATCAGTTTACTAGGGAGAATACACTTCCGCTTTTGGAAGGGAAGAAAGTGATGAATAAATATTACCATATTACAAAGGACCGTTATTTCAATGTGTTGCAGCACATATAGCGGTATGTGGGAATATTCCAAAGAAACAAGCGATGAAGAATCTTTATTCAGGTTCGAAATATAGCTTATCAACATGATTATCGTAATTAATCGTTTGAAAGAAGAGTGGCTAATCCTTCTGATGGGTATAGATGGATGTAAACAGAAGGAGGATGAGAATATGAAAGCAGTAACATTCCAAGGTACGAAAGATATACAGGTCAAAGACGTAGAAGCACCGAAAATACAATCGAATGAAGATATCATTGTGCGCATCACATCAACAGCCATATGCGGTTCTGATCTTCATATTTATAAAGGGGCCATTCCGACAGCAAAGGATTACATTATCGGGCATGAACCGATGGGGATTGTGGAAGAAGTGGGTCCGGATGTAACGCGCGTGAAGAAAGGCGATCGTATTGTTCTTCCGTTCAATGTATCATGCGGCCATTGTTACTATTGCGAGAATCATATGGAAAGCCAGTGCGATAATGCCAACTCTTTAGAAGAGCCGGATACAGGAGCTTATTTCGGATATACGGAGCGCTATGGAGATTATCAAGGGGGGCAAGCGGAATATTTACGCGTGCCTTATGGCAACTTTATGCCCTTCGTTATTCCTGAATCATGTGAATTAGAGGATGAAGCGCTTCTATTTATGTCGGATGTTCTGCCGACTGCTTATTGGAGCATTGAACATGCCGGCATGAAAGAAGGAGATACAGTTGTAGTCCTCGGTTGCGGCCCTGTCGGGTTGATGACTCAGAAATTCGCATGGATGAAAGGGGCAAAACGGGTAATTGCTGTCGATAATCTGCCATATCGCCTGCAAAAAGCGAAACAAATGAATAATGTGGAAATCATTAACTTCGAGGATTATGATAACACAGGCAAGTATTTACGGGAAATCACGCAAGGCGGTGCCGATGTTGTAATCGACTGTGTCGGCATGGACGGCAAAAAATCGGCGCTAGAAGCGATCGAACAGAAGCTGAAACTGCAAGGAGGCACATTAAGCCCTATTAAAATGGGCATTGAAGCGGTCCGTAAATTCGGCACCATCCAACTGACAGGGGTATATGGTTCTGTATATAATATGTTCCCTCTCGGTAATATCTTCGAAAGAAATTTGACAATCAAAAGCGGACAAGCGCCTGTTATCCACTATATGCCGAAAATGTTCGACATGATTATGAAGGGAGAAATCGACCCTACCGAAATCATCACTCATAGAGTTCCTTTGGAAAAAGCAAGTGAAGCTTACCAAATATTCAATGACCATGAAGATGAATGCATTAAAGTGGTATTAAAGCCATAATGAAATAGAAGCAGCCGGGAACAATTTATTGCCTGGTTGCTTCTGTTTTTTACAAAAAAGGATACTTATTGCACCGGGCGCTCTTCGAATGGATATGGCACCAAGTCTTCAGCAACCCTTACATCCGGCAGTGCGGGGGGTTCCGGACGGGCGATTTGATAAACGGAAGAGCCGACAATTTCAGCCACTTGCTGTAATTTATTTTTACTGATCTTATCAATCGTATCTGTTGGTTGATGGTAGGAAGGTTCGACCGGCGAGTGGATAAATAAAGCTGCCGGAATACCTAATTCATGGAATGGCTGATGGTCGCTTCGGCCCAGCTGTCCATAAGGGATGCCTTCTGAACGGATTTTGGCCCCCGCAGCAGCGCTTATATCTGTTACGAAATTCTTCTTGCCGTCTATAGTGTACATGATTAACCCGCCATAAAGCTTATTCGCGCCGGCGTCACTGGCGCCGATCATGTCCATTTGGAAGTGGCCCACCATTTTAGCAACCTCTTCTTTTTCCAGGGAAGCGGCGTAATAGGAAGAACCAACTAAGCCTCTTTCTTCAGAACCGAATGTGATGAAGCGGATTTCTGTATCGATCGGTATTTTTGCGAAGACCCTTGCCAGTTCAAGCACGGCTGAAACGCCTGAAGCATCGTCATTCGCTCCGACACTGGCCGGAACGGAATCGTGGTGGGAGCCGACAGTGATGATTTGGTTCGTATCTTTCTCTTTTTTCGGCTTAAGGGAAGCGATGACGTTATATGATGTTTTTTCGATTTTTTCCACATCGACATCCAACGTAATTTCCATATTTTTGTTTTTGCTTGTTCCACTAACTTTAATCCTGCTTCTTTTGTAATGGCGACCGCAGGGATATCTTGTCCTTCCCTGACCTGCCCGAAATTGTTTCCGGATGCATTATTATACATGACTACGCCGATTGCGCCTTTATCCAGTACATTCTTAATCTTTTCAGCGTATGTAAGGTCGCCGCGTTCAATCAAGGCAATTTTTCCTTTGACATTCCCGATTTCTTTCACAGAAGCTTTTCCTACGTTTACAAGTGAAGCTGTCACTTTCTTTTTGGCGCTATTCGCGAATGCTTTCGGCTGTACTTCCGGATTCTTTCCGTCTACTTGTATATATACATGGT